>JAFTFV010000065.1 GCA_017458265.1 Bacteroidales bacterium | reverse complement strand
CTGGCAGCCACTGACTACGACTCGCAGCGAGTAGCACGCAACTAAACGTTAATAGCAGCGACTTACCGTCACTTACGGCGAAGTCGCTGCTACTCGCATGTAATAACATGTTACTTACACGTACTTCCTCGGAGGCTTACGCAATTCCAGGGACGTAAGCATCCGAAGAACTGCATATTGTAGCCGGGAGGGATCCTGGCTACATTTGCAAAAAGTTCAAGAGATATGCTTACAAGAGAACAGATTCTAGAGGTGGATACCTATTGTGCGGAGCACAATATCACTCAGCAACAAGGCTTAAAGGAGTTGAATATCCGTCGAGACCAGTACTATCGTTGGAAGAAGAAGTACCGTGATGAAGACGATAATTGCCAGGGGCCGGAAACGGGAGCATTCTTGCAGTTGCCATCAACTGGAACCTTCATGTCACCCATGATGCCCCCTGCACGTACTTCTGGAAAGGCCCGTTCGAAATCCGGAGAACAACAGCCACAGGAGCAGAGTTTTCTGACCGTTGAGTTGCATACGGCAAGTGGCTCCGCTATGCGTATCCAGGGATGCATGACAGCCGCCCACCTGCGTGAGCTAATAGCTGCGAGCAATGTTTAGTCTGGATAACACCTGCCGGTACTGGCTGTATAACAAGCCCGTTGATATGCGTAAGAGCTTCAACGGGCTCAGTGGTATCGTAACGAATGCCATGTGCGAGCGGCTGCGCAGCGGGGATGTGTTTATCTTTGCCAATGCCAGCCGTAACATGATGAAGTTGCTCCGTCAGGAAGAAGGAGGGCTTGTGCTCTATTCCATCCGGCTGGATATGGGCAGGATGAGAATCCCTTCCGCCGGAAGCGAAGACGTGATCTCCACCAATCTTGCCTATGAAAACGTCATCGGGATGGTAAAATCAGCACTTGACAGTCCCTATGTAAGGCGGATGAAGATGATGGCTAAGAGTCTGTAAATCTTTATTTTAGATAAGTAAAATAATCGACATATGCAATAGCGAAAACCCTTGCAGAAGTGCCCGAGAGGCCATATCTTTGTATCCGGAAACAAGAGAAAAAGATGCCAGATCAGAGCCTCGAAATACAGCGCCTCCGCGAAGAGCTTGCCTGCCTTTCTGCCAAGAATGAAACCCTCCTGGCAGAGAAAGAGCGTCTTTCCAAGGAGAGCGAAGCCCTACGTGCTCAAGAAGAGGAACTGGTCCGTCTTAACAAGGTTGTGGAGAAACTCCGTGCGGAGAAGGATGAGATGCAGGCCGTCATAGATGACCTGCGCGCCCAGATGGCCTGGTTCCGGAAGAAGTTCTTCGCATCCATGAGCGAAAAGCATCTCCCTCTTGATCCCAATGTTCTTGAGCCGACGCTGTTTGACACGGTACTTTCAGAAGAAGAACAGGCCAAACTGGATGCAGAGGTTAAGAAGATGGAGGAGGAGAATGCCAAGGCCATTGAAGTCAAGGCCCACAGACGTGAGGTTCGCAAGCCCCTTCTTTCCAATAGTCTTCCTGTAGAAGAGGAGCACCTTTATCCGGCGGGCGTAAAAAACAATCCTGACTATGTGGAGATTGGTGTTGAAGTAACCGAGACCTTGGGAATCCGTCCGGCCGTGATGTTCAAGAAACGGATAATCCGTCACAAGTTCGTCCTCAAATCCAATCTCCAGATTGAAGATCCCGACAGGCAGGCTTTCCTGATTGCTCCACTTCCGGAAACAATACGTCCCAAGAGCATGGCCGATGCCTCTCTGCTGGCTGATATCCTGATAAACAAGTACATCTACCACTTGCCGTTCTACCGGCAAATCCAGAAGTACAAAGAGTTGGGCGTCCTCCTCAACGATGCCACCATCAATGACTGGTTCGCGGCGGTATGCGAAAAACTACGGCCACTGTATGAACGGCTTCGGGTGGAAATCATGTCAAAGGACTACATACAAGTGGATGAGAGTACGTTGCCTGTCATAGACAACGAGAAGCACCGTGCAGTGAAAGGTTATATGTGGGCCGTACGTGATGCACTGGGTGGCAGCGTGTACTTCCATTACGACAATGGATCCCGCGGCGGTGATACTGCGCGTAAACTCATCGGGGCTTATCGCGGCGCCGTGCAGACAGACGGATATGAAGTATACACTGCGTTTGAAAATACGCCCGGTAAGCGGATGATTGGCTGCTGGGCACATGCCAGGCGAAAGTTCGTGGAAGCCCTTGAAGAGAATAAGAAGTACGCAAGCGAGGCTATCGTCTATATTGGAAAGCTATACAAGATAGAGGAAGAAATGCGAGAGGCTGGGTTGGATGCTGAAGCCATCCGGAAACGCCGCCAGGAAGAGTCTTATCCTATCATCTGCGAGTTCGAGAAATGGATGGACTCGGTAGGAGGACTGTTCAAAACCAAAACCAGAATGGGCAAGGCGCTAACTTATACCTTCTCTCTCCTTCCCAGGCTAAGCCGTTACGTATTGGATGGACGTTATCACATCGATAACAACGGTATTGAGAATGCCATCCGTCCCTTGGCTCTGGGAAGAAAGAACTATCTGTTCGCTGGCAATCATGAAGCAGCCGTGCGTGCAGCCATTGTCTACTCCCTGTTCTCCTCTTGTAAGGCCGCTGGCATTGAGCCGCGTGAATGGTTGGAAGACATCCTGGTACGCATCCCAAGCTATACAGGGGACGTTGGAGCGTTACTCCCATGCAACTGGCAGAAAGTCGCAGCGACTTGCGGCGAGTAGCACGCAACTAAGCGAAAGTAGCAGCAACTTACCGTAACTTCGGAAAAGTTGCTGCTATTTGCATATAACCACGTGTCACTTACACGCACTTCGTCGGATGCTTACCCAGGGACGGGGAAACCCTAAGGCGTCAAGGTAAACGCCCAGCTGTAGGACTGGTTGGTGAAGAGGGAGCGGGAAGGCTCGGGGACGGACCACCAGCTGTCGTAGCCGCCGATACCGGTCATCTTATAGTCTATGCACACTTCGGTGAAGTCCCTTGTGGGAACGTCTCCGAGGTGTGTCTGTTTACGAAGGCGCCTCGATGCCCATGCAGTGTCATGGTTCTCGTCCGGGCGGAAATTCTGCCACTGGTAGGGTGCGTCCGAGCGTTCGCAGTCCAGGTCTTCTACGGTCTGGCGCAGGGCGGAGAACTCGAAGGAGGAGATTCCTCCACTTCGGCCGGAATGACAGGAAGAGACAGTGAGCTTGCCGATTTTCAGCCATGAGGTTTCGGTGTGGTGGCCGGTCTCCTGGGGACGCACATACGGGTAGAATTCCTCGCTTGCGCTGGACTTCCAGATGCGCTTGAAGGTGCAGGAGTTGCGGTCCCAGTAGTTCTCTACAGGGCCTCGGCCGAAGTAGGAGAATTCATCGGCAGGAGTGTGGAAGCGGAAGCCGAGGCGGGGGAGTATCTGTCCCTTGCCGCCGCCTGTGAACCGGCTTTCTACATTCAGGGTGCCGTTTTCATTCAGAGTGTAGACCACCTTGAGGCTGGCATTGTCGGGGAGCTGGTAAAGAGCTGTGATGGAGCCGTTTTCAGCCTTGGTAGTTACGCTCTTCACGGCATCGGCCCAGTCCTTGAGGAGGAAGGGGAGTCCGGCGCCGTAGTCGTTGTCGTTGGGGGCACGCCAGAAGTTGGGGCGGATGCCGAAGTCGGCATTCACGACGTCTTTGCCCTTGTATTTGTAGCTGAGGATGTTCCCTGTGACCTTGTCGAAGACCAGTTCGGTCTTTTTGCCGCGCATTACTATGCGGGTGTCGCCGTCGGTGACGGTGAGATTTCTCGACTTCGCTCGAAATGACAAGGAAGAGGCTTTAGATGCCGATTTCTTGCAGGGAACGACGCCGAGAAGGATTTCATCGGCAGCGATGATGTCGGCCTTGTTCTTCAGATCGAAGGATTCGAAGAAGATGCGGTATTCGCCGGGCTTTTTCATGCGGGGAAGGCGCACTTTCAGGGGTTCTGCAGTCTGGGGGGCGGCGGAAAGCTTGGCCTTACCCCTCTTGATGCGTTTTCCGTTCCTTTCTACCCACCAGCGGATGCCCGTGCCTTCAAGGCTCTTGAAGTAGTTGCGGTTGAAGGCTTCAAAGCCGTCATCCGTCTTCCTTACCGTGATGTCCTGGTAGACGTGTTTGACCTCCCAGAAGCCGGGGTGGGGTTCGCGGTCCGGATTCACTATGCCGTTGCAGAGAAAGTTGGCGTCTGAAGGAGTGTCTTTCCCGTAATCTCCGCCGTAGTTCCATACGTTTTCCTTGTCATAGAGACCCTGGTCTACCCAGTCCCATATAAAACCGCCCTGGAGCTGTACGTAGGAGTAAAATGCATCCCATTGGAGATCCAGCGAGCCGGTGGAGTTTCCCATTGCATGGGCATATTCTGAAGGGCATACGGGACGGTCAAAGTAGTGCTCTCCCATCTGCCTGAACCAGTCGGCACCCGGGTACTGGGGCACTATCATGTCAGTGTTCCAGGAAAACTCTGCCCTTTCGTAGCACACGGGCCTTCCCATGCCGTCTTTCTCCAGGGCCTTGAGTTCCTTGTATGCGTTCTGGAAATTGATACCGTTGCCGGCTTCATTGCCGAGGGAAAGAATGGTTACGCAGGGGTAATTTGCCGTGCGGTAATACATGTTGAGGATGCGGTCGATGTGCTTTGCATACCATTCCGGCTTGGCGGCAAGGGTTCTTTCCGGGCTGTAGCCCATGCCGTGGGATTCGATGTTGGCTTCGTCATAGACGTAGAAACCAAGGCTGTCGCAGAGCTCGTAGAACTCGCGGGGCTGAGGATAATGGCAGGTCCTTATGGCATTGATGTTGGCCTTTTTCATCAAGAGCAGGTCTTCCAGCAGGTTCTGCCTGCTGAGATAATGGCCGGTGTAGGGATTGTGCTCATGGTAGTTGACGCCCTTGAACTTTACCGGCTGTCCGTTGACGAGCAGGCATTTTGCGCCCTGGACAGGGGCTATTTCAATGCGGCGGAAGCCCACTTTGAAAGTGGTGTACTCTCCGTTCACCTTTAAAAGCAAGGTGTACAGCTCAGGAGTTTCTGCGCTCCAGCGCCGTACTCCGGGAATGATGTCCGGCACGGTGACAAGCTCTCCTAAGAATTCGTAAACGGCGTCGGCAACGGCAGTCCCGTCTTTGTCCAAAAGCTCATAAAAAACCTTTACTGGTTTCTGTGAGCGCATCCTCAGTTTGAATATGCCGTTTTGGAGGTCTTCGTCCAAAGTGGAAACTACGCCAAAGTCAAAGCCTGTGTCTGCGGCTTCGCTCGAGAGGTATACGTCGCGTTCAATTCCTGAGATCCGCCAGAAATCCTGGCACTCGAGATATGAGCCCGTGGAGTAGCGGAAAACCTTTAGGAGGAGGTCGTTTACTCCTTCCTTGAGGGCTCCGGTTATGTTGAAGCGGGCAAGGTCCTTGGAGTCTTCGCAGTAGCCAATCTCCTTCCCGTTTACGTATACAAATGTACCACTCTTTATTCCGCAGAGATTCAGAAAAACCTCACGGCCGCGCCACGGCGCCGTGAAAGTCCTGTGGTAGAGCGCTGCCGGGAAAGAGGAAGGAAGTTCGGGAGGGTTGGCTCCTTCCGGAGCAAAGTCATAGGGAATATTCACGTAAATGGGTGTTCCCCAGCCCTGTACCTCCCAGTTTCCCGGAACCTGAATTCTGTCCCAGTCGGCGGGAACGGACATCCTGTGCCAGTCCTCGAAATACTTGAAATCCCATTCACCGCTCAGACTAAGGTAGTTTTCGCTTTCCCGGAAGCCCTTTGAAAGAGCATCGGCCCGTGAGGCATGCCAGACAATCTCCGTGCGCTGCGTCTGTGCGTTCACGCCGGTTGTCTGTACATCCTGCCAGAAGGGCAGAAGGGCTATGAGGAGGCTAATCATTCTCTACCAGTTCGTAGTCAAGCAGTTTCTGTTCAAGAGAGGTGCCCTTGACGCGGATGCGCAGGGGATCTCCCAGGCGGATTACCCTGCGGCTGCGGCGTCCGCGGGCAAGGTAGTGGTCCTGGTCGTAGTCATAGAAATCGGAGCGGATGGTCCTGTAAGGAATCATGCCCTCAATCTTGGTGGGCTCGATTTCCACGTAGATGCCCCATTCCGTAATGCCGGACACATGGCCGTCGAATTCCTGTCCAATCTTGTCCTGCATGAATTCCACCAGCTTGTACTTGGTGCTTTCGCGTTCCGCCTCCGCTGCTACAACCTCCCTTTCGGAGGCATGCTTGCACTGCTCGGAGTAGTAGCCGTAGTCCTGAGAATCGGCCCCTTCCAGGTAAAGGGAAAGCAGGCGGTGGACCATCATGTCGGGGTAGCGGCGGATAGGGGAGGTGAAATGGGTATAGAAGCGGAAGGCAAGGCCGTAGTGGCCGATGTTGTCCGTGCTGTAGCAGGCCTTTGCCATGGCGCGGAGGGCAAGAAGCTGGATTGCCTGGATTTCAGGGGTGCCGGCGGCATCTTTCATCAGGGCGTTGAGGCTTTTGGCGATGCCGTCCTCGAGGGGAGCCATCTTGTGGCCGAAGTGGCCTGCGAATTCCCTCAGGCCTGAGAGTTTTTCCATGTTCGGCTCGTCGTGCACGCGGTAGACAAAGGTCTTGGCCTTGGAAAGGGCTTTCCCGCCCATCTTGCCGCCCGTGGCCACATATTCAGCAACGTTGCGGTTTGCCAGTAGCATGAACTCCTCGATTAGCCAGTTGGCCTCTTTGGAGAACTTCTGGTGCACGCCCACAGGCTTTCCTTTTTCGTCAACGTCGACCTTCATTTCCGGGCGGTCGAAGTTGACAGCTCCGGCCTTGAAGCGCCTGTCGCGCAGTTTGAGGGCGATGGCGTTCAGCGTGAGCACAGCCTCCTTGACCGGTGCGGGGACGATGCCGCACTCGCTGCCTTCGCCAAAATCGGTCTCCATAGCTGCGGGACCGGCATCAATGATGGACTGGGCCAGCTCGTAGTCAAAGCGGTAGTCCGATATGATGTTGGTCCTGCCGAACCAGGGATTGATCACTTTTGCCTGAGGGGTGATTTCAAAAACGGCCGAGAAGGTGAGCTTCTCTTCGCCCGGTCTCAGGGAGCAGAGTTTGTTGGAAAGCTTTTCCGGGAGCATCGGCACCGTCCTGTCTACCAGATATACCGATGTTCCCCTTTCCTGCGCTTCCTTGTCCACGGCAGTGCCCGGCTTGACGTAATATGTGACGTCGGCAATGTGGACACCCACCTCATAATTGCCGTTATCCATCTTGCGGAAACTGAGGGCGTCGTCGTAGTCCTTGGCGTCTGTGGGGTCGATGGTGAAAGTGAGGACGTCCCTGAAGTCCCGGCGGCCCTTTCTGTCGCTGGCCGATATCTTGTCCGGAATCTTGTCTGCGGCATTTTCAACCTCCTTGGTGAAGCGGTAGGGGAGACCGAACTCTGCCAGGATGGCGTGCATTTCAGTCTCGTTTTCTCCCGGGAAGCCAAGGACATCCACCACGTGACCGTGGGGGGCGTGTTCTCCTCTCTCCCAGCCGTCTACCACTGCGGCCACTTTCATGCCCTTCTGACCTCCTTCCGGAACAGGGACCTCTATGTCATAGGGCATGGTCTTGGAACTCATTAGCACCCAGGCCTGCTTCCCTACGATATGGAGGATTCCTACGAAGGGGCGGTCGCTGCGCTCGAGGACGGCGACGATTTCTCCGCTGCGGCGTTTTGCATTGCCGGTTCTCTCCTGTGTGACTACAACCTTCACGGTGTCACCGTGAAGGGCACCGCGGGTCTTGGACGCCTTGACATATATGTCTTCTTCCTGGCCGTCCACCTTTACGAATACAGAGCCCTCGCGGGACATTATGGCTTTGCCTACATATTCCTGTGCCGGCTTCTTTCTTCCGCGGAGTTTCTCCCTGGATCCGCCTCTTCCTCTGTGCTTTCTTGACATAATAATCCTATTTTATACAAAAATACTCTTTTTATCCGATTTATGAAAAAATGCTTAAATTTGTGAATTAACACTATTGATAGCTATGGCTGCTAAATTCTCTGAGAAAATAGGATATGCCCTTGGCGACGCCGCCGCCGGCGGAATCACCTGGAAGGTTATGTCCATCGCTTTCCCTCTGTTCTTCACAAACGTATTCGGACTCACCGTTGCCGACACTGCCACGCTCATGCTTATCGCCCGTCTGTTCGATGTAATTACAGACCCCATGATGGGTGCCATCGCAGACCGTACGCAGTCTAAATGGGGCACATACAGGCCGTGGCTCATATTCGGCGCTATCCCGCTGGGTCTCATATTCGCATTGCTATTGTTCACTCCTGACTTCGGCCCCACAGGAAAGCGCATCTGGGCATATTCCATGTACCTTCTCATGATGGTTGTCTATACGGCTGTCAATGTGCCTTACGGTTCACTCCTTGGCGTCATGACAGACGATGACAACGAGAAGAACGAATTCTCTTCTTACCGCATGGTGGGCGCCTATGCAATGGGCTTCGTAACCCTTCTGTCCTTCCCTTATCTGCAGAAACTCGTAGGCGGAACGCCCCAACATCAGTACGCCGTGCTCGGTGCCGTCCTTGGCGGAGTGGCAGCCCTTGGTACCCTTGCCTGCGGCCTCCTCACAAAGGAACGCCTCAAGCCCGTCCGTGCAGAGAAATTCTCCTTCAAGCCCTTTGCCGACCTTTTCCGCAACAAGCCCTGGATATATCTTACCCTCATCGGCATATGCACAAACTTCTTCAACGGTTTCCGCTATGCCGTGGCAGGTTATCTCCTTGAATACTGCCTGCACGGAGACGTTACCGTGAACGGCCTCATCATAAACTACACCGTGTTCATGACCTTCGGTGAAGTTACCTGCATGATCTTCGGCGGCCTTTCCCCAAAATTCACCAAGTGGGTGGGCTCCAAGCGCAAGGCCTTCGCATGGGCAGCAACCATTTGCGCAGTTGCATCCGTGGCATTCTTCTTCATTCCCATGAATCCCGCCTGGATTTGGGTCATGATTGCCGACGTCATAATCGCCTCCATCGGCATCGGCCTTTATTCCCCTCTCCTCTGGTCCATGTATGCCGATGTTGCCGACTACGCAACCGAGAAGAACGGCACCTCTTCCACTGGCCTTATCTTCTCCTCCGGTACCATGGCGCAGAAGTTCGGCTCGGCCATTTCAGGCGCCCTGGTGGCCCTTTTCCTTGGCTTTGCCGGCTTCATCTCCGGTACTGATCCCGCCACCGGCGAGACCATAGTCACCATCACCAACGAAGCCTCCGTTTGCCGCATGATCTGGATGATATTCTCCAGCTTCCCGGCCGTCATCGCCGGCCTCATCCTCCTGCTTCTCAGGCTGTATCCTATCAAGAAATAGCTGCAAGTCATGGGAAAACTGCTGCTGATTGACGGACACGCCCTGGTGTTCAAGATGTACTACGCCTTCCTCCGAAGGCCGATGATAAACTCCAAGGGGGAGGACATGTCCATCCTCTATGGGTTTACCAAATACCTTCTGGAAATGTTCCAGAGGGAGAATCCCACGCATGTGGTGGTGGCTTTCGACCCTCCGGGGGGAACTTTCAGGAACGAGATGTATCCCGAGTACAAGGGTACGCGTCCGCCGACTCCGCAGCTTGTCGTCGATGCGCTGGAACCGCTAACCGAGCTGGTTCAGGCCATGAATATCCCCGTCCTTACAATCCGCGGTTTCGAGGCCGACGACGTCCTTGGCTCCATTGCGGCGCAGTTTGGGTCTCCGGAGATGGATGTGTACATGGTGACTCCAGACAAGGATTACGGCCAGCTCATCCGTGACCACGTGTACCAGCTCAAGCCCGGGAAGGGCGGCTCCGAATCAGAGCTGGTTACTTCCAGGGAACTGTGCGAAAAGTGGGGCATCAGCAGCCCGTCCCAGGTAATTGACATGCTGGCAATCTGCGGAGACACCGCAGACAACGTGCCCGGCGTCAAGGGCGTGGGCGAAGTGGGCGCAGCAAAGCTCATTGCAAAATACGGCACCCTGGAGAACATATATGCGCATATTTCAGAGCTCACTGAAAAGCAGCAGGCCATGTTCCGCGAGTCAGAACCCCACATGGCCCTCTCCAAGGCTCTCGTAACAATAAAGACAGACATGTCGCTGCCCGTTACGGTAGATGACATGCGCTATACAGGGGAGTTCAAGCCCGTTATCAAACAGCTGTTTGACCGGTATGAGTTCGGCTCCCTGAAAAAGTTCATCAGGATAAGCCAGCAGTTACACGATTCGGACGGTTTTTGTGTAGCAGGTGGCTCACAGGAGCCACTCGATGCACAAAAAGACCCGAAAATGTGTAACAGGTGGCAAGGTACCATCGAAGAAGTTCCCTTGAGCGCATTCAAGTCCGTCAAAAAGCTTGGCATCGTAACCGTCGCCCGTGGTGAAGGCATATTTGCCGATATTGACAAACTTATCCTCTCCGACGGAAGGAGTGCCGCCGTGGCATCACCTGCCCAGGCAAAGTCCCTGCTCGAAAACGAGGACATAGACAAATACGGAGCAGACCTCAAAAAGCAGGCGAACCTCCTTGCCCATGCCGGAATAGACCTCAAAGGCCGATGGCTTGATGTCCAGCTCATGCATTATGTAAAGGATCCGGAGCGCACCCACGATCCGGTCCTGCTTGCGAAGACGCTGCTCGGGATAGACCTTGAGGACGCGCAGGAATCGGCATCTACCGGATCCCTGTTCGATGATTTGGAAGAGGATGCAGAACCATCCCGCCTTAAGGAAGCAGCTGCCATGGTACTCCTTGGAGACAAGCTTCTGGAAGACCTTCCGGAGTTCTATTTCAGCATGGAAGAGCCTCTTGCCAAGGTGCTTGCAAGGATGGAAAGGGACGGCGTCAAGGTGGACATCGGTCAGATAAGGACTTTTGCGCAGGGCCTTTCGAAGGAGCTCGTAGAGCGCGAAGCCCGTATACGTGAAATGGCCGGTGAGCCTTCGCTGAATATATCTTCTCCAAAGCAGGTTGGAGACCTTCTGTTTGACAAACTCAAACTGGACCCCAAGGCGAAGAAGAGTGCCCGCGGCCAGTATTCTACCGACGAAGCGACTCTCCTTGAAATAGCAGACCGTCATCCCATAGTGAACGAAATATTGGAATTCAGGGCCGTGAAAAAGCTCCTGTCCACATATATTGAACCATTCCCCACCTACGTTTCAAGCGTAGATGGCCGTGTACATACCACCTTCAACCAGGCACTCACGGCAACCGGAAGGCTGTCAAGCTCCAATCCTAACCTCCAGAACATCCCCATCCGCACAGAGCGCGGCAAGGAAATCCGCAAGGCTTTCATCCCGGGCACCCCGGAGGGAGTCATAGTGTCGGCAGACTACTCGCAGATAGAGCTCCGTATCATGGCCCATCTGAGCGGAGATGCGCATCTGACATCGGCCTTCAGAAGCGGAGAGGACGTGCATGCGGCAACGGCTGCGAAGATATTCGGAATCCCGGTGGAGGAGGTCACAAGGGAACAGAGGGGACAGGCTAAGACTGCAAACTTCGGAATAATGTACGGCATTTCCTCATTCGGCCTTGCGCAGCGGCTTGGAATGGGCAGGAAAGAGGCCAAGGCCCTTATTGACGGGTACTTCGAGAGCTTCCCTGCGATTAAGGATTTCATCGGCAGGAATGTGGAATTCGCAAGAAAGAACGGGTATGTGGAGACGCTGTTCGGAAGGCGCCGGTATCTTCCGGATATCAATTCCCGCAACGGCAACGTACGCGCCCTGGCAGAAAGGAATGCGGTCAATGCTCCCATTCAGGGAACATCGGCCGATATCATCAAACTTGCCATGATACGGGTACAGAAGCGCCTTGATGAGGAAGGCCTCCGTTCAAAGATGGTCCTTCAGATTCACGACGAACTGGTCTTCGATGCCCTCCCCTCAGAGGTAGAACGCCTCAGGGCCATCGTCGTGGAAGTCATGGAACATGTCATCGAGCTGAGCATCCCCCTCACCGTGGAATGCTCCTCCGGAAAAAACTGGCTGGAAGCCCATTGATTATTGAACGAAGTTCTTCTGTCATTTCGAGCGAAGTCGAGAAATCTAATTATGGAACCAAGAGAAGCCGAAATAATCCAGGCCGCCATCGCCGGCAGCCAGACAGCCTACAGGGAGATCTACCAAATCTATGAAAAGGCCGTCCGCGGCCGCGTGAGCGGGTATTTCAAGTGGAAGGCCGACGTCGACGACGTGGTGATGGAGAGTTTCCAGAAAGCGTTTTTGGCTCTTAAGACTTTTGACACCGCAAGGGAATTCCGCCCGTGGCTCCTTACCATAGCGACACACACGGCTCTTGACCATCTGAGCAGTATCAAGCGCGAGGACCAGAAGAAGGAAGGCATACTGCAGAAGGCTTCCGAAGGGCCCGACGGCGACGGTGAAATAACCGAAACCACCCCGGAGGAAGACGTAATCAAGGACGAGGTCCATGCCCGTCTTATGCAGTATATCGACGAACTGCCGTCACTATACAAGGATGTAATGATAAAGTACATGATAGACGAACTGGAGTACGAGGAGATAGCCAGGGAACTTGACCTGGAACTCAACACTGTGCGGACGCGCATACGCCGCGGCAAGCAGCACCTTTCGGAAATGATGTTAAGGGGGGAAGTGGAATGAGTTTCGAACAGTTCATATCATTTGTAAGGGAGTCTTTTGAACTCACTGAAGAGCAGGCGCGCAGGTTCGAGGCCCTCGACAGTCTCTACCGTGAGTGGAATGCACAGATAAACGTGATATCCAGAAAGGACATCGACGGCATTTACAGCCATCACGTCCTACATTCCCTTGCAATAGCAAAATACCTTGGAGAAGAGTCGCTTGACGGCTGCTCGGTCCTGGACCTCGGCACTGGCGGCGGTTTTCCGGGCATTCCCCTTGCCATTCTGTACCCGGGTGCAAAATTTACACTCTGCGACTCCGTGGGCAAGAAAACCATCGTTGCCGATGCGGTCTCCCGAGCCCTCGGCCTTGAGAATGTACGGGTTGTGAACGCCCGTGCCGAAAGCCTCCCCGAAACCTTTGACTGGGTGGTCTCCCGTGCCGTGGCCTCTCTTACGGATTTCTATCCCTGGGTAAAGGGCAAGTTCTCACGGGGAATCCTTTATCTCAAGGGTGGAGACGTGAATGAGGAAATATACTCAGTGATGTCCAGGCACCACCTCAAGAAAGGCTCTGTGCACACATGGCCTGTGGATTCGTGGCTTCACGATGACTACTATACCGGAAAACTTGTCATTCATATCGAAAAATAATTTTGTGTTTTGGAAGGTTTTTACTACCTTTGCAGTCCCTTATGCGAAAAATATAAAAAACTAGAGATATGAAAAGAACATTCCAACCCTCCCAGCGCAAGCGCGTGAACAAGCACGGCTTCCGCGCACGCATGGCTTCCGCCAATGGCCGCCGCGTACTGAGCGCACGTCGTCGTCACGCCCGCAAGAAACTCTCCGTCTCCGACGAAGACCGTTGGTAGTATCCAACCACACATAAAAACCGGCCCTGAGCAAGGACCGGTTTTTTTGTGCTTCAGAGTGTCAGTGTGACTTTGACCGGAAGATGGTCTGAAAGCTCCGAAACGCCGGAGGTTATGACATCGGCAGAAACAACCGTCACGGGCGCGGAACCGTTGAGGTGGAAGATGTAGTCTATGCAGCCGTGAGGATCTTCTACAGAATAAGTGAAACCGGTTCCGGAGAGCCTTGTCCAGCACTTTTCAAGTTCCTTTATGGTGTCGCTTTCGGGACGGGAGTTCATGTCTCCGCACAGGATGACGGGCTTCGCATATCCGGAAAAATGTGAGGCGAACCAGTCGTTCAGGACCACTGCCTGCTCTTTTGAGGACGCCTTGAAATCAAGGTGTGTGGATGCAAACACCATTTCTTCCGTTTCAATGACGGCAATGCTCCTGGGTTCGGAGCCTTCGAGTTTCGGAAGCGGGACGGAATAGCTTTTCAGGACTGGTTTGGCAGAGATGGTACCGTTGCCGTATGCGCCGTCGGCAAATGGAAATGCGCGGGCAAAGTGGCCGTCGTATCCAAGGGCATCGGCAAAAAGTGACAGCTGGAAGACGTTGTGGCGGCGGTTGCAGCTGTCCAGCTCCTGGAGCGCTACGTATGAGGCGCCTTCCTCGCGGATGAACTGCGCCACTTCCTGGAGGCTGTCCTTGTACTTTCCGAAGGCCCCTACATTGTAGGAGATGAGGGTTATTCCGGCAGGAGTGACCCTCGACGAACTGGCAACGATGCTTTTCTCCAGCTCCCAGCAGTCCCTGTCAAAGGATTCCTTGTCGTAAGTCCCGGCAAGCATCCTATCTATGAACATGCACCAGCGGGGCTTGTAATAATGGCTCAAGAGGCCGCTCCAGAGGCGGTTCGCATAGTCGTTCAGGCGTTCGGAGTCTCCCCATGTGGTGAGGAGGTGCCAGGCGTTGTGGCGATAATAATGCTTCTCATCTTCAGTTGTGCCGAACGATTCTGCCGCCTCTAGCCAGCGGTCAAGGCGCAGCTCCGGATGGGTGGCGCAGAGGGCATCGGCACGGTCCATGAGATCAAGCATTTCATTGCCGATGGCTCGCGCCTCTTCCATACGTCCTGCCCGGCATGCGGCGACAAACTTCTCCCTCAGGGCAGGGAAGCGGTTCCCAAGAACCTGGGAGCCGATCTGGGCAACATCGGCACGCCAGATTACGCTGTTCCCACCGTGTTCCAGGAGGCGCTGAAATGCCCTTTCCAGTACTGCCGGATCATAAGGCGGCTGATGTGCAACCCTCCAGCTATGGAAGCCT
Source organism: Bacteroidales bacterium (assembly GCA_017458265.1). Taxonomy (GTDB): domain Bacteria; phylum Bacteroidota; class Bacteroidia; order Bacteroidales; family UBA932; genus Cryptobacteroides. The sequence goes on along the minus strand of JAFTFV010000065.1, from coordinate 107,294 downwards.
TCGGTGGTTGGACGGTCGCTCATGAGAACGCCCTCGGAGGCTGCTCCTCGGAGGTAGACGCTGTCGGCCATGGACTTCCAGAAGCCGTCCGGGCTGTGATGGCGGCGGTCAAGGCCGGAAAGCCACTCGTCATCTGAAATACCGGTATTCCATGCGCGTGAAAGCGTATATTCATAGAACCAGCGGTTGAGTCCGAAACCCTCCAGCGTGCATCCTATTCCTGAAGCACCGCCGTTTTCCAATGCGTCCGTAATGCGTTCGCTCTCCCTGTGGAAAGGCCCGGAAAGGCGGGTATTTCCGCCGAAGTTTCCAAGGTAGCAGAATATGTACGGCTGGCCGTAGAAACTGTCAGTATTTTTCCATACCGGGGTGTGCTCCGTATAGTAGTCAAGGATGGTTACTTTCCCCTCCGGAACGGCCTGCAGATATGCTTTTACGTTTTCCGGAGTCCAGTGTTTACGGTCGTAATGGAACATCCATCCCATCTGGAGCCACTGGGCATCGGGGTCTACTGCGGCAACGCTTCCGTAGGCGTTACGGGCAATTCCTGCCAGCGTTTCAGGGTCCCAGGAGGGGGAGTCCACCTCATTGAAAAGGTCGAATCCGTAAATATGGTCTGTGCCGAACAGCTTAGTCTGTTCATGGAGGAAATCCTTCTGGATGAGGGGGTAGAGGCTGTCAGAAGGGCTCAGGAAATAGCAGCGGTTCTTCTCTGAAAAGCCACCCCATAGTGACACGGGGGTTATCTGAGCATCGGGATACTTCTCTGCAAGGATACCGGGTACGTGCCCTGCAAAAGCAGGGAGTACGGGCTTCATCCCAAGCTGTCTTTCCCGGCGAAGGATTTGCTTCTGAAGCCGGGCCTGAGAATCGATCCAGGCTTGCGGCAGGGGACCGTCAACTCCGTCGATGTTGCACATGCGGTGCCATGGCAAATGGGCGGGGCCCGTGAAGAAGCTTCGGATTTCGTCGTCGGTGAGGCCGTACTTTTTCCAGACCTTCTGCCAGACGGCTTCCTGTCCTGTTATTGCAAGCGGCATGTTCACCCCGTGCAGCGCCATCCAGTCGATGAGGCGCTCCCAATCCTCCCACTTCCACCATACCATGGAATAGCCGAAGGTGCAGTAGTTCAGGAAAAACCGCTGCGGCACAAGTGCTTCCGTGCCGATTGTCTCTTCGGGCACCGGCATTTCCTCCGGGCATTCCACGGCCTGCGATGCATACCAGGAGACATCTATTCCGGCTTCGTCCAGATATCGGCCCAGACCGGCCGCCAGCGAATTCGCGTTGTTCCCCTTGATGAGGATTCCGCCCTTCCGTGCCGATATTTCATAGAAGTCCTTTTCGCCGGATACTTCCTTGAATTCTATTGTGCCGGAATACTCCGGGACGATGCGCGCGGCTAACTCCCTGACGGCTTTTTCGCCGGGCGTTGAGCAGGAAAAGGCAAGCAGGAGGGCGATTGCAAATGCGGCCTTTCTCATTTCTTCAGGGCCTTGAGATAGACGGATTCCATGACAGCGTAACCGTCATGGTTGGGGTGGACTCCGTCGGGGGAGTATTCATTCCTGAGGGACTCTCCATCCTCTGCAACCATGGGAGTGAAGTAGTCGATATATGTGATATGTTTCTTGGCTGCGTATTCCTTGAGACGCTTGTTGAGCGAGGCAATCTTTGCGGGTGCATCTGTAACTTCAGGACGCCAGCCAAATTTCTTTGCGGGGAGCACGGAACAGATCACCGGCTTGATTTTGTGAGCCTTTGCAAGCTCCACCATGCTCACTATGTTCCCGAAGGTGAAGTCCTCGTTGTAATCTCCCTGGTTGAGGGCGATGTCATTAGTTCCTGCAAGGATTACCACCCTGGTGGCACCAAGGTCGATGACGTCGCTGCGGAAGCGGAGCAGCATCTGGGCGGTGACTTCGCCGCTTATGCCTCTTCCTATCCTGCTTTCATCCGTGAAGAATTCCGGATAGCGCTTGGGCCAGAAATCTGTGATGGAATCGCCCATGAACACCGTTCTGGCCGATTTTTTTGCCGGCTTTGCCAACTGTTCATTATCATTCCGGTAACGGCCGAGCTGAACGAAGGACTGTGCCGCCATCGAACCTTGGAAAACGGCTGCACAAAGGAGTATTGAAAGGAATCTGCGCATGGTTAAAAGCTTTTCTCAAATGTAGCAAAAAAACACAATATGCACAAAAAAAGCGGTCCGGCAACACCGGACCGCTGAGTGAAAGAAGATATGGATTACTTCTTGATGAGCTTGTAAAGAGCAAGACCTCCGTCGCGAGAGAGGGCGGCAATGTAAACAACGCCGTCGATTTCACGGACGCAGCAGTCTGCAGTGTTGCCGCTTGCGAATCCTTCTGTCTGGATAGGGGCAGAGAGGAGACCTGCCTGAGCATCGATGGAAGCAACAAAGTTGTCTTCGGTGCCCTGGTCTTCAATGACCTCGATCTGAGCAGATTGTTCAGTTGCGCGGGCATAGGCCATGTACTTCTTGCCGTCAAATTCGAAGAAGTTGTAGCCATAAGTGCCGACACCCTTTGCTGAAGCCTTGTCAAGGACGTATTCGTCCCATCCCTGAGCAGACTTGTTTCCGGTTGCAGAAACGAGGTTTGCAATACTGATGTTGGAGAGGAAGAGTTTCTTTCCGCCGGGATATACGGTAAGGTCCTTGATTCCGTTAGGGCTGTTTGTTCCGGCTGCGTACTGTTCAACTGCAGTGCGTGCACCGTTGGCAACCTTGAGGGCCACAATCTTGTTTTCGTTATAGGAAGGGAGATAAATCTTGCCGTCCTGCCATGTGCCGGTTACATAGAAACGGTCTCCGTAACGGCGCCAATCTTCAACATTGTTGGCGCTGTCCCAGGCAAACTGTGCAAGTTTGATAGGTGCAGCTTCGATGCCGTTATTGTATGCGTAGATGACGATATTGCCACCGTTTGCAGCGCTGAGGTTGCTCATGAGGAGGACATCCTTGCCACCGTTTACAGCGGGATCGGTATTTTTGATCATGCGTACGAAGGAGGACTTGAAGGTGTCGCCTGCATCAACTCCTGTTACGTTACCCTTTACCTGTGTTGTGGGATCGGCGATTTTTACGGCTGCTATTGCAGCATAAGCGGAAGACTTGGGCAGGTAGATGTATTCATCATCCATGGCAAGGCCGCGGGCCATGCCGTAGCCATCGGGATGAGTGATGGAAATGGCCGTAACGTTGGCCGTCCAAAGAGCGTCGGCAGTGGATTTCCATTCCCATACTTTTTCAAGTGCGGGGACTTTCACAGGCGCTACGACGTTGGAGATGGAAGCTTCTTCGAAGATCTTGATCTGCTTGTCTGTCTTGAAGGGAGTTACAATACCGACGACATCAAAGGTCGATCCTGCCTCGATGGTATTCTTGAGGTCGTAGGTGTAGAACTTGATTTCGTCTGTGCCCTGTGCTACGGTGTATGTACCCTTTTTCTGGATATCGGCAGCAGTGGAGAGGCCGGTGACCTTTACGCGCTTGCTGATGATCTTGTCAAAATTGGCAAGAATCTGGGCGACTGTCATGGTCTCGGGTTCGGGTGCTGTACCCTCTGTGACAGTAATTCTGCTGAAGTCAGAGGTGATAGCGCTGATTTCGGGAAGGCCGTTAAAATCCTTTACGGTACCTTCAACTTCGCCGTTGAGGACGCTGCCGGCAGCGAGATTGAGGCCCTTGACATAGATGAGGAGGTTGCTTTCACCGTCGGTCACGAAGGTGTTGGATCCGCTTACATAAGTTACGACAACATCCTTGATTGCACCTGCAAAAGGAGCACCGTCGGCAGTTGCGAGAGCTGCAATATCAGCGAGGGTTATGGGTGCAAGACCGGTCTTGACAATCTTTGCGAGTTTGGCATTGGGATTTACAGAGAGGGTGTAAACGCCCTTTGCAGCAATGCCGATATTGGGTGAGCCGGGAGCGTCTGTGACGGCGAATTCCGTGTCAAGTTCGGGGGCGCCTGCAGCTGCAAGGCCGTATGCAAGGTCCCATGCTCCGTCGCGGCGGAATTTGAATTCGTCATTGTCCTTTGCTACAAGTCCGGTTGCCTCGTACCAGCCGTTGCCGGCTTCCGTCATGGCGATATCGTCATTCCAGTTGCCTCCAAGGCCGATTACTGACCATTTGCCGTTGAGGTCCGGCTTGGTGTAGGTGATGGTGACATTGCCGGTGAGTGCGACGTCGGCAACTGATGCGCCAAAAACGGCCTTGTACTCCTTGCCGGGTTCAAGGGCGTCGGTGCTGAGCAGCTTTACTTTGGCAGAAGCCTCTTTTGCTCCCTTTGCAATTTTTACTGTGCCGGGGAATTCGAGGACATCCTGGGGGAATGAAGTGGCTTTGTCAAGAGTGATGGTCACCTGGACGTCTGCGGTTGCGGCTTTGTCTGCAGTGACTTTCACTGTTGCTTCCATGTTTGTGAATGCGTTGTCTCCCGAAAGAGTGTACTTTACGGGCTCTTCAACGGGTTCCTGTTTCTTTTCGCAGGCGGCGAATGCAAGAACAGCAACGCCAAGAGCGAAAATGGACTTTGCAAAACGTTTCATAAGCTTTTTTATTAGGTTAATATGTTGTTTCAAGTGTGGTACACTGTGGTATCATCTGCAAATTTAGTAATAATTATATAAAAGGCAATACCTTCACTGGAAAACTTTTACAAAACAACCTCTCGGGCACGGAAACGAGTGTTTCGGTGTCCTGGCGCATAAAAAACGACGGCTCGGGCACGAAAACGGGGGGTTCGGTGTCCGGGCGCGGGAAACGAGTGGGTGAACTTGTCAGAAAGTATGCCTTCGGGTCATCCTGAAGGGATTGTGGACCTTGGTGAGCTGGCGGGTGAGGATCATGTCGGCGGCGATGCGGCCCATCATGGGGAAGTCTGTGGATACGGTGGTGAGGCCGCCCAGGATGAGTTCGTCGGTGGGGTCTTCGTTATAGGAGATGATGAAGACGTCCTTGCCGGTTTCCAGCCCGGTTTCCGTAATCTTCCTGGACAGGCCAACAAGGCCGTTGTCCAGCTGGGAGTTCAGGATTACAAAGGTGTCTCCGGGAGCGATGTCCTCCGGGACCGAAGACAAGAATTCCAGTTGCAGTCCGTTTCCACCGGCAAAACGTTCGATACCTTTGCAGATTACGCTGCCGTACAGTGAAGTGGGAAGGGTTATAACCCTCATGCGCTTTGTCTTGAAAGGACCGTCTATGCCCTGGTACAAGCCGTCGCAGATATCATTCTCAAAGTCCTGATAAACAGCCCCGAAATTGCCGCGGAGACCGGGCTGCAGGTGATCGATGAGAATGAGTTTCTTCACCGGAATCCTTGACAGGAGCCTGACAACCCTTTTCTGGGTTTCAGTGTCCATCGGGAAGTGAGGCGCCACCACATAGTAGTCATACCTGTCCAGATGATTGTCCAGGAAGTATTCCAGAAGGTCCGGATTCTGGTCGTGATTCAGGATTGTAATCTCTGCCTTAGAGCCAAGATGGTCGGCGAAGGAGTTGTACAGTATCTGCTTGTACAGGGAAAACTTGTCGAAAAGGACCAGAACCTCTGTTCTGGCGCCGCTTGACAGGTCTTTGACGTAGAAACCTTTGCCGTGACGGGACTCGATGATGCCTTTGCCCACCAGGACGCCATAGGCTTTCTTGACAGTCTCCCTGGAAATTCCGTATTCCGCGGCCATGGCATTCATTGACGGGAGAATCTCTCCCGCCTTCAGGGAGCCGTCCCTGGCTCCGCGTTCCACCTGGTCTACTATCTGCCTGTAAATGGAATTCTTGAGGCTGCTGTCAATCTTTACTGTCATGGCGATTCAAAGATAATCAATTATTTGGAACCTTGCAATTTGGCTTTTTCAAAAGCGTCAAATGTGCGGTACCCGCTCTGTGCGAGCTCTGATTCGTTATCCATGTCAAAGGTGTTGTACCCCTTGGTCCTCAGGACTCCCACAAGTTTCCTTGCCCTGTCCCTGAATTCCAGGGGATCCCTTACGCTGGCAGGACTCCAGGCTCTTTCCGCAATGGCGAAAGCCCGTGGGTAAAGCATATACTCTGCATGCTCTACGGTTGGAACCAGTTCGCACCATAGATTTCCCTGCATGCCAAGAACAAGTGACTCGTCCATTCCTTCGGCAACGGGCTCATAGCTGTATACATGACGCAGCGATGTAAGTTCTCCAACCGCGCGGGGCTCCTTGCGGATAAGGTCCTGGTAGTAGTTAAGGTACAGATGGCTGTTTGGGGACATCACCACTTCATGCCCCATGGCATTGGCCTTTTCCCCTCCGGAAACACCTCTCCAGCTCTGTACGACGGCCTCTTCCGGCACTCCGGTTTCAAGTATCTCATCCCAGCCGATAATCTGCCTTCCGCGGCTCCGGACGAACGCTTCTATCCTTCGGACCAGATAGCCCTGGAGCTGTTTCACGTCGGTGAATCCTTCTTCCTCCATGCGCCTTCGGCAGTTCACGCAAAGCGGCCAGGTCTTCATGGTGGCTTCATCCCCGCCGATATGGATGTATGGTGAAGGAAAAATGTCCATGACCTCCTTCAAAACAGCTTCCAAGAGCTTGAAAGTGGCTTCGGACCCGGGACATAAATCCCAGGCGCCGGTGCAGCGCTTGCCGTTTTCCAGAACGCACAGCACATCAGGGTATGCATATCCCACCTCCATGCTGTGGCCGGGCATCTCAATTTCCGGGATAATGTTGATATAGTGCTCTGCAGCGTAGGCTACCAGTTCGCGGAGATCGGCAGGGGAGTAGCAGCCGCCGTAGCCTTCGGGGTCATCGGCCGATGTGAACTTATACTTCCCGGCCTCCCATTCGTGGTAGGTGCGGCCCACTCTCCAGGCGGTCTTTGCGGTAAGGTCCGGGTATGCCGATGATTCTATCCTCCAGCCGGCGCTGTCGTCCAGGTGGATGTGGAGGACGTTCAGCTTCAGGAGTGCCATTGCGTCCATCTGCTTCTTGAGGAATTCCTTCCCTTTGAAGCTTCTGGATTCGTCTATCATGATTCCGCGGTGGCGGAATCTGGGATAGTCGAAAATGGTTCCCTGCGGGAGTTCTCCCATGGCTTTGAGCTGCTCCAGGGTGGCTTTTGCCCTGAACTTACCTTCTTTCGTGACGGCTTCGACCTTTACCTTCTTGCCTTTGACCGTAATCCTGTAGGCTTCTTTCTGCTGCCAGGGCTCAAGGGATGCTATCTCCTTGCGGAAACATGTCTTGTCCTTTTCCGGAGAGTACCTCACCGGAGCGGGAATGAGATTGAGGGCAAGCGCCAGTACTAAGAGTAATTTCATTTGGAGAAGAAGCCGATTGTCGTGAGTATCTTGCGGTTGCCGCCGGTCTGGTCATTAAGATGACTTCCTCCGGCCCACATGCCTGTGGAGCCGCCGCCATCCAGGTTGATGGCGCCGACGCAGCCAAGACCCTTCATGATGGATGCCATCTCAAGGGTTGTGGCGCCCTGGGATGCGGTTATCCTGCCGTCGGCAACAAGAAGAATGATGCGGCCGTCTTCAAGATAGCCGGCAGCGGTGCGGTCTGCACGTTGGTCTACGCCATAGATGTCGTCGGCCCACATTTCGTAATTAGTCTCCCAGTAGCCTTTGGCGGACTTTTTATCATTGATGGGGCATCGTCCATTGATAAGCAGCATTGGGCCGCAGGTTATGGCGTTGTAGGGTTCCCATTCGGAACGCTTGCATGGATATGTGTCCGTGCCACCCTGTTTGACGGACTCTCCGGCGACTGACGGAATCGGCTCTCCATATACATATACCGTCCCGTGTGAAGGGGTATAGGACCAGTAGACTCCGGGCACTCCATCAGCGTCAACGCCCATCATTGCCCGTGAGACTGTGTGAAGTCTGCTGTCGGGTCCCCAGTACTGGCGGTCAACGTCCCAGTTGTCATCCTCTACGCGGAACCATGGAGTCTGGACGCCATCGCATACAGCAAGGCCGTTGGGCTTTCCGCTGCCGCCGAATATGCCTCCATTAACGAGTACGAGGCAGTTTCCTGCTTCCTGGGCCTGAGTGTCGATGGTCTTGTAGTTCTTGGCCCCTGGATACAGCACCTTGAAATCTACATCTTTGGTAGAAGCAACGGCATACCATGCATTGAAATTGCGGCCGTTCAGTTTGTCCTCGGTCTTGTATATCTTCACGGATGCAGGAAGCCCAAGGCCGGTGACCTCAGTCCATGTAAAAGTGACGGCATCTATCGGATTGGGGTCGGGTTCAGGAATGGAGGCCGTCTCGGCCCAAACCAATTTTGAAAAGACCATGTCCCCGTAGGCCTGTACGCCAAAGGTATAGCTCTTTCCGGGGGTGAGATCCCGGAAAGTATAGGATTCGGAATTCTCCGGAAGAGTCTGGTATGGGGCGTTGCCGTTGTCCTTGAAGACATAGTAGCCTGTCTCACCGGAGGCATTGTCTTTCCAGCTCAGGGTTGCCTCGGCGTCATCGGTATTTACGGTTACACGCAGTTCCGAAGGGCTTTCCAGGTTCTTTTTTTCAGTCTCTTTTGCACTGCTCCCGCAGGCGGCTATGCTAATCGCGGCTAAAAACAAGTACTGCAATTTCATTCTTTCCAAGTTTTACTGATTGTGACTTGCATCCGGGGACGGAGATCTTGCCGCCGGCGCGCTTGTCTCCAAGGTTAGTCACCACTACGGCGATGCGGTTTCCACTGGTGTAGCTGCGGGCGGTAAGGTCCGGATTACTGCAGGTGAATCCGTCCGTGGCGGTATATCGGCCCTTGAGGAGAAGGTCCGGATACTGGTGACGGAGCTTGTTGATTTTGGCAAGATGTTCCTGATATACAGGCGTTTCGTCGATGAGCCCACGGCAGCGGAAGACTTCGATGTCGTTGCGGAGGCCCTTGAGGAGGGTGTTGTTCACTCGGCGGGGAACATCGTTGTCGTCACGCACGCAGCGGTCGCTCCAGATTACTTCCGGGAAGGTGTAGCGGAACCACTCCGGGAAACTCTCCGGGAGGGCAGTGAACTCTACGATATGCACAAAGTCGCAGAACTGTGACGTACAGTCTGAAAGCCATTCGGTTCCAAGGGCGAACTCGGGGTTCTTCGCTTTTATGTGGTCGCGGATCTCCTTCAGGGTTTCGGCCTTGTACCTGCCCGTGAAGATATCCTGGACGGGATATTCGCGGGAAAGGTCCCAGTTGGGGAACTCCTCGGCGACGCCTAGCTGGTCGTAGAAGACGGCGTCGGCGCCGTAGTCCATGGCGCGGTCGGCCCACTGTACAAGCTGGTCCCGCCATTCGCGCTTTGACATGTCGGCAATGACGAAGGTGCGGGAGTCGTAGTAGCCAAGTGTGGTGCCTTCGCCGGTGAACTTGTAGTGCTCTGTGAACTCACGGCCGGTATTGTCCTTGTTGGCAACGCGTGAGCCGCCGCCGGAGCGGTAGAAACCGCTCTCCACATCGATGAGGCGGCCGTTATAGTAGAGGAGGAGCCTTCCGCCCTTGTCCCTGAACTCCTTGATGGCAGCCTTCCATGCGGCGTCTCCGCCCTGGGTGTCGTCAACGGTGTAGTTGGGATAACCGTTGTCCATCCCCTCCTTCCACCAGCCGAATGCAAGGACGGCATTGCAGCCCACGCTCTCGCCGGCCTTGAAAATGCGTCCGGGAAGGTCTGAATACTTTCTGAGATACTCCCCGTACTGATGCTTGAATATTATCCGCTGCCATCCTGTCATTTCCTGTACCCATTCCGGAACGGCGGCGTGATGCCACCATGTGTCGGCCCAGCTGCGGTAGATACGCGAAGTGGCCGTCCAATCACCCTTGTAAGGGACTACCACGGAGCAGTCATTGCTCCACTCATCTCCGTACATGGCGTTTGGATAGCGGTAAAATCCTGCTTCCAGGTGCTTGAAATCCTGAGTTTGGTGGCCGATGGTACCCTCGTCCGGGTATGTCCTGAGTCCGTGCCAGGTCTGCTGTAGGCTGGTGTCGTGGGAGCCGAAGTAGAGTCCGTCTTCCGTACCTACAAAGGCAAAGCAGTTGGAGGCGGCGTTGCGCGGATACTGCAGATCATACTGGCGGAACTTCTGCGCCGGAGTCATGTAGAGCGGTCTCACGTCCACGTTTGAAATCTTCCAGACCGGATTGTCAAATATCTGTCCTCCGGTGTGTGTGGTTAGCAGTTTATAGTCTTCCGGAATCTGCAGGTTGCCTATTAACGGATACTGCAGCTCGCGTATTATGGTATGCGGCTCATTGTTCTCAAGGGAGGCCCCGAATCTTACCTCTCCTTCCTCTATCCATATTCTGAGATGCAGCCCGAATGCCTTTCCTGCAAGGGAGCTGTAGTCTATGTATATGGTGTCTCCGGCCATTTTCACAACCGGCTCGGCCTCGGCAGGTGTAATCTCAATTTCCTTCCTGTCCGGGGTATTGTAGTACAGCCTCCAGAGACCGCGGTCTCCAGCATAGTTAAATTCGCTGTCCATCCTTCCCAGTGACATCAGGTTTCCGGTCTCGAGACTGACGGATGCGTATAAATTCTCCTTGACTATCCTGGCCTCTTCGAGGAATATCAGCTCTTCAGCAGCCTTAGGGGGAGCCGATGTACAGCACACCGTCATGAGTGCGGCAAAGAGCGTGAAATGTAATTTGCTGATATTTAATGTTTTATGCATTCTCCTCAAGGTTAAAATGACGTGGGGCTTTTGCGTAAGTAGCTGCTACTTAGCTCTTTGCATTTCACGGTTACCTATGATGAACTCGCAGAGTTCGTCATACAGCGCGTGGTCGGATGCGTCCGGAGAGGTTGCAAGCTGCGTAAGGGCATTGGAGCCGCTGTACAGCGCAATGGAACCGGTGCCGTAAAGTCCGGCATCTTTGTATTCCTGCATATAGTGCCGTACGCGGTCCTGAAGGGCGGGAACATCGGCGGCTGTGAATGTGAGCTTCCCAAAGCTGTCGGGGCCAAGGGCTCCGTCTTTCATCTGGTCTGCAACGCAGGAATACTCGAATTCCAGCTCCATGCCCATGCCGTTTTCCTTGATGGCCGACATCGTCTTTGCAAAGGGGTGCGGCTCGCCTGGGGTCTTGTAATCCCAGTACCAGTTGGGCTGCATCCACGCCTGGTCTATTCCTATCTGTTTCCAGTACTTGTGTCCTGGACCCATGTGATAAGGTATCCAGTAGAGGCCCTCGCATTTTGAATGGCAGTATTCCGAAAGCGCCGGGGCAATCACGTCCCAGTTCTTGTATTTGCAGTTTACGTCTATGTCCCAGGGAAGGTAAATCTCCTCTGAAGTGATATAGAATCCAGATAGTTCAAGGTACTTGGGAGCGAGATCGGCAAACATCTTCCTGGCACTGTCAATGTACCAGTACAGTGCCTTGAGCCGGTCTTCCACCGAGGCGAAGTCCAGGCCGTCTCCCCAATAAACCGTAGAGGACTGTTTGTCGGAGAATGTCTCGAACATTATGGCGTCGGGTATGCCGATAATTACGCCCCTTTTGGAAGGCGGATTCCCAATCCTGGAAGCCACTGAAGCACACGCCTTTTCAAGTTCTGAAACGCACCCGTCAGGCCCCAGCCACAGATTCAGCTGGTACTGCCACTCTGACTTTGCTGCCGATTTCCCCGGTCCCAGCACGAAGGTGCGCCCGTGCATCCAGTCGCTGCCTTCCAGGAAGAGGAAGCCCTCAAACAGCCACTGCTCCTTCCCATCCGGTGCCTTCCAGCTCACGTGTGGGGCAAAACGTGCCGCATCCCACATGTGCGGTTCCCTGTGCCAGTACCCGACAAGGGTGAGGTCTGAGAAACGGCGGGGTTCCGGACTCTTGTGTCCGGTGTTTTTTGGAGCGCCGCAGCCAAGAAGTGCAAGGCTGCAGAATAGCAGTATGAGCTTTCTCATTTTCTGAGGGGGTTTTGACTGATAAAGTTACAAAGTTCCAGGTACATTTCAATATCCCCGGGCTCTTTTGACGTGGCAAGCTGCCACATCGCGTTGGAACCTGAATATAGCGCTATCCTTTCCTTGCCATACAGGCCGCCGGATTTGAATCCGTCCATGTATTCCCTGAAACGGGAACGCAGTGAGGGAACATCCTTGAGGGAGAACACATAGTTTCCGGCGCCGTCCGGCCCCATGATGCCCGGAGTCTTCATTACGCTCTCAACCATGGAGTACTCGAATTCCAGTTCCATGCCCATCCCAAGCTGCCTTATCTTTTTTACGGATTCGGACATGGGTTTGTCATTGTTGTAGTCCCAGTAACGGTTGGGCTGGAGCCAGGAATAGGTAATGCCCAGCGATTTCCAGATGTCTGTACCGTCGGCGGTCAGATAAGGTATCCAGTAGAGGCCTTCGTTACGGGCGTCAAGGTATTCGCCGATGCGGGGGAGTATGCGGTCCCAGCGTTTGTACTGGTAATTCCAGCCGCCGGGTGTTGCCACAAGTTCCTCTGAAAGGATGTAGAAGCCACCCAGTTCAAGATACTTGCATCCGAGTGAGTTGAATTTTTCCCTTACAAGGTCTATGTACCACTCAAGCGCCTTTACCTGGTCTTCAATCCTTGAGAAATCCAGGAGATTGCCGTCCAGGGCTCCCCAGTAGCTTGTAGAGGAGTTCTTGTCCGAGTACCTTTCGAACATTACCGGGTCCGGCATCACCATCACGGCATAGCGCTTTGAGGGAGCCGACCCTATGCGGGCGGCGGCATCGGCGATGGCATCGTCAAGGGCCTTGAAAGCTCCGTTTTCGCCCGCCCAGTATTCTGCCAGATTCGCCCATGATGTTTGGTTTGCCGATACCCTTCCGTTGTTGTTTATGCCGAAGTTCTTTCCGTCCGGGTCTATGCCCGTGATGGCGAGGAAGGCCTCGAAGAGCCAGTGCTCGCCGTCGGAATCGGAGTAGCTCACGTGCGGGGCAAAGCGGTCCTTGTCCCATGTCTCGGGTATGCTGAACCAGTAGTTGCTGTTGGGCACCCCGCCGCCCGTGCAGAGGGTTATATCGGCAAAGAAGGGCGATCCGTTACGGCCTTTTTCGTAAGGGTAGAGGTCTCCGGCCTCGATGGCTGTGGTGAAATCGGCCTTTTCAACCTTCGAAAGCCTGTCTCCCTTCCTGCCTATTCCGTATGCCGAATACTTCATGCCCGGCATGAGGCCCTTGAGCTGGACGGAACCGTCCTGTGCCTTTTCTCCGGAGGAGATGATCTCATCGGCAGCGGGGGTGGCCCCTGGGAAGCCGGCAAGGACGTAGACTTCATCGGCAAAGAGGCTCTGCACGGAAATCGTGGCTCCGGAATGGCTTACGCTGCCAACCGTAAGCTGGATTGCAGGCTCTCCTACATACTCTTTCTCCTTCCTGCCACACGAAATGGCAAGAAGGAGCATGAGTACTGCCGGAAGCCTGTTTTTCATTATTCCATCTTGAATACGCTCAGGCCTATTCCCTGGACACCGGCCGCGATGAGGACCTTGTCGTCAAGGACCATCACGGCGCAGTCTCCCTGGGCCGATGCCGGAGGAGCCGCTGCGATATCTTCAAATTTCTCGCCTTGGAGCGGTGCTTCGAAGAAAATATCCTTGTTGTCTCCGAGAAGGGATGCCTTGAAACTGCCTTTGTCCCTGACTACGACAAGCCTTGCCCGCTGTTTGGTGGTGTAGGTAGTGATACCGTCCTCCTTGAGGTCATCGTCCTTGTCGATTGCCGTGTAGGCGATGTACTTCTCTCCGCGGTAAGTGAAGGTGCGGTATCCCCAGGTCATGTCGGCTCCGGGGAACTCTTCACGTGCAGTTTCCCAGGCTTTCTGGCCGTCACCGGGGTCGACATAGCTGTCCTTCATGGTTATAAAGGCGGATACATCGGACGTTGTGAATACCATCTGGTCCTGTCCGGGATACTGATAGAAACCGCCGAAACCGGTGTCTCCGGCAGTCATATTGACCAGCGTACGTTTGGTTCCGTTGAACGAACCGTCTTCCTTGCTTACGAACGCCCCGTTTTCCACTTTGTATCTGGTTGCAAAACGCCCCTGATAGGCGTGGACATAGAGCACGCCGTCCTTCCATGTGCCATGGTATTCGAAACGGTCTCCGCCGCGGCGCCATGTGCATTCGAGGGAGAAAACGGTCGGGGGATTGTCAATTCCATTTTCCCAGGCATAGAAGGCGAAGCTGTTCTCTGCAGCACCGGAAGCTATGAGCATCATGGTGCCGTCGCCCTTGTCGATGGTACGCACGCAGGCGGTGGTGATGGTGCCGTTTACGAATCCGGTCGTATTCACTTCCCTCTTGTTTTCAGGGTCGTTTACGCTGATGGCTGTAATCTTTGCAACCGTTCCGCCAATTGCATACGGCAGATAAACCCAGTTCTGGTCAAGTGCAAGGTTGCGGTCTGCACCTGAAGGAAGTCCATAGGCGGCCGCCCAATAGCCTGAAGCGGAATACCTTCCCCATATGCGGCTAATACCTGCCCCTGCGAAAGGAGAGTTTACAAGGAGGTAGTATACCTTGTCGGCAATGATGACGCCGGTCTCGTCCGTGGAACTTATCTTGATAGGAACCACAAGCGTGCGGAAGTCCATCATTTTCCCGTTAGGCTGGAACAGTGCCGATGTCTTGAGCGTGAGGTTGCAGAATACGTCGCTGCTCCCTGCGGTGATGGTCGCACCTTCGGACGGAATCTGGACATAGCCGTCGGGACACTGTGAATAGGACGTTCCCTTTTCGGCATTGTATGCGCTTACAAGGCTGTTGTCGACAGCGAGCTTCACGTTCAGGTCCTTCGGCATCACGTTGTCGAGCCCTATCTTGACGGATACTTCTCCGTCTTCGGTGGCCACTTCCTTGGCGACAACGGTAGAGCCGCTGGAAGCGAGGCTCACGGTGGAGTTCAGGATGTTCAGGAGAACGAGATTCCTGTTCTCATTGATTTCTATTCCGTCGCTCTTTTCGGAAATGACAACCGGGATGACGTTGTTCCCGTCGGTAATGACCTTGGAAACATCGGCCGGGTCCCATGTAAGGGATACGCTCTTGGTGGCCTCTGATGGCTGGAAACTCACTGTTGTGCCGGAGAAACTGTAATGTGCCTGGAGAGCCTTGAACGCGGTCTCTTCAGCCGTGTTGTACTTCTTCATGGCTTCGGGAGAAACTGCCAGCGTTGCAGTCGCGGCCTTGGCCCCCTTTCCGGACTTGAGCACGGTTACCTTCTGGGACCCGGCATAGACTGACACGGGCACCACAACCTCGTCGTACACAAGCGAGAGGGAATCGTCCACCATATTGTTGTTCCTGGAGTCCTCGATGCAGGATGTCGCAAGTGCAAGGACTGCTAATATTGCTATACTCTTTTTCATAGGCCTATTCCCAACCGGGGTTTTGAGTGAAGTTCACCATCTCTGCAAGCTGCGTGGAGATGATGGGATAGAAATAGTCACGGTAGTGGAAGTCTGCGTTGTCCATTGGCATTACGTTGTTCACCCTCTCATATACCCCTTCATAAGTTTCAGAGGCCATGTTAAGGGTCCAGGGGGCTGCAGGGTACTCGTCCTCTGCGCGCAGCCAGCGGCACATGTCGTAATGACGCATTGCCTCCATGCCGAACTCGCACCATCTTTCCTGGAGGATGAACCAGCGCAGCCATTCCTTGTTGGTCTTGGTAACGCCGGCGATGGTGGTGGTTGCATCGGCATTGTTGAAATTGATTTCGCTGTATGCGTCGCGGATGCTGTTAAGGCCGCTTCTTGAACGGACTTTGTCAAGATAGGTGATGGCCTCGTCGACGTCGCGGTCGGCCTTTTCGTTGCAGGCCTCGGCATAGCTCAGGTATATTTCCGCAAGGCGGAATGTGGGGTAGACGTAGCGCTGTGCGCCGGTGAAGTCCGCTCCGGTTGCAAAGGCGGTATTCGCCTTGTACCAGCGGCGGCAGGCGTATCCAACCCAGTTGAGGGCTGCTGATTCAAATTTCTGTACAGGAACCGTTGCAGAGCTGGATTTGTAGCTTGTCCAGCGCTTTTTGATCTTGTCGCTTGGCCAGTAATAACCGTTTGGGACGATGCTTGAATAGTAACGGGCGTCACGTCCCACGGTGCTTTTGTGAGCCTTGAAGGCGGGGGCCCAGTCGGCGTCCAGAGGCTGAGTGTAATTATCTTCCCAACCCGTTGCGGAGTAGCCTGAAAGAGGGTCTACAAGGGGTTTGGAGAGGTCGTTGAACCTTCCGCTCTTTTGGTAGCCCACGACGGGATATCGGCCGCTTGCCGCCATTGGATATGCGTCGACCATCTTGAGCGAAGGAGTATATGCCTGGAGGGGACGGTAGGACGTTGTGACCTCCGGGAAGTCCGGAATGGTGCAGTACATGAAAGAGCCGGTAGCGCCGATCCAAGTTGCAAAGCCGCCGTCAGAGTGACCGATTCCGAGATGCCACCAGCCCCAGATGGTCTCACTGTTCCAGCGCTCGAAGAAGACATTCTGATATGCCGATGCAGCCTTCTGAAGGTCCGTGCTTCCTCCTGTGCTGGAGCAGAGCGAATAGCGGTTCAGGTCGATCACATCCTTTGCAGCCTGTGCGGCCTTCTCCCACTTGGAGGCATCGTATGCGGCGAAAATCTGCTTTCCGTCAATGTTGGTCTTGGCAGAGAAGATGCCGGTAAGCCTGCCGCCGTCCTGCCCGTTGTATAGAGGAGAAGCTGCATAAAGGAGAACCCTTGCCTTGAGGGCCATTGCGGCACCCTTGGTGGCACGTCCGGTCCAGGAATCGTTGGCTCCGATTTCCTTTATCTCATAAGGGAGGTCCTGGACTGCCCTGTCAAGTTCGCTGACGATGAAGCTGACATTCTCGTCCACGGTGTTGCGGTCTAGCTTGTCGCCTTCTGCATCTTCCGGAGCCAGGGCGTCGCCCCAGATAATGACGGGGCCGTACTGGCGGAACAGGCAGAAATAGTAGTATGCCCTCAGGAAGCGGGCTTCGGCCTTCATGGCTGCTTTCACCGCCGGAGTGTCTTCACGGTCAAGGTCTACATTGTCTATGAAAATGGTGCACTGACGGATGGCGACGTACATCCTTTTCCACACATTGTACTCGACCACGTCGCCGGTAGCTGCGGTATTGTAGTCTCCGCTGCGCAGTTTGTTGAACGGGCCGTAACCGAGGAAGCCGAACAGGCCTTCATCGGAGCGCGGGATTACATATCCTGTGCCCTTGTGGGTGTCCTCGTCATGGGGAAGATATGAGTACAGGTGTGCCAGATAGCTCTCCGTGGTGTTTTTCTTTGAGAAAATCTCGGGGAGGTTGGCCTGGTCCTGGAAGTCTATGTCAAAGTAAGAATCGCATGCACTGAGTGTAAGGAGTGCTGCAAGTATGGCAATGTACTTTTTCATAGTATCAGAAATTAAGGTTGAGACCAATGCTGTAGGACCTGATGTTGGGATAGGCGCTGCCGTTTGCGGTGGCAAGCTCGGGATCCCACAGCTTGAACTTGGAGAAAGTGAGGAGGTTTACACCCTGCAGGTAGATGCGGGTCGTAGACAGTCCCATCTTCTTGGTGAGATTCTTGGGAAGGGTATATCCCAGTTCTGCGTTCTTCAGGCGCATGAAACTCATGTCCTTCTGCCAGTAGGTGGATGCCTGCTGGTTGTTGGTCACCTTCTCAAGGGAAAGACGGGGGTAGGGAGCATTGGGGTCGGGGTTGTCGGGAGTCCAGCGGTTGCGGGCTACATCGGCAAAGATCTGCCCCTCATACTTGATGTCGGCGGTGGCGCCGAAGAGGTTGTTGCCGGTGATGATGCGGGTGACGTGTCCCACTCCGCTGAAGAAGACTGAGGCGTCGAAGCCCTTGAAGCCGAGGCTTACGCCAAAGCCGTAGTTGATCTCAGGGACAACGGTGTAGCCGATGGCAACCTTGTCGTAGGTGTTCACGACGCCGTCGCCGTTGATGTCACGGTACTTGATGTCTCCGGGATGGACCGAGCCGAACTGCTGGGTTGGCCAGGAGGCGATGTCTTCCTCGTCCTTGAAGAGGCCTTCGGCAATGAGGCCGAACTGCTGCTGGAAGGCAAAGCCCGCAGTGTTCTGGTATTTCCATACCTGGTCCGGCTGGTCATTATACAGGATCTTGTTACGGTTGAAGGAGTAGTTGCCGCGGGCCGATACGAAGAGACCGTTCCCGAAGGTGTGGTCATACTCCAGGGTCATGTCAAAGCCCTGGTTCTTCATCTTGCCGATATTGACGTACTGGTTTACATTGATACCCACGGCTGAGGGGGTGGACTGCCTTTCGATGAAAATGCCATCGCGCCTGTCGTAGAAGAAGTCCAGGATGTAGCGGATATCCTTCAGGAGCGTAAGCTCAAATCCGGCATTGGACTTCGTGGCCTCTTCCCATGAAACAGCAGGGTTGCCGTAGTCACCCGTGGTTATACCACCCTTGGATGTCGGAGTGTCTCCGAACAGGGCTCCGTTAGCAGATGTGTTGATGGTGGTGTTGTAGGCAAAACGCCGGCTTCCGCCAATTTCATCATTGCCCACCTTTCCGTAGGATGCCTTGAACTTGAGGCTGGTCACGATGTCTTTCAGAGACGCCCACCATGGCTCGTTGCTTATCAGATAACCCACTGCCAGGGAAGGGAAGAAACCGAAGCGGTGTCCAGGAGCAAAGTTTTCGGAACCGTTGTAACCGAAGTTCACTTCCGCAAAGTAACGATCGGAATATGAATAGGTGGCACGGCCGGCTATACCCATGTGCTTGTAGGGGAAAGCGCCGATATACGAGCCTCCGGGCACATTGTTGGTACGGGTCCTCATGTTGTAGAGGAACATTCCGCTCACCCTGTGCACATTTGCGAATGTGCGCTCATAATTCACGGAGGCCTCCAGATTCATGGTATTCCATCCGGTATTGGAGCTGGAGAGAGTCATGTAATTGTTGCCGCCGCTGATGGATTTGAATACCAGGTTTCCGTCGGCATCGCGTCCGGTAGCCCTTGAGTATGCGGGGGAAATGGCTCTGTAAACCGTTGTGGAATTCTGGGCGTCCCAACTGAACTTGATATTGGCCTGGAGACCTTCGGTGATGATGTCCGAGAAGTCCTGCGTCAGGGACATTGTGGCCTGGGCTACGTTGTTCTTGATGGTGCGGTAACCAAGGCTGTTGAGGAGATTCCATGGGTTGTATCCCTGCTCCGGAAGGGTAAGGGTGCCGTCGGAATAGACCGTCACGATTCCCACCGGGGATGCAGCCAGGGTGCGTGCGTATATCTCATTGCGGTCGTTCCTTGGTGAGTTGGTGTCAGTGAACTGGTTGGACAGGCTCAGGCCCAGGGTGGTGGACTTGGAGATGTTGATGTCCACGTTGGAGCGGAAGCTGAACTTGTCAAAGCTCATGCCGGCGTCGTAGCGGTCCTGGTTGGTGTTGAAGATACCGTCTTCCTTGTAATAATTGCCTCCCACATAGTATCTTACGTTCTTGGTGCCGCCGGTGACGCTGAGATTTACCCTGGAGGACGTTGACCTCTCCTTGAAGATGGTGTGAATCCAGTCTACGGTGGGGTAGAAGTCAGGGTCTGCGCCGCTCAGGTACATCTGTCTCTGGTAGTCGGAGATGGGGGCTTCGCCGCCGCTGTCCGTGTAGATGGCGTTGTAATAGTCCATCCACTCGGACGCACTTGCAAGTTCGGGAAGCCTTGTGGGGGTTACCATGCCGGTTTCGGCCTTGAAATTGATCTTGGGCTTGGACTCGGAGCCTCTTTTGGTGGTGATGAGGACGATACCGTTTGCACCGCGGACACCGTAAAGGGCTGTTGCGGTTGCATCCTTGAGGATGGAGAACGATGCGATATCATCGGCATCCACGAGGTCCATGTCGCGCTCGACGCCGTCTACCAGCACAAGAGGCTTGCTGTTTGCTCCGAAGGTGTTCATACCACGGATCCAGAAGTCGGCACCGGCGCCGGGCTCACCTGTGTGCTGCATGACCACGATACCGGCAAGCTTACCGGCAAGGGTGGAGGAAAGCTGGCCAACCGGAACCTTGAGCTGTTCCATGTCAACCGAGGCGATGGAACCGATGACGGAAGCCTTTCTCTGGGCACCATATGCAACCATCACGACCTCCTCCAGCTGGTTTTCCTGGGGGACCATTTTGACGAGGATGTCCTTCTGGCTTCCGACGGGCACTTCTTCATCCCCGTATCCCAGGAAACTCACGATGAGCACATCGCTGGATTTTACGCTGATGGTGAACTTGCCGGCGCCGTCGGTCATGGCGCCTCGAGTCTCACCTTTTACCGTCACAAAGGCGCCGGCAACGGGCTGGTCCGTCTCGTCGATGACGGTACCCTTCACCTCGCGGCTTTGTGCAAGGGCAGTGAGAGGAAGCAATATCCCCAGGACTGCCGCCAGCAGAATTTTGTTGAAGTTTCTCATATACTAATACAATCAGTTTTCAAACAGAGTGGAAATGCCTTCATATACGGCATTGTCCGGAACAAGTGTCATGCGCATTTTATTCCCCAGATACTGTCTGATGGAATCTTCCATGAGAACGAGGGAGCGTGAAACCTGTCCTGCAAACAGCAGGGTTTTCACATCCCATGGTGCAAGTATCTCCTTGAGGGCCCTGCCGATATGTTCTCCCATGATGCTGAACGCTTCGAGGGCATCCCTTTCGCCGCAGAATGCCTTGATGGCTATGGAGGCTGCAGAGTCGTTGGAGTCACCGCCAAGCTCTCCGTATATGTTCCTGAGGCCCCTCGCGCTCACCTTGTCTTCCAGGATTCCGCCTTCCCAGGGCATGTTCCAGATGACATCGGCAGGGGAGAGTGTGGGGCCGTAACGTACCTTGCCGTCAATTGCAAGGGAGAAGCCAAGCCCCGTTCCAAGGCTCACCAGGGCTGTATTCTGCCCTTCGAGCCCCATCATCCTTATAGCGCCTTCCAGAACTGAATTCACATCGTGGATAAACCGTATGCCGATGTTTTCCGGCACCCCTGCAAGCGAGCGGAAGTCCTCGCCCTTTACGGCGGCGAACTTGTGGTCCATCCTGAAAATGCCGTTCGAGAAATCAAATGGACCGGGAATCGCTATTCCGATGCCCTTGAGCCCTTCAGTGTTCCCGACTGCCTTCCTGAATGCCGATGCAATCTCCTCCCTGCTCCCCGAAGAATTCACGGGAACGGGCTGCAGGCTGGGGCGCTTGATATAGGTGCCGCCCACGTCCAGGAGACGGTATTCCTTAGAGTTCAACATCTTCGTAACCGGGCCTGAGGAGAGTCTTGTGAACCCTTACGGGCTCTGCTCCGAGGTTGATGATTTCGTATTCGCCAAGGTCTGCGGGAACAACCACCAGATCCATGAAATCGGCATCGTAGAAGCGCTCCGGGCAGCTCTTGCTCCTGACGCGGATCTTTTCGCCGTCCACGAGGGTGAGGACGCAGAACTTGCCGTCCGTCTTCTGGGTGCAGGTCTTCTCGAATTCCAGGCGGCGGAGGCTGAAGTAAAGCTGCTCGTTTTCGCCCACGATGTACTCCTGCCAGCCTTCTCCTTCTGCTGCGAGGCGCGGCTTCTGGACAATGTAATCCTTGCTTGCAGGGTCATGGATGACGGAAGTGCGGCGCTCCTGGTTCACGTTCTCTTCCCCGAGTTTGGTGTGAATGGGGCGCTGCTTTCCGTCAAAGTCAAGTCTCAGGTAGTCATACATCTTATAGGTGTATGAACCTATGGTGAGGGAACCGATTTCGAGGATTACCTGGTTGCGGCCGCTGGAGTGGATGGTCCCTGCAGGGAGCATCACCTGGAGGCCGGGCTTGGACTCCTCGTAGCTTACGTACTTCATGTAGTCCACCGGCTTGTGCTCAGTGTCGGCAGCTTCGATTGCACGGAAGAATTCGGGAATGTCGGCATCGTCGCGGAAGCCGATGAAGGTCTTGGCCTCATGGCCTGTCACCACTACGTAGTAGCTTTCGTCCTGGCGGCCGAATTCATTGTAATGCTTCTTGTTCCAGGCGCTTCCGCTGTGGCACTGGATGGACATGTTGCCTGTGGAGTGATAGCTGTCGTCCCAGTTGAAGCGGATGGGGAAATAACCGCCGAACTTCTCCACCACCTTGGGACCGAGGACCTTGTTTCCTTCCTTCATGAAGAAGGTTGAGAAAGGTATCTCCATGACGGCGGATCCCACTTCCACCAGTACTGAAACCTCCATTGGAATGAGGTCGAATACCCAGGCCGCGTTTCTCATCTCCTGCGGAAGGCCGCGGAGTTTCTTCATATATGTGCCGCCCCAGACACCTTCCAGGTAAACAGGTTTGCATCGGAACGGGTATGATGCCAGGGCCGATGTCACTTCCTCTAAGGAACTGAACGGAAGGAGCTTGGCATCGTCAGGACGATCATTCTCCACGTAGTAGTCCACGTTTCCGGCCTTTGCAAGGAGTTCCTTCCTGAGTTCCACGGCAACCTCGAAGTCGCAGTAGTAGCAGCGCCTGATGATAAGGGGAGTGGTGAGCGGCTCAGTCATGCCCAGATTCACATACCTTCCGCGGCGTATCCTCAGGATACTCTCCTTGGGAGTGACATCCAGGTAAACCTTGATGTCATAAAGATTCCTCAGTTCCTTTATGAGGCAGCCGTGGCCATAGATGACAGTGACGGTATTGTCGTCACCGGTATTGTGGGCCTGCTGCACTTCCCATTTCATCGCCTTGAGTTTTTCGGGAACGAGAAGGCCTTCGTATCCACCCTTATACACCCATCCGAAAAGGAGGGTGGGGTCTTCGCTGCGGTCCCAGCTGAGCTTGCTGTCCACCAGGTCCCAGAGCTCTTCCTTGCTCTTGTATGCGCTGCGGAAGTTCACGAGCCTTGTCTTGAAACCCTTCACGTGAAGCTGCTGTGCGAGGAGGTTTACGGTTTGGTCAAAATCGGCTGCGGTGTATCCGTCAATGCCGATTACGCTGCCGCCTTTTGCCTTGCCGGCAAGGAACGCTGCAACCTTCACTCCGCCGCGGACAAGCGTCTTGGCGGCGTTTTCATCTATCTTTGGTCTGTTTACAGGTTTCCAGTCATCGAAAGGAAACGGGTTGTACATGAATGACATATTACTTGATGCTATAGAATTCAAATCCCATCATTTCTGCGAGGGCCTCCAACTGGGGACGCCAGTCGCCGTCGGCGATGGCGTAGTGCTGGGTGACGCCAACCTTCAGTACCTGCTCGAAGAGCTGCTTTACCGGAACTTCCGGTTTGAAGATGGTGTGGGTGTATGTTGCAAGAAGGTGCTTCTTGCTGCTCTGGGGGGCCTCCTTTTCGGAGAGGCTGTCGGCCATGAAGGTGACCAGCTTGTAACGGCCGTTCTGCTCGAAGAGGCCGGCCACGGTCTTCTTGCCGGGGCTGATGCGGTACCATGCGAACGGGGCTCCGGCATACTTCCATGAGGTCTTTGCGAAGCGCACGTCGCGGGAGATGATGACGTTCTGCTGCCAGGCGGGGTCGTTGTGGTCGTTGGGACCGGCGTGGCCTCCGGCAAAGGTGCCGAAGTCGTCCTCGATGTGGAAAGGCTCGATGAAGTTCACGTTCTTTCCGCTGATGAGCTTCAGGATGTAGGTGATGAGACCGGCGCCGATATCGGCCTCCGGTACCAGCACTGAGACGTTCTCGTTGAACCACTGCGGGTAGAAGCCTGCACGGCAGCCGGCGGTGCGGAAGGTGGCCTGGTCGATGTCGTTGTAGACGTAGCAGTCGATGTCGTTCTTCTGGGCCATTTTCTTGATGGCGAGGGTGGCCTTCACGCAGCCGATGAACTTGTCATACTCCACGTCGTCCATCATCTTGTACTTGGATGTGAGTTCGTCGGCATAGGCTTTCACCTCTTCGTCGGTGAGGCTGTCGATTTCCGTACCGTAGTCGCTGTAGGGCAGGTAATGGATTTCTGGGCCTATCTTGGTGAAGAGGTCGTAATTGTCGATGTAGGTGCTCCACATGGCCTCGTTCATGTTGGCCATGAGGCCCACGTTGGAGCGGCGGAGGATGCTGCGGGTGCGGGCGGCATCGGCATAGATGCGGACCTTTTCCGTAATCTCCTCACGGGTGCCCATGACGGTGCGGACGTTCTTCCTGGGAATGCGCTTGAGGCTGCCGGAGCCTTCGAGGGAGCCCACCAGGGTGCCGGCGCAGAGGTAATCGACGAAATCGTCCTCGTCAAGGGTGGTTTCGAAACTCATGCGGGGCTTTGCCACGTTGCAGAAGAGGATCGGCATCTCCGGGCAGTCCCTGAGGAAGCGGATCCAGGCGAAGTCCTCGCTCCAGGAGAGGAATTCGGCATAAACGAAGTCTACCTTCTCAGCGAAGAAGAGGTTCAGGGCCTTCTCGGCGTCTTCCCTTTCGTAGACGATGCCGGGGTCCACCAGGTCGAGGAAGTCCATCGTGGCCTTGATTTCCTTCACGGCTTTGTCCTTGCGGTCGCCGTAGGTCCCGCGCTTGGGACCGTACAGGTTCTTGAAACGGGGGGATGCTATAAGAAGAAGTCCGGCTTTTGGTTTACGTTGTTTGTCGGTTTTATTCATGGTTCATGATTTTAGTGTTGTCGCGGTTGTAATATTTGTAGCTCACCCAGAGGCAGGCAATGCCGCACACCAGCCAGATGGCCCCGAGGATGGGGAAGGTGGCGTTAAGGCTGCCGGTCGCTTCTTTTATGATGGCAAGTATGTAGGGGGCTGTTGCGCCAACGGCAAAGCCCGTCATTATCATTGCAGATGAACAGCTGGCGTGGAGGTGTGAAGGGGTCACGTCGTAGAGCGCAGCATAGATATTCGCGTCAAAGAAGGCCCTGAAGAAGCCCCAGCCTGCAAAGCAGAGGTAGAGCACCCAGAGGCTCTTTGCAGTACCCATGAAGGGAAGGAATGCAGCGCCAAGGATAAGGCCTGCGCCCTGGATGAGCATGCGCTTCTTGGGGTCTTTGGCAGCCCACTTGTCTGAAAGGGAACCGGCAAGAAGGACGCCGATAAAGGCCGCTACATAGGTCCACAGCATGGAATTGAGGCCGGCCTGGGCGCCGCTCTGACCGAAGTTCTCCTGAAGGAAGGTGGGCACCCATGTCATGTAACCTGTGATGACGAAAATGAACCCGCAGAAGCCGATTGTGACCATAAGTGCCGTGGGTGTTGTGAACACGGTCTTGAAGCCGTCCCAGATTGAGACTTTGGGCTTGTCGCCGGCAGTTGCTGTCTCTGCTGTTTCGCGCGGAGCATCTTTCAGCCTCAGGGCCATTACCAGAGCCCATACAACGCCGGCACCGCCGAAGATGTAGAAGGCATACTGCCAGCCAAGATGGTCTCCGATGTATCCTGCAAGCCACCCGGCCAGGATGACGCCCACGTAGTAGGACGTCTGGTGGATGGACATTGCGGTTGCACGTGTGTCAGTATGATACTGCCCGAGAAGGGAGTAATTTGCCGGACCGAAGAAGGCTTCTCCGCCGCCGGTTGCGATACTGCGCGTGAGGATGAGGAGGAAAACGCCGTTCGCAAGGCCCGTGAACATGGTTGCGACGCTCCAGAAAAGGATACTGAGCGTTGTTACCCACTTCCTTGAGAACTTGTCACCAACCCATCCGCCGATTGGGACCATCAGCGCATAGAACAGGTTGAAAAACACTGCGATAAGGCTCACGGAGGTGTCAGTGAGCGAGAGGCTGTCCCTGATGAGGGGCAGCACCGAGTTGAAGACCTGGCGGTCTCCCTGATTAAGGAGATACGCCACCCAGAGGAGAGCGAGTACCTCCCATTTGTACCACTTGTTGTTGATTTTCATTGCCGGCTAAACAGAACTGTGGTGTACTGTGGTGCAAATTTATGAAAAATATTGTATTTCCACAATATAATTTCTTATTTTTGTGCATGTATCGTATTTCTACATCAAGTATTGCCCTCTTTCTGCATGATCCGGAAGACGGTTTTTACCTTGGAACCCGCTTTGACAGAAGCGGTGTCTTTGACAGCATACTCCTTGATTCTGCAGAGATTGCAGGACGCTGGTTCGAGCGCTATGACCCATATATGCATGACGCGGTATGCGGCCCGTCAGAGGAATTCTTCCCGGTTTTTCTGGACAGGGGCGTGGTGAAAATCGGCATAGGCCTGCTGCATGTCCCGGATGTGTCGGAATATGACCGCTTCAAACTCTACGACGTGGTTGATTCGGGCGAGTGGAACTGTTTCCATGATGAGGGAAGCGTAACTTTCAGGCATGTTCTGAAGGGCGTCTACGAATATGAGAAAGTTATCGCCCTTACCGGAGAGAAGAGCTTTGAAATAAGGCATACGCTGCGCTCGGACATTGAATTGAGCGGAGAAATGTACAATCACAACTTCTTCACCCTCGGCAAAATGGAAGTCGGGCCCTCACGTGAAATAGACTTCCCGTTCAAGCCCGACGGGACGTGGCGTGCAGTTTATAGCTCCGTGGGGTTCACGGGCTCAGGAATACGGTTTACCCGTCCCCTGGTAAAGGGAGAATCCGTTTTTACCGGCAATATCCATGAGTCCGCTGCCGGCATGCCTTATGACATGACAATAAGGGAAGAAGGTGTTTCCGTGCGCATCCGCTCGGATGTCCGCTGTACTCATACCGTCCTGTGGGCGAACCACAGGATAGCCTGCCTGGAGCCTTACAATGACTTTGCATCGGCCCCGGGAAAGGAGTGCACGTGGACTGTGCGGTATGATTTTCAGTAGGTTTCCCGGTATTCCAGGTCCCAGGGAACTATCCGGGTGGGGAACTGCGCAATCCTTAGGGTGGTGCAGCCGTAGGGGATAAGCGTTATTTCCGCGTCTTCACCGCTGTCGTTGCCGTCTTCCGTGAAATAGGGAATCTCTCCCACGGAGCCGTTGTACTCTTTCCACCGGGGGAGGGTCCTTGCGGGTACGGTAATCTTTACAGGGGCGGCGTCAAGAGTCCATGGATAGGAGGGCATTTTGTCGGCAATCTCAATCCTGCAGTCTTCAGTCTTGAACTTGTCACGCATGATGCAGTAGTTCCACGGCGTCGGTGAAGTGACTTCCCAGGCGCCCTTGCCATAATATCGGTCACGGCCTTCGAAAGCCGTCCAGGACCAGTTTTCCTCCATTCTGAGTGCATATACAAGCGGGCCGCGGGTGAATACCCAGGCTCCGTCCCACCACTCTTCGGTATTTAGTTCCTCGTGGAATTCAACTTCAACCACGTCACCTTTTTTCCAGACGCGTTTGATGTTCACGCTTTTCTTCCCTACAGGAGAATCCCGCTTGACGCCGTTCACGCTCACAACCGAGCCCTTGCTCCAGGCAGGGACTCTGATGTGGAAGACAAAACCGGCTTCCTTTACCCTTTTATTCTTGAAATCTATCTTGAAACGCACTTTGCCGCGGAAGGGGTAGTCGGTGGTTTCGGTAATCTTTACCGTGATTCCGCTTGGAAGTTCGGCGGTGACTGTCGACGGTGCATAGACCATGGCGACGATTCCGTCATCGGCAGCATACCAGAGATTCTGGGTGAACTTGGGCCAGCCCTGATGCATGTTGGAAAGGCAGCATGGGTAGCCGTTCAGCGTGCCGAATAGGACATCGGTGTCGTCATGAGGGGTTGAGAACGGGCGCCAGGCGCGGGTTGCGGCAATCTGGTTGGACTGCTGGTAGTACTGTTTGGCGGTGAAATCGGCATTGACCTGGGCGGGTAGGGCGTTGAAGGCAACGCGTTCGAGGTAATCGGCCCAGAAGGGGTCTCCGCTGATACGGAGCATTTCTTCAAGGGAGAACATCATTTCAACGGCGGTGCAGAGTTCGCTGCCGCGGGTGGGGGAGCCGAAGTGGAGCTGTTCGTCGCCGCCCCAGAGGCCTGTGGGAAGGCCCACTGTGGTGCGGATGATATCGACAGCGTGCTTGGGGGCAAAGAGATCTGCGTCGTAATGGGAATACTGCCACCAGACGATGGGAGCCTTGAATCCTTGTGCAAGGTTCACGCAGTGGACGCTGTTCTGCTTGTAGAAAATATCTCCGTCGCGGAACATTGATGCCCAGTCCGTGCTCTGGCTGTGAAGGAGGTCTCCAAGTTCAAGGAGCCAGCTTTCTCCGGTTATGTTGTAGAGCCAATAGATGATTTCGAGATTGTCGCCTCCGCGCCACTGCCCCCAGTCTGTCCATTTGTTCAGCGGCTCCGTGGGGAGATGCTTTTCCTGATAGCGGAAGTACTTTGTCAGGAAGGTGATTACACGGCTGTCCTGTGTTGCCATGTAGTACTGCTTCATGATTTTGAGGGCTACCATCTTGGGCCACCAGTCGTGGGAACTTCCGCGCTGGAGGCCATAAACAAAGGGGTGGTCTTCCGACGGGCCGAAGTAACCGTCTTCCTTCTGCGATGCGAGTATGGCCTCTACCCATTTCTGCGCCTTTGCCTTGAGGGTGTCGTCATTCAGAATATATGCGAGCGGAAGGAGGCCGTCTATCCAGTAGGGACCTCTTTCCCAGGCGTCACCGTCTCCGCCAAGCCACGCATTGGAATCTCCCATGACTTCAGGATAAATCTCGTCAAGATGGCCTGTGAGACCGTTTGCCTGTCTCTGAAGCTGCTCAAGGAGCCATCCCTGCGGTTGAATTGAGCCGATGGGCAGTTCTGCAAACTTTGTTTTCTCCAGAGGTTCGCGGTTGAATATATGGGCAACAATCAATATGGCGTAAAACGTAAGTGACATAAAATCAGCGGCTTACTTATATTGCTTTCTGCGTTTTCCAGAAAGGTTTTCGCTTAAATTGTTAATAATCAGGCGTATGTGTTTTACGCCATTAGCTTTTTGTACTTGAAACGTTTGGGCTCCGTGTCGCCAAGGCGCATCTTCCTGTTGGCTTCATACTCCTGATAGTTGCCTTCGAAGAACACGACCTGGCCGTCACCCTCGTATGCAAGTATGTGAGTTGCAATACGGTCAAGGAACCAGCGGTCATGGGAGACCACTACGGCGCAGCCGGCAAAGCCGTCAAGGCCGTCTTCAAGGGCACGTATAGTGTTGACATCCACATCGTTGGTAGGTTCGTCCAGAAGGAGCACGTTGCCTTCATCCTTCAAGGTGAGGGCAAGGTGAAGCCTGTTGCGCTCACCGCCGGAAAGAACGCCGCAGAGTTTCTCCTGGTCTGCCCCGGAGAAATTGAAGCGGGACACCCATGCGCGGGCGTTTACGTCACGGCCGCCCATCCTGATCCACTCCGAATTGCCGGCTATGGTTTCATAAACGGTTTTGTCCGGGTCTATGGTACGGTGCTGCTGGTCTACGTATGAAATCTTCACGGTATCACCGATTTCTATGGTTCCGGTATCCGGTTTTTCGAGTCCCATGATGAGCCTGAAAAGCGTGGTTTTACCGGCACCGTTAGGGCCAATGACACCAACTATGCCTGCCGGGGGAAGTTCAAATGTCAGATGCTCAAAGAGCAGTTTGTCTCCGTATGCCTTTGATACGTTATTGAACCTTATGACCTTGTTGCCAAGGTGCGGACCGTTTGGTATGTAGATTTCAAGGCTGGCTTCCTTCTGCTTTGCATCTGCTGAGGCGAGTTTCTCGTATGCACCAAGACGGGCTTTCTGCTTTGCCTGGCGGGCCTTTGGAGCCATGCGTACCCATTCAAGTTCACGTTCCAGTGTCTTGCGGCGCTTGGATTCCTGCTTTTCTTCCATGGCAAGGCGCTTGGTCTTCTGGTCCAGCCAGGAGGAGTAGTTACCCTTCCAGGGAATGCCTTCTCCACGGTCGAGTTCAAGTATCCAGCCGGCTACGTTGTCAAGGAAATAACGGTCATGGGTGACGGCTATGACTGTGCCCTTGTACTGCTGCAGGTGGGCTTCCAGCCACTGGATGGATTCAGTATCCAGATGGTTGGTAGGCTCGTCCAGAAGCAGGACATCCGGTTCTTGAAGGAGCAGGCGGCAGAGTGCTACGCGGCGTCGTTCACCTCCAGAAAGCTCACGGATGGGCTGGTCGGCAGGAGGGCACTGAAGTGCATCCATGGCCCTTTCAAGCTTTGAGTCAATATCCCAGCCGCCAAGGTGTTCTATCTTTTCCGTGAGTTCTCCCTGACGCTCGATCAGGCGGTTCATCTCATCGTCATCCATCGGCTCCATGAACTTCATGGAGATTTCATTGTACTCGTTCAAGACGTCCATAACCTCCTGCACCCCTTCCTGAACCACTTCCAGGACGGTTTTGTCAGGATCCATCTGAGGCTCTTGCTCCAGATATCCCACAGTGTATCCGGGCGCCCAGACCACTTCTCCCTGATAGGATTTCTCTACTCCGGCTATTATCTTGAGCAGCGTTGACTTGCCGCTTCCGTTAAGGCCTATGATACCGATCTTTGCCCCATAGTAGAAGCCCAGCCAGATATCCTTAAGTATAACCTTGTTGTTGTGAGGGAGCACTTTGCTCACCCTGTTCATTGAGAAGATAACCTTTTCGTCCATAGATTACTTTTTACAGTTTGAACGAGACCTCGCCGCGGATATCCTCCGACGATGTTCCCACAAGGGCGCGGAATTCGCCGGGTTCAGCAACCCAGGCGTGGGAATCGGCATCGAAGAAGCTAAGCGCGCGGCGGTCAAGGGTGAACTGCACCTTGCGGGATTCGCCGGGCTGGAGAAAGACCTTTTCGAAGCCTTTGAGTTCCTTCACGGGGCGCTCAACGGAGCTCTCGACATCGGAAACATAGAGCTGGACAACCTCTGCACCGGGAACGGAACCGGTGTTCTTCACTGCTGCCGATACCTTGAAACCGTCGCCTGCGCGCTTCACGGAAACGTCTGATACGTCAAACGTAGTATAGCTGAGGCCGTAGCCGAAAGGATACTGAACCGGAACATTCTTGGAAGAGTACCAGCGGTAGCCGATGAAGACGCCTTCGTCATAGTATTCCTGCCACCACTGCTTGCCTTCTTCCCTGATGCCGGGGTATTGGCGCTCGGTCTTGAGAGGGCCGTCGGCAAGGGCAATGGGCATGGTGAAAGGAAGTTTGCCGGAAGGATTTACAGCGCCTGTGAGGACGTCAACAAGGGCGTGGCCGCTCTCGGAGCCGCCGTACCATCCCTGGACGATAGCGTTAACCTTGGATGCCCAAGGCATGGCAACAGGTGAGCCTGAGATGTTGACTACAATCATCTTTTTGCCTGTTGCTGCAAGTGCTTCAATCAGTTCGTCCTGGCCGTAAGGAAGGACGATATCGGCACGGTCTGTACCTTCGTTATCCTGGCCGGAGCTCTTGTTCAGGCCGCCGATGTAGAGGATGCAGTCTGCATTGGATGCGGCGGCAATGGCATCGGCAAGGAGCTGCTGTGCACTGCGGCTTTCGCTGAGGTCCTGGCCGGTGACGACCTTGTTGTAATCCGTGGTGGTGTCACCGACGTATCCGCGCTCCCAGACGACGGATGCCTTGCCGTCAAATGCCTCGTGGAGTGCATCCAGAGGGATTATTTCATACTTGGTCTTGAGGTTGGAGCTGCCACCGCCCACAACCATCATCTTATATGCGTTTTCACCCACGACGAGGAGTTTTCCGCCCTGGGGAATCTGCAGGGGAAGAGCGCCGTCGTTCTTGAGAAGGACAAGACCTTCGGCTGCGATTTTGCGTGCCGCGGCATAGTGTTCGGGACTGTTGAAACTGCCGAAGTGCTGCTCTCCCATGGAGGTGCGGAAGATGGTACGGAGCACCCTTGAAGCCTTGTCGTCAAGTCCTTCGACCGAAGCCCTGCCGTCACGGAGTCTCTCAAGGTAAGGCCTTGCAAGGTGATAGTTGGCGTAACTGTCAGATGCTGCGCCCCTCAGGCCGTTTGTCCAGGTGCCCATCTCAATGTCAAGGCCGTAAGCGGCGGCTTCGTCATCGTCACGGCAACCGCCCCAGTCGCTCACGACAACGCCGTCGAAGCCCCATTCTCCCTTGAGGATGTCGCAGAGAAGGCGCTTGTTATGGCAGTTGAACTGGTTGTTATAAAGATTATATGACCCCATGATTGCCCAGGCGCCGCCTTCCTTGACGGCGGCCTCGAAGGCGGGGAGGTAGATTTCGTACATGGTCCTGTCGTCTACGTTGGAAGACGTTGCGGTGCGCCTTACCTCCTGGTTGTTCATTGCGAAATGCTTCACGCAGGCGGCGACGCCGTTGGACTGTACACCCTGGATATAAGGAACCACCAGCTGGCCGGCCAGATACGGGTCCTCACCCATGTACTCGAAGGTACGGCCATTGAGCGGAGTGCGTCCCATGTTGATTCCTGGGCCAAGGAGAATGTCCTTCTCACGGTAACGGGCCTCCTCGCCGATGCAGTCACCATACAGGCGGGACAGTTCCCTGTCCCAGGTTGCTGCAAGGTTCACAAGAGCAGGGAATGCCGTGCAGGAGTCGTTGGTCCAGCCGGCCTGGTCCCATTCGTCCCAGAGAACTTCGGGGCGGATGCCGTGAGGCCCGTCCGTGTGCCAAAGCTCTGGAATTCCCAGACGGGGAACACCCGCACTGGAGAACTTGGACTGGGCATGCGTCAAGGCCACTTTTTCCTCGAGAGTCATGCGGGAAAGTGCATCCTGGACCCTCTCTTCAAGAGGCTTGGATGGGTCAAGGTAAACGTCGGTCTTGGTTTTGGGGCAGCAGGCTGCAACCGCAATGGCAATTGCCAGGGTAAGTCTGAGTTTCATGGGGAATTGTTTATTTTTTCCAGTAATTTTCTATTTCCTCGAGTGTCTTTCCCGTGGTCTCGGGAATGTGTTTCCACATGATATAGAGATAAGGAAGGCACATGAATGCAAAGAGGAAGAAGGTTCCCGCCGGAGTTAGCGTCTGGAGCATCCAGGGAGTAAGCTGGCCGATGAGATAGGTGCCAACCCAGAGCGCAAGGCCCGCGATTGACATTGCAAGGCCACGCACCCTTCCAGGGTACATTTCGCTCAGGAGCACGAACACCACAGCGCTGATGGAAATGGCCGTGCAGAACACATACAGCAGGAAGAAGGTAAGTAGGAAGCCTGTTCCAAGATGCAGCGCGCTGCCCCAGGCGAAATAAGTGCCGATGGCAAGAAGGCACACAATCATTCCGCCCACGCCCCACCATACCAGCTGCTTGCGTCCGACCTTGTCGATAATGATGAGTGCAAGAACCGTAGTGAGCATGTTCACGACGCCCACAAGCACGGTGGAGAACATTGATCCCTCACTTGAAAGACCGGCGTTCTGGAAGATTTCCGGGCCATAGTAGAGTACGGCATTCACGCCCATGAACTGCCCCAGGATTGCAATGAGCGATCCCCAAAGAACAGCCATGAGGATGCCTGGCTCGCGAAGGGCTTTCCACTCCTCGGAGTTGTCCTTCCTCTGGCCGCGCACCTCCAGCCAGCGCGGGCTTTCCGGAATGAAGAAAATGAGGATGAGGAAAAGAAGGTCAGGAATGGTTTCCATCCCCAGCATACCCCTCCAATACTCATTGTTGAACATGCGCGTTCCAAGGGCCGGGTCTGCCGATTCAAGGTCTGCCCCCTTGAGGACCAGGTAGTTGACAAGATAGGCCAGAAGGAAGCCGATGGTGATTGCAAGCTGATACAGCGACACCAGCGTTCCTCTCTTTTCGGCAGGGGACACCTCCGAAATATAGATGGGGGAAACGATGGAAACTACGCCGATGCCGAATCCGCCGATTATGCGGAAAATCACCAGCTGGGTGAAATCGGCGCTGACGGCGCATCCTATTGCCGATATGCTGAACATGACGGCCGATATGAGCATGGTCTTCTTCCTTCCGAGGAAGTCGCTGAGCATGCCGGCAACGGCAACGCCAATGATAGAGCCGATGAGCGCGCAGCCCACATACCAGCCCTTGGAGAGTTCCGTGAGGAAAAACTGGTCGGCAACTATTCTGGTGGTTCCGGAAATAACCGCCGTGTCATATCCGAAGAGGATTCCGCCAAGGGCGGCAACGATTGCGATGAACAGGACCCTTCCTGCCGTCATCTGTTTTGTGCTGTTCATATTCCGAAGTATTCTTTATATCTGTCATAAAGGTGCCCCGCCTGGAGATATGCGCTCTGGGGGCTCATGAAATGGCTGAATTCGAAGGTGATGGCCTTGTCGTACCCGCAGCGCTTTGCGGCTTCCAGCTTGAGGCGCAGCTTGTCGAACTTGATGGGGAAGAAGTGGATGGGCATGTCCCTGTCGAAGGTTTCCGCATTGGTCCAGCACTTCATTCCATATTTATCGGCAAGTTTCTTGTTCACGCTGAAGAAGGCGTCCAGTTCGTCATAGTCGATGTGCCCGTCCTGGAAGGCGCAGGCGTCCACATACTCATGGATGCCGTCAAAGATTTCGTTCCATTCCTTTTCGTGCTGGGCTACTGAGACGGCCTGGTCGTTTGTCATCTTGGTGGTTCCCATTACCGCCTTCTTGCCGTCTATCCAGGGAGAGATGAAGGTTGGAAGCCCTCCGGAAACCTCCTTGCACTGGCGGCCCATGGTGCGGAAGCTCTCGATGGCGCCCTTGGTGGCACGGGATATTTCGCCCGATATGTACCAGCCGCCGAAGCTCTTGTACTTTGAACCGTAGCGCTCCCAGATTTCGTCAATTACATATTTGTTGGACTCAACCTCGTAGCTCATGTCTCCGGTATCCCAATACTTGCCAGAATCGTACAGGCCCAGCATGAACTTCATGTCATACTTCTGGGCCAGGCGGCAGAACATGTCGATAAGGTCCATGGACGGCATGTAGCAGCCCTTTTTCAGGAGATATGGTGAAGGGTAGGTGATGAACTTACGGTATCCGCAGCGGATGTCGATCACGGTGTCTATGCCGATAGCCTTCATGTACCTGAAATCCCTGTCCCATTCCTTCTCTCCCCAGTTCTGGTGGGGAATGTCATGGGAAATCTCGTCCAGGAACGTTCCCGTGATGGGGAGGGCGTTTGCCTTTGGAACGATGAGGGTGGATTCCACGGAACGGTCGAGGTCGATTCCGTACTTGTCACCGCCGGACGGTTTGCATGATGATGCAAGAAGCGGAGCCGCTGCAGCTGCAAGGGCTCCTTTTTTCAAGAAAGAACGTCTGTTTTCCATATATGGTTCAATATTGCATTTCAGAGAGAATGAAGTCTTTGGCAAGGAGGCTCGCTCCTATGGCGCCCGCCCTTTTCCCCAGGATGGAGGCTTTAATCTGAGTATCCTTGTTCACGAGGTTGAGCGAGTACTTGTTGACGGCGCTCCTGAGTGGCGGCATGAGATAATGCTCGGCTACCGAAAGGCGCCCGCCGATGACCACGAGTTCTGGGTTGAAGATGTTGATGAGTCCGGCAACGGCGCGGCCCAGCGTGGCCCCCACTTCCTCTATGCATTCTATGGCCACGATGTCTTCCTTCCTGACGGCGGAAAGGATGTCGTCAAGGGTTATTTCCCGTCCATCCTTGTATTCGGAGGTAAGGACGGACTGGCGGCCTGCGTCAAGCTGTTCTGTCACCAGGCGGTGAAGAGCAAGGCCTGAAGTGGCTGTTTCAAGGCAGCCGGTTTTTCCGCATCGGCAATAAAGATTGTTGTTAAGGAAGGGGAAGTGGCCGATTTCTCCGGAGAAGCCGGACTTTCCGTAGAAGAGCTTGCCGCCCACGATCATTCCCATTCCAAGTCCCCAGCCGAGGTTGAGGAAAAGGCTCGTTTCTTCGCCTCCGCCGGCTCCAGCGATGTATTCGCCGTAAGCCATGGCCCGG
The DNA here is from genome assembly GCA_017458265.1 of Bacteroidales bacterium. GTDB lineage: Bacteria > Bacteroidota > Bacteroidia > Bacteroidales > UBA932 > Cryptobacteroides. The sequence goes on along the minus strand of JAFTFV010000065.1, from coordinate 71,544 downwards.
GAATCGTTCTCCACGATTACAGGACTGCCGAAACCCTCTTCCAGCAGCTTGCGGATGGGTTTTTCCTCGCTTATGAAATAGGAGTAGCTGTATCCCGTGCATTGGTTTACACGGCCGGTGAGGGAGATACCGTAGGCTTTTACCCGTGAGCGGTCCACTCCGTGGCGGTCTACTGCATGCATTACGGTCTTGCACAGGGCAGACACTGACTCTTCGGTGTTCGTCAGCGTAAAGGGAATGTCGTCGATTACCTGGATTATCTGCCCGGGAAAGTCCGTTACGACGATGATGAGTCCTTCGTGCCCAACTTCCACGCCTACGAAGCATCCGGCATCGGGATTGAGGCCGTAAACTGCTGCCCTCCGGCCGCCTTCAGAGCGCATTTTCCCCTTTTCCACTATTGTGCCTTCACTCACCATCTCCGTTACTATCCTGGATACTTTTGGGATGCTGGCTTCGAGCAGGCGGCTAAGTTCTGCAATGGAGTACCCGTCGCGGTTGTTGCAAAGGGAGAGGATGGCTTTCTTGTACGATGCGTAATGCATGGCGGATGCTTTTTGCAAAGATAAAAAAAGGGAATCATTAAAACAAACAAACTTATTAACGGAGTGTTAAAAAGTTTTTGGCTGGTAAAAATTTTGTTAAAAAGTTTCACCTTATTTCAAATTTTTTCTATATTTGTCACGAGGCCATACCTCTAATTATTTAACAAATATAACCAATATGCTCTTACCGGATTTTAAGAAGATGGCGCTTCGCTATCGTAACGAACTTTATAATAATGTTTTACCCTTCTGGCTTGAGAAGTCCCAGGACCTTGAATATGGTGGATACTTCACCTGCCTGAACCGTGACGGAAGCGTGTTTGACACGGATAAGTTCGTCTGGCTGCAGGGCAGGGAAGTATGGATGTTCGCAATGCTGTACAATAAAGTGGAGAAGAATCCTCAGTGGCTGGAGTGTGCAGAGCAGGGAGCTATCTTCCTGGAAAAGTACGGCCATGACGGAAACTTTGACTTCTACTTCTCGCTTACCCGTGAAGGCAAGCCCATCATCCAGCCTTACAATATCTTTTCCAACACTTTCGCCTGCATGGCTTTTGCGCAGATGGCAATCGCAACTGGAGATGAACACTATGCCGAAATAGCCCGCAAGACCTTCCAGCGCATTCTGGAGCGCCGTTCCAATCCCAAGGGCATTTGGAGCAAGGGTGTGCCCGGAACGCGTCCCATGAAGGATTTCGCCCTTCCAATGATCATCTGCAACATGGCACTTGAGATTGAACCCATCATAGAGGACAAGTCCCTTCTGGACAAGACCATCGAAGAGGCTCTTCACGAAGTCTTTGACGTATTCTACCAGCCGGATCTGGGCGTGATGGTAGAGAACCTTGCCCCGGACGGCAGCCTGATTGACTGTTTCGAAGGCCGCAAGGTGAATCCAGGACACGACCTTGAATCCCTCTGGTTCATGATGAACCTGGGCATCCGCCTCGGCCGCAAGGATATCATCGACAAGAGCATGGAAATAGCCCTGCGCGTCATCGACTATGGCTGGGACAAGGAGTACGGCGGAATATTCTACTTCATGGACCGCAAGGGCTATCCCACCCAGGAGCTCGAATGGGACCAGAAACTCTGGTGGGTGCACCTCGAGAGCGCAATTGCAATGATAAAGGGCTATCAGCTCACCGGCAATGAAAAGGCCCTTGAGTGGTTCCTCAAGCTGGATGATTATCTCTGGACCCGTTTCAAGGATCCCGAGTATCCGGAATGGTATGGCTACCTGAACCGCAGGGGAGAGGTCCTTCTTCCCCTCAAGGGCGGTAAGTGGAAGGGCTGCTTCCACGTGCCCAGAGGGCTCTATCAGATTGGTACTATCTTACAGGAAATCGCAGACAATAAATAAACTATGAAGTACATTCTACGTTTAATCATCGGCACTCTGGCAGGGCTTATGCTTCTGCCGGCGGCTGCTTTAGCCCAGGGAAAACTCCGGGGCACGGTGACAGACCAGGGGGGAGCCCCCCTTGGAGGAGTTACCGTCCTGGTAAAGGGAACCACCCACGGCACCATGACCGGAAACGACGGTGCCTATGAACTCACTGCCAAAAGCGGTGACGTGATTGAGTTCTCCTGCCTTGGCCTTGCAACCGAAGAGCGCACCTGGAACGGGCGCTCGCCAATCAATGTGACAATGCAGGAAGACGCCCTGTATCTGGAAGACGTGGTCGTTGTGGGCTACGGTACCGCCAAGAAGGAAACCCTGACGGCGGCCGTGTCGGCAATGAAGGGCGACGAACTCCTTAAATCACCTGCCACCAATGTGTCCCAGGTGCTTGCCGGTAAGCTTTCCGGTATCTCATCCGTGCAGGAATCCGGCGAACCCGGTCTTGACCAGGCATCGCTCCGTATCCGTGGCTCCGTTTACGGCGTAGCGTACGTCGTGGACGGTTTCCCAGTTGACAACATCAACGACATCGACCCTGCCGACATCGAAAGCATTTCCGTCCTGAAGGACGGCGCGTCTGCAGCAGTTTATGGCCTTAAGGCAGCTGGCGGCGTGATCGTCATTCAGACACGCAAGGGCGAAAAGGGAGATACCCGTATAACGTACAACGCTTCAATGGGTGCCTCCATGAACGCAAACTTCCCCCGCTTCATGAACGGTCCTCAGTTTGCCTATTATTATAATGTAGCGCAGATGATGGATCAGCTCTCCAGCGGGGAGATATCGGCCCCTTCAGACTATGTTCCGGCCTTTACGCAAAAGAACATCCAGGCTATGAGGGACGGTGTTGACGGCTGGGACAACGTTGACTATGTAGACAAGGTTTTCGGGACTGGCTTCAATCAGAAGCACAATGTGACCATTCAGGGAGGTACGGACAAGGCCCGCTTCTTCACCTCTTTCGGCATACTTGACCAGAAGGGTAACATTGACAAATTCAACTACGCCCGTTACAATGTCAGGACCAACATAGAAGGAGACCTCTCCAAGCAGCTCAGTTATAAAGTGGGATTGCAGGGAGTCATTGGAAACAGGTCTACGCCGGCGTTCCTCTCCGGCGGTTCTGATGCGGGTGCTACGGAAGTGGGCTGGTTCTCAATTGCCAGCCAGGTTGTACACATGCACCCTTACCTTCCCGAAAAGTATGACGGATATTATACGGGCGCGGTTCAGGACAACCAGAGTTTCCTGGTGAGCCCTCTGGCTGCAATCTACGAGTCGGGATATAAGAAAACCCGTTCCAGCGAGATGTCGGTCAATGCGGCCCTGACATGGAAGGTTCCCTTTGTCAAAGGCCTGTCTCTCAAGGCTTCCGGTTCATACGACTATGCCAACAGCTACAACAAGAACCTGTCTACTCCATACACTCTGATGCAAAGGGAAAGGACCGATGACGGTTGGGCATGGAAAGTTAGGACGGACAATCCGCACGTTGCAGACAATGTCAACAATCTTGGCGAGGGTGTTACCTTCTCTTCGCAGTTGGTTGGTCAGGCAAGTGCAAACTACGTAGCATCATTCGGCAAGAACAACCTTGACGCCATGCTGCTGGCAGAGTATCGTCAGTACGAGGGCAACGGCCTCAGCGCCTATGTCCAGAACCTCCCGTTCGACTCACTGCCGGAGCTTTCCTACGGCGTGGCTTCCAAGCTGGCCCCCGGCGGTTGGTCCGGAGAGTCCCGCTCCATCGGCTATGTGTTCCGAGCCCGCTACGACTATGATGAAAAGTACCTTGCTGAAGTTACCGGCCGATATGACGGTTCATATAAATTTGCAGGAATGGCCAACACACGGTGGGGTTTCTTCCCGTCCGTTTCCCTTGGCTGGCGTCTCTCCAAGGAGGAATTCATGAAAAACATCCCTTGGCTTCAGGATCTTAAGCTGAGGGCCAGCGTGGGCCTTCTGGGCAACGATTCGGTGAGTGAATACGCCTTCCTGAGCACTTACGCCAAGGCTGCTAACATAGCTCTTGGACAGAAGGGAGGAGCCACTGTCATTTCCCCGGCCTATTATACCGACGGCATTGCCAACACCAACCTTTCATGGGAAAAGACCCAGAGCTGGAACGTCGGTGTTGACGCAACGCTTTGGGATGGGCTTCTGGGCTTTGAAATAGACGGATTCTACAACTATACCTATGACATGCTCACATACCAGAGTACCGGATTCCCTTCCTCCATGGGCGGTTACTATCCCACCTGGGTGAACAGCAATGCGATTGACGCAAAGGGTATAGATATCCTTGTCAGGCATAACAACAGAATCAACCTGCTTGGAGACACGCTCTTCCTTGAGATTGCAGGCAGCCTTACTTATTCCAAGACCCGTTGGCTCAAGTTCAACGACGATCCCAACATTGTGGAATGGAGAAAGCGTACGGGCACAACCTATGGCAGCATAATGTGCTGGCAGGCTGAAGGGCTGTTCAAGAGCGAGGAAGAGATTGACAACGCCTCCTGGTACAGCACCCGTCCCAATGTCGGAGACATCCATTATACAGACCTCAACGGTGACGGCAAGATTGATGAGGACGACAAGGGTTACTTCGGCCGCAGCAACCGTCCGGAGCTCACCTTCGGCCTTAACATCAACGCCGGATGGAAGAACTTCGACTTCAATGCACAGTTCACCGGCGGAGCCCTTTTCGATGTCTCAATGACAGGTACATACTTCAACGACAACGACGACAACACCATCTGGACACAGACCTTCAAGGAAGGCGGCAACTCTCCTCTCTTCCTTGTTGAGAATGCATACAGCGTCTACAATCCTGACGGAACTTTCCCCAGGCTCACTCTTGCGAAAGCCGGTCACGGCGGAGACAACGGCCTCAGTTCAACCTTCTGGATCAGGGACGGTAAATACGTTCGTCTCAAGACTGCACAGCTTGGTTATTCGCTGCCCAAAAAGCTTGTTTCCCGCTTGGGAATACAGAACTTCAGGGTATTCGTCGAGGGTCAGAACCTCTTTACCATTGACGGCCTTCCGGAGGGTATAGATCCCGAATCGCCGGGCGTCAATAATGGTTACTATCCACAGCAGCGCCTCATGCTTGGCGGCATAACGCTAACATTCTAAAATGGAGGTCTCAGTTATGAAAAGAATAATTGCCATTTTAACAATCGTAGTTGCGGCGGTATCCTGCAACGACCTTCTGGATATGACGCCAAGGGGCAGCGTGTCAGCCAAAACCATGTGGGAATCGACTCGCAATGCAGAGTATTCCATAAACCATCTGTTCTCCTACATTTGGTCATACAATGCTTATCCGACCCAACTTGGACTCACCGAAGCCCTCACGGACGAGCTCAAGTATACTTCCTATAACTTCAACGCCATGGCGCTGATCCCTTCTTACATAGCGTATTATGAATCAACGGTAACAACCGGAACCATAGACGTTTATCTTGGAATGTGGGGGTCTCTGTACGTGGCGGTGCGTGAGACCAATGAGGCCATAAGCTATCTCAGGTCCTTCGGCCAGATGTCCGACGAAGACAAAACCAGGCTTGAGGCGGAACTTCGCTTTCTGAGGGCTTACTTCTATTTTGAACTTGCAAAGCGTTACGGCGATGTCATCCTCTATGATGAGGACCTTTCCAAGATTACCAAGGACAAGGCGCTCTCTCCCGAATCGGAAGTATGGGATTTCATTGAGCAGGACCTTGATTTTGCTGCTGAAAACCTGCCCGTGCAGGCTAAAGCAGGAGGAAGAATAGACCAAGGTATGGCCTATGGCATGATTTCGCGCGCGATGCTTTACGCAAAGAGATACGACAAGGTTATTGCTGCGGCCGACAAGGTAAAAGAGCTTGGTTACACCCTTGAGAAAAACTATGCCGATTCCTATTCAAAGCCTCTTTCTTCAGGAAACGTCGAGGCAATACTACAGTACAACTTCTCCCGCGCCAACAACATAGTGCATGATTTCAATTTCTACTACACTCCCGGAGGAGACTTTGCGGTAGAGGAAAGTACTGGAGGTGCCTATGCGGTTCCGACACAGGAACTCGTAGAGAGTTATGAGCTTGCAACGGGTGGCTTCCCCAACTGGACTCCTTGGCACGGCACATCATCGGCAACGCCTCCCTACGCTTCCCTTGAGCCCAGATTCCAGGCTACAATCCTTTACAACGGGAGCCAGTGGAAAGGCCGTACAATCGAGCCTTATCTTGGCGGCACGGACGGTTGGGCAAAGTGGAAAACCGACAAGAAACCCGACGGAAAGACGGTTTCAGGCTATTACATGAGAAAGCTGGTCGACGAGACCTACGACGTAACCACTTCCGGCAGCAGCCAGCCCTTCACCTTCCTCCGTTACGGAGAGGTCCTCCTGAATAAGGCCGAGGCATGTTACCAGAGTGCCGATTATCCCGGCGCCAATGCTGCAGTGCGGGAAATCCGCACCCGCGTCGGGCTTCCCTATACCGACAGGTCCGGAGACAACCTTTGGAAAGCCATAGTTCAGGAAAGAAAGGTGGAACTTGCCTTCGAAGGCCAGCGCTACTGGGACCTCCGCAGATGGAAAGTTGCCGCCAAGAACTATCCTGAAGGCCTTTCCGGCTATCAGCAGCACGGCCTCAAGATAGAGAAGACCGGTGACGACAGCTTCCGCTACACCTATGTGTCCATAGATGAAAAAGACCGCAATTTCCCCGAGCGCCTGTATCGTTTCCCCATGCCGGAAAGCGAACTGTCTTCAAACGCGCTGGTTGAGCAATATGATGAATGGAAGTAATATGAAAAAGTTTATCTATATACTGGCGGCCGTTGCCGCATTGAGCGCATGTCACTCCCCGGAGTATGTGCTTCCTACAGCGACGGACAGGCAGGGGCTCACGAGCCTTACTGCCATCCTGACTTCCGGAGCATATGAAGGGCAGGAACTTTCAAAGTATACCATTACCGACCCCGAGGCTACACGTTTTGTCATCCCCATTCCGTGGTACTATCCCGAAGCCTCTGACGACGAGACTCTGGTACACATGCTCAAACTCAGAATCCAGGCCCAGCTGCAGCCCAACTGGAAAATAACTCCCACTCTGGGAATCCTGGACCTTACCGAAGAAAACGAATTCACCCTTACCGACCCTTACGGCAACTCGAAAACCATATCCATAACGGGCAAGAGATTCAAACCGACTTCCTGCAGCCTTCTGGCCATGATGGTAGAGGATGTCAAGACTTCTTGCGTGGTATATGAGGACGACTCCAAGATTCTCATCCCTTATCTTGACGACTTGTCGTCGGTGAGCATCTCCGGACAGGTTTCGCCCCACGCGACAATAACAAAAATCAACGGCAAGTCTTTCAGTACGACGGGAAAATACAACCTGAATACCGGAGCCACCATTACAGTGACCGCAGGTGACGGTACAACCACCAAAACTTACAACGTTGAGCAGGGCATTCCTGCGCTCCTTCCTCAGGGCATGAGGGAAGAGTCCGTTGCACTTCTTTCCTGCGTGGATCCTGTATCGGTTACCGGACTGCCGCCGTTCAGCACCAAATGCTATGTATCACTGGCGGGAATTGATACCAAGATGATTGTAGCAACCGGAGAAGGCAGAACTCCTGTCATTGTCAATGCGTTTACCGGAAACAAGGAGGGTGAAATGGTCCTTGGCAGTGCTGTCGCTGACTGCATTACCAACGATGACGCCGGGCATATCCTTGTCTGCGACTTCGCTCCTGTGATGGCCGCCCTGGATGACAAACCTGAGATAAAGATTCTCCAGTCCCAGACCGTTCATATCTGGAGCACTGATTCTCCTGATACGGCCCCCACCCTTATACATACTTTCACAAATCCGTTGGGATTCCCTATCGGCCATAGGATGAAGGTACTGGGAGACATTACAAAGGATGCCGTGATTGTATTTACTGCCGAGGGTATTGCCGGCTATTCACTCGCGTCCACCGCGTGTTATCTGACCGTTGAAAACGGAGTATTCTCCGATGAAATCGGCACAAAGGATTTCGCTGCATTCGGCCTTGGCTGGGGTGGTGCGCCTGTGAGCTTTGCAACTGCTGTCCCGGCTTCTCTGAACCCCGTGAGAGACGGGTGGTTCATAGATTACTACGAGGCCAATTCAGACCCCTCCGTTCCGCACGGAAATCAGGATTGCTATATCCTTCACTACATAAGCGGCAAGGACAAGGATAACTGGATTGACCTTGTAGGTAACTGGGCTCATAACCCCAACTGCCTTGATATCAAGACCTTCAACGGGTCAAGATACCTTACGCTTTTCGCCGTGAGCCACTTCCCCGAGTGGGACATCCGCCCGCGCATACGCCTTTATGACGCTACCTCTCCTGCGTCAATGACCACATCACTCACTCCCATCCTGAGCGAAGACAATATGAAGACCTTCCAGAAAGGAACAACCAATTCTGACTTTGGCGCGGCAGGAGACATCGCAATTGTTCCTTCATCTGATGGATACAGAATGTATATCTATTTTTATGACCACCATGCGCAATCAATAGGGGCATACGTGGCTGACTGCTTTGAGATATGAAAAAGTTTGCAATGATATTTGCCGCCATTGCGGTGGCTGCCTGCTCATCCAAAGAAGGGGACATCCCTGCCGAATGGCCTTGGAACGACCCCGATGCCGACGATCAGCCTTTTGTCGAGGTGACGGATGCGGGTTTCGGAACACTTCCGGACTATGTTAAGCTTTACCGCTCCCCTGAAGTGCTTCAGGGGAAGAACGCAGTAGCATGGATTGCCACTGCAGACCTTTCCAAGGCCCAGTTCCATGTATGGGGACTGAATGATCCTGAGTTGGACGGCAGTGACGACGCTCTCAAGACGCCCACCCAGATTTATAATGCAAACGACGCCCCTGTCCTTGTCCTCAATGGTGGGTACTTCTATTCTGAAGAGGGTGTAAACTATCCGGCAAGCCTTGCCGTGGAGAACGGCAAGCTGCTGTCCCCCAACATCAACTACGCTTTCGACCCTGACGGGAAAAACACTTTCTATCCCACGAGGGCGGCTTTCCTGCAGCACTCAAACGGTTCAATTGAAGTTGGTTGGACATACATGACTACGGACGGAGATCACTTCTTCTATCCTGTCCCGGCAGAAAACGACCTCTCTGGAAACCCCATTGATATCCCCAGTGCAACCTTCCCCGAGGGAGCACAGGCTTTTGAGGCAAAAACCGCAATAGGTGCCGGCCCCGTTCTTATAAAGGGTGGGGAGATAAAGAACACCTGGCGTTTCGAGTGCATACCGGGAGACTATGATGTGAACTGTCTTGGGCAGGCGCCTCGTTCGGCCATTGGCGTAACCGCGGACGGGCTCCTTGTCCTGTTTGTATGCGAAGGCAGGAACATGACAGAAGGAGTTCCAGGATATTCCACTGAGCAGGTCGCGAAAATCCTGAAGAATTTCGGATGTACTGATGCTATAAATCTGGATGGCGGCGGCTCCAGCTGCCTCCTCGTAAATGGCATAGAAACAATAAAACCTTCGGACGGGTCGCAACGTTCTGTCGGAAGTTGCATCTATATTAAGTAGAAAGTGAAAAGTGTCTGGCGTTACATATTGTCGCTGACGGTGATTTTAAGTGCATGCAGCAAGCCTGCGGCAGATGAACCCGCTCCTCAGCCAGATCCCGAACCGGAACCTCAGGTGGAAACGCCTGAGGGAAAGCCTCGCTATGTATGGATTGACGCATCGGCAAATTTTCATTATTTTGCCAACGATAAGGCTTATATCGCAAAAGAACTTGCCATGATTGCAGACTGCGGATTCACGGACATCATAGTGGATGTAAGGCCCACGGAAGGCACGGTCCTTTGGAAATCCAAAGTGGCTCCCGAGGCAAAGAGGTTGGCGGCATGGCTGGACAGCGGATACCAGTTCGTTTACAGGGAGGCCACCTGGGACTATCTTCAGGCGTTCATAGATGCTGGTCATGGCGCAGGGCTCAGGGTGCATGCCGCTATCAACACCTTCGTGTGCGGATATGGTGGCTACTATGGCCTGGAGAGTGAGGGCCCTGTATTCTCCGGCGATATTCCTGAAGATTGGGCCTGCATGGACTGGAACGGGGAAAGCATAGAGAGTAGTTTCTATCCCGGCGTTCAGGGTACGGTTTTCATGAATCCGGCATCCGATGATGTCCAGGGATATGTTCTTAAACTCCTTGACGAGCTTGCGCATTATGACATTGACGGTATCGTCCTGGACCGCTGCCGCTACAGTGATGCCGGCCTCAAAAGTGAATTCTCCGATGCCTCGAAAGCCAAGTTCAGTGCCTATATAGGGAAAGAACCCATCGTATGGCCGGTAATGAAGACGGATTCTTCAACTCTCCCCATTGCAATTGCCGATGAGCAGAAAGCCTGGCTTTCCTTCAGGGCCAAAACCATTCACGATTTCGTCGAAAAGGCTGCCGATACCGTACATGGAGTTAATCCGGACATGAAGTTCGGCGTCTATGTAGGTGCGTGGTATTCCACTTATTATACCTCCGGTGTCAACTGGGCGAGCCCAAGGTATCTGACACATACAAAATATTCCAGATGGGCCGACAAGGATTATCACAACTATGGCTTTGCTGACCACTGCGACTACATGTTCCTTGGATGCTATGCTTCTACAAGCAGTATTTACGGTTCCGGAGAATGGACCATGGAAGGCTTTGCCAAACAGGGCGCATCACTGCTGCTCGGAGATACAGTCTTCTCAGGAGGTCCGGATGTGGGAAATCCGGAAGGGTGGACAAGCGGCAGGAAAAGCGCTTATATTCCCAAGACATTCGATGCCATTACCAAACATGCAGACGGCTATTTCGTGTTCGATTTGTGCCATATAAGGATGTATGAATATTGGAGTGCATTCAAAACAACTTTTAATGACTACATCAATTCTTTAACCAAATATTAATAGCTTATGAAAAAACTTTTCTACCTAGCTGCGGCAGCGCTTATGGCGTTTGTGGCATGCGAAAAACCCGAAGATGTAAAGGAACCGGATCCTGATTCCATTACCCTTATCTCTGAGGCCGTTGTCAATATTGATGCAGAATCATCAATTACCACGGTTTCCTTCAAGACCAATGCTGCATGGACGGCAACGGTTGACCAGGACTTCCTTGTCCTTGACAATGCAAAGGGCGAAGCTTCCGACGAGGCGAAAATCAAGGTTACTGCCCAGAACCTTCCTGCAGAGGAATATGGCCGCGTTGGCAACCTTACCATCACAGCGGGAAAGGCAGAGGCCAAGGTTATCTTCTATCAGGGCAAAGTGTTTATCGTGAGCGATGCTCCCGACCAGACTGTCGCAGGCGGCGATGCTGAGTTTACCGTCATCACCAACATCCCCGAGTACGAGGTAAAGATTTACGATTCCTTTGACTGGGCTCCCGCAACTTATGACAAGGCAACCGGCAAGGGCCTTTTCAAAGTGGCAAAGAATGAAGGCTACGACGGCCGTCAGGCTTACGTGAAGTTTACCGTTTCCGCAATCCAGGTTCCTGTTTATGACGAGGATGGAGTTCTCGTAGAAGGTGAGACTCAGGATGCCGTTTATCGCGCATACGTATATCAGGCCGGCCACTCCAGCCTTGCATGGATGAAGGCTCTCCCGGCCGATTTCGACCTTACCAATACAGACGAACCCATACACGATGCAACTGCCTCTATAGCAAAGTTCAATGGCAAGATTCTCGTATCTGATGCTGTGACTGTACGTGCGTATGATCCTGCAACTGGTGAAGCTTCCACCATTACGATTCCGGAAGGCCTTCCCATTCAGTCCATTACCAACGATGATGCCGGCAACCTCTTGCTTGCTGATCTCATGCCTTATTTGGGAGTAGGAAAAATTTATGCTATCAAAGCCGATGATACTGCAATGGCAAATCCCGTATGTCTCATTCCCTGGGTTAATGAGGCTTGGTCCGGCTCTCGCGGTGCAGACAAGGTTGCCGCAAAGGGTGATGTCTTTGGAAACGGTATAGTCACTATGATTTATGGTGGTGTAGGTAGTTATGGTGGACTCACCTACGGTCTTGCATGGGAGATTAAGAACGGCGTAGCCGATGTCTTTGATTACAATGAGTATAACAAGTCAACCCATAGAATCAATAATGACGCATGGCTTACGATGCCTGAATTGGCAGATGACCTCTGGCTCTCCAACCGTGCCGTGTTTGTCCCTGCCGGTCCTGCAGCTTCCGATGGTTTCTTCTTCAGCGGGTATGATGGCCTTTACAACCTCAATTACTATGATGGCTCTGAATGGACTGTAGTCGCCGAGGGTCTTGGCGACTGGGCTACAGCACCCAACGGAATGGCAACTATTGACTGGAACGGCAAGAAGATTCTTGCAGTTGTCGCAATGGCATACTTCCCTCACTGGGGGATGCCTGCAAAGCTTTACATCTTCGATGTGACCGATCCCAAGAATCCCGTCACCCTTTCTGCAAACCAGTACATGGCAGAAAACTATCTCCATGATGCAGCCGAGGCCGCTACAACAGATGTCATCCTTGCTGTTGAAGGTGACGACCTCACTGCAACCCTGGTTGATTCTGCATGGGGCGTTCTTCTCAAGGTCAAGTATCCCAAGCTCTAATATCTCTTAGTCGCTAAACAGATTCAAGCGCCGGCCCCTGTGACCGGCGCTTTTAAGTAGTTGGAGAATTCCTTATAAATAACTATATTTGCATAACATAATATTTGAACTGGCTTATAATTGGCCTTTTTGCATATTATATTATGGAATATAGACTTGACAATTACACTCGGAATCCCCAGCTGCTCATGGACCGGCTGGCAGCAAACTGCAAGGCGCGGCGGTTGGAAAAAGGGTATAGCCGCAGAGCGCTTTCGGCCATGACGGGCATCCCCGCTCCTACTCTGGAGAGATTTGAAAAGACGGGGAAGATTTCGTTGGAGTCTTTCTGCCGGCTTGCCATTGAATTCGATTACTTTGAGGAACTGTCGGCCATTATGAGCCGTACAAAATACAGCACGGCTGCAGAACTGGAGGTGATTAACAAGAATCGTAACAGGAAAAACGGAAGATGATTCAGGAAGTTCATCGCTTGGAGGTTATGTATAGGGGGCGGCCCGTCGGCATTTTGCAGATGGACCCATCCGGTGGCGTATGTGTTTTCGAGTACCATAGAGAGTGGTTGGCTTCAGGTTTTTCCATATCCCCGACGGAACTGCCACTTCAAAGCGGGCTGTTCTTGGGAAGAAAAGATTTTTTTGACGGCTCCTTTGCTGTGTTTGAAGACAGTCTTCCTGACGGATATGGTCTTTTTCTTCTTGACAGGATGCTTAGGAAAGAAGGACTGTCACTTCGAGGGCTTTCCCCGCTTCAGAGGCTTTCCATAATTGGAAATTCAGGTATGGGAGCCTTGTCATATATGCCCGTAATGCCAGGTTTCGACCATCAAAGCGAAACGGAAAATGAACTGGAATTGGATATCCTTCAGGAAGAAGCATTGAAACTGTTCTCTGAAAAAGAATCCGGGGATGCCTCTTTGCTTTATTATAACAGCGCAAATTCAGGCGGGGCCAGGCCGAAGACCGCATTCAGGACGAAGGATGGCGCACACTGGCTTGTCAAGTTCAGGCATACATATGACCCTCAGGAAATTGGCAAGACAGAGCTCCGATATATGACGGCTGCGCGCGAATGTGGAATCAGTATCCCCAAGGTGGGACTTCTTAGGGATAGATATTTCTGCATAGAGCGTTTTGACATTGATTCTTCCGGGCAGAGACTTCATATGCTTTCGGCGGCAGCTCTCCTTAAAACGGATTTCAGAAATCATGATGCCGACTATACAAATCTTCTTGCCCTTACAGGATATCTGACTCAGGATCCCCGCCAGGTGGAGGAGATGTTTCGTCGCATGGTGTTTAATCTAGTGGCTGTCAATAAGGATGACCACGCCAAGAACTTCTCGTTCATTTGCCGTGACTCCAAATGGGAATTGGCTCCGGCATATGACCTTACATACTCTCCGGAGGGAACAAACGGACAACACGCAACATCCCTTTTCTATGATGGCAATCCCGGGCTTGACTTGGTTTTGAAAGCCGGGACCGGAATCCGTATTCCCCATGAACGATGCATGGAGATAGTTAATACCGTCCAGTCTGTATGTGAAAACAGACTGGGCCATATTGAGAAACTGAAATGAAAAGAAGATCTTTCCTGAAGAATGCAGCGGTACTTACCGGGGCGGCGGCCGTGGCGCCGCACGTGCTGCAGGCATGTGCTCCAGTGGCAAAGGATATAAACCCTGCTGCGTCACGTGATTTCCATTATCGGCAGGATGGAAGTTTTACCGTACTGCAATTTACGGACACCCACTATATAGCCGGGGATCCGAGGTCCGAACGTGCATTGAACTGTGTGAAAGAGGCCGTTGAGAGTGTCAGGCCGGACCTTGTGATACATACCGGAGACATCGTGTTCGGGCGTCCGGACATTCAGAGTGCCAGGGAGATACTCCAGCCCCTTGCCCAGAGCGGAATTCCGTGGGCGGTGGCGCTTGGAAACCATGACTCGCAGTTCGGCAGTTCAAGGGAAGAGATGTTCACCGCCATCCGTGCGCTGCCCGGCTGCGTGAACCTTTCTCCCAAGGAAGGCGTTTACGGCTGTTCCAACGACGCCCTGACCCTTTCGGGATCGAGGGGTGTCGAGCATGTCTTTTATCTCTTTGACTCCATGGACGCAGTGGTCCTCAAGGGCGAGGAGGATATTCATTGTTACGATTATATCCGGCACAGCCAGATTGCCTGGTACCGCGCTTTAAGTGAGAAGTTTACAGCCGGTAACGGTGGCGTCCCGGTTCCATCCATGGCATTTTTCCACATCCCGCTTTGTGAACTCAAGGAAGCCCTGGCGGCGGGAATTGAACCCGTTTGCGGCAATAACGGGGAGCCCCCGTGCCCGTCCAGGCTCAATTCAGGCCTGTTCGCCCAGTTCCGTGAAATGGGAGACGTGAAGGCCATAGTAACCGGCCATGACCATGACTGTGACTACGTGCTGCCATACGGCGGCATCCACTTCATTTACGGCCGCTTCAGCGGCGGTGACACCATCTACAACCACCTTGGCCCCGAAGGCTATATCCCTTCAGACGGCCCCACGGCCCCCGGAACGGTCTCCGGCTGCCGAATCTTCCAGTTCCGGGAAGGAAGTCCCAGCTTCAGCACCTGGGTACGCATCTACGGCGGCACTGAAAAAGAGTTATTAAACATAGAATAATATGAAGAGACTGTCAGTTTTAGTTTTTCTGCTGTCCTTGTTGTCATGTGCCTCGGAGAAGGTTCAGAAACCCAGCATAGTCTGGGTGGAAGTTGGGGCGAATTTTGCCGAATATGGCAATTCCAGGCAGAACATAGAGACCGACTGCAAACGTATTGCAGACATGGGCTTTACACATGTTGTAGTGGAGGTGAGGCCCACGAGCGGGAATGTGCTTTTCAAGTCCGATGTGGCACCTGCGCTCACGCAGGTTGCACGCTGGACCCCGGAAGGCATGCGCTATTTCCCCCGTACAGAGGACTTCGACTACCTTGAAGCATGGATAGAATCCGGCCACGCGGCAGGTCTCAAGGTACTGGCCGGAGTGAACATGATGGTGGGCGGTTTCAAGTGCGAGGCCGGTGATATCGGCATGGTGTATGATCGGCCGGAGCGGAAAAACTGGTGCGCAGTTGACCTGCTTCCTGACGGCTCCCTTGTGAATCAGGCCGACAATTCAGCTACCGTCGGCGGCCGTTTCCTGGACCCGGCGAACAAGGAGGTTCAGGCCTTCCTTCTGGAACTGCTCAAGGAAGTATCGGCCTACGAGGGGCTGGACGGCATTGTGATGGACCGGTGCCGATATGATGACTATGCGATGGATGCCGGCTATACCGACGTGGCAAAGGAACAGTTTGCACAGTACATCGGCAAACAGCCGGAACGCTGGCCTGTCTTTACTGAGCCCGGTCACATCTTCCTTGACAAGACTCCCGACGCGCTTGAAACGCAGTGGCTCACCTTCCGCTGCAAGGTCATTCACGACTTTGTCTCAGAATGTGCCGAAGCCGTTCATTCCGTGAGGAAAGACCTTCCTCTTGGCATCTACGTAGGTGCCTGGTTCTCTGAATATTATCGCAGCGGTGTGAACTGGACCAGCCCGAAGTACGACCTTGTCAAAGAGGAGCCAACCTTCAGCTGGGCAACTCCGGAGTATCAGGCCACGGGCTTTGCCGACCTTGTAGATTTCATGATTCTGGGCGCATACTGCCCGGCCGCAAATATTCATGGAGATACGGAAAAGACCATGGAAGGCTACGCCAAACTTGGCCGCAAGCGTCTTTGCGGAGACGTTCCTTTCGCTGCCGGGCCCGACATCGGCAATGAAAAGGGCTTTGAGAATGGAGGCAGGGGTGACCTGCTGCCGGAAATCAAGGCCACCATGCAAAAAGAGGCCGACGGATTTTTCCTCTTCGACCTCTGTCATATTCGTGCGTTCAATTATTGGGACTGCCTGCGCTAAATCTTCAGCTTGATTCCGGCTTTTGTGAGCCCCCATGCGCAGCCGATATAGACCGCTGCCATCAGAACGCATTTACCTACGCCCACCCAGCCGGTGAGCCATGGGGCCGGAGTGGGATTCACGGCCACCCATAAGGCGATGAACAGGTAGGGAATCATATAGACGGTAAGAGTTGCCGTTCCGGCAGGTGTGAGCGGCTTGAACCAGCCTGTCCAGCCCTTCCTTTCGAGAAAGCGGAGGAAGGTATAAAGTGCAACGGATAATGCCGTTACAAACAGGCACCAGGGGAGTGTTCCAAGGTTCTTTGAGACAATCCAGCCGGTGTGGGCGGCCATCCCGAGAACGGCAAGTACTGCAGCGGCTGCAATGCCTATACCCATCCTCTGAGCGGCAGGGCGGTTCTGAAGATTCCAGTCGGCAAGGGTGAGCATCATGCCGCCCAGTCCCATCACGGCGCCGTAGCATTTTCCAAGCTGGAGGGCTCCGGCAAGGTCTGCAATGAAATTGGAC
Organism: Bacteroidales bacterium; assembly: GCA_017458265.1. Taxonomy (GTDB): domain Bacteria; phylum Bacteroidota; class Bacteroidia; order Bacteroidales; family UBA932; genus Cryptobacteroides. Next base: position 54,487 of record JAFTFV010000065.1, on the reverse strand, counting down.
CCTATCCAGATGTTCCCGTCACGCATTTGAACGGTACTGAGGTTTACAAAGCACAAGACAATCCACAGCAGCGGGATAATCCACTTGCGCTCTCGGCACAGGAGATAGGCCATGGCGCAGAAAAGGTACATCCATCCAATCTGTCCGAGGATTCCCCACCAGAGCCCCTGGAATGGCTCTCCGTCAGAAGAACGGTATACCAGGGCAAGCAAGGTCAAAAGCACAATGCCTGCAGTCTTCAGCCAGCGTGCAGGCTTCCAGTCCTTGGGATACTGGTTCCAGGTGATGAAGAAGCCCACGACCATAAGGAAGACCCACAATGCCCTGTTTCCGGCCATTCCCCTGGACTCTTGGTTGCATATGAAAGCGCCCATTACCAAAAGGGCGAAAGTGCGGGAGATAATGTGCTTTATGGTGCTTTCCGTGCTGTACCCCTTGGCTATGCGGCGCTCAAGGGCATAGGGAATGGACATTCCCATCGCAAAGAGGAACATCGGGAATACGATGTCCGACAGCCCCATTCCGTCCTCCATGGTGGCAAAGTGCTCCAGCCAGTGAGGCACGTTGAAAACTTTCCAGAATTCGTTTACGAATACCATCAGGGTCATGGTGAGACCCCTGAAAATGTCAATGGCGAGGTTTCTGTTATTCATCTTTCGGTACATTTACCCATGTTTCATTTGCCCAGCCCACGCTGCGGCCGGTTCCCTTGACTTCCCCTTTTATGCCCTTCTCCTGGAGCTCCCTGAATCCGGGGTCTCCGGGCTTGAGGTCAAGGAAAGGGAGAAGATAACAGCCATGGTCCAGAAGAAGGCTTTGAACTTCCCGGACGGGGACTTCTGAAGGGTGCTTCCCGCTTTTGACGGCAATTGCCGCAAGGGCTCCTGCCGCCTGGCCGAGGCCCAGGATTACCGGCTGCAGTCGCACGCCGCCGTTCATTTCCCAGCTCACGGAGACGGCTTTGTCGGCAACCAGGAAGTCTTCGGGGCCGTTTGCAGGTATGGTGACGCCCAGCGGAACGCTGAATGACGGAATCTTTCCGTACCAGAGGTGCGAAAGTTCTTCCTTGTTTGGATGCTGGTTGTGGTGGTGGTCCACCGGATAGTCTCCAACCGCTACCGCCCTGGTATAAAGGTCGTGCCCGTATGGATTCTTGGCTGCGTCAACGGTCATTGTGTCCTTCCCGGCAATGCGGCGGGCTTCGCGGTAGTAGGGATAGAAGGGGAGTCCGTCGGCAGAGGGAAAGACATCATCGGCAATGCCAAGGTTCTTGAAGCCCAGCTCGTTCTGGAGATAGTATATGTATCCGAGCGTGCGGTTTTTAGCCTGCCGGTACACCTGTTCACGCGGCATGTCAAGGTATTCCAGGTAGATGTCGTTCCCGCCCTGGGGCCAGTTCAGCATCATATATCCGTCAGGAAGGCGCCCGTAGGAGAGCATCATGTCCGCGCTCCAGGTGTCGCAGCAGGTGCGATAATGCTCCGGATCATATCCTTCCGGTTTATCAACAGGTACCGGATGGTCATAAAACTTTACTGTGGCGGCGTAGGTCATATCCTGAAGTGCCCGGCTGTCTTCAAGCGCGGGAATTCCGGCTTCCCGGGCAAGGTCTCCGAGTTCCGTACCGTCAATGAGGATGCGGGCCTTGACGCGGCTTCCGTCCGACAGCTTCAGCTTCCAGCCTTTTTCAAATGATGTTACGGTGGTGTTGAATTTGACTTCAACTCCGGCTTCGGCGGCAATATTGCCGAAGATTTCGGCCCCTACCCTTGGGTTGAACATAATCTTGGATACCCATCCGGAGAACAGAGTGTCCACAGAGCCGTATCGGGCGGCAAGGGAGTCTGTAAACTCGGCAAAAATGCCGCCCCTGAGGCGGAAACTGCCGTCTACGGCGCTTACGCCGGCGCTGGTGAGCATTCCTCCCAGCCAGGGAGATTCCTCTACGACCAGGACTTTGGAACCGTTTCTTGCGGCTTCAATGGCTGCTGCCGTTCCGCCGGTTCCGCCGCCCACAACAACTACGTCGTAGGTTTTTGCACAGGAAGAAATGGCAACGCAGGCTGCCATGATGTACACTAATCTTTTCATGGTTCCGTGGTTAGCTCAAACATATCCCTCCTTGGCATGAGATGCGAGAATCTGCCGCGGAGTTTCTTGCAAAGGTATGCGGTGTTCTTGGAGAACCGGGAACCCCTCCAGGCCGATGTGTTGGAGATCAGCACCCAGCATTCGCCGTCGGGATAGACCTTTACGAGGGCCGATGTTCCGGAGAAAGACCCTGTCCTTGTCCATTCCCCGTCCGGTTTGGTGTCTACCCAGCCAAGGGAGAAGGTGTTCTCATCGTACCATGTGGTCATCTGCCGCACGGACTCTTCCGTGAGGATGTCCTCCATCGGGCCGCGGCCGTCTATGCAGGAAACCAGTCGCGCCATCTCTACGGCCGAACCTATCCACGCTCCGGCGCCCTTCAACGATGTGATGTCATTGCCGCCATAGCACTTTTCAACTTCAGCCAGTTTCCCGTCATAAGAAGGAACAGGTTCGCTGTCCGGCTGCATGAAGTACTGAGATTCTCCAGGCTGTCTGTCCTTAAGATAGTTGCCTGCTATACTGAATCCCGTGCACCCCGCCGGCTTGAACACGTGCTCCTGCATGTACTCTTCGTATGGCAGCCCGCTCACTTCCTCTATGATGAGGGAGAGCAGCAGATATCCGAAGTTGGAATAATCCTGCCACGTACCTGGCTCAAAAGCCAGCCTCCTGGAAACCTGTTTCTGCACAAGCGTTTCAGCGTCAGGCGCTTCCGAAAGGCCGTGATTCCTCATAAACGTGAGGGTGGAGAACATTACGTCGCCCCCGCGGGTGGTAAAGCCGCCCTGGTGACGGAGCAGATGCTCCACTGTCATGGAGTAATAATTGCTGTCCTTGATATAAGGGTCAAAACGCTTCAGAATGCCGAATGGTCCGAATACGGGCGTGTCCAGAAACACTTTCCCCTCCTCCTGGAGCTTCATTATTCCGACGGCCGTAAGAAGCTTTGAAACCGATGCCAGCCGCATGGTGGTGCCCGGAGTCATCGGCGTTGAAGCATCGGCCTTGCCGTAGCCTTTTGCATAGACCAGGGAGTCGTTCCTCACAACGGCGAGTGCTATGCCTTTCAGCGCCCAGAAGTTCATGAAGGAGTCCACAGAGTGGTCCAGGGCCTTGAGCTCGGGAATGTCGGAAAGGCCGTTTGTGATGGCCTCGTTGAGGTTTTCCCTGTATGCGGGCTCCGTTACTACTTCTTGATCCGGGGCGCCTTTGAGCATAAAAGGAAGCGCCACTGCACAGGCAGCGGCAATCCCGATTATGACAGGTGCTATTCTCACTTGACCTTACCGCAGCGGCGGCCGAAGTCGATGATGAAATCGGCAGTTCCGTCAATCCCAAGGATGGAACTGTCTATGCAGAGGTCGTAATTGTCGGCCTTGCCCCAGGCTCCGAAGGTGTAGTAATTGTAGTAGGTTTCGCGGGTGCGGTCCTTGCGGCGCATGAGGTTTTCGGCCTCGTCGGCACTGAGTCCTTCGTTCTCCATGAGCCTTTTGATGCGGAATTCCAAAGGTGCGCAGACGAAGACGTCGAGGCAGTCCATGTCCCGTAGGATGTAATCGGCACAACGGCCGATGAAGATGGCATCGCCCTCGCCGGCTATGGAGCGGATTACCTCGCTCTGGATTTTGAAGAGGACATTGTCATTCACGTATCCGCTGTCCAGGTATCCCAGCCTCCCGGAAGAGAAGAAACTGGAAACGGAAAAAAGGCTGCGCTTCTCCTCGCCGGCAAAGATGCTTTTGGAAAAGCCTTTTTCCTCTGCGGCTTTGGAAATCAGTTCGTTGTCATAGAAAGGAATGCCCAGTTTTTTGCCGATAGCCTGCCCCACGAATCCTCCGCCGCTGCCGAAACTGCGGCCGATGTTGATGATAGTGTTCATTTTATCTGTCCTCCTAGGATGGACGGATCGTCTCCGTCCTTTAGTTTGGAAAGCTTTACGATAAGGCTCCATCCCATGAGCGCCGTGATGACGGACGCGATGGTGTCGGAGATGGGGAAACTGTACCATACACCGGCCTCGGACTGAAGGATGTCAGGGAGGATATAGATGCACGGCAGCAGGAAGAGAAGCTGTCTGGAAAGAGAGAGGAAAATACTCTTTCTCACCATTCCAAGGCATTGGAAGAGATTGGTAGTAACCATCTGGAAACCGATGATGGGGAATGCCAGATTCATCATCCTGAGGCCCCTTGCGGCCATGTCCTCAAGTGCGGGATCGTTGGTGAAAATGCTTACGACCGGTTTTGAAAGGAATTCGGACACGAGGAAACCGGCGATGACGACTATGGTCGCCCACATTGCGGTCTTCAGATATACTTCCTTTACACGGCCATATTGCCTTGCTCCGAAATTGTAGCCGGCAATTGGCTGCATCCCCTGGTTGAATCCCATGATGACCATCACGAAGAGGAAGGAAATCCTGTTGACGATGCCATAAGCACCGAGCGCGAGGTCTCCTCCCCATTTTACCAGCTGCTGGTTGATGAACATCACCACCACGCAGCTTGCTATGTTCATGAGGAAAGGCCCCATGCCTATAGCGAGGGAGTCCTTGGCGATTTTCCAGTCTACCCTGAAAATCCTTCTGGAACGGGGCAGGTGCAGGAATTTCTTCTGGTCCAGGAAATACCACAGGGTGTATCCAAGTGCCATGCACTGGCACAGGACGGTGGCAAGTGCCGCCCCGCGTATTCCAAGGCCGAAGGCGAAGATGAATAACGGATCCAGGATGGCATTGGACGTCACCGTAAACAGTGTAAGGCCCATTGCCAGCTTGGGATTTCCTGAAGAGCGAATGATGGAGTTGAGGCCAAAATACAGATGGGTGACGGCATTCCCGATTGCGATGTAGAACATGTAGTCCCTTGCATAAGGAAGCGAGGCCTCTGTAGCCCCGAAGAACTTCAGGATGGGATCCATCCACAGGAGCATCACTGCAGTAAACAGGACGCCGGTGATTATGTTCAGGGTGACGTCGTTGCAGAGTACCTTGTTTGCAGCAGAGTAGTTCTTCTGGCCAAGGAGCAGGGAAATCATGGTGGCCGCACCTACCCCCACAAGGGTGCCGAATGCGGTTGAAATGTTCATCAGCGGAAACGTTACGGCGAGACCTGCCATGGACAGCGAACCGACCATCGGTATGTGGCCGATGTAGATGCTGTCAACCATGTTGTACAGTGAAGATGCGGTCATGGCGATGATGCCCGGAACCGCATATTGCCTCAGGAGTGCTCCTACCGGTTTTGTTCCAAGTTCAGTTGGGATTGCAGTTCCTGCCATTATTCGCCCTCCGCTGCAAGAAGCTCAAGTTCGAATATGAGGGGGCAGTATGCAGGAATGTATTCCCCGGTGCTGTTGGACTTGTAGCCATGGTCTGAGGTGAATGCCACCACGGCTTTTTCTCCGGCACGCTTCATTCTCCAGACGCCGGCCTTGAATCCGTCTACCATGGTGGTCGTTCCGCCGATGGATATTTCCGACCAGCCTGAAGTGAATGATACATCCAGAGGTGTATATGTTCGTGACGATGAATATATGCCGGCGTCAATTGCAGTCTTTTTGATGCTGCTGTCGAATATCTGGCCGTCAAGGCGATACCCGGTATAATTGAGCCTCATGGAAGCTGCCTCTTCACGATCTTCCGCATCTGACGGCATATAGGTGCTCACGAACCAGAAGCTGCCGTCGTCGGTTGCATCTTCGCTGATGGCTTCGCTCTTAGCGTCGGGGAATTTGGCTTTCAGTACCTCTGCGATTCTTGCGGACTGGTGACGGGTGATGTCGTTGGTCTGGTCTGCCAGTGTTACGGTATAATCAAGGTGAGTGGAACTTGTGCAGGCGTCAAGGTACGAATCAATCGTGGAGTAGCGGGATGTCGTAAGAAGCCAGGAAGGGATGATGGCCCTTCTGGTTCCGCCCAGCTTCATACCTTCAAGGAGTGCATCCACGCCGGCATAGTTGATTCCTTCTCCGGTCGCCGCATATCTGGGGCCGTACCATGCGCCTTCGACGTATGTTCCAAGTTGCCGGGCAAGCTTATAGTCGTCCGTTGACGAAATTATTCCGTCCAGCGAACGGATTGTGAAAAGGGCGTATACCCAGGAGGAGTCGGTGGTCCTGACGTCTCCGGTGCCGGGAGTGTCTTCGATGACATACATTCCCAGATTGTCGGGCTTGATGTTCTTGACGTTCGCTTCGTTCCATTTGGCCATCCAGATGTCCAGGTACTCCTTTGCGGATTCTCCGGTGGATGCTGCATTGTTCTGTGTGCAGCCTGCCATTGCAATGCAGGCGATGATGGGTATGATATATTTCTTCATTATTCTATAGATTCAATCCAAACATGATATACAAGGGCACTCTTTGCAGGAATCATGCCTTGCTCTCTGGAACCGTAGCCATATTTTCCGGTAAAGAGGATGTAGGCCTCATCTTGAGGCTGTACGCCGTACAGCCCCATCTTGAGTCCCTCAAGAAGGTTATCCTGCATGTCAAGGGTGACGAGCCCGAACTGGGATTTGTCCGTAAGGTCCCAGGATGCGGCGGTTGCGATATCTTCCCTGTTGGTCGCCACGAGGTTGGAGGCCGAAAGGCTCGAGCCCGAGAGGATGTACATTGCATAGTACAGGGTTACCTTGCCGTTCCATCCCAGGGAGTCTCGTGCGGGGTCAAGTGTGTCTTTCAGGGTTATCCTGTATGCGCCGCCGGTACGGGTGAGGGTGGCGGTTTCATCAGCCTTCATCTGTGCTGTGACGAAGCTCTCGATGGTGGTTGTCTGCTTGTCGTATGTGGTTTGCAGCGCCTGTTGGGTGCAGGCGGCAAAAACGAGGACGAGGGATATCAGGACGGCTTTTTTCATAGGGCAAAAAAGGTCTTGACGGAATTTTCAATGTAAGAGGGGACAAGGGCTGCGGAGGGTACGTCCTCTCCCAGGATGATCTTGCCGCCTGCGGCGTTTTCGTGACCGCCTCCGCGGAAGAATCTCACCGCAAGGTTCTGTGCCGATGTGCCTTTCTTCGAACGTACCGAAATGCGGAACAGCCCGTCCTTTTCCGTGGCGAGTATGCTCATTCTGACCGTGCCGATGGTGAGGGGAACGTTCACCAGGCCTTCGGTCTCTCCTTCGCGGTATCCGAACCGTTCCTGGATGTCCTTTGTGAGTACCATGTATGCGACGCCCTCAGGGAGGAGTCTCATCTCATTGCACTGCATGTAGCCCATCAGGCGGATGCGGTTTTCCCGGTAGCAGTTGTAGATGAGATTTAGGATTTTGTCGCGGTCGGTACCGTCGGCAATGAGCTCTGAGGCCATTTGCATCGTGGACGGGAAGACGGAGTTCGCGAAGTTGTTGGTGTCTGTGGTCATACCTGTGAGGATAGCCTCGCGGGCCTTTTCCGGGAGGGCCCTCCCGAAGATTCCTGTAAGTATCCAGTACAACAGTTCCGAGGCCGATGATATGTCCGGCGTGGAGAATACCAGGTTGAACTCGTCCTCCTGCGGGTCCAGGTGGTGGTCAATCAGGATTTTCCGGGCCGATGCCGCCCTGCAGGGGGCTCCAAGCTGTTCGATCCTTGAAAAACTCCGGCAGTCCAGAAGAATGATGGTGTCGCTCCCTTCTATTGCCGATAGGGCTTCGGAGGGGGATTTGTCGGCATATATGCAGGGGATGCCGCTGTCGGGGATGAAGAGGAGATTGTCGGCAGGGGTGTCCGGGAAGATAAGGACCGGGGACTTGCCAAGAATATCCCGCAGACAAACGCAGAGTGCGGTTGTGGAGCCGATGGCGTCGCCGTCCGGGTGCGTGTGGCCCAGAACGGTGATCCTTTCGGCGCCGTCCATCATTTGTCTGAACTCTTTGAGTTTACTGTCTGTAATGCAGGGAACCATATTCCTCTTTTTCCAGTCGCAAATTTACAAAAAGATATTGCTTTTGAGAAATCATTTTTTTAACTTTGTCGGAAGTTTTGAAATATAATACACTAAAATAATGAACAAAACAGTTAAAATCCTTTTAGAGGTAGTTCTTGGCCTTCTCATCGTTGGCGGAGCATGGCTCTTCATTTCCAGTATCCAGAAGCCCGTGCGTTTCAATGAAGAAGTAGCCTCCCGTTCCAAGGTCGCCATCCAGCGTCTCAAGGACATCCGTACCCTCCAGGAAGCCTTCAAGAGTGTCAACGGCCGTTTCAGTCCCACTGTCGACTCCCTCAAGCTTTTCTATGAGCAGGGCCAGATGGACATCATCATGCAGATCGGCTCCAACGATGACTCCCTTGCAGTTGTCAACACAGAGGCCATCAAGAAAGCCAACAGGCGCCTTAAGGGTGAGCAGCTCACCGCAAAGCTTCAGGAAGCTTACGAAAACGGCATGAAGGTGGTATTCTCCACCGTTACCAAGATTCCCGTGAAGGATACTTTGTTCACCAGGAGGACAGACTTCTGTGTCGACTCCCTCAAGTACATCCCCTTCTCCGGCGGCATGGAAACCGAAATGGAATCCACCATCAAGAAGGTATCCGGCGTCCAGGTTCCTCTGTTCGAGGCCCGTATGCCTTACAAGGCTCTCCTCAAGGGCATGGACAACCAGCTCCGCATCAATCTCGATGCAGACCGCAAGGCCCAGAACAAGTACGAAGGACTTCAGGTTGGCAGCATCACTGCTCCTAACAACAACGCCGGTAACTGGGAATAGTACTTATGTCTGCTTTCAATACAGACCCTTCAGGAATATCCATTCAAGTTTCCTTGAGTGGATTTTCTTTTAAATTGCTGCCAGGTGGCGAATCCTCCCCGTGGCTCGGCTCCGAGCAGCTCTTCACCATGCCCGAACTCCAGAAGAGATACGACGCAGTGGAGATTTCGCTTCTCACCCCTAAGGTTGCGCTCGTTCCTGATTCCTTCTTTGATGAGCAGTATGCCACAGAGGCCCTCTCGGAAGTGATTGCAATTGAAGAAGGGGACCATGTGGATTGGGTGAGATTACCGGAATTCGGAGCGGTGCTGGTCTATTCCAATACAATCGGCGAATCCCTCTCAAGAGTGATGGCTCAGACGGTCCTGCCCACATCGGGGACCCCGGTTCAGGTCATGCCGGAAATGTACTGTATCCTGAAGAGCATGTCCGGCATAGAGGAATACAACAAGATTGTCGCTTCCTTCCGTGACGGATGGCTGCATCTTGCCGTGGCCCAGGGCAAGAGCCTCCGCCTTGCCAATGTCTTCCGCGCTCCGGATTTCACCACGGCGCAGTATTTCATATTCCTGTCCCTGAAACAGCTCCAGCTGAATCCTGAAATCTCCACGATGTGTCTTCGCACACCTGTGGACATGGACTCCAAAATGTCCCTTTACCGCTATTTCAAGGCGGTTGTACAGATTTAACTGTCATTCTGAGCGAAGTCGAAGAATCTATGCGTATCATCGGAGGAAAACTCAAGGGCAAGGTTATCATGCCGCCGGCAGGTTACAAGGCACGTCCTACTACGGATTTTGCCAAGGAGGGCCTTTTCAATATTCTGGACAACGAATATGAATTCCAGGACCTGAAGGTTCTTGATCTCTTTGGCGGGACCGGCTCCATAGCCTTCGAGTTCGCTTCCCGTGGCGCCGCCAGGGTCTATTCGGTAGAAATGGCTCGCGAAAACGCCTCGTTCATAAAGACTGAGGCCCAGAGACTGGGCCTTTCCAATGTAACCATGGTCCGCGACAATGTATTTGACTTCCTTCCCATCTGCAGGGAAAAGTTCGACATTATCTTTGCAGACCCTCCCTACGCCCTTGAAGGCCTTGAGGGAATCCCGGATCTGGTTTTTTCACTTGACCTTCTCCACCCGGAATGCTATTTCATCCTTGAGCACGGAGGAGAACACTCATTCAAGGAACATCCGCATTTTGTCAAAGAACGCTGCTACGGCCGCGTACATTTCAGTTTTTTTGTATGATTTCCTTTCTTATCAGCATAGCCGCCCTTATTCTGGGCTATATTGTTTATGGCGCATTCGTAGACAAAGTTTTCGGCCCGGATCCAAAGAGGATTACTCCTGCGGTTGAAAAGGCCGACGGTGTAGACTTCATTGCCATGCCCACCTGGAAGGTGTTCATGATCCAGTTCCTGAACATCGCCGGAACAGGCCCCATCTTCGGAGCTATCATGGGTGCGAAGTTCGGCCCCGCAAGTTATCTGTGGATAGTCTTGGGCTGCATTTTCGCCGGCGCTGTCCATGATTATATGTGCGGTATGCTATCAGTGAGGCACGGCGGTGCCGGATTCCCCGAACTGGTGGGCCAGTACCTTGGAGGCGGAGCAAAGAAAGTGATGCTGGTTTTCTCCATCATACTGCTTCTGCTTGTTGGCACTGTGTTCGTATACAGCCCGGCCCTCATACTTGGCGACATTGCCGGAGACGGCAGCCGCAGTGCCATCATGATATGGGTGGGAGTCATTTTCGTGTATTATGTGGTGGCTACGCTGCTTCCGATAGACAAACTCATCGGCAGAATCTATCCTCTGTTTGCATTTGCTCTTCTGTTCATGGCGGCAGCACTCATGGTGTGCCTTTTCATCAAGTGGCCTTCGCTGCCTGAAATCTGGGACGGCCTTGGCGGCTGGTCGGCAAAGGCAGGACTCAAGGGACAGCCTATATTCCCTTGCCTGTTCATTACCATAGCCTGCGGCGCAATTTCCGGTTTCCATGCAACCCAGAGTCCTCTTATGGCGCGCTGCATAAAGAACGAAAAGCTTGGACGCCCCGTATTCTACGGCTCCATGATCACAGAAGGACTCGTGGCTCTTATCTGGGCGGCAGTTTCGTCCTGGTTCTTCTTTGACGGAGGTGCTGCAGAGGTGGGTTCAAGCATGTCAGCATCGGCCCCGCAGGTCGTGACCAAGGTTTCCGAAGGCTGGCTTGGACTGCTGGGCGGAATCCTTGCCATCATCGGCGTGGTTGCGGCGCCCATAACCTCCGGAGACACTGCCTTCAGAAGCGCCAGGCTCATTGTGGCAGACTTTATAAAGATTACGCAGAGGAATATCGGCAAGCGCCTTATGATAGCAGTTCCCCTCTTCGCCATAAGCGCCCTTCTCCTATGGTATAACATTGCCGATGAGAATGGCTTCAACACCATCTGGCGCTACTTTGGCTGGAGCAACCAGACACTTGCCACCATCATGCTCTGGACTGCAACAGCTTACTTTGTGAAGAGGGGCGGTCTCAACTATCTGCTTACCCTTCTTCCGGCCATGTTCATGACAGCCGTCTGTGTCACCTTCATCTGCGTGGACAAGATAGGCTTCCGCATGCCGGAGGGAATTGCCCCCTGGCTGGGCCTTGGCACCTTTGTGGTGTCAGGAATTGTGTTCTGGCTGCTTAAAAAGCGTTCGCGTTAAATCTTCCGGCTGCAGCTCTCGACAGAGCCTCACGGTCTTCAGGATGGGCGATTGAGATGAGAAGCTTTGCCCTTTCCTGAAGAGACTTGCCGTAGAGATTTACTGCTCCGAACTCCGTTACAACCCATTGGACATCGGCCCTTGGGGTTACTATACCGGCTCCCGGCTTGAGCGTTGGAACTATTTTGGGCGCTCCGCTGCGGGTGCGGGAAGCCAGTGCTATGATGGACTTACCCCCTTTGGAGAGCTTGGCGCCACGTACAAAGTCAAGCTGACCGCCTGTTCCGGAGTAGATTCGCTCTCCGATGGAATCGGCGCAGACTTGTCCCGTGAGATCAATCTCAATGGCTGAATTGATGGAAACCATGCCGGGATTCTGCGCAATGATTCTGGGATCGTTCGTGTATGCGATGTCCTTCATGAGCACCGCGGGGTTGTGGTCTATGAAGTCGTAGACTTTCTTTGAGCCCAGCAGGAATGATGCAACTGTTTTTCCTGTATCAATGGCTTTGGCGCTGCCGTCTATGACTCCGCTTTCTATGAGCTCAAGGGCTCCGTCAGAGAACATCTCCGTGTGAAGACCAAGTCTTTTATGGTCTTTGAGGGCGGCGCAGATGGCATTTGGCATCGCTCCTATGCCCATCTGGAGGCAAGCCCCGTCAGGAATGAGTTCTGCGCAGTGACGGCCAATAGCTATGTCTGTCTCGGATGGCTTTGAATACTCCTTTGTGATAAGGGGGCGGTCATCGTGCACGAGTGCGGTAAACCGATCCAACGGTATTGTTTCTCCGAAAGAAAAAGGCACATTGGGATTGATGACTGCAATGCGGTCACGTGCTGTTTCAATGGCGGCAGGGGAGCAGTCTACCGAGGTTCCCAGCGATACCATCCCGCCTTCCGGTTCGGATACCTGGACCATGGCAACGTCGCAGGGGAGAGCTCCGCTGCGGTACATCGCCTGTGTTTCGAAGAGGTTTACTGGAATGTAGTCTGCAAGACCTTTCTGTACGTTTGCCCTTACATTTGGGCCGATGAAAAAGCCCTGGTCAAAGAAAGCCCCTCCCTGTGAATATGGTGCGGGACCTTCGGTGTGGAAATGATGGAAATGGATGTCATTGAGTTCTGAGGACCTCTCGCACAGTGCTTCTATAAGGCACTGCGGAACGCTGGCGATACTGGAGAGATGCACATGGTCACCGCTCCTGATTACCTGTACGGCCTCAGATGCAGATATGAACCGTAAGCTATTCATGCGAGGCAAAGCGCTGCTCTGCCAGTTTCTCCCACTTTGTGCCGGGACGGCCGTAGTTGGCGTAAGGGTAGATGGAGATGCCGCCGCGGGGTGTGAAGAATCCGGTAACCTCTATATACTTTGGATCCATGAGCTTTACAAGGTCCTTCATGATGGTGTTCACAACATCCTCATGGAAGTCTCCGTGGCTCCTGAAACTGAAGAGATAGAGCTTCAGTGACTTTGACTCTACCATTTTCACGTCCGGAACGTAACTGATGCGGATTTCGGCAAAGTCCGGCTGGCCTGTGATGGGGCACAGGGTAGTGAATTCGGGGCAGTTGAAGCGCACCCAGTAGTCGTTGTCCTGATGCTGGTTCTCGAAGGTTTCAAGTACCTCGGGAGCGTAGTCCTGGCTGTAGGCTGTCTTGTGGCCGAGAGATTTGAGGTCCTGGGGATTGCGTGCCATGATATTATTCCTCCGATGCTTCTTTAAGGCGTTCTGCGTTTTCTGCAATCTGGAGCTGGTCGATGCACTCCTGGATGTCTCCGTCCATGAAGACGGGAAGGTTGTACATGCTCCAGCCGATGCGGTGATCTGTCACTCGGCCCTGAGGGTAGTTGTATGTGCGGATCTTGGCGCTGCGGTCGCCTGTGGAAACCATGGTCTTGCGCTTAGCTGCGATTCCGTCAAGATACTTCTGGTGCTCCATGTTGTACAGACGTGTACGGAGCTCTTCCATTGCCCTGTCAAGGTTCTTGAGCTGTGAACGCTCTTCCTGGCACTGCACTACGATTCCGGAAGGGATGTGGGTGAGACGCACTGCAGAGTATGTGGTGTTCACACCCTGACCGCCGGGACCTGATGCGCAGAAGAGGTCCTTGCGTATATCTGCAGGATTGAGCTCTACGTCGAATTCTCCGGCTTCGGGGAAAACGGCGACAGATGCTGCCGATGTCTGGATTCGGCCCTGTGTTTCGGTCTGGGGAACCCTCTGGACACGGTGTACGCCGGATTCGTATTTCATTACGCCGTAGACGCCGTCCTGCGAGGATGATAGCTTGAAAACTATCTGCTTGTAACCGCCTGACGTGCCGGGAGCCTGGTCCGTGACTTCCAGTTTCCAGCCGCGTCTTTCGGCAAAGTGCTGATACATGCGGAAGAGGTCTCCGGCAAAGATTGCAGCTTCGTCGCCGCCGGTGCCGCCGCGGATTTCCACCATGGCGTTCTTGCTGTCGTCGGGGTCGGCAGGGATGAGGAGGAGCTTGATGTTCTGCTCCATTTCAGGAAGTTTGGGTTCGATCTCTGCAATCTCTTCCTTGGCCATGTCCTTGAGATCGTCATCCTTCTCGTTCATAAGGATGTCCTTGGCCTGTGCCAATTCATCCACAAGTCTCTTGTATTCAAGGCCTGCGGTAATGATGGGCTGGAGTTCCTTGTAGTCCTTGTTCAGCTGAACGAACTTCTTCATGTCGGCAATGACCTCTGGGTCTGCCAGCTGTTCTTCCAGTCTCTTGTATTTATCCTGAAGGCTAAGAACCTTCTCGAGGAGGGTGTTGTCTGCCATAAAAAATCGGTTTAGCCTGCAAAGATACAAAATAATTCTGTATTACAGACCTCTTGCCTTTCCTTCGTCCCAGATGGCGTCCATCTCGGCAAGGGTCATGTCTGTGAGCTTGCGGCCTTTGCGCAGGGTCTGTTCTTCCAGATATGTGAAGCGCCTGCGGAATTTTTCGGCCGAGCGGCTGAGCGCGGCCTCGGGGTCTACCCCGTAAAGCCTTGCGGCATTGATAACGGCAAATAGGAGGTCTCCGAACTCTTCTTCGGTGTGCTCGGGGCTGGCCTGAGCCACGGCATCGGCAACTTCCTGATACTCCTCCTGAACCTTGGCCCAGACGTCCTCTTTCTTTTCCCAGTCAAAGCCGCAGCCGCGGGCCTTTTCCTGCATGGAGAGGGCCTTGAGCATGGCTGGCATGGCCTTGGGGATGCCGGACATGACGGTCTTGTTGCCGCCTTTTTCCTTTGCCTTCACCAGTTCCCAGGTGTCGGCAATCTCCTTTGCCGATGTGGCCTTCCCCGCTTCCGGACCGAAGACGTGAGGATGACGGAAGACCATCTTGTCGCAGACTTTATTGATGCTGTCGGCAATGTCAAAGGCCCCTTCTTCCTCGCCGATGCAGGCGTAGAAAACCATATGGTAGAGAAGGTCTCCGATTTCCTTTGCCGTGCCCTGGCGGTCTCCGGAGAGGATGGTGTCGGAGAGCTCGTACACCTCTTCCTCCGTCATCGGACGGATGGTATCCATGGTCTGCGCCGCATTCCACGGGCACTTGACCCTCAGGGTATCCATGATGTCAAGGAGTCTCCCGAAGGCTTGAATCTTTTCTTCTCTTGTGTGCATATTACTTTATAAGGTTTCCGAGGATGCTGCGGGTGAGTTCCTTGGTCAGTGTGGTTGTGGCGCTCTTTGTAGCCTTGGTAACAGCCTTTTGCGTAGTTGAGGTCTTGGATGTTGTCTTCTTGCCGGTCACGGCGCCGCTGACCTTGTCTGCCAGGGCACCGGCTGCAACGCCGGTTATGGCGGTAAGGACAGACTTCAGGACCTTGGAGCCGATGCTGTTCTTGGCCTTCTTGGCAGCTTCCTTGTCGGCCTTGGCCTGCTCTTTTGCAGCCTTGGCCTCTTCCTTCGCCTGGATGGCGGCCTGCTTTTCCTCTTCCTCCTTCGCCTTCATTTCGGCCTTGATGCGCTCTGCTTCCTCAGTCGCTGCAGTGATGATTTCGTATGCACTTTCCCTGTCGACGGGATGGTCATACCTGCCGTAGAGGCGTGAACGGTTGATGATGAGGGTGCGCTCTGATTCCGATATTGCTCCAATCTGGCTCAGCGGGAAGAGTATCTTTGCCCTCTGGACGATGGAAGGAGCGCCCTTTTCATCAAGGAGCGAGACAAGAGCCTCGCCGGTGCCAAGTTCAAGAAGGGTATCGTAGGTGTTGAAGGCGGGGTTGGCGCGGAAGGTGTCGGCAGCCACCCTGACGGCCTTCTGATCCTTGGGAGTGTATGCCCTGAGGGCGTGCTGAATGCGGTTTCCGAGCTGGCCCAGGATGTTCTCCGGGATGTCGGTGGGGCTCTGTGTGATGAAGTAAATGCCTACGCCCTTTGAACGGATGAGGCGGATGACCTGCTCAATCTTGTCGATGAGAGCCTTCGAAGTGCCGTCGAAGAGCATGTGGGCTTCGTCGAAGAAGAACACAAGCTTGGGAAGGTCCATTTCTCCAACTTCAGGGAGGGTTGCATATAGTTCAGACATGAGCCATAGCAGGAAGGTGGAATAGAGTTTGGGCTGGAGCATGAGCTTGTCTGCGGCCAGCACGTTCATGATGCCTTTGCCGCCCTCGCACTGGAGAAGGTCGTAGATGTCGAAGTCAGGCTCGCCGAAGAACTTCTCTGCGCCCTGGTTCTCCAGGGAGAGGAGCGCCCTCTGGATGGCCCCCACCGATGCCGATGTGATGTTTCCATACTTGGTAGTATATTCGGCGGCGTTCTGGCCGACGAAGTTGAGCATGGCGCGGAGGTCCTTGAGGTCTATTAGAAGGAGGCCGTTGTCATCGGCAATCCTGAAGACGATGTTCAGGACGCCGGTCTGGGTCTCGTTCAGGTCCATGAGGCGGCCCAGCATGTCAGGTCCCATGCGGGAGATTGTGCTGCGCATGGGGTGGCCCTGCTCTCCGAATACGTCGAAAAAGCGCACGGGGCAGCTCTGGAACTGAGGATTCTCTATGCCGAATTCCGGAAGACGTTTTTCAATGAAACCGGAAAGCTTGCCGGGCTGGGAGATACCGCTGAGGTCTCCCTTCATGTCTGCCATGAAGCAGGGGACACCTGCCTGGCAGAATGTTTCTGCGAGTACCTGCAGGGTGACGGTCTTACCTGTACCTGTTGCACCTGCGATGAGTCCGTGGCGGCATGCCATCTTGCCAATCATGGAGATAGGGCCTTCCTGTGAATGGGCGATGTAGAGCCCTCTTTCGTTGTCCAGCATAGTTCTTTTATGTCAATTTTTACAAATTTAAGGATTTTTTGTTAAATTTGCCTTACTGAACTTAAACTTATCAAATTATGAAAAAGTACATCGCTGAATGCGTAGGAACATTCGTTCTTACCTTCCTCGGCTGCGGAACCGCAATGTTCCTTGGCTGTACTACCCCTGCAGGTGTTGTAGGTACTGCAATCGCTTTCGGTCTTGCCGTTGTTGCAATGGCATACACCATCGGCGGAATCAGTGGCTGCCATATCAATCCGGCTATCACCCTCGGCGTCGCCCTCAGTGGACGCATGAGCTGGAAGGATGCATGCGGCTATTGGTGCGGTCAGATTATCGGCGGTATCCTCGCCGGCGCTGTCCTCCTCCTTGTCGCCAAGACAGTTGCAGCACCCGACCTCACCGGCGCTCTGGGCTCCAACGGCGTTGCAAATGCCGGCGGCGTATGGGGTGCATGCCTCGTTGAAGTGATTGCCACCTTCCTCTTCGTCCTTGTGGTCCTCGGTACCACCGACTCCAAGGTTGGCGCAGGCAACCTCGCAGGTCTTGCAATCGGCCTCAGCCTTATCCTCATCCACCTGGTGTGCATCAACCTCACCGGAACTTCCGTGAACCCTGCACGTTCCATCGGCCCCGCACTCTTCGCAGGCGGACAGGCCCTCAAGGATGTCTGGGTATTCATCGCAGCCCCTCTCCTTGGCGGTGCACTCGCAGCATGCGCCTGGAAGGGAATCGCTCCTGAGAAGTAAACACACGGGCACGAAACTTTGCCACCTGTTGCACGATTTCGTCATGAAATGTGTCACAGGTGGCTTGTCTTAGCCACCTGCTGCATGAAAAACCGCAATAACGTGTAACAGGTGGCTATTCCCCATTAATTGCATGGAATAGCTTCACGGTGCGGACGGTTTCGGCCACATCGTGCACGCGAAGCCACGTGGCGCCCCCTTCGAGGGCTTTGAAATTCAGTACCTGGGTGCCGGTGAGGGCTTCCTCCGGTGTGATGTCAAGTGTCTTGTATATCATGCTCTTGCGTGAGAGTCCTGCAAGGATGGGGCGGCCCAGGTCCAGAAGCTCCGGTAGGCGTCTCAGCAGTTCAAAACTCTGGGCCGATGTCTTTGCAAAGCCGAAGCCCGGATCCAGAACCCAGTCCTTGATTCCGTTGTCATCGGCCTTGGCGGAGAATTCCCAGAAATAACCTTTGACGGCGGCCACGACGTCTTCATAATTGGTGAGGGCCATCATGGTGAGGGGAGTGCCCCTCATGTGCATGGCGATGTACTGCAGGCCGAGTTCTCCAGCGGTCTTCAGCATTGTGCCGTCAAGATTGCCGGCGCTTATGTCATTGACGATTACAGGCCCGGCGGCATCGCATGCCCTTTTTACTATTCCGGCCCTGAATGTGTCGATGGAAATGGCCACGTCTGGGAAAGCCTTCCGGATGCTCTCCAGGGCTGGCTGGAGTCTTTTCCACTCTTCACGCTCGGATGGAAGCGTTGCGCCAGGGCGGGTGCTCACAGCGCCGATGTCAAGGATGTCTGCCCCTTCCGTAATGAGCTGTGCCGCCCGGAGGGTTGCGCCTTCCGCGGTTGTCCTGGATCCCTTGTAGAAGGAGTCCTCATTGATGTTGATTATGCCAAGGACCTTGATCATTCGGCAATATAGACGTCGTCACCGGGGGCGGCGAAGTGGTAGGTTTCGCGGGCGTAGGTTTCAATGGAGTCCCGGTTGGACGTGAGATTGTCGATGCGGGAGTCCATGTCTTCAATCTCGCTTTGAAGACGGGCCATCTCCTTTTCCTGCCCTCTTACCTCAATCGCGGTCTTTACCCAGGCCAGGACGCTGTTATGGGCAAAGAACAGCAGCCACAGGGCTACGGCTGCCGTGACGACGATGATGAAGGGAATGAGGTAATTATGTTCTTTTTGCTTGAGTATGTCCATCCCGGAATTTTGCTTATTGCTGCGAAATTACTAAATTTGTGGGACTTGAAAAAAATATTTTAACCATTATTGATATGAAACCTACACTCTTAGTTCTTGCAGCAGGAATGGGCAGCCGCTACGGCGGTCTCAAGCAGATGGACGGCCTTGGCCCCAATGGTGAAACCATCATCGATTATTCCATTCACGATGCTGTAGAAGCCGGATTCGGGAAAGTGGTTTACATAGTCCGCGAGTCATTCAAGGAGCAGATGGCAGAGCGCGTCAAGGAAAAGTATTCCGGCGTGAAGACCGTGGACGGTGAACCCCTCGAATTCGTTTTCGTAACCCAGGAACTTGACAAGATACCCGCTCCCTTCACCGTACCGGAAGACCGCGTCAAACCCTGGGGCACAGCCCACGCGGTCCTTATGGCGAAGGATGTCATTCATGAACCTTTTGCCGTCATCAACGGAGATGACTTCTACGGCAAGGAATCCTTCAGGATCATCGGTGACTGGTGCCGCGCACATGAGAATACCAAGGGCCAGTACTGCATCGTCGGCTTTGAACTGGAGAACACCCTTTCCGAAAACGGCAGCGTCTCCCGCGGTATCTGCTCCTATGACGAAAAGGGCAGGCTCACTGACATCGCCGAACATCTTGAGATTGCAAAAGAAGCGGACGGCATCGTCTACGGAAACAATTCCGTAAACGGAGAAACCCATGTCAAATTGGAGGCAAAGGCCCTCTGCTCCATGAACATGTGGGGTTTCACTCCGGACTATTTCGAAAAGAGTGCCGCCATCTTCGCCCAGTTCCTCAGAGAACACATCCAGGAGCCCAAGAAGGAATTCTACATTCCTTATGCTGTTGACGTCATCATCAAAAGCGGTGAGGGCTCATGCGAAGTTCTCTCCACACCTTCACACTGGTTCGGCGTCACCTTCAAGGAGGACCGTCCCGGTGTGGTGGCAAAGTTTGCCTCCCTCGTAGAGGAAGGCGTTTATCCAAGCCCTCTCTATTGATATGAAATTCAGAGCCAGAAAAGTCAATAATTACGACGTTTTTGCTAACCACGCCTGGTATGTGCCGGGCGTTGGTGGTATGTTTGCCCTCCTTGGGTGGTTCATCGTGGGTTCCCTTCTGGGCTCGCTCCTGCAGGCGCTTTTCGCGCTGTTCGTTCCGGCAGAGATTCTTCTCAAGTACTCCATGATCGTGGTATATCCGGTTCAGTTCCTCCCGCCCATGATGTACGCCGCAAGGAAGAGCCGGATGAACTCCCTCTTCGAGAACGGCTATAAGCTTAACAGCGCCAACTTCGGCCCTTACCCGGCGTGGGCAATGGTCTTGATTACCGTGCTCATGGCACTTGGGACGATGATTTCTGCCGACCTCCCCAACTACTGGAATTTCAAGTTCACCACTTCCATCCCTTTCCTCAAGCAGATGTATGACTGGGTGAACGCTGCCCTTGAGACGATGACCGGAGGCCCGTTCTGGTCTTCATTCCTAGTGACGGCAATCTTCGCACCGGTCTTTGAGGAATGGCTGTGCAGGGGCATGGTGCTCCGCGGCCTTCTCACAAAGATGAAGCCGGCCTGGGCAATTGTTATATCGGCACTGTTCTTCGCCCTTATCCACATGAATCCCTGGCAGGCCCTCAATGCCTTTATCATCGGTGTTGTGATGGGTTATCTGTATTACAGGACGGGTTCCCTGCTTCTTACGATGCTCATCCACTTCGTGAACAACGGTCTTGCCGTCGTGATGGCAAATATCCCTGCCCTTGCAGATTACGATTTCTGGATTGACATGATGGGAACCAGCATGTATTCAGTTGTTTACGTTCTTGGCCTTGCAGCCCTTGCGGGCAGTATTTACCTTGTTAGCCGCATTCCGCTGAAGCAGGAACGCGGCAATATCGACGAAGTATCACTTGAGGTGGAATAATTATGTGGCAGAGAATACAGACACTTTACCTTCTCATATCGGCAGTCCTTACCGCAATACTGCTGTTTGGAACGGCATATCAGGTGGCAGACCCTGCCGGTATTCGCTCCGTTACGTATTTCCAGCTTCAGAAGCCCTATTTTGCGATTCTGCTGTGCATACTTGCTTTCCTCATTGTCCTTGCGCTTGTGGTTTACAAGTCAAGGATACTTCAGCTCAGGCTGGCGGTGCTTTCGGGTTTTATCGCCCTCGGCATGCAGATATGGCTGGCATATATGTATTTCACCTTTGACGGGGCCGTATTCAAATGGACAGTTGTCTTCCCTCTGGTGATATTCATCTGCAACATGCTGGCCGCCCGCGGCTGTTTCCAGGATCAGATGATGGTAGAGAGCGCATACCGCGTGAGGGAGCGCAGGAAGCGCAAGAAAAAATAATTTACTATCTTTGCAGCCCCTTATGCTTACGAAGGTTACAGAAATACTTGGTATAGAAAAGCCGGTTTTCCAGGGCGGAATGGCCTGGATAGCCGATGCGCGCCTTGCCGCCGCCGTCTCCGAGGCCGGTGGCCTGGGCCTCATTTCCTCGATTCTCGGGGGAGTTGAGGCAGTCCGTGATGAAATCCGCAAGGCCCGTACCCTTACAGGTAAACCCTTCGGCGTAAATATAATGCTTGCTGCACCGGAAGCCCCTGAGATTGCGAAACTTGTGGTGGAAGAAGGAGTCGGCATAGTTACAACCGGCGCCGGTTCTCCGGCCCCATATATGGAAATGTGGAAGGCTGCCGGAATCAAGGTGATTCCCGTAGTGGCTTCCGTCGCATATGCAATAAAAATGCAGGAGCTTGGTGCCACTGCCGTGATTGCAGAGGGTGCCGAATCCGGCGGACACGTGGGTGATACCCATACGCTTGCTCTCCTGCCTCAGATCCTGGATGCGGTTGACATCCCTGTCCTTGCCGCAGGCGGAATCTTTGACGGCAGGGCCGCGGCGGCAATGTTCGTCATGGGCGCATCCGGCGTACAGGTCGGAACCCGCTTCCTCCTTGCCCGTGAGTGCCGTGTGCATCCCGTCTACAAGGAGCGCCTCATAAAGGCATCGGACATCGGCACAATGGTTACGGGAAAGAGCCTTGGCGATGCCGTCCGCAGCCTTAAAACACCTTTCTCCAAGAATTTTGCAAAGCTTGAGGCCGACCCTTCCATAAGTGCCGATGAGGTCCGCGCCTTTGGTACCGGATCCCTTCGCAAGGCCGTGTTTGACGGCGACCTTGCCGGCGGCAGTTTCCTCGCGGGAGAGGTCGCAGGCATGGCAAAAAGGGAAGAAACTGCAGAAGAAATAGTAAATGACATTATTTGCGGCGCAGAAAAGATACTCTCTGCCGCACCCGAACTGATTTATGGAAAATAACAATAAACCTAAAAGAGTCGTAGTTACCGGCATGGGTGTGATTTCCTCTGTCGGCAAGGACCTGGACACATTCTGGAACAACCTTGTAAACGGTTATTGCGGAATTGATTATGTCGAGGCATTCAAGGATATGCCCGTTACGTTTGCAGGCAAGGTAAAGGATTTCAATGCCGAGCTTTACGGCATGGACAAGCCTTTCATCCGCAAACAGGACAACTTCACCCTGTATGCAATGGCCGCCGCATGGCAGGCAATGCAGCAGAGTGGACTCGTAACTGAAGGCGAAAACGCCAATATAGACCCCTTCAAGCTTGGTGTCTATGTGGGCAGCGGCATCGGCGGTTTCGAGGTTCAGTACCGTGAAACACAGAAGATGATCGAAGATCCCACCGGCCAGTGGATTTCGCCGCTTTTCATCGCAACGATGATTTCCAACATCGCCGCCGGCCATGTTGCAATAAAGCATCATGCAGAGGGCCCCTGCCTTGATATCGTCACCGCCTGTGCAACGTCATCACATTGCCTCGGAGAGGCCTTCAGGGCCATCCGTCACGGTTATGCCGATGCCATCATCGCCGGCGGAAGCGAGCATGCATCCATACCGCTTGGAATCGCCAGCTTCTACAACGCCAAGGCTCTTACCAGGGCAACAGATCCCAAGTACTCATCCCTTCCTTTCAATGCAAACCGCCAGGGCTTCGTAATGGGCGACGGCGCTGCCGTCCTTGTCCTTGAGTCGCTTGACCATGCACTTGAAAGAGGTGCAACCATTTACGGCGAAATGGTGGGTTATGGCAACACCTGCGATGCTTTCCACGCTACGGCACCCCGTCCCGACGGCAGCACCCAGGCTCAGTCCATCAGGAACGCTCTTGCCGAGGCCGGCTTCGACCCCGAAAAGGACAATCTGTACATCAACGCCCACGGTACCGGGACACACCTTAACGACCTTGCCGAAACCCTCGCATGCAAGGTGGCCCTCGGAGACTATGCATACAAGGCACACATCTCCTCCACCAAGTCAATGACGGGACACATGTTCGGCGCAGCCGGTGCAGCCGAGGCTATAGCCACGGTCATGGCCCTCAAGGACGGCATCTGCCCTCCTACCATCAACCTTGACGTTCCGGACCCCGAGTGCGACCTTGACTACACCCCCAACAAGGCCGTTAAGACAGACCTTACCATCGGCATCTCCAACTCCTTCGGCTTCGGCGGTCACAACGCCTGCGTTGCCTTCAGACCTTACAAGGGATAGTCATGGCAGCAGAGAACAAGTACATGCAGATGGCCATCGACGAGGCCCTGGAGGGTATTCGCAACGGTCATGGCGGTCCATTCGGCACCGTTATCGTAAAGGACGGAAAAGTCATTGCCGGAGGCCACAACAAGGTCCTCCTTACCAACGATGCAACCTGCCACGGAGAGGTTGATGCCATCCGCAAGGCCGGCCAGGTCCTTGGCACTTTCGACCTTTCCGGATGTGAACTTTATACTACCGGCGAGCCTTGCCACATGTGCCTTTGCGCATGCATGTGGGCAAATATCAGCAAGATCTATTATGGCTGCACAATTGAAGACAACGGCCGCATAGGTTTCCGTGACGACAAGTTCGACGGCATCTTCGGCGGTCGTGACAAGATGCCCGGCTACATGACAAAGCTGGACCGGATGGCATGCCTCGAACTCTTCGACGAGTATGCTGCGGGAAACCACAAGAACTACTGAAATGAACCGTGAAGAAATCCAGGAGTATCTCCCGCACCGCGCTCCGATGCTCCTTATTGACAGCGCCGGCACGGATGAGGCTGGCGTTTGTCATGCAACATACCGCATCCCGGAAGATCCTTTCTACTGCCAGGGCCACTTTCCCGGGAATCCCATAGTACCCGGTGTTATTCTGTGCGAAATCATGGCCCAGAGCTGCTTCCATCTCATGCTGGAGGAATTCGGCCACAGCCTCATGATGTACCGCGCACTGGACGGCGTGAAATTCAGGAATTCGGTTTTTCCCGGAGACCTGTGCGAAATTACGTCACGGCTTGAAGAGCACAAAGGCAGCCTTTATGTATGTGATACCACCTTGTCTGTAGGTGGTAAACGTTGCGCCCAGGCCCGAATAACGCTTGCCGCAGTGCCTAAATAATGCTTCGGTCTTTGGTATTTCCGATTTTTTTTCATACCTTTGCACCCGTGAACGAGATAGAGGACGACAGTCCCCTATCTTTTTTATATAAAACTATGAAAAAAGAAGACATCGCACAGGCCGTAGAGGCCGCCATCCTGGAAAGGGGCTGTTTCCTCGTAGAGGTTACTGTAAGCAAAGACAATGACATAGAGATTGTGATAGAGAAGGAGAAGGGGGATGTGGACTGGGAAGACTGCGTCGCAATCGACCGCCTGGTACATGAGAAATTCGACCAGGACGTAGAGGATTATGCCCTTACGGTGTCTTCTGCCGGACTTGACAGGCCATTCAAGGTGATGAAACAGTTTGAGAAGGCCGTCGGCACAAAGGTGGACGTGTGGATGAAGGGCGGAAAGAAGGTCAAAGGTGTGCTCGAGGCCGCTTCCGAGGAGGCTGTAACCATTGACGGTGAGGCCATTGCCTTTGACGTCATCAATTCCGTGAGACCCGTAGTTGAATTTTAATAATACTAAATACAATGGCAAAAGAAAAAGAGAAAGAAATCACCTTGATCGATGCGTTCAAGGATTTCAAGGAAGAGAAGAGCATTGACCGTCCGGTGATGCTCGGCGTTCTCAAGGATGTGTTCCTTACCCAGATTGCAAAGACCTACGGCACCGCCGACAACTTCGACGTCATCATCAACGTCGACAAGGGCGACTGCGAAATCTACCAGAACTTCGAAGTAGTGGAAGAGGTCGTAGACCCCGTGAAGGAAATCACCGTTGAGGAGATTGCCGCCGAAACCGGCGACGACGACTATGAAATCGGCGACACCTTCGCCCGCAAACTCTCCCTTGCTTCCTTCGGCCGCCGCGGCATACTGAACATCCGCCAGAACCTCCAGGGCCGTATCATGGACATCGAGAAGGCCAACGTCTACAAGAAGTACTCTGAAAGGGTAGGTGAAATCTTCACCGGAGAAATCTACCAGACCTGGAAGAACGAAGTTCTCATCCTGGACGAGGACGGCAACGAACTCCGCATGCCCAAGAGCGAGCAGATCCCCGGAGAACACTTCAAGAAGTCCGATTCCGTCCGTGCAATCATCAAGAGCGTGGAGATGAAGAACCAGACCACTCCCTACATCATCCTTTCCCGTACTTCCGACGCTTTCCTCGAGAAACTATTCGAGATGGAAGTCCCCGAAATCTACGATGGTCTCATCACCGTGAAGAAGGTTGTCCGCATCCCCGGTGAAAGGGCAAAGGTCGCTGTTGAATCCTACGATGACCGTATCGACCCCATCGGCGCCTGCATCGGTGTCAAGGGTTCCCGTATCATGGGTATCGTCCGCGAACTCCGCAACGAGAATATCGACGTCATCCAGTGGAGCACCAACCCTCAGCTCATGATTCAGCGCGCGCTGAATCCCGCCCGCATATCCCGCATCGACCTTGGCGAATCCCCAGAGGACAAAATCAAGGTTTACATGCAGGCCGATGAGGTCAAGAAGGGTATCGGCAAGGGCGGTGTGAACATCAAGCTTGCCGGCATGCTCGTCGGCCGTGAAATCGAAGTCTGGAGGGAAATAAGCCAGGCCGATGAAGAGGAGGACGATGTGCTCCTGAGCGAATTCAGCGACGTTATCGACCCTTGGGTCATCGAGCGTCTGCAGTCCATCGGCTGCGACACAGCCCGCAGCGTCATGGCTCTTGCTCCCCAGGATATCGCATCCAGGGCAGACCTTGAAGACGAAACAGTGGAAGAGGTGCTCCGCATCCTTCGCGAAGAATTTGAAGACTAATTTAGAAAAGAAAAGGGGTTATATATGGCAGAAATCAGATTATCGAAACTTATAAAGCAATTCAACATCGGGCTTGACACCCTGGTGGACTTCCTCAATTCAGAGGGCGCCGGAATAGAGGATGCCAATCCAAACATGAAGGTGTCTGATGAGTTCCTTCCTGCGCTTCACAAGAAGTTCGGCAAGGACCTTGAACTGAAGGAAGCCGCCGAAAAGGTGGATGTCAAGCTTACCGAGATTCTGGACAAGGCATCACGCAAAGGCCCCGCTGAAGAGGAAGAAGACGAACCGGAAAGGGTAACCGTCATCAAGAACAACAACCTCTCCCGCGCAGTCAAGGAACAGCCCGCACCCGAACCGGAACCCGCACCTGCACCCGAGCCGGAGCCCGTAGCAGAGCCTGAACCGGAACCGGTGGCAGAGCCCGAGCCCGTGGCCGAACCTGAACCCGAACCCATGACAGAGCCCGAACCCGTGGTTGAGCCTGAACCCGAACCGGAACCGGAACCCGTGGCCGAGCCTGAACCGGAACCGGTGGCAGAGCCCGAACCTGAACCCGAACCTGAACCCGCACCCGTTGCAGAGACTTCCGCTCCAACCCCGGCGGAAGAGACTGCACAGCCCGCAGGTTCTACCCTCAAGGTACTTGGCAAGATTGACCTTTCCCAGTTTGACCCCAAGAAGTCCAAGAAGCGTGAGCGCATCAAGGCGGGCGGTCCCCAGAAGGTGGATGTGACCAAGGTACAGGCCGACAAGGCCCCCAAGAAGGGAGACAACAAGAAGAAGCAGGAAGTTGCCGCATCCGGCAAGAACCGCAAGAAAGGCGACCGTTTCAAGCCTGCCATGACAGAGGCGGAGCAGGAAGAGATGCAGAAGGAGATCCAGAAGCAGGTGAAGGAGACATACGCCAAGATGAACGAGACCAAGAACAACTTCGGCGCAAAGCACCGCAAGGAGAAGAGGGAGATAGCAGCCATCCGCTCCCAGGAGGAGATGGAAGCTGCAGCAGCAGAGAACAAGGTCCTGAAAGTCACCGAGTTCGTTACTGTAAACGACCTCGCAACCCTCATGAACAACACCCCCGTGGTGAAGGTTATCGGCGCATGCATGTCACTGGGCATGATGGTGTCCATCAACCAGCGTCTCGATGCCGAAACCCTGGTCCTGGTTGCAGAGGAATTCGGATACAAGGTGGAATTCGTAACCGCAGAGCTCTCCGAAGAGGTTCAGCAGCAGGAACCCGACAAGGAGGAAGACCTCGTCGAAAGGCCTCCGGTGATTACCGTCATGGGTCATGTCGACCATGGTAAAACCTCTCTCCTTGACAATATCCGCAACACCAACGTGATTGCAGGTGAGGCCGGCGGTATCACCCAGCACATCGGTGCATACAACGTGACGCTCTCTAACGGCCGCCACATCACTTTCCTGGATACCCCTGGCCATGAGGCGTTTACCGCCATGCGAGCCCGCGGTGCACAGATGACAGACCTTGCCATCATCATCGTGGCCGCCGACGATGCCGTGATGCCCCAGACCAAGGAAGCGATTGCCCATGCCCAGGCCGCCGGAGTGCCGATGGTATTCGCCATCAACAAGATAGATAAACCCGGCGCCAACCCCGACACCATCCGTCGCCAGCTGTCCGAGATGAACATCCTCGTGGAAGACTGGGGTGGCAAGTATCAGTGCCAGGAAATATCGGCAAAGAAGGGAATCAACGTGGACAAGCTTCTTGAGAAGGTCCTCTTCGAGACAGACCTCCTTGAACTCAAGGCCAACCCCAACAAGATGGGAAGCGGCGCCGTCATCGAGAGTTCCCTTGACAAGGGCCGCGGATATCTTGCAACCGTGCTGGTTCAGGACGGAACCGTAAATGTGGGTGACGTCATCATCTCCGGTGCTTATTATGGCAGGGTCAAGGCCATGTACAACGAACGCGGACAGAAAGTCCAGAGCGCCGGCCCTTCCACCCCTGTGTCCCTCCTTGGTCTCAACGGTGCACCAGCAGCAGGTGAAAAGTTCAACATCATGGCCGACGAAAAAGAGGCCAAATCCATTGCGCAGCGTCGCGAACAGCTCATCCGCATCCAGGGCATCAAGACCCAGAAGCACCTCACCCTCGAGGAAATCGGCAGGCGTATCGCCATCGGCAATTTCAAGGAACTCAACGTCATCGTCAAGGGCGATGTGGACGGTTCCGTGGAAGCCCTTTCCGACTCTCTCATCAAGCTCTCTACGGAGGAAGTGCGCGTGAATGTGATTCACAAGGCCGTCGGCGCCATCTCAGAGTCCGACGTCCTCCTTGCCGAGGCCTCCGATGCCGTTATCATCGGCTTCCAGGTGCGTCCTTCTGCTGAAGCACGCAAATCGGCAGAGAAGGAAGGCATTGAAATCCGTCTTTACTCCGTTATTTACGACTGTATCAACGAAGTCAAGGAAGGTATCGAGGGTATGCTCGAACCGGAGAAGAAGGAAGAAGTCACAGCCACCGCAGAGGTCAAGCAGACCTTCAAGATTTCCAAGGTGGGAACCATCGCCGGCTGCCAGGTGAAGGAAGGAAAACTCACCAGCAAGGCCGATGTGCGCCTGATTCGCGACGGCATCGTCGTGTACACGGGATCCCTGTCCTCCCTGCAAAGGGGCAAGGACCAGGCCAAGGAAGTGCCTGCCGGCATGGAATGCGGCTGCGGACTCGATCGCTTCAACGACATCCACCCCGGAGACGTTATCGAAGCTTTCCAGATTGTAGAAATCAAGAGAAGCCTGTAGCGTATGCTCATAGTACTTGAAGGACTTGACGGTGCTGGTAAGTCCACGCAGGTGAAAAAGCTGAAGGAGTATCTCGAAAGAGTTACTTCTTCGCTTGAGTATATTCATTTCCCGCGTTATGATGCACCTGTATATGGAGACCTCATAAGCAGGTTTCTCCGCGGTGACTTCGGCTCCAACGAGTCTGTCCATCCCCAGCTTGTGGCGCTCCTCTTTGCCGAGGACCGTCACGGCGCCGGGCCGGGCATCCGCAAGGCTCTTGAAGAAGGCAAAACCGTCCTTCTGGACAGGTATGTATATTCCAATATTGCCTACCAGTGTGCAAAACTGCACGACGGGGCAGAACGTAAACGCCTCAGGGATTGGATATTGGAAACCGAGTATGGGCCCTTTGAACTCCCCAGGCCGGATATCAACCTGTTCCTTGACGTCCCGATCGACTTTGTGAAAGAGAATCTGGCTTCCCATCGCGAAGGTGCAGACAGGGCCTATCTCGAAGGCACCCAGGACATCCACGAAGCCAGCATATCCTTCCAGAGGGAGGTCAGGGAAATGTACCTTGCCGAGACCGTAACCGACCCTCACTTCTTACGGGTAGACTGCTCCGACAGGAACGGCAGCATGCTCCCTCCTGACGAAATATTCCAAAAGGTAAAGGACATCATTTCCCGAGTGCTATGAAAATGAACTTCCTGCGCCGCCTGTGCGCCGTGATTATCGGCATAACATTCCTGGTCTCAGGTCTTTCCAAGATCATCGACCCGGTGGGCACTATGCTCATCGTTACGGAATATGCCAAACTGCTGCATGTCGGTTTCATCATCCCGGCGGCGAAGGTCATCGGCATTGTGCTTTCCACGCTGGAAGCGCTTACCGGCCTTGCTCTCATAACGGGCGTCATCAGGAAGATTGCCGCATGGATTACTTATGTCCTGGTGGGCATTTTCACGGCCATTACCGTCTTCCTTCTCATCAAGAACCCGGTGATGGACTGCGGCTGCTTTGGAGAGGCAATCCATCTTGACCACCTTCAGAGCTTCATAAAAAACGTTGCCCTTCTGGTTCTGTCGCTCATCGCCTTCATCCCCATGAAGGACCTTGGCGGCCCGAAGCCGCGTAAATGGGTTAGTTTCGGCATAGCTGCGCTTTCCGTGCTATATGCAGTCCTTTACAGCAACACGCACATTCCCATTGCCGATTTCACCGAGTTTGCCCCCGGTGCAGAACTCATGGCATCCCTTGATGACGACATCGAGGCCGACAACCACTACGAGCCGGCATTCATCTACGAAAAAGACGGGCAGAGAGGCTCTTTCCCCATATATGCCCTCCCGGATTCCACATGGACTTTCGTTGAGGCCGATACTCTCTTTGTCGACGGTATTGGAAAGCGAAACGGCCATCCGTTGCTTTCTTTCAGGGATTCCCAGGGAGAGTATCGTGACCGTATGGCTTCAGAGGGCAAGGTGATCGTTTTCTCTGTCTACGATCCTGAGAAAGCAAATTGGGAGCGTATACATAAGAATTACAATCAGGTCTTAGAAGCCGGCGGGCAGCCGCTACTCATCGTAGCCTCCTATCCGCTGGAGATAGACAGATACAGCATTCCCATCGACATGTCTGTATATTATGCCGATTACAAGACCCTTATAACCCTTAACCGTTCCAACGGAGGCGCATCCTATTTCTCTGACGGAGAACTCATAGAGAAGTGGGGGCATAAAGATTTCCCGGAGAGCCTTGGATGGCATCTCACCGCAGATCCCGTTGAGCAGAACTCCCACTTTATCCTCAAAAGACGCCTGAAGGCCCAGGGTTTCTGCCTTTACCTTGCAGCGCTGCTTTTGCTGGTTTAACCTTATACGAAATATGAGAAAGAGCTTACTCTGCATTGCCCTTTTCATCGCAGCCCTGTTCCCACTCATGGGACAGTCCGATGATCTGGGCCTGGGCGGCAATACAGACCGTCTTGGCGGTATTTTTCACAGCTATGAGGCCGCACCCGGGCCGCAGACTCCCGCACCCCGCGGATTCAAGCCCGTATATGTGAGCCATTATGGCCGTCACGGCTCACGCCGCCAGATTGGTGGAGGTGGAACCGAGGCGTATAAATACTTCCTGAAAGCATCCGAGGCAAATGTCCTTACGGAGGAAGGAAAGGCCCTTTACAAGGATCTTGAAGTCCTGTATGGGGAGCACAAAGGAATGGACGGAGAACTCACCATCCGTGGCGGGATTGAACATAAAGGCGTTTCCCAGCGGATGTACGAGCGTTTCAAGCCGGCGTTCAAGGGGAAGAAAGCGGTTCACTGCCAGTCTTCCACCATACAGCGCTGCCTTCTGAGCATGGCCAATTTCACTTCCCAGCTCAAGGGAAATGCTCCTTCGCTCGACTTCGATTTCATCACCGGCAAGAAGTATTTCGAACTTCTCTGCCGCGGGTATTATGCCCCTGACCAGTACAAGGAGCGGAGCAGCTTCCTTTCAGACTCCCTTGTCCACGCCCTTTTCGATCCTTCCAGGATAATGTCGGCTTTCTTTACAGACAGCCCAAAGGTCAAGGAAGTTGTCCCGGACCCCTGGCGCCTTGGCCGATACCTTTATCTCATCCTTGCCGACTGCCAGGACCTCAAATACGAAACCGGCGGGCTTGAACTTTACAAGTATTTCACCGAAGAAGAACTCACCGGCCTTGCGAAGTTTTCCAACGAGACCATGTATGCATCCATGGGCAACAATGCCGACTGGGGAGACAACATCATCTGGGCCCAGAAATGGCTGGTGGAAGATATTGTCACCAGGGCCGACAAAGCCCTTGCCGACGGCAACGTGGCCGCAGACCTGCGCTTCGGCCATGACAGTGCCATAATGCCGCTTGCCGGCCTGCTTGGCCTGGACGGAGTGGGCAGGCGTTTCAAGGTGGGGGAGGCCTGGAAAAACGGCCATTACATGTGGGAAGTCGTCCCCATGTGCACCAACCTGCAGATGGCATTCTACAGGAACCGTAAGGGTGAAGTCCTTGTAAAGATGCTCTATAATGAGAAGGAGCGTACGATTGCTGAGTGTTTCATTCCCGGTGTCTCCATCCCTGCACCCGTCACCGGGCCATACTACAAATGGGAAGATCTCCGTACTTATCTGATTGATATTTCCAAGAATAAGGAATTCGGTAAATAAAAGAAGAGGCGCATCAAATGCGTCTCTTCTTTTTGCTCCCCAGCTAGGACTTGAACCTAGGACCCCCTGATTAACAGTCAGGTGCTCTAACCAACTGAGCTACTGAGGAAGGTTATTTCGTTGGGATTGCAAAGGTACAATCTTTTTTTGATTCTGCAAACATTTCCGTTAAAAAAATTCATTCTTTTTCTTTCCGTATTATTTTTGTACATTTGCACTCTATACGGTAAACATTCAGGGACAAATGGATATAGACCTTCTATCAACAATGGTCAAGGAAGTGATGATGAATCACGACAGCGTAACCCTTCCGGGGCTCGGAAGCTTTATGGCTGAACTTGTTCCGGCCTCTTTCTCAGACAAGGGTTATACCATCAACCCTCCATACAGAAGGCTCTATTTCATTCCCCATCAGGGAGACGATACCCTCCTCGCAGACCTCTACAGCACTTCCAACAACGTCAACATTGCTGATGCTACCCGCATCCTCGTTGAATTCCTCACTGAAATGAGGGAAGTCCTGGTCGCAAGGAAAATAGTAGTATTCCCCGGTCTTGGCCGCCTCAGGGCAACCCGGGAGAACCACTTCTTCTTCGTCGCCGATGAAGACCTGGACATATACCCCGAAGGCTTCGGCCTTGAACCTGTTTCACTCAAAACCCACGAGGAAACCCCTGAAGAGGTCCAGGAGGCCGTATCCAACCTTGCCCAAATGCTCGAGCCCGAACCGGTAGCTGAACCGGAGCCGGTAGCTGAACCCGAGCCGGTAGCTGAACCCGAACCGGTAGCTGAACCCGAACCGGAAGCAGAACCTGAGCCCGTTGCAGAACCGGAACCTGCCTCAGAACCTGACCCGGTTCCTGTCATTCCGAGCGAAGCCGAGGAATCTCCGGCCACGGAAAAAGCCACCAAACGTCTTCCCATATTACTGAGAATACTGATCTGGATACTCGTAGTATCAGTCATTGCATGTATAGCCCTGGCTGTCGTTGGCCGTGTGGCACCTGACTGGCTTGACTATTATCTGTATTCTCCCGAAGAACTTGAAATCCTGCATAGCTTATGAAACCAGTGAGCCGTGACGGCTACAAATTTCGAACTGACATTTGCATCCCCTGTTATCAGACCGGAAGGGACACAGCCCTTACTCCGGCCGGTTTCATGGATATGGCTCAGGAAATAGCCTATTGGGCTGCAGAAGAGCTTGGATTCGGCTATACTACGCTTCACGTACACCATACTGCCTGGGTCCTTTCCAGGATGCACGTGCGCTTTGAGAACAGTGCTCTCTGGAGGAATTACGTCCATCTTTTCACATGGCATAAAGGCGCCGGCGGGCTGTTCTACCTGAGGGATTTTGACATGCAGGGAGAAAACGGAGAGCACCTTGTGAGGGCTACCAGTTCATGGGTTGTGATGAATGAGGAAACACGCCGTCTTGTACGTCCGGAGGAAATGGAACATCTCCTGCAGGTTGACGGCCCCGTCGATGACGCAATCGCAGAACCCGCACCCAAGCTGCAACTCCCGAAAGACTTGGAAATGGAGGCGGCAGGGGAGCATACCGTCAGTTATTCAGACATAGACATCATAGGCCACACTAACAATGTCAGATATATTGTCTGGGCCATGGACCATATCCCTCAGGATGAAGTCTTTGCTCCTGTCAAGGATGTATTTGTCAATTTCAACAAGGAAACCACCCTCGGGCAGACAATACAGATATTTCGCCTGAAGGATGGCAATTCATGGTGGGTAGAGGGACGTTCTGAAGGAAAGTCCTGCTTTACGGCAAAGATAGATTTTTAGAAAGATTATGCGAGATCTCTTTTTCGGAACCGGTGTTGCACACACGATACTTCTGGTAGCATTTGTAATCGGAATCGGCATTTACCTTGGCCGGTTCAAGTTCAAAGGCATTTCACTGGGGTCGACCTGGATTCTTTTCATCGGCATTCTCATGGGCCATCTTGGCTTCCGTGCCGATGCTCAGGTCCTCAGTTTTGTCAAGGAATTCGGCCTTATCCTGTTTGTATTCTCAATCGGCCTGCAGGTGGGCCCCGGCTTCTTCCATTCGTTCAAGAGCGGCGGTCTCAAGATGAATCTTCTGGCCGTGATGAACATACTTCTTGCAGTAGCGATGACCTATGTGATATCCGTTGTCGCCCATGTAGACCTCAAGACCATGGTTGGCGTCATGTCCGGTGCGGTTACCAACACTCCCGGCCTTGGTGCCGCGCAGCAGACTTTCGTGGACGTTTCGGTATCCGGCGGGGCAGACCCCGTGACCGCCCTGTCTCAGTCTGCGTCTATGGCATCCGGCTATGCCGTGGCCTATCCGATCGGCGTTATAGGTGTCATACTGGTCCTTATCCTGGGCAAGGCCATCTTCAAGGTAGACCATAAGAAGGAACTTGAACAGATGGAGGCATCGGAGTCTCAGAAAGACCACGCCCGCCGCATGCATGTAGAGGTTGAGAATCCTGCAATCTTCGGGAAAAAGCTTTACGATGTCATCCAGCAGTTCGGCGGGGATTTTGTCGTTTCACGCATCATGAAAGGCGACAAGATTTCCTTCCCCACGGGTGATACCGTTCTCGATGAAGGGGACAAGGTGCTCATAGTCACTTCCCAGCCGGAGGTTGACAAACTCCGCATCCTCTTTGGCAAGGAGGTCCCCATGCATCACAACGACTGGATTGAAAGGGACCACTATCTTGTAACCCGCCGCATCGTTGTCACTAACTCGTCACTCACCGGTAAGCGCCTCAAGGACCTTCACTTCCGTGGTGCATATGGCGTGAGCGTCACCAGGGTTATCCGCGCCGGTGTTGAACTTGTCGCGGCTCCGGATCTCTACATCCAGGTAGGTGACGGTCTCATGTGTGTAGGTTCGGAAAAGAATATCGATCATCTTGCATCCAAGGTGGGTAATTCGGCAAATGCCCTGAACAAGCCCAATCTGGTGCCAATCTTCCTGGGTATCGTCGTAGGTATCATCTTCGGCTCCATTCCAATCAGGTTCCCCGGTATTCCGCAGGCTATTAAACTTGGTCTTGCCGGCGGCCCTCTCATCATTGCTATCCTTCTCGGCCATTTCGGGCCCAAGTATAAGATTACTACTTATGTGACGACCAGCGCCAACCTCATGATCAGGGAAATCGGCATCTCGCTCTTCCTTGCAGCCGTGGGTATCGGAGCTGGCGGAACCTTCTGGAGTTCCATCACCGGAGGCGGTTACTGGTGGATTCTTTATGGTGCGCTTATCACCCTTGTTCCCCTTATCATTACATTCGTGGTCGCAAGGCTTCTGTGCAAGCTCAACTTCTATCAGATCTGCGGCCTCATCAGCGGTTCCTGCACCAATCCTCCTGTCCTTGCTTTCGCCCAGAACATGTATGGCAGCGACTATACCTCTGTCAATTATGCAACGGTGTATCCTCTCTCCATGTTCATGAGGGTTCTTGTGGCGCAGGTGCTGGTCCTTATAGCAATGGCGTAGCGTTATGTTCGATATCCTGTATCCTGCCGACCCCGCCCCTCTGTATCCGAAACCTTCGGCAGACCGTCCCGGCCGCCCCGTACTCCCTCCCGGAGAGATGTTGCCGCTCATTGACGACAACGGGATAGTCTTTGGACAGGCACCCCGCATGTGGTGCCACGGCGGCAGCCGTGCACTCCATCCGGTCGTGCACCTTCACGTCATTGACAGGATGGGGAACATTTTCCTCCAGAAGCGTTCGATGAGAAAGCGCATCTGCCCAGGAATGTGGGATTCTTCGGTAGGTGGGCATATCTCCTACGGGGAACAGGCGCTTGAGGCCCTGTACAGGGAAGCGGCAGAAGAAATCGGCCTCCTGGAATTCAACCCTTCATTCATTGGCACCTTCCTGTGGGAAAGCGACCGCGAACGTGAACTGGTCGTGATGTTCGCCTATGTTGGTCATCCTGACCTGACCGTGAACGAACTTGAAATCGACGGCGGAAAATGGTGGACAGCGGAAGAGATAGATGCGGCTGTCGGCAAGGGCATCCTTACCCCTGATTTTGAAGCCGAATATGCAAAGATACGGGAAATGCTTCTTTCCCTACTCTGACCTTCCCCAGGTTTCATCAACGGCAAGGCGCACCTCGGTGCTGTCAATGCCCATTATCCCCTGATAAGGACGGCAGTGTGCCCCGGCGCAGATGTCGAAACTGGTGTGGACGTCTTCCCTGGCAGGGAGATGGCAGGCGTCAGTAGTGTCAAGCCATGTAACCAGTGACGGAGTGCCCGAAATACCAGTTTCCAGTACAGTCTTGTGCGCGTTTTTCCTGGCCTCCATTGCCTTGAGGGCCCACCTGCGTATTTCTATTGCCGATTCTTCCAGCGCATCGACGGAAGTGCCTCCGGCCGACAGCGCTCCCACCAGATAATCTTCCAGGCCGATGATGTTGATGGCCTGTACCTTCCCTGCGTCGATGACGAACTTGAGCGCACCGGCAAACCGGTATTCACTGTGCCCATATATTATGAAGGACGGCTCTGCAAAGAGGGTTGAGATGGTGGGTGCCTCGAAAAGAAGTTCGTCGTACAAAACTCCGTTGTAGTCGATTTTGCCCTCGCGGTATGAAACTTTCTGCGGGCCGGCACCGTCGGAGATTATCTCAAAGGTTATTTCCCTTTCGTGGGCTATTCCCACCTCAATGCGCGGCTGGGTGCGGACAAGGCGCCATAGGATGCGTTTTTCGTCGGCCTCGGACAGGGTGACATCGGCATAGATTTCTTCCATGACCAATCTGTCCAGGCGGGGGAAGTCCTTCTCCTCGGGAACCACTACGAAGCCGGCCATTTCGGCAGCACCGGGGCTGATGGCGAAATTCTCCTCTCCCTTCATGAAATACCGGCGCGGACGGGCTTCCGTCCGGAGTATCACTATGGCTCTGTATTCGCCCTCGGAGGTGTATGCGAAAGCGTTGAAGCGCGGCTCGGCTTCTTCGGCAAAGAGGCTTGTACAGTCAAGAAGGCGGTAGAATATCTTTGCCATGGACTTTGAGGTCTTTGCCCGCAGCATGAAGATGCCCCTGTTGAACTTCTTGTAATGGAACAGCTGCGCATCCCTCACAGATGCCAGGAATTCAATCTCTGCCGACATCGCTTCCGGCACTTTGCCTCCCTCTGCCGATATGCCTCTCAGAAGCCTTTCCGCGGCCCTTTCCAGTGGCATATATCCTTTGGGGCATGCCTGGAAATGTGCATGGCCCGGTACTGATGTACCGCTGTGTACGCTGTTGTAGAAAACCATGTAGCCGTCCAGTTCCTGGGCAAGGTCAAGCATGTCCGGAAAACGGTGCCAGATGGTCTGTGGGGCGTGAATGTCACGCGTTATTACCAGATGGTTGGGGAAAATTGGTGCTCGGTTGACAAGGATATTGTACTTTCTGCCCTTGCGTCCTTCGAACGGCAGGGCGTGCTGATGCTCCATATAGTTTTCTTCGCACAGCGGGCATCCGTGGTCGAAGACCGGAAGGCGTCCGGGATTTGACTGGATGGTCACAAGCAGCCCGCCGATGGGCAGTTGACGCGTAGGGGCGGTCTTCAGTGCGCGGTATTTTGCGGCAACCTGAGGCCACACCGACAGCTGGTCATGTACAAACTTATCGATATCCTTTGCCATATAATGCAAATATAGTTATTTTCCGATTGCCCCCGACGCCGGGGGTGTCAAAAAAGGCCGAAAATGTCGCCGCCGACGTTTTTTTGATTATATTTGCATTGATATGGCTACAATCGGCATCTTTGATTCCGGAAGCGGAGGTCTTTCTGTGTACAGGGAACTTGTAAAGGTTCTCCCGAAGGAAAGATATGTCTATTTTTCTGACAACGCCCACTGCCCTTACGGAGAAAAGACCGCAGAGTATATCCAGGATCGCGCCCGTGCCATCACGGACATCCTTCTTGGTATGGGGGCCGATATTATAGTGGTAGCCTGCAACACCGCAACTGCAGCGGCCATAGCGACCCTTAGGACGGAGTATCCGGAGGTGCCTTTCATCGGCATGGAGCCTGCCGTTAAGCCTGCAGCGTTGGGAACAAAGAGCGGAGTCATAGGGGTTCTTGCAACCGCCGGAACGCTCAAGGGCTCGAAATACCTCAAGACAAGGGGCCTGTATGAGGATGACGTGAAGATTGTGGAGCACGTGGGCCAGGGCTTTGTGGAACTCGTCGAGGGCGGAATCCTTGACGGGCCCAAGGCCGAATCGGTCGTGCGCGCATCCCTCCAGCCGCTCCTCGATGCCGGTGCCGACACCATAGTCCTCGGCTGCACACATTATCCTTTCCTCCGTCCTGTCATCGAAAAGCTGGCAGGCCCCGGAGTAAAGGTGATAGACCCGGCCCCGGCGGTAGCCCGCCAGACCGTCCGAGTACTCCAGGAAAGGGGCATAGAAACCGGTCAGGGACCATTTTCCGTCGATTTGTATTTTTCCGGAGAGCCGGAAAGCCTCCGGCGCATATTCGCACTTGTATGAAACGAATTTTCACTATACTTGCAGCTATCTGCCTTGCCGCCTGTGCGTCAAAGGCACAGGAAACAGCCGGTGAAGTCATTCCCGGTATAGAGGTCCTCGAAAGTTACGGCTTTGAAGAGCTCCAGGGCAAAAGGGTGGGTCTTGTGACCAACCCCAGCGGAGTGGACCGCAAGCTCCGCTCCACCATCGACATCCTCTTCGACGCCCCCGAAGTCAATCTGGTCGCCCTCTTCGGCCCCGAACACGGCGTCCGCGGCGATGCATATGCCGGAGACAAGGTGGAAGGCAGCAAGGATGCAAAGACCGGCCTTCCCGTATACTCACTCTACGGCGCAACGAGGGAACCCACCCAGGAGATGCTTCGCGGAATTGACGTAATGGTCTACGACATCCAGGATGTAGGCACCCGCTGCTACACCTTCATCTCCACGCTTGGCCTGGTCATGCGCGCCTGCGCAAAGGCCGATGTCGAAGTCCTTGTCCTTGACCGCCCCAACCCCCTCGGCGGCCTCAAAGTAGAAGGACCGCTGGTGGAAGACGGTTTCCACTCCTTCGTGAGCGAATTCAAGATTCCGTTTGTCTATGGTCTCACTGTAGGAGAACTCGCCGGCCTCATCAACGAGGAAGGTCTCAACTGCGGCCAGACCGGCACCGAAAAGCACCTGAAATGCCGCCTCAATGTCATCCCCATGCGCGGCTGGCACAGAAACATGCTCTACGAAGATACCCGTCTTCCATGGGTACTTCCCTCGCCGAACATCCCCTCTGTCCATTCTGCTCTCTGCTATCCGGCCTGCGGCATCGGTGGGGAATTCGGCCACCTGAACATAGGTGTAGGCTATACGATTCCATTCCAGACCTTCGCTGCCGAATGGATTGATGCAGATGCCCTCAAGGCGCGTCTTGACAGTTACAGCATCCCCGGTACGGTGTTCCGCACCATCCATTATAAACCCATGTCCGGCGCCCTCGCCGGCAAACTTATCCACGGAGTGGAGTTCTTCTTCACGGATTTTGAAGCCGCTACCGTAACCCTCACCCAGTTCTATGTGCTCCAGGCCATTCAGGAGCTTTATCCGGATCACAATCCCTTCCCCATGAAGAAAACGCGCATGCTTGACATAGTCTGTGGCACGGATTATGTGAGAAAGGCATTTGAAAAGCGTTTAAAGGTTGAAGATATCGTTGATTATTGGAACAAGGATGCCAGGGACTTCAAAACGCTTTCACAAAAATATTACTTATATCGTTAAACACTAAAATTAAGATGCTATGAGAAAGTTAATGACAATCGCCGCTTCAGTGTTAGTGGGATTCTCCATGCTCACGGCACCTGATATGCTGGCGCAGACCAGAAACAGCAGTGGCACTGCCCGCAGCAGCAGTTCCACCCGCTCTTCCTCTTCCGGCTCCTCCACAAGGTCCTCAAGTTCCGTGTCATCTTCTTCTACAAGGTCCAGCTCAAGTGCCAGCCCTTCCAGAAGTTCATCGGTATCCACCCAGGACACCCGCAGGAGTTCTTCTTCCACAAGCGCCACCCGTTCATCGAGCAGCAGTGCCACCCGCTCTTCCAGCAGCAGCTCAAGCGCCACCCGCTCCAGCAGTTCTTCAAACAGCTCCTCCAGCGCAGTGCGTTCCAGCTCCTCATCGTCCGGTTCCGCTACCCGCTCGTCAAGCAGTTCAAGCGCCGTTCGCTCAAGTAGCTCAAGTGCAGTACGCTCCAGCAGCTCCTCCGGCAGCGCAACCCGCTCCTCCAGCAGCAGCTCTTCCAGCGCAGTGCGCTCCAGCAGCAGCTCCTCCAGCGCCACCCGCACCAGTGCAGCCGCCACCCGTTCCACCAACGTAACCAGGGCCGGTCTTGCATCCGAGGCTGCTACAAAGAGCGTATCCCAGCCCAAGGGAGACGCATACCGTGATGACGGCTACAACTACCGTTATACCAACGACTATCGCGTAGACGAGCGCCACGACATGCAGCGCATCGCTCCCCGCTACCGTGATCCCATGCCCTGGGACAGGCCCGGATACTTCTGGGGTGACAGACCTCACTACTACGGGTACCGTATCCACAGCATACCTCCCAGCTGGCGTCACATCAGCCATTGGGGCATAGACTACTACTTTTACAATGGCGTTTACTATCGTCCTTACGGCGGTGCATACGTAATCTGCCGTCCTCCTTTCGGAACTCCTCTCGAGAGGGCTATCGACAGGGCAGTCTGCAGGGCTATCACCTTTGCATATTACTGCGACACTTACCGCACCTACAATGCCGTATTCGATTATTACAACACCATTGCGCGTCAGAACCTGATCATCGCACAGCAGAACGCCCGCCGCGTTGCAAGCATGACAAACTACGCCTTGAACAGCTCCCGTGCCCTTACCGCATATGAGCTTGCCAACAAGCTTGGTCTTGTACAGAGCTACGCATACGCAGGGTCAGACTACTTCTACCAGGACGGCGTCTTCTACACAGTGAGCTCTTCCGGTGCTTATTCTACCATCGTTCCTCCTGCAGGAGCTCTTGTAACCTCACTCCCTGATGACTATGAGGTCATCGTCATGAACGGAATCGAGTACTTCCTGGTAGACAACACCGTATATCGCACCACCGTGTTTGACAGCCAGCCTTACCTTGAGGTTCTCGGCCAGATGTACGGCTCACTCTACGGACAGTACAACATCTACAGATAGACAGCGGCCACATTGACATTTTCGGCCATTTTTGATGATGCCGGCGTCGGGAATGACGTCGGCATCGACATTTTGTGCCTTTTTTGTCACCCCCGGCGTCGGGGATGACGGCTGCGGACACAAAAAGGGCCGATTTTGTCACCCCCGGCGTCGGTTGACGCTGTTTAAACCCTGCCAAACCACCAAAAACGCCATTCCAGGGCCAAAAGTGGTGGTTTGCGTGTATCTACTTTAGATATCGAACTCCTCTATCTCTTTTACAAGCTTTCCGATAATCTTCATCTTGACATCGTAGAGGGCGTCGGATATGTCAACCTTGTAGTAATGGGGATTGATAAGACGGCGTTCTGCAGGTGACAGGTGATGCAGGTTGTCCTTGTAAAACTGTTTCTTCTGGAGGAGGTTGTAGTAGGGGGCTATGCGCTTTCCGGCCTTTACCGACTGAAGCTGCAGGGGGCGGGCGTCATAGGAACCTTCCTCAAAGGTTTTGGTCTTGAAAGAGTCATACTCGTCGCGGATGGTGATGGTTTTTCCCTGCTGGATTGCAAGGTCCAGTGCATCCCCGCGGAGACAGGTGACATCGGCCTTGAAAACAAATCCGTCAAGGGTGTTGCCCTTCTCCTTGTCCTGGGCGCTGATACGCCAGGTAATCTGGAAGCCGGGGTTGATGAGCTTGATCTTGTCTTCCGAACGTTTGAGGACGGGCTCTCCGTCTATCTGGACAAGTTTATAGACATTGCCGAAGCAAGGGGCAGCCTTTGAGGTGGCGATGGCGTCACCCACGCCGTAGCTGTCTATCTTTGCTCCCTGGCGTTCGAGGTCCGTGATGAGATACTCGTCAAGGCCGTTGGTTGCGAAAATCTTGCATTTCGTAAGGCCGTGGGCGTCCAGGATGCGCCGTACTTCCTGGGAGAGGTAGGCAAGGTCACCGCTGTCGAGGCGGATACCGTAACCTGGGGCATAGGAGTCGTCGATTCCGGCTTCCTTGAAGCTTCTGATGGCATTTTTGACACCGCACTTCAGGGTGTCGTAGGTGTCAATCAGGAGAATGATGTTCTCTCCGCGGTGGGTCTTGATATAATCGGCAAACGCCTGGTGCTCTCCTTCCACGGTACTGCCGTAAGAAGTGATGAAACTGTGGGCCATGGTGCCCGTCGAAGGGACGTTGTTGAAGGCTCCGGTGAGGATGTTGGATGAACTGGCGCAGCCTGCTATCTGCGCGGCCTTGCCGCCGTAAACGGCAGCCCAGGGGCCATGGGCGCGGCGGGAGCCGAATTCGCTTACCGGCTTGTCAGTTGAGCGGCATACGCGGGAAGCCTTGGTGGCAACTGCCATCTGGTGATTGAGGATGCACAGCATGGGAGTTTCCAGAACCTGTGCCTCGATCAAAGGCGCTACGACCGTCACTATGGGCTGATTGGGGAAAGCTATCTCACCTTCGCGCATGGTATACAAATCCCCGGTGAACTTCATGGTGCTGAGGAATTTGCGGAATTCCTTGTATTCGTCTCCCGGGAGGAACTTCTCATAGAACTCTTCCGGCTCGGTTCCAAGGGATTTAACCAACTCTATAACTTCTTCCGTGCCGCTTACCACTGCCCAGTTGTTGTTTTCCGGGGCCTTGCGGTAGAAGAGATTGAACACAGCAGTCTGGCTTTGCTTTCCGCATTCCAGATATGACTTTCCCATGGTGTACTGGTACTTGTCAGAAACATAAGCGATATTGATTGTATCCATAATGTAACAAAGATAAGATTTATTGAGTATCTTTGCAAAAAACATCGATAATGAAAGATTCGGCACTTGTAGTCGTAGACATGCTCTACGATTTCATAGATGGAAGCATGGCATGCGAAGGCGCCGACAGCGCCATAAAGCACAGCCTGGAGTACATTGACAAGGAAACCGCAGCAACGGACCCCGACGACAGCGGCGTCCGCAGCATCTACCCTATCCTCTTCGTACGCGACCATCACCCCGCAGACCACTGCTCATTCAAGGAGCAGGGTGGTCCATG
Source organism: Bacteroidales bacterium (assembly GCA_017458265.1). Lineage (GTDB taxonomy): Bacteria > Bacteroidota > Bacteroidia > Bacteroidales > UBA932 > Cryptobacteroides. The sequence goes on along the minus strand of JAFTFV010000065.1, from coordinate 11,346 downwards.
GCCCCCTCACTGCGTCCAGGGAACCCACGGTGCCGATGTCCACGAAGCCCTGCAGCCCTACGTCAGCGAAGACCTCAGCTTCTTCAAAGGCGAAGATCCCGCCCTTGAGCAGTACAGCGGTTTTGAAGGGAAGAATGCCGCCGGGCAGAGCCTGAGCGAAGTCCTTGAACTCCTCGAGATCAAGAACGTCGTCGTATGCGGCATCGCCACCGAATACTGCGTCAGGAACACTGCCGAAGACCTCCTCAAGGCTGGATTCAAGGTATATGTCCTCCGCGACGGCATAGCCTACGTGGACGCAAAGGGTCATGAAGAGGCTCTTGTGGAGATGGAAAAAGAGGGGATTAAACTAATCTAGCAGTCTTATGAGAACTTTTGACGAAATACGTGAGTTGGAATCGCGGCTGAAAGTGCTGGAGGACTGCCTTGATATAGAAGGAAAGCGAAAAGACGTAAAGGCGAAAACGCAGGAGACGCTCGCCCCCGACTTTTGGGGAGACCCCAAGGCTGCCGAAGCCTTCCTCAAGAAACTGTCACTTCTCAAGTCCTGGGTAAGTGACTTTGAAAAGGCCAAGGAAGCCGTCGAGGATGCCAATGTGCTGTATGATTTTGCCAAAGAGAGCCTTGACGAGTCTGAAGATGAAAGTGTAGAGACCCCCGAAACCCTTGAATTTGAACAGGCCTTCTCCAAGGCTCAGGAAGCTGTCGAGGCCCTTGAGCTCAGGAACATGCTGGGCAACGAAGGAGACAACCTTGGTGCGGTTCTTACGATAAACTCCGGCGCCGGCGGCACCGAGTCCAATGACTGGAGCGCCATGCTCATGCGAATGTATACCCGCTGGTGCGAACGAAACGGCTACAAATATACCGTCACAACCCTGCTTGAAGGCGAGGAAGCCGGCATCAAGAGCTGCACGATAGAAGTGGAAGGAGACTATGCCTACGGTTACCTGAAGGCCGAAAACGGTGTGCACCGCCTGGTCCGCATATCCCCTTTCAACTCCCAGGGAAAGCGCCAGACAACCTTCTCGAGCGTTTTCGTCTATCCTCTGGTAGACGATACTATCAATATCGAAATCAATCCCTCAGACCTGGAGTGGGATACTTTCCGCAGCGGCGGCCACGGCGGCCAGAACGTGAACAAGGTGGAAACGGGCGTCCGCGTGCGTCACATCCCTTCAGGCATCATGGTGGAGAATACCGAAACCCGCTCCCAGCAGGACAACCGCCAAAGGGCTCTTCTCATCCTGAAATCGCGCCTGTATGATATTGAACTCAAGAAGCGCCAGGAGAAACAGGCCGAACTCGAAGGCCAGAAAAAGCGCATCGAGTGGGGCTCCCAGATAAGAAATTATGTCCTCCACCCGTATAAGCTGGTGAAGGACTTAAGAACCGGTTATTCAACCGCGGATACCCAGGCCGTCCTTGACGGAGACATCTCCGAATTCATGAAGACTTACCTCATGGGTAAGGGCGCCGCAGTCACTGACGCAGACGACCTGGATTAGATACACGCAAACCACCGTTTTCGGCCTCGGGTGAGCTAAAACGGTGGTTTGCGTGTATCCAGAGGCTTGTCAATACAGATTCATTTCGTCGAGAAGATAGCCGGCGTGGCCGATTTCCTGGATGACGAAGAGCAGGTATCTCACGTCCAGGGAGATGTTGCGGCAGATTTCCGGGTCGTAGACCAGGTCGCTCATCGTCCCTTCCCATACGCGGTCGAAGTTGATGCCTATGAGCTGGCCGTCGGCGTTGAGGACCGGTGAGCCGGAATTCCCGCCCGTGGTGTGGTTGGTGGCAAGGAAGCAGACGGGCTGGTCTTCGTAGCCGCCTCGGGCATAGATGTCCCTGAGGGTTTGGGGAATGTTGTAGTCGAATATTTCCGGATTGTCCTTTTCTATGATGCCGCGGAGCGTTGAGACGGGTGTGTAGTAAACGGCATCTGCCGGGCGGTAACCTTCAACGTGGCCGTAGGCGATGCGCAGCGTTAGATTCGCATCCGGATAGAACGCCTTCTGGGGCTCAAAAGCCATCTGACCTTTCATGTATTCCTTGTATGTGAGAGTGATGGACTTGTCCAGTTCGCGCACCTTGGGGACTATGTTTTCGAAATAGAAGCCGTCCAGGGCATCGGCAAGTTCCTTGGCAAGGGCATCATCGGCAAAAACTGCATCCTTGAGGGCCTTCATGGAGCCGTACTGAGCGCGCTTTTCGAGGAAAAATGCCGGTTTGTAGCTGTCGTCCAGGGCTTTGTCGAAAGCATCCGTCATGGCGACAAAAGTCTCTTCGTCTATCGGCCTGTAGTAGTCCTTCATGTCGAAGGGGCGGCCGGAGACAATGCGCAGTTTCTCTATGCTGCGGACGGTTTCGTTGTAATACTCGTATGCGCGGTAGATGGGATTCCTTGCGGCGTAGAGATTTGCAAGCCTTGAAGTAAGGCCTTCGTACGCGCTTCCCTGAGCCCACTCTTCGAAGCTCTTCTCGTAGGCCTGTTTTACGGGAACCACCTTGTTCTTTCTCAGACCCTTTTCTTCTCCCTGCCACTTTTTCCAAGCGTTGGCCACGGAGGCGTACTTTGAGGAGTACTGTATACGCACCGCCTGACTTTGGTCCATGTACTTTTTCATTATGCCGAGGCGGGTTGTGCGGAGCGCTATTTTTTCAGGGTCGGAGACGTCCTGTATGTAACGGACAGCCTCGGAATGGACATACTCCTGGGTGCTTCCGGGGCAGCCGTATACAAAGGTGAAGTCTCCCTCCTTCACGCCCTTTGTGGAAACCACGAAAGACTTTTTGGGCTTGTAGGGGATGTTGTCCTCGCTGTAATCGGCAGGGTTTCCGTCTTTGTCGGAATAAATGCGGAAGATGGAGAAGTCTCCGGTATGGCGCGGCCACATCCAGTTGTCGGTCTCGCCGCCGAATTTGCCGATTGAGGACGGCGGTGCGCCCACTAGACGCACGTCACGGTATTCCCTGAACACATAGAGGAAGTACTGGTTCCCGTAGTACAGGGCATTGACCTGGGCTACGAGGCCCTTGGACTGATCGGCGGCTTTCTTTATGATGGCGTCTATATTCTTCTTTATCAGGGCATTCCTTTTCTCTTCGCTCATCTTGGGCTTGATTCCCTTGAAGACTTCCGATGTGACGTCTTCCATCCTGTCCAGGAACTTTACGGTGAGGCCGGGATTGGGAAGCTCCTGGGCGCGGTTCATGGCCCAGAAACCGTCTTTGAGGTAGTCGTGTTCTACGGAGGAGTGCTTCTGGATGTAGCCGTAGCCGCAGTGGTGGTTTGTGAAGAGGAGTCCCTCGTCACTTACCAGCTCTCCAGTGCATCCGCTTCCAAAGAGCACAATGGCATCCTTGAGAGAGGCATTGTTTACGCTGTAAAGGTCCTCGGCATTGAGCCTGAGCCCCTTTGACTGCATGTCGGCGATACGTTCAGAAATGAGGGCGGGGAGCCACATGCCTTCGTCGGCAAGGGCGGGCAGCGCCCAAAGAATTGCAGCGGCAATAGCTATAGTGCGAATTTTCATTTTAACTATGTTTGTACAAAAATAAGCAATTTATTTCTTATATTTGCTTTTTAGAACCACAAGAGTTATGAGAATACCTGAATCAGAGCTTATCATAAACGGAGACGGCTCCGTTTTCCACATCCATCTTAAACCGGAAGAACTGGCAGACAATGTCATCATGGTGGGAGACCCCGGCCGTGTAGACATGATTGCCGAATATCTCACTGACATCGAATTCCGCCATGCATCCAGGGAATTCGTTTCCGTTACGGGAAAGCGCAACGGCAAGCGCATTACCGCCATTTCCCACGGCATCGGCCCGGACAATATCGATATTGTCATGACTGAACTTGACGCCCTTGCAAACGTGGATTTCAACACCCGCGAGGTCAAGAAGGAGCACAAGGCGCTCAATATCCTGCGCATCGGCACTTCAGGTGCGCTTCATCCGGATATTCCGCTTGGCAGCTATATCCTTTCCCATATGAGCGTTGGCTTTGACGGTGTCATGAACTGGTACGGCAACCGCGAAAAGGTTACAGACCCTGCAGTTGAAGAGGCCTTCAAGAAGCACATGAACTGGCTGGACGTGCTGCCTTCACCGTATTTCGTGTCTGCATCCCCCAAGATTATAGACCTCATGAAGGACGTTACCGTAAAGGGTGTAACCATCTCCGCTCCCGGTTTCTACGGCCCTCAGGGCAGGGTAGTGCGCATTCCTCTTGCAATGCCGGACATGCTTGAAAAGATTGAGAGTTTCCGCTTCACGAAGGACGGTGAGGATTATCGCATCACCAATTTCGAGATGGAGAGTTCTCCTCTCGCCGGCCTTGCCGCCCACCTTGGCCACAACGCCTGCACCGTGTGCTGCGCCATCGCAAACCGCTATCTCCAGAGCTCCAACCCGGACTACAAACCAGCAATCAGGAAACTCGTGGAGATTTGCGTAGACAGGATGTCAACTATCTAAAACCGTGAGATTTTTTTTTGTCTTGCGTAACGTGCTACTTCTTGCGGCCGTTACGCTTGTTTCATGCACCCGTGAGCAGGATTACGATGCTTATGCGGCAGGGGTCAGTGCAGAAGTTCCCGCTTGGGTGAACGTGTCCAAGAAGCAGCTTGCCGCGTCTGACCCGGTGGTCAGGGGCAGCCTGCTGAGGGTATCGGCAGGAAAAACGTTTAAACAGGACGGCGTAACCTACCTTGGCGCTGTCTCAGGCGGGCGCAAGATATGGGTCCCGGAAAGCGCCATTGCGGCAACGCCCCGGGAGGCCGTACAGGAGGAAGTCCTTTATGCACAGGTTGCAGCGTCCCTCATAGACGATACGCTTTCTTCCCATATCTTCGACCTTGTGCGCAAGGGAAGCCGGATGGAAGTGCTTGGTTTCGACCGCCTTCTTGCCGACGGTTCCGTCCATCGTTACAATGTGCGCACAGGCGGCAAGGAAGGCTGGATTTTCGGGAAGTACGCTGTGCTCACTGAGGAAAAGGCTGCCGAAAGGTACTCGGAGTTTGACGATGCCCATGCCGCAGTTCGCAATTCCTTCAACGGCGGGGAGGCCATCGGCTGCGAATTCCGTCCTTATGAAAAACCGGTCTTTGCCGATAATCCCATGCCCTCGCCGGTAAATGCCTTTTACCTTACCATTTCTCCCGTGGGGCTAAGGCGCATAGACGAGTACATCGCCCTTGCCGACAGTACTAATATCAATGCCTTTGTAATAGATATCAAGGACAATGAGTGCCCTGGATACAAGGCTGAGGCGATGGAGAAATACTCTCCCACCAACTACAGGCATGCCGGCTCCACGAAGGAAGCCCTGTACAAGGAGGCCGTGGAGAAACTCCATGCAAAAGGGTATTATGTGATAGGGCGCATCACCTGTTTCAAGGACAGCTATTATGCGCAGGACCACCCGGGCTCCTCAATTTGTGAGAAGGCAAGCGGCAAGCCCTTCCTCCACAACAACAGCTATTGGCCAAGCGCCTTTTCGCGAGACGTGTGGCAGTTCAATGTAGAACTGGCCAAGGAGTCTGTAAGAAAGTTCGGTCTCAATGAGGTGAACTTTGACTATGTGCGTTTTCCGGACAAGATGATAACCATAGACGGAGACATGGATTACAGGAACCGTTACGGCGAGTCCAAGGTCCAAGCCATCCAGAATTTTGTCCGATATGCCTGCGACGAGCTCCATCAGCTGGGCGTCTATGTGTCGGTGGATGTTTTCGGGGAATCGGCAAACCCCGGCTATACGACAGCCTACGGTCAGTATTGGCCTGCAATATCAACCATTGCGGATGCCATCTGCGCGATGCCGTATCCGGACCATTTTGCAGACCGGTATTACGGCATATCCAAGCCATGGAACCATCCCTACGAAATCATGAAGGCTTGGGGAAAGCGTGCCCAGGAACGTCAGGCCGTTACTGTAACACCTGCGGTTGTGCGCACCTGGATCCAGGCATATCATGTGATGCGATGGGTAGACCCTGCCGGTCTTGACAACAATGCCAATTACATCGAGCGTCAGATCCGCGGTATCTACGATGCCGGCCTAACAGGCGGTTACAACACCTGGCTTGCATCGAGCAACATAGGAGTGTACCGCAGCCAGAAAGCCGCTTATGCGCTGGATTATCCCACACTTCCCCAGGTAGACAGCCTGAATGCTTTCATCACGCACTGAAAATGTCATTTTGTCATAAGTTTTTTTCGGGTGCGATTGTTGATTAAGGGGGAAAAACTTATCTTTGTACCCTATGCAACTTCAAGTATCCGACGACCTTAATGCCGTCATCAAATATGCCAGGGAAGAAGCGATGAGAACGGGTAGCTACGGCATTGGCCCGGACCATCTCTTCCTGGGAATCATCCGTCATGAGGAGAATGCGGCCTTCCAGGCAATAAGAAGCCTGGGAGCGGAGCCTGCCGACATGAAAACCTACATCGACGGCCATATCTTTACAAATGAGACCATTCCGTATGAGCATCTGGAAAGCATAGCCTTTTCCAGGCAGACTCAGAACGTGCTCAATATAGCATTCATGGAAGCGGCGCGCCTCAAGAGCCCCGCTGCCATGCCCCAGCATCTACTGCTGGCGCTTTGCCGTATGACAGAGAGCTACGGCCAGGTATTCCTGCGCTCGCATGGGATAGATTACGGCCGCCTTCTTGCTTATTTCGAGGACGAGGGGCTGCTTCGTCCGGCTTCACAGGAAGACCAGGCTCCCGAACCTCAGCCGTATCAGGGGCAGGAAGAGGCCCCGGCAGGGGAGAAGAAGCTGGATATCGAAGAGTTTGCTTACGACCTTACCCGCGCCGCACGCGAGGGTAAACTGGACCCTGTTGTTGGCCGTGATACTGAAATAGCCAGGGTGATAGAGATTCTTGGCCGCAGGAAGAAGAACAATCCCATGCTCATCGGTGAACCCGGTGTGGGAAAGTCGGCAATCGTGGAGGGCATCGCCCTCAGGATTGCTTCCGGAAACATATCGGCATCGCTTGCGAAAAAGCGCATTATGACGCTGGATATCGCTTCGGTAGTCGCCGGAACCAAGTACCGCGGAGATTTTGAGAAGCGTCTGAAGAGCATCATTACGGAGGCTCGTGAGAACCCTGACCTGATTCTATTCATCGACGAGTTCCATACAATCATCGGCGCAGGCGGCGCTTCCGGGAGCCTTGATGCCGCAAACATGCTCAAGCCGGCCCTCGCCAGGGGAGAGTTCCAGTGCATCGGAGCCACTACTATAGATGAATTCACCAAGATAGTGGAGAAGGATGGCGCACTTGACAGGCGTTTCCAGAAGATTGTAGTGGAAGCAACGGATGTGAAGCAGTCTATAGAGATACTCAAGCAGTTGAGGCCTAAATACGAGGAATTCCATGACCTCAAGTACACCGACGCCGCAGTCGAGGCGGCTGTGCGCCTTACAGACCGCTATATTACGGATAAGTCCCTTCCGGACAAGGCAATAGATGCCTTTGACGAGGCCGGCTCCATGGTGCGCCTCTCTCTTGCCCGCAGCAAGGGGACTGAGAAAACAGTGGATGAAGAAGACATTGCCTCCGTGGTTTCAAAGATGACGGGTATCCCTGTGAACAAGGTGGCCGAATCGGAAGGTAACCGTATCATCAAGATGAGGCAGCACCTGAAGGAGAGAATCATCGGCCAGGATGATGCCGTAGAGACCGTCGTAAGGGCAATCCAGCGCAACAGGGCCGGGCTCAAGGACCCCAACAGGCCCATCGGCACTTTCCTTTTCTTCGGGCCCACCGGCGTTGGAAAGACCCAGCTCGCACGCTCCCTTGCCGATTATCTCTTCGATTCTGAGGAGAATCTTGTGCGCATAGACATGAGCGAATACATGGAGAAGTTCAGTGTCTCACGTCTTATCGGTGCGCCTCCCGGATATGTGGGATATGAAGAAGGTGGACAGCTGAGTGAAAGGGTGCGTAGGAAACCATACTGCGTGGTTCTCCTGGATGAGATAGAAAAGGCCCATCCGGATATCTTCAACCTGCTCCTGCAGGTTATGGATGAGGGCCGTCTCACGGACAGCAACGGCCGTACCGTGGACTTCAAGAACACTATCGTCATAATGACTTCCAATGTTGGAAGCCGCGAAGTTGAGGATTATGGCAGCGGAATCGGTTTTGCTACCGCAGGCAAGAACGTTGAGGCCGACCGCCGCAGCGTTGTGGAAAAGGCCGTGAAGAAGGCTTTCCCTCCGGAGTTCATCAACCGTGTTGACGAGCAGATTTACTTCAATTCCCTCTCCAAGGAGGCTATAGAGGAAATCATCGATCTGGAACTTAAAGACCTTCGCTCCAGGGCGTTGGAGGCCGGTTACAAGCTCACCATAACTCCGGCGGCCAAGCGCTTCATTGCCGATGCCGGTTACGATCCGGCATACGGTGCCCGTCCTCTGAAAAGAGCCGTTATGCGATATGTGGAGGATCCGGTGTCGGAATTCATAATTTCCGACAGGGTCCTTTCCTCCGCGACGGCAAATCCTTCCCAGCCCAGAACCCTGAAAATAGGCCTGTCTCCGGACAAGGAGTCCACGGTAGTGGAGCTCAAGGCTTAGAGTTCAAGGGCGTCTTCGAACTCGAGATCGAGGTCTGTGATGATGTCCTTGAGGGCATCGAAAGAGGTAGAGCAGGAAATCATCTGTCCAAGGACGTCGAGGTTGTATTGAGTGTTACGCATAGCTTTGTTGTTTAAGTTTCTGATGCAAAGGTAAGGCCTGCTTGTGCCAAACCATTGCGCAAGCAAAAAGATTATGAAAAAATTTGCACTTTTTATTGTGGCGCTCCTTTTGGGTTTTGCTGCATCGGCCCAGGAAACCTACCGTTTCGCCGAAAGGGATACCTGCTCCCTGTACCTTGATATTTACAGGCCGGCTAAAGGCGCCCAGACTGAGATCCAGGGGAAAAAGAAGCCCACGGTTATGTTTGTCTTCGGCGGCGGTTTCGTCAGCGGACAGCGTTCAGACAAGTTTGTCATTCCCTGGTTCAACCTTCTCACGGAAGACGGGTACAGCGTAGTTGCCATTGATTATCGCCTTGGAATGAAGGGCTATGAGATGGGCAAGGGCTTTTCCGGAATCATCAAGGCAAGCGACCGCTTCCTGCTTGCGCAGCAGGTCGGTGTCGAAGATGTCTTCTCTGCCATTTCATTCCTGGCAGAGAATCCGGACCTTGGGATAGACGTGAATAACCTTGTCATATCGGGAAGCTCTGCCGGGGCAATCATCTCAATGGCTGCAGAGTATGACATAGTGAACGGCAATGCGGCCGGACTGCCCAAAGACTTCAATTTCAAGGGCGTCATGTCCTTTGCCGGGGCTGTAATCAGCACAAGCGGAGCCCCCAGATACAAGAGGGCTCCATGTCCCACCCTCATGCTTCACGGAACCGCCGACAAAGCCGTAGCCTACAAGTCTCTCGGTCTTTTCGGCCGTGGTATCTGGGGAAGCAGCTACATCGCCGGAAAACTTGCGAAGAATGGCTGGGAGCACTGCATCTACCGTTTCAAGGACCGTTCACACGATGTTGCTGCCTACATGTACTGGCTGTGGCCCATCGAAAAGGAGTTCCTGGAGCAGAACGTAATCATGGGCAGCGGCCGCACCGTAGACGCCATGGTCGACGATCCGTCCCTCCCCACCTGGGGCAATGTTTCGCTTGACGATATTTATTGATCACAGGCCGAAAAAACTATTGTTTTTTACCGTGGTTTTTCTTATCTTTGTATGTTTTAGTAAACAGTGAAAAATGGACAATACAGAAGATAAGAATCAGCTCGAAGAATTAGAGTCCACAGGTTACATTGAACAGGTTGAAATAGACCACGAAATGCGCAGCGCTTACATCGACTATTCGATGTCTGTGATTGTGTCTCGTGCCCTCCCCGATGCCCGCGACGGCCTCAAGCCCGTACAGAGGCGAGTTCTGTTTGGTATGGACAACATGGGCCTCAGCTACAGCGGCCAGACCAAGAAAAGCGCCCGTATCGTGGGTGAGGTCATGGGTAAGTACCATCCCCATGGAGACTCCAGCGTATATGACGCAATGGTGCGCCTGGGTCAGGAATGGAACCAGCGCTACCCCCTGGTAAAGGGCCAGGGTAACTTCGGCTCCGTGGACGGCGACTCCCCGGCCGCCATGCGTTATACTGAAGCCAAGCTCCAGAAAATGGCAGAGGACGTCCTCGCCGACATGGACAAGGATACCGTCGACATGACCCTCAACTTCGACGACACCCTCGAAGAACCCACCGTGGTGCCTACTAAGGCCCCGCTCCTCCTTCTGAACGGTGCATCCGGTATTGCCGTAGGTATGGCAACCAACATGGCCCCCCACAACCTTGGAGAATGCTGCGACGCCATCTGCGCATATATTGACAATCCTGCCATCACCATTGATGAGCTCATGCAGTACATCAAAGGCCCCGATTTCCCTACCGGCGGCATTGTGATGGGTAAGGGCGGTATCAAGGAGGCCTATGAAACCGGCCGCGGCCGCGTTGTCATCCGTTCCAAGACGGAAATCGAAGTCGACGACAAGGGCCGTGAGACCATCGTCGTGACCGAAATCCCCTATATGGTCAACAAGCGGGAGATGATAGAAAAGATCGCCCAGCTTGCCGACGAGAAGAAAGTCGAAGGAATCTCCTATATCAACGATGAATCCTCCCGCGGCGAAACCCGCGTGGTCATCCGCCTCAAGCAGGGAACCAATTCAGGCGTTGTCCTGAACATGCTGTTCAAGTACAGCCCCCTGCAGAGCAGTTTCTCCTTCAACAATGTGGCTCTGGTCAAGGGACGTCCCCGCACCCTCAGCCTCAAGGAAATCATCGCCGAATTCGTTGAATTCCGTCATGAGGTGGTTGTACGCCGCACCAAGTTCGAACTGGACAAGGCCCAGAAGAGAGCCCACATCGTGGAAGGCCTCCTCAAGGCAATGGACCTCATCGACGAAATCGTCCACATCATCCGTTACGAATCCAAGAGCATCGACGAAGCCCGCCAGATGCTTCAGGACCGTTACCAGTTCTCCGAAGCCCAAGCGGCAGCTATCGTCGAGATGCGTCTCCGTCAGCTCGTCGGCTTGGAAAGGGAGAAACTCCAGAATGAATTCGACGAACTCATGAAGTTCATCGAGCGCTGCAACGTCATCCTGGGCTCTGAAGAAGAGCAGCTCAAGGTCGTGAAGGAAGAAACCATCGACCTGAAGGCCCGCTACGGAGACCCCCGCCGCACTGAAATCACCCTTGCCGATGACGAATTCAACCCCGAGGACTTCTATGCCGACGAGGAT
>JAFTFV010000006.1 GCA_017458265.1 Bacteroidales bacterium | reverse complement strand
TGTAAATAGTAAAGTAAAATTCCCCCACGATTCTATTTGAAAAAGGGACCATTGAAAGGCATTGTAGATTTGCGTAAGTAAATCTCTAAACAATGATTTCTATGGACCTTAAACAACAGATTCTTCACTACTACAGGGTAGATGAAATGAGCCTGCGGGAGATTGCCCGCCGCACCGGCGCCGATCGGAAGACCGTAACACGCCTGATCAACGACTTTGAGGCCGCCATCAAGGCCGATCCCGATATGGGGATAGATGAGTTCCTGGCCGCGAAGCCCAAGTACACACCGCGCAAATATGAGCCGCGCGTGATGAGAGATGCTGTGGCCAAGGAGATTGACCGCTGCCTGAAGGAGAACGACCGCAGGCGCGGCAACGGAATGCGGAAACAGTGCCTCAAGAACACGGATATCCATCGTATGCTGATGGAGAAGGGCCTGACAGTCAGTTACTCAGGCGTCTGCAAATATATCCGAAAGAAGAAGAGTGACCGTTCCGGCAAGACCAAAGATGTGTACCTTCGCATCCACCGCGAACCGGGCATCGAGTGTGAGTTCGATTGGGGCGAGGTGAAACTGTTCCTGGACGGCGTCCCCACCACCTTGATGATGGCCGTGTTCTGCTTCCCCTACAGCAAGGGCCGCATGGCGTATCTCTTTCACCGTCAGGATACTCTGGCCTATATGGAGTCCCACCGCGACTTCTTCCGTGACTGCGCAGGCGTTCCGCATGTGATGGTCTATGACAACATGCGTGTTGCCGTTGTCTTTGACGAGAAGGAGAAGAAGCCTACAACGGCGCTGATGCGCCTGAGTACGTTCTACAAGTTTGAATGGCGCTTCTGCAATGCCAGGGCCGGTTGGGAGAAGGGCAACGTGGAGCGCAGTGTGGACTATGTCCGTGGCCGGGCCTTTACTTCCAGGGTAGACTTTGACGACATCGAGGAAGCCCGCAACTGGCTCCGGCAGGTCTGCATAGACATGAATGCCGAGAGCGGAAGCTCTGCGACCGAGAACAAGCCCAGGATGCTGGAGGAGGAAATCAATGCCCTCAATCCTTATCCTGGAGAGATTGGCTGCTACGAACTCTCTGAATATAAGGTTGATAAGCAGTCCACCATCTGTATCAAGACCAACCATTACTCCGTTCCGGATGACCTTGTGGGAGAGACGGTCATCGTTCGGATGTACAGCGAGAAAATCGTCATCCACGACAAGACGCACAAGAAGGTTGCGCAGCACATAAGGAGCTATGGTTCAAACGAATGGATTGTCGACATCAACCACTACATCTCCACCCTCATGAAGAAGACGTCGGCCATCCAGTACTCCGAGCCGTTCCACCAGATGCCGATGAGCATGCAGGTCATCTACCACAAGTTCTTCAAGAACAACGGGAAGGAGTTCCTCAAACTGGTCAAGTATGTCAGGGACAACAACATTGCCTATGAGGATGTTGTGGATGCCGCCACCCTCATCCGCAGCAACGGTGTAAAGACCTTTACCGCGGACCACTTCAAGGTAGCCCTGCAGACCATGAAATCCAAGAATGAACCTTACCGCGAAGAGCAGAAGACGGATGAGTTCATTGAGATAGAAACCGGCTCAGAGGACATCCTCAGCCAGCTGGAAAATGTAATGGAAAATGGGACCAAATTGCCCGAATGAGACGCGCCATGGACCACTTCACGACCGACAATGAGCTCATTATCAAATATGTAAAGGAGCTCAAACTTCCGGCAGTCAAGGACTGCCTGGACGATACGATTGCGCAGGCACTTTCCAGCGGCTGGGACTATCGCCGGTTCCTCGCCACGCTTCTCCAGAAGGAGGTTGACCAGCGCTATGAGAATAGGAAGTACACGCGCATACACAAGGCGGGCTTCCCTCAGATGAAATACCTTGCTGAACTTGTCAGAGAAGATCTTCCGGCCGATGGCCGGAATCTTCTCCCCGAGTTTGAGACCTTGGACTTTATACGCGCGGGGCGCAATATTGTCATGTATGGCAATCCAGGTACTGGCAAGACCCACATCGCCATCGGGCTGGGAATCAAAGCCTGCATGGAGGGGTATACGGTGTACTTTACCACTGTGCCTCACATGCTTACGCAAATCCGGGAGGCAAAGACGGACAAGACCCTTCAGTCGCTGGAATCCCGCTTCCGCAAGTATGACCTGGTCATCTGCGATGAGATGGGCTATGTCAGCTTCGACAAGGAAGGCGCTGAACTGCTGTTCAATATGATATCGACAAGGACCGGAGACAAGGCCACAATTATCACCACCAACCTTCCGTTCACGCGCTGGGAGGAAATCATCAAGGACAAGGTCCTGTGTTCCGCCCTGGTTGATCGTCTCTGCCACAAGGCCTTCATGGTCAACATGACCGGACCCTCATACCGAGTGAAAGAAACACAAAATATCCTCAAAAAACTTTGAAAATAATCGAGACTTACTTACCTTTGAAACGGCCTTCCGCTGGCCCCTTTTTCAAATCCACTTTGGCGGAAATCCACTTTATTATCTACAATCTGTTTGTCGGGAGACAGGCGCACATGGTCAAACTGATAATACATACTGCAAATATAGTCATATTTTATTTTACGATAATACAACTCACGCAATAATAATCTTATTATCTTTGCACCATGGCAAAAGAGAACGTATATCTGGCATCCAAGCCGCGTTATGAGATTCTGGACGGGCTCCGGGGTGTGGCAGCATTGATGGTGGTGGCATTCCACCTTTTCGAGACCTACAGCAAAGGTCCCGCTTTCCAAATCATCAACCACGGCTATCTGGCAGTGGATTTCTTCTTTGTCCTGAGCGGCTTCGTCATCGGCTACGCCTACGATGACCGCTGGGACCGGATGACCACCTGGGGCTTCTTCAAGCGTCGTCTTACGCGCCTGCACCCGATGGTAATCATGGGAACGCTTATCGGGGCCGCGTTGTTCTTCTTCCAGGATGCAGGGATGTTCCCGAACATCATGCAAACACCCCTATGGAAGTTCCTGCTGTGCCTTGTGATGGGAATCCTGATGATCCCCTGCGGTTCAAGTCTTGACATCCGTGGCTGGGGCGAATTCAACTCCTTCAACGGCCCCAACTGGTCGCTCACGCTGGAATACTGCGACAACATTCTCTATGCCTTTGTGTTCAGACATTTGCCGAAGGCGGCCTTGGCAGTACTGTGCGCCTGCTGCGCTTTCTTCACGCTGGATCTCACCCTGGGCTGGGACGTCTTCGGCCTTTTCCCGGACGGGCCTCAGTACAATGTCATCGGCGGCTGGAGCCTCAATGCGCAGCAGATGTACATCGGCTTTACGCGCCTGCTGTACCCTTTCCTCTGCGGCCTGCTCATTTCCAGCATCCTGCCGGGGCATCGCTCCGAAAACAACCCCAGCGGGTCCCCCATTCATCTGAAAGGAGGATTCTGGTGGTGTTCCCTGGCTCTGGTGATCATTATGGCCATGCCATGCATCGGCGGGAAACAAGGCATTCCGGACGGCATTTTCCAGGCTGTGTGCATCCTTGCCGTCTTCCCGCTCATCGTCCTGGCAGGTGCTGGTAGCGTGACAACGCACCGGTGGAGCACCATGGTCTGCAAATGGCTGGGAGACATCTCCTATCCCGTCTACATTACGCATTACCCGCTTATCTACATGCAGCTGGCCTGGGTCGAGAAGCACTCGGACGCGCCGCTCTATATGCACATCGCCGTGGCTGTCGGTGTCTTCTTCCTTTCCGTCCTTATAGCCTGGGCGCTCCTGAAAGTCTACGACGAGCCTGTCCGCGAGTGGCTCAAGGAACACTGGCTCAAGAGGCAATCAAAGTAAAAGAGCCCAGGATACAGCCCCTTTTGTGGACGTGAACCCGATCTTGTATGGCAAATCAGCTACATGATCAACGGCCGGGCAATGCGGTCAAATTCGTCAACCGGGATGGGCCTGAAACTACGGACAAGGGCGATGACTTCCACTTGCCGGTTCAAAGCGTATGTACAGTCTTCAAGGCGGATGGTGACATCGCAGAAATCTTCATAGCTCAATTTCTGCTCGACGATGGGGTGACCATCACTTATTCTGTCGGAAATCAAATAAAAGTGATGAAGGCTTTCGTGCCAGTCCTTGAAAGCGACCTTCTCCACATAAAACATCTCTCCGTCCCGACTGACCATTTCGCTTTTCAAGAGTTTACCCTCACGCATGATTCTTTTGGGCCTATTCAGTCTTTTGCCTACAATGATGGCAATGGCCACAATAATAGCCATAATCAATAAAACTGACAAAAGCCTGCACATACAAAAGAATCCCGATTATTCTTGCTGCGAAGTTAATCAATTTCCACGAGACGGCTTGCCGGCGTCGAGGTCCCAAGCGCCTTGGAGCGTAAAATCTGGGGTCTCGGTGAAAGCGGGTTAATCGATTCTCAAATGCTTTTAGTCCTTTCCCAGGTTTCTCCCTTCCTGTGGCGGACGAAGCGGTTGCCGCCAGAGAGTACCGGAGAATCCCATTATTTCATAAGTATTGAGGATTTCTTGTCGACCTTGGTGCAAAGCCAGACGCCGAGGATGGCAACGGCTGCGGTCAGGACGATGACGGCTACGAGATGGCCGGGAGTCTGGAGGGCCTTGATTCCCTCGGCGTATGCCTGGCCCATTTCCTCGACGGCTCCGTCATAGTAGAACTGCTTGTCGGACCAAAGCCGGATAATCCAGCCGATGTTACCTATCGCAAGAAATGGGTATGCGCAGTAAAGAGACTTCCTTGAGCTGTTGCGCGCAAATTGGCGCACGATATCTGCCAGAATGCCGCCGCCCAGAATGATGGCCTTGGAAAGCAGTCCTCCGGCCTCTCCGGTGGCAAGGCAGAAAAGGCAGACAATCAGGGCAAGGACAGTTCCAACCCCGAATCTCTGCCAGCGGGCTGCCAGCCAGAAATAAGGGCCGACGGCAAGGATGGCCGCAAGTACCGAGAAGTAGGCCCAGCAGGCAGGATGCAGGAAGCCGATGAAGCACGATGCGAATACGAAAAGGAGATACAGGAGCGCCACTCCGATGGCAGCCCAGGGGTTGAGTTTATTTGCCATATGCATAAGAATTAACTGTTTGCCATTGCAAAGTTCGAAACTTTATAACGGCACGTCAATCCTAATTTATAGGTAAATTGAGGCGGACTTTATGCTCGCCCAGCGTGATATTCTATGGCAAATTGCAGTATATTTATTGCATATTGACATAAATATATTATATTCGCAGTACTAGCAGGCGCTTTTCCTGAAATGTCGCTTGAAGAAATCAATGAGGAAATTCGCGCAGCCAGGAGGGAAGGATGAGATTTTATCATGACATCGAACGTACGGACTATGACGGATTTTGCAGCGATAGATTTTGAGACGGCCAACGAGCAGCCGTGCAGCGTGTGCAGCGTTGGCGTTGTGATTGTGCGCGGAGGGGAGGTGGTGGACACGTTCTACAGCCTCATTCATCCCGAGCCGGAGTATTACCAGTGGTTCTGTCAGCGGGTGCATGGGCTGTCGGCCGAAGATACGGAGGATGCGCCGGTGTTTCCTCAGGTGTGGGCCAAGGTTGTGCCTCTTATCGAAGGCCTTCCATTGGTGGCGCACAATGCCCGCTTCGACGAGGGGTGTCTTAAGGCTGCGCATAGGGTGTATCAGATGGATTATCCGGATTATGTGTTCTACGATACTCTGGCAGCATCCCGGCAGCACTATGGCCATCGGCTTCCGAACCATCAATTGCAGACCGTAGCCGCTGCCTGCGGGTATGACCTTACACGGCATCATCATGCCCTGGCCGATGCCGAGGCATGTGCGGCGATAGCGGTGAAACTGCTATAAAAGGGCATTTGCGCTTCCGAAATATTTCCACAACCCTTAACAAATCCGGCTCGCGATGAATAAAATACTCTTCATCTTCTCCTCTATGGCAATTACACTTTCAGCATGCGGACAGAACAATAACTTACAAGATATGGAAAATGCACTTACACCCCGTCGGCAGGGACTTGCCGTCATGGCGGCGTTGGAAGCCAAAGGCGACCAGGCAGGCCTGGAAAAGGCCGCCGTCGAAGCGCTGGATAATGGCCTGACCGTAAGCGAAGCCAAAGAAGCGCTTTCACAATTGTATGCCTATACCGGTTTCCCGCGTTCCCTCAATGCCTTGGGCACCTTGCAGAAGGTTCTGTCCGCCCGCCAGGCTGCAGGAATCAAGGACAATCCCGGCCAAGATGCCGATTCGCTTCCTGCCGATTATGATGCCCTGAAACAGGGTACAGCCGTACAGACCCAGCTGACAGGAAAGCCGTTCGACTATGGTTTTGTCCCTGCAACAGACTACTACCTCAAAGCCCACCTCTTTGGAGATATCTTCGCCCGCAACAACCTCAGTTTTGCCGACCGCGAGATTGTTACCGTCAGCGCCATCTCTGCCCTGCCGGGCTGCGAGCCGCAGCTGATTGCCCATGTCTCAGGCGCCCGCAACATGGGGGTAACGGATGCCGAACTCCGTGCCTTGCCTGCCCTACTGGAAGAGAAGGTTGGCCTGGCCGAGGCAGAACGCCTCCGCGGTGCCCTGAAGGCTGTTTTGGGAGATGCCCACACCCCCGTGCAGACGGTGGATTTCTCCGTCTGGCCCAAGGGACAGCCCAATACCGCTTATGCACAGTACTTCACCGGCAACAGTTATCTGGCCCAAATGGAAGGCGGCCTAGCCAACGTCACCTTCGAACCCGGCTGCCGCAACAACTGGCATATCCACCACAAGCAGGTCCAGGTTCTGATTTGCGTTGCAGGAAGGGGCTGGTACCAGGAATGGGGCAAACCGGCCGTACCGCTTGTTCCCGGCACCATCATTGAGATTCCGGAAGGCGCCAAACACTGGCATGGAGCGGCAGCCGACAGCTGGATGCAACACCTGACATTCCACAAAGACGTTCAGGATGGCGCATCCAACGAATGGCTGGAACCTGTAAGTGACGGGCAATATCAGAAAGTCAGGTAATTGCAGTAATGTTTCATCGAGAGGGAAGGCTTTGCGCCGTCAAAGGTTGACCGTGCCCCTTATCTCCTTGCCGAAGGGGAAAACTGAACTGAGGGCTAGTTTGAAATGCTGTATGCCCCATGGAATGCCAACGACAGTTATGCAGAAGAGAAGACCGCAGGCGAGATGAATGAGGGCTATCTCCCACCATCCGAGCAGTATCCAGATAAGGTTCATCACGATGGAAAGGCAGCCCGGCTCACGGGGACCGTCTACAAGTTCCCTGCCGAAAGGCCACATCGCATAGGACCCCAACTTGAATAACTGAATCCCGAACGGTATGCCGACAATGGTGATGCACATTACAAGGCCTACCAGGTAGTAAATGATGGCGATAACGATTCCGCCGAGAATGAGCCAGATCAGATTGCCGATGAATTTCATGGCTGTTTATTTTTTCAAATTTACATATTTTTTGCGTAAGTTTGCAGAGTTATGAAAAAGTTGATAGCAATAGTATCCCTTATCCTTGGACTGGGGGTCGGTCTGAGGGCACAGGACCTTGATGCACAGTATGCATCTGATCTGCTTAAGGTTGGTAAGAAGGCTCCTGAACTTGCGCTTAAGGACCTTGACGGGAACATGGTGAAACTTAGCAGTTTCCGGGGTAAGAACGTCGTCCTTGTATTCTGGGCTTCATGGTGCCCGGACTGCCGCGCAGAGGTGCCGATGCTCAAGGAAATGTACTCCAAGGCCGATCCTGACAAGGTGGTATTCGTGTCCGTCTCGTTTGACAGGACACTCGATGCCGTAAAGGAATTCGTCAAGGAGCAGGAACTGCCGGGCGTTCAGCTGTTTGATCCCTCGGGAAAGAAAGATTCCCCGGTGAGTGCCGCCTTCCATGTCAAGTGGATTCCATCCCTGTATCTGATCGGCCCTAATGGGAAGATTGTCCTTTCTACGGTAATGGCCCAGAAACTGGACGCCGCCCTTCAAAACCTGAAATAGCCTGATGAACAAGTATTTGGATGTATCGCCCGAGGTAGCTGAAGCCCTGCGCCTTGGGAAGCCAGTGGTAGCGCTGGAATCGACAATCATCTCGCACGGCATGCCTTATCCACAGAATGTGGAGACAGCGCTGAAGGTTGAGGAGGTGATAAGAGAGAACGGCGCCGTCCCTGCAACGGTGGCCATCATCGGCGGACGTTTGAAAGCCGGTCTTTCGGCCGATGAGATAGAATACCTCGGCAAGAAAGGGCGCGATGTCATCAAGGCCTCGAGGCGGGATCTGCCCGTTCTGGTTGCCCGCGGAGCCGATGGCGCAACTACCGTCACCACTACCATGATGATAGCCGCTATGGCAGGAATCAAGGTATTTGCAACCGGAGGAATCGGGGGAGTGCACCGTGGCGCAGAAACCACCATGGACATATCGGCAGACCTTGAAGAGCTTGCGAAGACTCCTGTTATGGCGATTTGTGCCGGAGCCAAATCCATACTGGACCTTGGCCTGACGCTGGAATACCTGGAGACCAAGGGAGTGCCGGTTATCGGATATGGAACGGACGAGCTGCCGGCGTTCTATACGCGCAGGAGCGGTTTCAAGGTAGATTACCGCATGGATACCCCTGCAGAAATCGCAGCGGCTTTCAGGGTTAAGCTGGATGCCGGACTTGAAGGCGGAATGCTTGTGACAAACCCTATTCCGGAGGAGTATTCCATGAATCCGGATGTTATAGACGCGGCAATTTCCCAGGCTCTGTCTGAGGCTTCCGCACAAGGCATACACGGCAAGGAAACCACGCCCTTCCTTCTTGCTCGTATCAAGGACATTACCGGCGGCGATTCCCTTGCCAGCAACATCCAGCTTGTGCTTAACAATGCCAGACTGGCTGCTGCAGTCGCCGCTTTGCTCTAGATTGACGCCATTTTAACTGATTTTCCTTATAATTTGTAATAAAACCTTTGGAAATCGGTTTTAATTATGTACATTCGCACTGGAAATCGTTCGCGGGTGGAACCGGGAGTATTGGAAAGCCTGCATGATGATGGAACAGTACAGAAATCTGGACATAACGGAGCTTCCATTGAGCTCTGCATACTTTAGGGAAAAGGTGTCCCGCTTCCTCGAAGCTTCAGGGCTTCGTGTGGATGCGTTGGATACCTATTATGCTGTCCAGAACCCTGCCGGGGACATACTGGCGGGGGCAGGTATTTCAGGAGATATCATCAAGTGCGTCGCAGTGGCAGAGGAAGCAAGGTCTGAAGGCCTGCTCACACCTCTTGTATCACGCATTATTCAGGATGCATCGCTGCATGGCATCCATAATCTCAAGGTTTTCACCAAACCTCAGTATCGTGCTCTTTTTGAAAGTCTTGGTTTCAGGATGCTGGCTCAGGCGCCTCTGGCTGTTCTGTTGGAAAACGGCAGGGGACTGGCGGCATACTGTGAGTATCTTCGCTCAATGAGGCGTTCCGGGCGTTCGGGCGTTGTCGTCATGAATGCGAATCCGTTCACGCTGGGGCACAGGTACCTTCTGTCAAATGCTTTGGAACAGGTTGATACCCTTTATGTCATACCCGTAAAGGAAGATGTCTCAATGTTCCCATACGCAGAGAGGAAAGCCATGATTGAAGCCGCCGGTCTTGGAGACAGGGTGGTCGTGCCGGAAGGCAGTTCCTATACCATATCTGCTGCAACTTTCCCGACATATTTCCTTAAAGATCTGTCTGCTGCTTCTGAGGAGCAGATGCGTCTGGACCTTGACCTTTTTGCAAATCATATAGTTCCGGCTCTTGGAGCGGCAGTCCGTTTTGTGGGGAGTGAACCTTCTGATTCGCTCACGGCGCGGTACAATACGCTTATGAAGGAACTTCTTCCTGTGGAAGTGGTAGAAATAGAACGTCTGAAAATCCAGGGAGGATATGTCTCTGCTTCAAAGGTCAGGGAGTATCTGAATAGCGGTATATTTGAGAAGGCTTCGGCACAGGTTCCAGAAACTTCCAGGCCTTATCTCCTTGCAGAACTTGCAGAAAGGGCGCTGAGAATGGAACTGGAGACACCCTTGAAGCCCGGGCTTGTCTGTCCGGAATCGACCGGGGCCCACAAGGACATGGACTATTCCGTGATGCTCAAGGGGATTGCTGCAATCAGACCGTTTTTTGCTCCTATGGTATCGGCCCAGAATGCCGATGATCTTCGCCGCCTTGGCATTGAGGCTGAAGAGGCCATGCTTGCCGCAACAGGGGGCGTTAATACTCACCGCGGCGCCATTTACTCATTCGGACTGGTCTTGAACGCGGTGGCGCGTGAAATGCAAGGCGTTGATAAACAGGCGTTTATTCAAAATGCTTGCAGTAAAAACGCGGAAAGCATTTTAAATAATACCGTGAAAGACAGCAAGATGCATTTCACGGGTACACGAGGTGCAAGGGAAATTGCCTTTACAGGATATCGGCAGCTGTTTGAAGACTGGCTGCCTTTCTACAGGAAGGAAAGAAATATCGGCAGGCTTCTTATTTACATCATTTCCAGCCTCGATGATACATGCATCATCCACAGGGCAGGGGAGAAGCGTGCACTGGAAGTAAGACGTGAAGCAGAACAGCTGCTTAATAACTACACTGAAGATAATTTAAGACGCATGTGTGAGCGTTTCCGTGAAGAGAACATTTCTCCCGGCGGCGCCGCAGACATGCTTGCACTGACAATATTCATTGACTCTGTAATATGATAACACTCAGTTCAGAAGGAGTTTATCTCCTTAATGGAAAAACCATTGCAAAAGAGGCTCCGCTCTCCAAGGACGAGGCCCGTGAGAACACCATCGCCTATCAGATTCTGAGAAAGCATGATGTGGACGGCGGAAAAGGTCCCGCCATGCACGTTCGTTTCGATGCCATGGTCTCCCATGACATTACCTATGTGGGTATCATCCAGACTGCAAGGGCAAGCGGACTCACCAAGTTCCCGCTTCCTTACGCCATGACAAACTGCCACAATTCACTTTGTGCGGTAGGCGGCACCATAAACGAGGATGACCACGTGTTCGGTCTCAGCGCCGCCAAGAAGTACGGCGGTATCTATGTGCCTGCAAACCAGGCTGTCATCCATCAGTATGCCCGTGAGGCTCTTACCGCCTGCGGCAACATGATTCTTGGCTCGGACTCACACACCCGCTACGGCTCCCTTGGAAACATGGGCGTTGGCGAAGGCGGCGGAGAGCTCGTAAAGCAGCTTCTTGAAAACACATGGGACATCCAGGCTCCTCAGGTAGTCCTGGTACGGCTCGAGGGCAAGCCCAAGAGGGGTATCGGCCCGCATGATGTGGCTATTTCGCTTGTGAAGGCCACTTTCGAGAGCGGTTTCGTCAAGAACAAGGTACTTGAATTCGCCGGCCCCGGCGTCAAGGAACTGCCAATCGACTTCCGTAACGGAATCGACGTCATGACAACCGAGACGACCTGCCTCAGCTCCATCTGGGTAACCGATGAGAAGGTGAAGGAATACTTCGAGATGCACGGACGCCCCGAGGCTTACAGGGAACTCCAGCCCGGTGCCGTTGCATACTATGATTCAATGATTACCGTGGATCTCTCCAGCCAGGAGTCCATGATTGCACTGCCTTACCATCCGTCCAACGCCGTTTCCATACATGAGCTCCAGGCCAATCCCGAAAAGATCCTTAAGGCAGTTGAGGAAGACACAAAGAAGCGCTTCGGCGATAACGTCCACCCTGATCTCCTTTCCAAGATCCGTAACGGTAAGGTATATGCCGACCAGGGCATCATCGCGGGCTGCTCCGGCGGTACCTACGACAACCTCTCCGAGGCTGCAACCATCCTGAAGGGCAAATCCATCGGCAACGATTACTTTACGATGAGCGCTTATCCTCAGAGTACTCCGGTTTATCTTGCCACCACCCGCAATCACATTGCCGAGGAACTTCTCGAGGCAGGCGTAGTGATCAAGCCCGCATTCTGCGGCCCGTGCTTCGGTGCAGGTGACGTTCCGTCCAACAACGGCCTCTCCATCCGCCACACCACCCGCAACTTCCCCAACCGTGAAGGCTCAAAGCCCGGCCAGGGACAGATTTCGATGGTGGCCCTCATGGATGCCCGTTCCATCGCGGCAACTGCAGCAAACGGCGGCGAAATCACTGCTGCCACCGATATCGAATACGAAGACAATCACAAGCCTTACAGCTTTGACGGCCGAATCTACGAAAAGCGCGTCTACAACGGTTACGGCAAGGCTATGCCCGATGAGCCTCTGCGCTACGGCCCCAACATCAAGGACTGGCCCGAAATGCCTGCACTTCAGGAGAATATGCTCCTTGAGCTTGCAGCAGTAATCCAGGACCCCGTTACCACCACAGACGAACTCATCCCTTCCGGAGAGACCTCCAGCTACCGCTCGAATCCTCTCAAGCTCAGCGAATTCGCTCTTTCACGCCGCGTTCCTGAATATGTCGGCCGTTCAAAGAGAATCCAGGCCGATGACCGCAACCGCCGTGCAGGCCAGCTCACCGAAGACCTCCGCAAGGCTCTTGCCATTACAGGCACATCGGCAGAGAGCACTTCCTTCGGCTCATGCGTATTCGCCCGCAAGCCCGGTGACGGCAGTGCCCGCGAACAGGCCGCATCCTGCCAGAAGGTACTTGGCGGAGACGCCAACATCTGCTACGAGTACGCAACCAAGCGCTACCGCAGCAACTGCATCAACTGGGGTATCGTTCCCTTCACTATCGGCAAGGATGTCGAATTCAACTACGCTCCCGGCGACTATGTCTTCATCCCCGGCATCCGCAAGGCTATCCTCGGCGGTGCAGACAGTGTAGATGCAAAGGTCATCACCCGTGACGGCCGCTGCGTTCCCATCGTCCTCAATTTCGCCCCTCTCAATGAGACTGAGCGTCAGATTCTTGCCGATGGCTGTCTTATGAACTACTATAAAAACAATAAATAAGATTTCTCGACTCAACTCTTATGGAAAAGATTAAAATGACCACTCCGCTCGTCGAAATGGACGGCGATGAAATGACACGAATCCTTTGGAAGATGATCAAGGATGAACTCATCCTTCCCTTCGTCGACCTCAAGACCGAATACTATGACCTTGGACTTCCGTATCGTGACAAGACATCGGACCAGGTGACCATAGACTCTGCAAATGCTACCAAGCGCCTTGGTGTTGCAGTGAAGTGCGCAACCATCACACCTAACGTGCAGCGCATGAGCGAGTACAACCTGCACCAGATGTGGAAGAGCCCGAACGGAACCATCCGTGCAATGCTTGACGGTACCGTGTTCCGTACACCTATCACCATCCCCAGCATCCACCCTGCAGTGAAGTTCTGGAAGAAGCCCATCACCATCGCCCGTCATGCATACGGTGACGTCTACCGTGATGTTGAGATCCAGACCACCGAGCCCGGTGTTGCAAAGCTTGTATTCGAAGGTGCTTCAGGTGAGCGCATCGAGGAAGTTATCCATGAGTTCGCAGGCCCCGGCGTCATCGAGGGCATGCACAACACGGACAAATCCATAGCAAGCTTCGCACACAGCTGCTTCAAGTATGCACTGGACGTGAAGGAGAACCTGTGGTTTGCCACAAAGGACACCATTTCCAAGAAATATGACGGCCGCTTCAAGGCTATCTTCGAGGAAATCTACGAGAATGAGTACAAGGAGCAGTTCGAGGCCGCCGGCATCGAGTACTTCTACACCCTGATTGACGACGCCGTAGCCCGTGTCATGCGTTCTGAGGGCGGTTTCATCTGGGCTTGCAAGAACTACGACGGCGACGTCATGTCAGACATGGTATCCACCGCATTCGGTTCCCTGGCCATGATGACCTCTGTCCTCGTGAGCCCCGACGGCAAGTACGAGTACGAAGCTGCTCACGGCACCGTTACCCGCCACTATTACAAGTATCTGAAGGGTGAAGAGACTTCCACCAACCCTATGGCAACCATCTTCGCATGGAGTGGCGCATTCCGCAAGAGGGGAGAGCTTGACAACCTTCCCGAGCTTGTGAACTATGCAAACCAGCTGGAACAGGCCTGCTTCGACACACTGAACGAAGGCCTTGAGACCAAGGACCTTGTGAACCTCTCCGAGGGTATCACTCCGAAGGGCCTCACCTCCCTCCAGTTCCTCCAGGAAATCCGCAAGCGCCTTGCCGTGCGCCTGGGTGCTTAGTTTTGCTTACCAGCCCTTGCGGATGTTCTCTGCCATTTCGTGGGCGAGACGTGCGCGGGCTTCACGTGAGTACCAGGCGATGTGGGGCGTGAGATGGAGGCGCTGCGGGTGCTCAAGATTCATAAGGGGGCTGCTCTGCGGGAGCGGCTCCTTTACGTATACGTCTATGCCTGCGCCGGCGATGATACCTTCATCAAGGGCGCGGGCAAGATCTGCCTCTACGGCAATGCCGCCGCGGCCGGTGTTCACAAGAATGGCCGTGCGTTTCATCTTCCGGAATTCTTCATAGCCTATGAGCCCGGCAGTCCTTTCATTGTACGGAGCATGTATGGAGATGACGTCCGAACGCTCCAGAAGTTCATCAAGCGATACTGAAGGATAGTCCTTGCAATGGCCTGTGCCTGAAGTGGAATAGTAAATGACCTCCATCCCAAATGCCTTGCCTATGGCAGCCACCTTCTGGCCGATGGCGCCCATTCCCACAATGCCCAATGTCTTTCCGGCAGCCTCTGTGAAAGGATGTGCATAATCTACATGCACGGGATTTTTGCTGTATGCCCCGCTTTTCACGAATTCCTCATAATGGAAAGCGCGTCCAAGAAGGTTCAGAATGTGCATCCAGGCAGTCTGAGCGACGGAATCAGTCGAGTAGGCGGCCACGTTTCTGACGATTACGCCCCTTTCCTCGCAAAGCTTGACGTCGATGTTGTTGATACCTGTTCCGGCCTCGCAGATGAGCTTGAGTTTGGGAGCCGCATCAAGGAACTCCTTGTTTACGATTACTTTGTTGAGAAGCGCCACATCGGCATCTTTAACCCTTTCGCGGGCCTCTTCTGCCGTTGAACTGTCGTAGCATGTAAGTTCTCCCAGTGCTGCAATTTCTGCAAGCGAAGCATCTCCCAGGGAGATTGCATCCAAAAATACTATCTTCATGAACACAAAATTAATGATATTTTTGTATATTTGACTCCAATTATGGCCACAGTAAAGGAAATATTGTCCCGAATTGACGAAAAAGCCCCATACCGGATGGTGCTGGAAGCCTCGGTCAGGGACTACTGCGTACTCGCGCTCAGTTTCCTAAGGGGCCAGGCCGATTTTTCCCGCTACTTCGAATCCCGCCTTCCAGACCCCGTCCCGGCAATGGACAAGGAAGTATCGGCCAAAAGGTTTGCGGCAGAAAGGTATTGCGCCCAGCTTTACAAGCCCTCGGAGGAAGCCCTTCTTGCCGATGTCATCGCAGACCTTGCCTTCTCCCAGGCAGAACGCCTTGCCCTGGCCACCCCTTCCTCCCCCCAGGCCGATGACCGCGAACGTGCCGACGTATACATCGTCGCCGTATATACCCTTTTCGCCCTCACCCTGCATGAACGCACTGACTTTGCAGTGCTTTTCCTTGCAGCCTGGGCCAATTTTGTCCAGTTTGCCAGTGCCCGCCAGGTGCGCAAGCACTACGACCGTTCGTGGAACAGCCGTTATGAATCGCTGTTCTATCCATTAGGATAATAAAAATGAAGAAAAACCTGCTGCTCATTCTTTTTTTGCTGTCAGGCGCTATTCCTGCCGCTTCGCAAAAGCATACCGTCCGCCTGGGCTGGGGTGACATGATGTATGAAACCGCAGTGTTTCATGCAAGCCCTTCACACACGTTTGTTACACCGTCGGCCCTGCCGGAGGACTTTTCCGTAAGGGAACAATACGGCCATGGATATACCGGCCATATCTTTGCCGAATACCTCTATCGCGCAGGCCGAAACGTCCGCTTGGGCGGGATGATGGACTTCGAAGGTATTTTCTGGAAAGAGGCCGATTTTGATCGAAATCACAATGTCAAGGGTGCAGTTCAGAATGTTAACAACTATGACCTGTCCTTGATACCAACGGTGCGCTTCGACTACTTCAATCACGAAACCGTCAGCCTGTATTCAGGGCTGGGACTCGGCCTTTTGATGGCTTTTGACAACATCGGCGGTTTCGAACTGTCGCCCGTTTCTGATTTTCACCTGATCGGCGTTGAGGTTGGACGCGGCCACTGGGCAGGCGCTGCAGAGCTTGGGTTCATGACGGCCCTTTCTGCCGGCAATAAGGTATATATGCTTGGGTCAAAGCTCATTTCCTTGAGCGTAAACTACAGATGGTGATGAAAAGATTTCTATACATTTTGCTTTTAGCCGGCATCGCTGCAGCCTGTCATCAGCCGGAGATTATCATTGAGGACTTCGACACCTTCAAGGTGACATCCATAAAGCCGGCTCCGGTTGCAATGGAGGACGGCACTCTCAATCCGGACATCAGGCTTATGGAAACAAACTGTGACGAGCCTGAAACCAAAGTTGCAGTTACAACTGCAGCACTGGCAGTACAGAGCATTCTGGGTGTAACCACAAGCAACTCCGTCATCAACATTGCCGGTACATACACCGGCCATGACATAGACGGTTCTCCCATAACTCTGTCCGGAAAGCTTCTGGTTCCGGCAAAGGGACCGGTGAAGAACCTTGTCATCGTGAGCCACTATACCATCGGTGCAAATTATGAATGCCCCTCGGAGTGCTTCCCGCTGGAAGGAATCCTAGCAGCAAAGGGGTATGCCGTAGTGATGGCAGACTATATCGGCTATGGTATCACGGCAGACCGCATTCATCCATACATGCATGTAGAGAGCACTGCCCGCAGCGTGGTGGACATGGCTCTTGCAGTGAAACCGTATCTCGAGCATATCGGCAAGAAACCTGAGAGCAATCAGGTTATCCTGATGGGCTATTCCCAGGGCGGAGCCACCACTCTCGGAGTGATGCGTCTGATCCAGCGGGAGTATTTTGGCGAGTTCCCCATAAAAAAGGTTTACTGTGGAGGCGGTCCCTATGACCTTGCCGCAACCTATGATACCGCAATAGAAATGGGCAAGACAGGCATCCCCTGTGCAATCCCCATGATAGTGCAGGGCGTGAATGCCGGCCAGGGACTTGGCCTTGACCTCAAGGACTTCTTTACGCCAAAGCTCCTTTCCTGCTACAATGAGCTCATAAATTCAAAACAGTATACAGTCAAGGGAATCAACGTCGCTCTTGGAACCAACAATCTCCATGACCTCATGACAGAAGGCGCCCGCGACAAGCATAATCCCAAGACGGCAAAACTGTATAAGGCCCTCATGATAAACTCGGTCCTTGATTTCTGGCCATCTGCGCCCATATTCATGTTCCACAGCCTGGATGACCAGACCGTCCCGTTCGAGAACGCTCTGAAGGCAGAGCAAGCGTTCAAGGGCATAGACATCAGCTTTGACTTCGGCCATTACGGAAACCACGGAAACGGAGCCATCATGTTCATAACCAACGTTGCCAAGATTCTATGAGAAAGATAGTTTATATTGCTGCAATGCTGCTGCTTGCCGGCTGTGCTTCCACTAAGGACAAGTTCAGCTCTGATGCCTGCTCTTTCGATATCAAGATTACCGAGGTTAAAGGGACCAGGGTAAAGTTCACGATTACCCCTCAGGACGAATATGCATGTTATGCCTTTGGCATATTGAATTCGTATGATCCCAGTTTCAATGAACCGGCAAAGACGCTGGCCGAGGATCAGATTGGCTGGATGAACCAGCGCTACGATATGATGAGCAGCGACGGAGAGTTTTCCGGCAGTTTCATGGATATGTTCTGCTATCGCGGTCCTCGTAGCCTGTCAAAGGATAATCTTTCTTCGGATACGGAGCACAAGCTCATCATCATGCAGGTGAATCCCCAGACGCACAGCATAATCGGAGAGCCCGTAGTGATACAGTTCAGGACAAAGCAGGTATTAAAGAATACCAGCCTTACCTTCGATATCAGCTTTGAAGACGATAAGGTCATCATCGTCCCTTCTGACCTTAATGTGACCTACTGCTGGGACTACGAGAACAAGGAACTCATCGAGAGCAGGTATATCTCTCCCAAGAACTACTTCATGAAACTCGTATACATGTATGAGGACTATGAGTTCATGAACAATGTCCTTAGCCAGGGCCGTGATGAATGGGAATTCTCAGTCGAAGATCCTGAAATGGTTGAAGGGGAAACCTGTACGCTTGCTGTGGCCGGATATGAAAATGGTGAAATCAATACTGATCTCACCATCCTTGATTTCATCTATCACAAGGGCAACATAACGCCCCTTTACTGATTATTACTTTGTCTTGATTGAAGCCAGGCCGCTTTTGGAGGTTGTGAAGTCATTGCACTCCAGGCGGCGTGCGTCGATGTCTCCTGCGCCGTTCACTGAGAAGCTGGCTTTCACTGCTTTTCCGGAGAGGTCGATGTCTCCTGCACCGTTTACCATTACCTTAAGTTCCTCGACGTCAATGTTGTCGGCTTCAATGTCTCCGGCACCGTTGAGCTCGAAGCTCAGTGTGGGAACGGTAATGCTGTTGAATTCGAAGTCTCCTGCACCGTTCACTTCAACTTCGAGGGCTTCAGATGACTTGTAACCGTTTTTGAGGTCTACGTCGGCAGCGCCGTTCACTTCAAGGCTCTTAAGGGTGGGGAGGGTGATATAGATATTGAATTCCTCGGCCCTTATGTTGACGTTGTCGACGGTCTCGAGAACAAGCTTGCCGCCGGAGACCTTGTAGTCAAGGTACTGGAAGACGTCTTCATTTGCCTTCACTAGGACCTTGAAGGTCTCTCCCTGAGTGAGCTCCATGTCTGAAGAACCGTTTACTACGATGGCGTCGAAGCCTGTAAGGTCAAGTGTCTTTTCTACAACGGGACCTTTGCAGGTGACCTTTTTCCCTTTTCCGACTGTAATACCGTTCATGTTGAAATTGCATGCGGCCAGCAATGCTGCAGCGGCCATGATTACCATAATTTTTTTCATATCAGTCAAATATTTTTGAGTCAAGTCCAAGGAGCTGCATGCGGCGCTTGATGGCCGGGACTTCCTTCGTGAGGAATTCCTCTTTCTGTGCAGCAAGTATTTTTTCCCGGGCATCGGCAGATACGAAATAGCCGATCCCTCTCTTGTTATAGATGATTTCCTCTGCGGTGAGCTTTTCGTAAACCCTCATAACCGTGTTGGGGTTTACGCCTATTTCTGCACCGTACTCACGCACGGACGGGATTCGTCCGTCGGGAGACAGTTTGCCGGTGAGGATGCTGTCGCAAAGGGCATCGGCAATCTGGAGGTAGATGGGTTTTTCTGAGTGGAAGTCCATGGCTTAATGCTTTATGGTCTTGATTCTGTAAAGTATGCCTCCTGCAAGGCACATTGCGGCGGCTGTGAAGATTCCGGAGAGCCAGTTGAGGGTAGTGCCGATATTTTCGGCCTCATTGGTTATAAGCTCAACGGAGTCTGTGTGCATCGCCAGTGCGGAGCCGCCGATGATGGAAATAAGGAGGCTCGAGACAAAGGCGATAGCAATGCCCCAGAGAATCTTGTAGCGCTTGAAGCAGATTCCGCACAGGAGCCAGTAGAGGTAGTTGAAGCAGAAACCTGCGATTCCCATCCAGATAAGTGTGCCGATTGAGAAGGGAATGTCTTCCGGGCCCAGGGCTCCAAATTTGCTCACTCCATCTGCAAATCTGGATATGAGTGAAGCTCCGCTGGTATGGTCTACAAGGCAGAGAAGCCAGTCAACGCCAAGATACACAACGATGAAGAGTACGGGGATGATGATGAGGGTAATGATGAGCATGGAAACCCATTTCTCAACGCCCGATGCCGGGACCATGAGCCATGCGCTGCCGGCCTTTTTCTCCGTGAGATAGCCATAGGTGCGGGTCTGGTATAGCTCAAGTGCACAGAAGGCGAGGAAAGCGACGATCATCCTTCCGTCAAAACCGGGAGCCTGCCATGTCTGGTGGAAGATGAGGTTCCAGCTTATTACGGCAACATACAGTACAAGTCCTGCAAGGCTGATGCCCAGCGCAGCCTTCATGTGGTTTCTCCACATCTGTATGAGGTCATATTTGAAGTAGTTCCAGAAACGGGAACCGTTGAATGTTTCGCTTTTCATAATCCAAGGGATTTAATGGTTTCTTTATGTGCATGAACTGTGTTGAAGAGGGCTTCAAGGTTCACCTTGGACTCTTCACCTGTAGTGTTGGGATATACCTGCACAGTGCCGCCGGGAGTGCGTTCAAGGTAGAGGGAGTCGGCATGGATTTCGGAGCCATAGTCGAAGAACAGCTTCTGGCTGATGGCCTCGAGGGAAGCGTTCATGAGAACCGCCTCTTTATCAAGGATGATGACGGGGTCGATGATGTTCTCGAGGTCCCTTACCTGATGGGTTGAAATGACCACTACGCTGTCTTCTGAGGTGTATTTGGTGATGGCGCTCCTGAACTGGGCCTTGGACGGAATATCAAGTCCGTTTGTGGGTTCGTCCATGAAATAGTGGCGTGCGTTGCAGGCAAGAGCGAATGCAATCCAGGTCTTCTTGAGCTGACCGGAGCTCATTGTGTCCATGCGCTGCACAGGATCAACCTCGAATTCGGAGAGAATCTGAAGGTATTTGGCCTGGTCGTATGCGGGCCAGAGTTTTCCGCTCTCCTTGCCGAAGACTTCGGCTTTTGAGTGGGCAGGGGAGACCTCGTCAGGGAGATAGAACTGTTCGGCGAGGAGTGAGGGCTGGCGGTCCCATGGATTGCGTCCGTCTGTGTCGATTGTGCCTTGCTGTGGCTTCTTGAGCCCGCAGAGGAGAGTAAGAAGGGTGGTCTTTCCCACACCATTCTCTCCAAGGAGACCATAGATGTTGCCTCCATTGAGCTCCAGGCTGATGTTCTTGAGAACCGACTTGGAGCCGTACGCGAATGATAGATTACTGACGTTTATCATAACTTTGCGAGTGTGTTAGTTCATTAGTACACTGCAAAGGTAGTGATAAAAATCAATTGTGCAAATTATTTTAAGATTTTTTTTCGCCAATCTGCAGGATTCTCTCCTGTAACGGCCTTGAACTGCTTCAGAAAATTGCTCCTGTCTTCAATTCCTACCTGCCTTCCGATGGTAGAGAGCGGCAGTTCAGGATGCTCCAGAAGCAGCCTTTTGGCTTCTTCGATGCGAAGCCTTGAACGAAGAGAACGGAAATCCTCTCCCAACACCTCCAGGCAGTATTTATGCAGCAGGGCCGATGTTGTGCCTATCCTCTTTGCGCTGTCTGATGGGGTGGGGTCGGGTAAAAGAAACGCCTTGGTGTCTATCCATTTCCGGACGGCGGCATCAAGGCGCTTCAATGTATCTGATGGAATGTTTGTTTTACCAGCCAAGAACGTAAGCGAAGATGAGAGGTGCTACGATGGTGGCGTCGGATTCCACGATGAACCTGGGTGTGTCGGGTGCTAGCTTGCCCCATGTGATTTTCTCGTTGGGAACTGCACCGGAGTAGGAACCATAGGAGGTTGTGGAATCGGAAATCTGGCAGAAGTAAGCCCAGAGGGGAGTGCCTTCCCAGCCAAGATCCTGTTCCATCATGGGAACGCAGCAGATAGGGAAGTCGCCTGCGGTACCGCCGCCAATCTGGAAGAAGCCTACGCCCGGGGCGTTCTTCTTGTACCAGTCTACGAGGAACATCATGACCTCTACGCCCTGGATGACCATATGGGGATCATATTCGCCGCGGATTTCGTGAGCGGTGAAGATGTTGCCGGTGGTGCAGTCTTCCGATGCGGGGCAGATGATAGGGATGTTCTTTTCGCATGCTGCCACGACCCAGCTGTCCTTGGGGTCGATCTCATAGTACTGCTTGAGAACGCCGCTGCGGATCATCTGATAGATGAATTCATAGGGAAGATATCTCTTGCCCTCTGCCTTGGCCTTGTCCCAGACCTCTACGAGGTGCTTTTCCAGACGGCGGAAAGCCTCTTCTTCAGGGATGCAGGTATCTGTGACGCGGTTGTAGTGGTTGTCGAGGAGTTCCTGCTCCTGCTGGGGGGTGAGGTCACGGTAACCGGGTACGCGATAATAGTGGCTGTGGGCTACCAGGTTCATGATATCCTCTTCGAGGTTGTTTGCAGAGCAGCAGACGAAGGAAATCTTGTCCTGGCGGATCATTTCTGCAAGGGAGAGGCCGAGTTCTGCAGTACTCATGGCACCTGCCATGGCGAGGAACATCTTGCCGCCTTTTGCAAGGAGGTCTTCATAAGCCTTTGCAGCATCAACGAGGGATGCAGAGTTGAAATGACGATAATGATGAGTAATGAATTGAGAGATAGGACCCTTTTCCATTTTGTTTGACAATTTTTAATAATTCATATACAAAGGTAAGCTTTTTTTGTTAACTTTGTCCTTTGAAACGTGGAAAAAACTGTTTAACCCTATAAACCCAAATTATTATGAAGAAATTCTTCCTTGCACTGGTTGCAATGTTCGCAATCACCGCAGTTGCTTCTGCAGCAAACTACACAGCAGACGATGCAGCTATCGACGCAGCAATCGAGAACGCAATCGAGGTTGACGCCTTCAATCTTGGCGGCACCACCTCCGCTCCTCTTGGCGCAACTTACGTAGCAGCCGGCAACAGCGATGTTGCAGCTATCCTCCTCACCTTCTTCCTTGGCTGGTGCGGTATCCACAGGGTATATATGGGCTCCACCAAGCTTATGTGGCTCTGGTATCTGCTTCTCAACTTCATCTTCGTAGGTGAAATCATCGTAACGGTTGACTTTATCTTTGAAATTGTCGGCCTTGTCGATGGTTCCGGCCTCGGCAAGTACTATGACAACCCTAACCTCCTCATGTGGCTTTAATGCTTAGAAGGAGCCTTATATCCGTGCTGCTGGTTCTGGCGGCCCTAAGTGCACAGGCTCAGAAGAGAGTCAGTGTGGAGGCCCAGATAAAGAACCTCGCGGACGGAAAGGTTACAACGGTCACCAAACGGATACTCTGTGACAGGAGCGGCCGTCTGGTGACCGTTTCCATTTCTCCTTCCAAATTCTATCTGATACAGAATCTAAAGTGAGAAGCCAAGCTCTATGTGCCCTCCAGCAACGAGGTCTACAGCATGATAGACCCCATGCTGTCGTCCGACGGCGAACTGCTGTACATCTTCCTGTCCGGGCACACGGACGATCTTGGCCTTATTTCAATGGGCTACATGCTCAAGTCTTCCTACTTTGACAGCGAAGGCTATCTCAAGCGCACCTACGTGACGAAAAAGCAGAATGCAGCCCCTCAGGTGGATGTCGTCCTCAAAGACTATCTTCCTGTGTATACAGAATACAAGGACGCTTCCGGCAATACGCTCGGAAAGACGTATCTTTCAGGTTACAATCTCAATTCGAGCTTTGTTTTCCCGTCAAGGGTGACTGAAATCAGTTACAACAGGGAGAAGAAGGATTCTACCGTAACCCGCACGCTTTATACGGCTCCGGACCTTTCCGGAACAGACCCTGATTTCGACTATCAGGTCCCCAAGGGCGCAAAACCCGCAGAAAATCCACTCAAACGGCTTAAGGAAGCAGTCAAATGAGAAGGTTAGGCGTTCTCATTCTGGCTCTCTGTCTTTGTACCGGTCTTGCCGCTCAGAAGGTGCAGGGCCCTTTTTCTTTTGCCGACCATCTCATGTCCACCTCCTTCCTGAGCCGTGCCGGGAAAACCCATATAAAGGTGGATCCCCCCAAGCCCACAGACTTTTCTTTCTGTGCCGATGAGCCATCGGCCCATGTTTCAGGGGACATGGATTTCATCGGCTATCTGCTGGATTCCGGCCTCAAGGAGGATGCTCTGACTCTCCTTGGAGAGAAGGCCTACTTCCCGTCAGACACGCTGGAATATCTTGCCGGCCTGGCACTTTTCGATGACAGGCAGTTCGAGGGCGCCGCAAAGCACTTCAGCCTGTCCGGCGGCTCTTTTGCAGAGCCTTCCACCTTCCTTGGAGCATATTCCCTGATCCATACAGGCCGCCTTGACGAGGCGGAGTATGCCCTGTTTTCCTACAGTGGAGAGTACGGCGAGCTGGCGAATCTCCAGCTCGCGGGAATCGGCCTTATAAGGAGGGATTTTGATGCCTGCAGGAAGGCGGTATCGTCATTTACGTATTCGGATCACAGGCTTGCAGAGAGCGAGACGGCCATCGCTGGTCTGTGCAATGACATTTCAAAGCGCAGGAAGAGCGCTTTTGCCGCGGCGTGCATGTCGGCGGTAGTTCCCGGGGCCGGAAAGGTCTATGCGGGAAAGACCGGCGAGGGCGTCGCTGCATTCATGACCGTTGTGCCGCTTGCGGTGATAACGGCCGAGCAGTGGAAGAAAAACGGCCCCGCGCACTGGGGAACCATCCTTTCGGGTGCGCTGTTTTCGTTGTTTTATATCGGCAATATCTACGGAAGTTATGTTTCCGTTGGCATTCAGGAACAAGTAATAGGTGATGAAGTCAAGGCTCTTGTCATGTATAATCTTCATATTCCTCTCAGGAGCTGTTTCCGTTAGGGCGCAGTCCCTGGCGCTGAAGGCCGTGGAATATGAAAGAGTCATCTTCGAGGGGGCTGCTCCTGCGGCCGCCAATGAGGCCATGCTTTCCCGTGCAGGCTGCCTTGTGCAGTTGGGACGCTGGGCCGATGCCGAAGCCTGCCTTTCACGCCTGCGGATGTATGCACTTGGGCCGGAGCAGAGGGAAGAATCGGCATACCTGAGGACGCTTTGCCAATACAGACTGAAGAATTATGATGCGGCACTTGCGGTGATGGGCGAGGCGGAATTTCCGTCGGCACCGGAGGCAATGAAACTGAAGGCGCTGGTGCTTGCCGGAGCGCGGGAGTTTGACAAGGCATTGGAGCAGGCTGCCCCGCTGGTTTCTGACAGGAATGCTCTGGATGCTCTTTTCTCCGGGCGGCCTAAGGAAAAATCGGCACTTAAGGCGCTGTTTCTTGGAATTATACCCACTGCCGGGCATGTCTATCTGGAAAGACCGGACCTCTGGTGGACTACGGTTGGGACGGTGGCATCGGCAGGATTTGCCGTTTACGAGGCGTTTTCCGGGAACTGGCTTACGGCAATTCTTGGAGGGGGAATGCTGCTTAATACTATCTATGTCGACAATAATTTGCGGCCGACAGAATCGACAGTCATGAAGTATAATTCCGAAAGCCTGGAAAAATTCCTTCAAGAGCTGGAAACCATATTGGATTTTTAGAGCGCTTTTGTTAACTTTGTGCAACTAAAATCCCAACCCGATGGTCCAGGTTTATTGCAAGAACACCAAGGAGTCCAAGCGTTTCCCCGAGGGAACTGCTCTCCTTCAGATGCTTTCAGAATTCGAATTTCCATGCCCTTATCCCATTGTGTCCGCCAAGGTGAACAATGTGTCCCAGGGCCTCAAATTCAAAGTATATCAGAACAAGGACATCGAGTTTATAGATGTCCGCGAATCGAGCGGCATGAGAGTGTACAGCCGCTCGCTTTCTTTTTTGATGTACAAGGCTGCCGTGGATGTGTTCCCGGGCAGCAAGCTCTACATCGAGCATCCCATCTCCCACGGCTTTTTCTGCCATCTGAGGAAGGCCGATGAAACTCCGCTCACTCCGGAGGATATCGAAGCCCTCAAAGCAAGGATGCTGGAACTGGTGTCAAAGGACCTGCCTTTCCACCGTTATGACGTTCAGACTGAACGCGCCATCAGGGAGTTCCGGAAGGCCGGTTACGAAGACAAGGTACGCCTCCTGGAAACCAGCGGTGAAGCATATACCGACTATTATACCCTTGGAGATACTTCCGATTATTATTACGGCAAACTGGTCCCTTCCACAGGTTATCTCACAGTCTGGGACCTGATGCCTTATCATGATGGTCTCCTACTTCGCCTTCCAATGAGGTCAGACCCTTCCAAGGTTGCTCCCTTCGAGGATCAGCCGCGAACATACGAGATGTTCAACGAGGCTCTTCGCTGGAACATCATCATGGGCCTTTCCACCGTAGGTGACGTGAACGAAGCCTTCCTCGCCGGCCGTGCAAGTGAACTTATCCAGATAGCTGAAGCCCTCCAGGAAAAGAAAATAGTAAAAATTGCCGAAGAAATAGACCGCCGCTACCGCAGCGACAATCCTCTCAAGGTGGTCCTTATCACCGGCCCCTCATCTTCAGGCAAAACGACCTTCTGCAAGAGGCTTTCCATCCAGCTCAAGGCCTGTGGCCTGAAGCCCATCTCCCTCTCTACTGACGATTATTTCGTGAACAGGGCCGACACCCCCAAGTTCCCCGACGGCACCTACGACTTCGACAACTTCGATACCGTGGACCACGCCCTGATGGAGTCCCATATCATGAAACTCATCGGAGGGGAGGAAGTGTCTGTCCCGGAATACAACTTCGTCACCGGTCTCAGGGAGTACAACGACAGGAAACTGCGTCTTGGTCCCGGCAGCATACTTCTCATAGAAGGTATACATGCACTCAATCCCGGCCTTACTTCGGAAGTGCCTGAAAGTGCCAAATTCCGCATCTTCATCAACACCCTTACGGCAACCCAGCTGGACGACCACAACTGGATCCCCACTGCCGACAACCGTCTCCTCCGCCGTATCGTAAGGGATTACAACAAAGGCGCTTATTCTGCCCGTGAATCCATTTCCAACTGGAAGAACGTTCTCTGTGCAGAGCGCAAGTGGATTTATCCTTATCAGGAAACTGCCGACGTGATGTTCAACAGCGCATATCTCATCGAGTTCGCGGTCATGAAGAATCATGCCGAGCCCATCCTCCGCAGCGTTCCCCAGAACTGTCCTGAGTATTCGGAAGCACACCGCCTCCTGAAGTTCATCCATTACTTCGTTCCGGTTCCCGATAAAGAAATCCCGGCGACTTCGCTCCTGCGCGAATTCATCGGCGGATAGTATCTGTGATGAAGAAAGTCTATTTTGCCGGTTCAATCCGCGGCGGAAGGCAGGATGCAGATCTTTACAAACGCATCATAGCCTACATCCAGCGCAGTCATGTGGTCTTGACTGAGCACGTCGGAGATTTATCCAAAAGCAAGACCGAGGGCCTTCCAAACCAGGAAGCCGCCATTTATGAGCAGGACACAGCCTGGCTCCGCGAGGCAGACGTAGTCATAGCCGAATGCTCCACGCCGTCCCTCGGCGTCGGTTACGAACTGGCTTACGCAGAAGCCCGCAGCATACCGGTGCACATCTTCTACGACAGACCGCGCACCAACCTCTCTGCCATGCTCACCGGCAACAGCTACTTCCACATCCACCCGTACATGTCAGAATCCGACATCTACCCCCTCCTGGACACCATCCTCCAATAACCCGTCACCGTCTCCGCCTGTTCCGTGCCCGAGTGGCCGATTTCCCGCTGCCCGGACACCGCAGACCCCGTTTCCGTGCCCGACGGCCAAGTTTCCCGCTGCCCAGACACCACAACCCCCGTTTCCGTGCCCGAGTGGCCGATTTCCCGTCGCCCGGACACCGCAGACCCCGTGTTCGTGCCCGAGTGGCCGATTTTCCGCCGCCCGGACACCACAGACCCCGTGTTCGTGCCCGAGTGGCCGATTTTCCGCCGCCCGGACACCACAGACCCCGTTTCCGTGCCAACTTATTGTGGTTTAGGAAACAAACGGTCCACTTCGGCGGCGGATAATCTGAGGATAAGACTGATTTGTCTGTTGGATGACGCTAAGCGCTGCTTCATTTTTTGCGCGGTCCTGAGTTTCTCTTCCAAACTTAAGGCGGTCAGTTGTTTTCCAGGATTCCATGAGGCAACGATTTGAAAGACTTCTTCGTTGGGAATCTGAATGTGTTCGCCAAGTATCGCAGCTATTTCCACATCGGATTCTCCGCGACGCGTGAGCATGGTAAAGTATTGATTTGCAGAGTTGAAAAGATATTCCGTAGCATGATAATCAACGAAACTGCTTCTGAGAATCATACCGTCACATACCTTATAATGTTCAGGCATGTCTACTTCATGAGATCGGCAAATTCTTCTTTTCTCCCTTCCTCCAACTTCGCGGAAAGGGGTTCCGGCCTTCATTTGCCATAGATTGCCATTGAAGAATAAATAAGCAGATCCCCATGGATACCCGGTTGGCGTGCTATCCAGGCGTGCAACGTATGCATTCCTGTCCGTATAAGCTATTTTATTACGGAAGTCCTTTATGTCCTGTACCGGGTCTATCCTGATGGACCATTCTTTGAGTGATGGCTTCCCCATAGTTTTCTGATACTTTCTTTCCAGATTATGGAGATTCTCTACAAACACATTTGCTTGCACCAATGTTCCGGCCCCCATAATGTGATGATGATTGTTCATTTGCGTATCATCCATAACAATGAATCCAGAACGTGCCGATGAAACAGCAACGATGTTGGTCCCAACTGCAAACTCTTCCTTGGATTCGTACAGCATCCAGTCAAGGTTTTCTGTTGAGATGTAATAGAAAGGTCCTCTTTCTCTAAAGAACCGTTCGCACTCCCGTTCCCGATCCCAATAATCATTTCTTCCAGTCATATAATTCTATTCTTTGACACCCGATTGCTCGTTTTTAGTGTCTGTTACACATTTTGATTTTTACGCTGACACCACAGCCCACGTTTCCGTGCCCGACGGCCCAGTTTTACCGCCGTCCGGACACCGCAGAGCCCGTTTCCGTGCCCGAGTGGCCGATTTCCCGCTGCCTGGACACCAAAACCCACGTTTCCGTGCCCGAGTGGCCGATTTCCCGCTGCCTGGACACCAAAACCCACGTTTCCGTGCCCGAGTGGCCGATTTCCCGCTGCCTGG
>JAFTFV010000064.1 GCA_017458265.1 Bacteroidales bacterium | reverse complement strand
TATATTATAAGTACATTGCCGGGTAATGAATACGGAAACATGCAGGGCACTTCAATGGCCTGCCCTCATGTCAGCGGCGTAGCTGCGCTTGTAGTTGCCAGCTGTGGCGGCCCGGGTTTCACCAGGGAAATGCTTATTGAAAGACTTACAAAAGGAACAAGTTCCATCATCAACACGGCACCGCTTAATATCGGCCCCCTTGTAGATGCCCTGGGTGCTGTAACTTATGGTACAGTTGAAATTCCAAAATCCGTTTCAAATCTTTCTGGAACAGTCAAATCCAATACTGTAAATCTGAAATGGACAGTAACGGATAGCGATAATGGTATTCCCGCATATGCATATCTTATTCTATATGGAAAAGATGAAAATGCCGTCATTAATGCTGTTCCAAACAATCCTGGTTCCGGTGTCAAAAAGCTTACCGTATATACTGAAGATGCAACTGCAGGTGCCTCTCTTTCAGCATTATTGAATAATCTCGACTTTGATACAGATTATTTTATCAAAATATATGGCTATGATTATAATCTGAATTACTCAGAATCTTCCGCTGTTTTGTCTGTAAAAACTGAAAAGAATAATCCTCCTATAATTAAAATAAACAGTTCTGAGGAATCTATAATCCTCCATTCTTTTGAAAAGAAGGATATTCTTGTAAGCGTATCAGAACCTGATATGCATTCATTCAGCATCAGTTTCGAAAACGGTTCCGGAGCAGATTCATGGATGTCTGTTCCTGGAGGAGCATATCAGATTACAATAAAAGGCTCTGGCGCAGATAGCGGAACGTATACATGTACTTTTACAGCTACAGATGAATACGGACTATCTTCATCATGTTCCATAACTTATACCATCCTTGAAAACCAGGCTCCTGTTAATACTACCGCAATTGATAATATTCTACTATCGACAATAGGTGAAGTATATAACCTTGATATGGGTAATTACTTCATGGATCCTGACACTGAAAAACTAAATTTCGAATTCAGTTACGATAATCCGGCTGTTGTACATGCGAATGCAGAAGGAGATAAATTGTATCTTACAACGCTTAAATACGGTCTTACTACAATAACTGTAAAAGCATATGATGCAAAAAAAGAGTATGCAGAAGCATCTTTCAAAGTGCTGGTACGCAGTTCAGACACCAAATATCAAACATATCCTAATCCGGTAGTCAATACTCTGTTTATTGCAACAGGTGAAGAAACTGAAGATGCAAATATAGTGATAGCTTCATCAAGCGGAAAGACAGTCTATAATCAAACTGTAAAAGTCAGCGCATTTAACCCTGCAGAAATAGATATGTCTCATTGTGCACCTGGACAGTATATCGCAGTCATAGAATTTGGCGGTAATGTCTATAATAAGTCATTTATAAAGCAATAAACAATGAAAAGACTTTTATCAGCCATATTTGGATTATTGGTTTTCCATACCGTTAATGCTCAGGAGGCAATGCCATTTTTAAGGATTGACAGAAATCCTGTAAGTATTTCCATGGGAGAAACTGTTGCTGTATCACCTATATTCAATCCTTCCGTGTCTGCTCAGAAAAACAGCAGCAGTGTAATGGTTTCTTATTCTCTGTGGTCTCCAGGAAAACTTAAGCAGAACCTTATACAATCCTTAGGGTATTTCAAAATAGGAAATGCATTATCCGTTAATTATATGATTGCAGATGATATTTTACCTTCATACATGATTACAGATGATGCAGGAAATGAGACCGGCAGCAAGTTTACTCCTTCCAACTTTATTGCCTCAATTGGTGTAGGTTACAGTATAAATCAATTCTTATCTATTGGAGCAACATTTAACTTTGCAAATCAGAAAACAGCAGAGAAGAATTCATATAGCTCATTTTCAACAAATTTATTCGTAAACTATACTATAAAAGACTTTTCTGCAACTCTTGGAGTCGTAGACTTAGGACCTGCCGTAGACGGCAAGTATTCATTACCAACATCAGTAAAAGCAGGTGCTTTATACGAGACAAACCTTGGCTTCAATCAACTGAATACCACACTTGACTTCGATTACTATTTCAACGGTGGTATATCTGTTGGTCTTGGAGCAGAATTTATTCTCAATGGTCTGTATTATTTCAGGGCCGCTGGGCGTCTTTCTTCAAAGAACGCCTTGATTCCAAGTAATTTGACAACCGGTTTGGGAATAAAACTATCTAAAATCAATATAGACCTTTCTTATATATTTTTAAACAGAATAATTGGTAACTCCCTTTCTCTTGGAATAAGTTACAGTTTCTGATGTTAAAGAAAAAGGCCTGCTGTTGAGCAGGCCTTAATCTGTAAAATTACTCGCTGAACCGCGCTTTCAGGTATTCCCTGTTCAGGCGGGCAATGTGGTCGATGGTGACGTGTTTCGGGCACTCCATCTCGCAGGCGCGGGTGTTGGTGCAGTTGCCAAATCCGAGTTCGTCCATCTTTGCAACCATTGCGCGGGCGCGGCGTGCTGCCTCGGGCCTACCCTGAGGCAGCAGAGCCAGAGAAGATACACGTGCTGCCACGAACAGCATTGC
The DNA here is from genome assembly GCA_017458265.1 of Bacteroidales bacterium. Classification (GTDB taxonomy): domain Bacteria; phylum Bacteroidota; class Bacteroidia; order Bacteroidales; family UBA932; genus Cryptobacteroides. The sequence goes on along the minus strand of JAFTFV010000064.1, from coordinate 75,088 downwards.
TGAACCGTTCTTGCAGGTTGCCACGCATGCACCGCATCCAACGCAGGCTGCTGCATCCATTGAGAGTTCTGCATCGTCATGGGAGATGAGGATGTTGTTTGCATCCTGTGCAGCTCCCGTGCGGACGGTTATGAAACCGCCGGCCTGCAGAATCTTATCGAATGCTCCGCGGTCTACTACAAGGTCCTTGATCACGGGGAAAGCACCGCTTCTCCAAGGCTCCACGGTGATGGTTGCACCGGGCTTGAAGTGACGCATGAAGAGCTGGCAGGTTGTTACCTGATCGTCCGGACCGTGTGCACGGCCGTCTATATACAGCGAACATGCACCGCAGATACCTTCACGGCAGTCATGGTCAAAAGCGATGGGTTCTATTCCCTTGCGGATAAGCTGGTCATTGAGGATATCCAGCATTTCCAGGAAGGAAGCATCTTCCTCAACTCCCGTAACGTGATAAGTCTCGAAATGGCCCTTAGCCTTGGCGTTCTTCTGACGCCATACTTTAATATTGTATTCCATATCAGTCTTTGTAGTTACGGGTTGCTATCTTGATGTTTTCATACTTAAGGTCTTCCTTGTGCAGTTCAGGAGCAACGCCTTCACCCTTGTATTCCCATGCGGCAACATACATGAAGTTCTCATCGTCACGCTTGGTTTCGCCTTCTTCGGTCTGCATTTCCTCACGGAAGTGACCGCCGCAGGATTCCTTGCGGTTAAGGGCGTCACGGGCCATGAGCTCTCCGATATCGAAGAAATCAACGAGCCTGAGGGCTTTTTCGAGTTCCTGATTGAATTCCTCATTGGTTCCGGGAACACGCACGGTCTTCCAGAATTCCTCGCGAAGTTTGCCGATTTCCTCGATACCCTTCTTGAGGCCTTCCTCGTTACGTGCCATACCCACATATTCCCACATTATATGACCAAGTTTCTTGTGGATGCTGTCCACAGTCTCGGTACCCTTCACTGCAAAAATCTTTGCGATACGCTCCTTGACGGCCTTTTCTGCCTCTGCGAATTCAGGGGCGTTGATGTCTGTCTTGGGCTCTGCAAACTTATGGGAAAGGTAATCGCCGATGGTGTAAGGTAGGATGAAATAACCGTCTGCCAGACCCTGCATAAGGGCCGATGCGCCCAGGCGGTTTCCGCCGTGGTCGGAGAAGTTTGCCTCGCCAATTGCATACAGGCCGGGAATGGTTGTCTGGAGGTCATAGTCGACCCAGAGACCACCCATTGTGTAGTGGATAGCGGGATAAATCATCATAGGCTCCTCCCAAGGTGATGAGGAAGTAATCTTCTCATACATCTGGAAGAGGTTTCCATAGCGCTCCTCTACCCTCTGGTGACCAAGACGCTTGATGGCATCGGCAAAATCCAGGAACACGGCAAGGCCGGTCTCGTTTACGCCGTAGCCTGCATCGCAGCGCTCCTTGGCAGCACGTGATGCAACGTCACGGGGAACCAGGTTTCCGAAGGCCGGATACCTGCGCTCCAGATAGTAGTCACGATCCTCTTCAGGAATCTGGGAAGCCTTGATTTCATGCTTGCGCAGTTTCATCACGTCTTCCATCTTCTTGGGAACCCAGATGCGGCCGTCGTTACGCAGAGACTCACTCATGAGGGTGAGCTTGCACTGCTGGTCACCATGGACAGGGATACATGTAGGATGGATCTGTGCGAAGCAGGGATTTGCAAAGAAAGCGCCCTTGCGGTATGCCTGCATCGCTGCAGAACCGTTGGAGTTCATTGCATTGGTAGAAAGGAAATAGGTATTTCCATAACCGCCGGTAGCAAGAACAACTGCATGTGCACCGAAACGCTCGATCTCACCGGTAACAAGGTTACGTGCGATGATACCCTTTGCCTGGCCGTTGATGATGACAAGGTCAAGCATCTCATGCCTGGGATAGCTCTTTACGGTACCTGCTGCAATCTCCTTGTTCAGGGAAGCATAAGCACCAAGAAGGAGCTGCTGGCCGGTTTATCCCCTGGCATAGAAAGTACGGCTCACCTGTACACCGCCGAATGAACGGTTGGCAAGGTATCCGCCGTATTCACGTGCGAAAGGAACACCCTGTGCAACGCACTGGTCGATAATGGCTGCACTCACCTCTGCCAGACGGTAGACATTGGCTTCACGGGAACGATAGTCGCCACCCTTGATGGTGTCATAAAACAGACGGTAGATGGAGTCGTTGTCATTCTGATAGTTCTTTGCTGCATTTATACCGCCCTGTGCTGCGATGGAATGTGCACGCCTGGGGGAGTCTGAAATGCAGAAAATCTTGACATTGTATCCCAGCTCACCAAGTGATGCAGCTGCGGATGCTCCGCCAAGACCTGTACCTACCACGATGACTTCCAGTTTCCTCTTGTTATTGGGGGAAACGATGCGGATTTCGGCTTTGCGCTTTGACCATTTTTCAGCAAGCGGGCCATCCGGAATCTTGGAAATAAGTTTAGGATCTGACATATATTGTTCAGTTGGTTTACTAAATTCTCGCAATTTTACATAAAAATACGTAAAACTACAAGCTATTTAGCACAAAATTATATTAAATTAGTACTATACGTGCTAAAAAAGACTTCCACCTTCGTCCTGGTACTTCCTCTGGGACAGATACTGCTCCATTCCAAGGTGACTGTATGCAAGTTCAGTGGCAACGCGCCCCCTCTGGGTGCGGATAATGAAACCCTCCTTGATAAGGAAAGGTTCATATACTTCCTCAAGCGTACCTGCATCCTCAGAAATTGATGTAGCAAGTGTTCCAAGGCCCACCGGACCGCCCTTGAATGTAATGATGAGAGTGCGGAGAATCTTGTTGTCGATGGCATCAAGGCCCCTCTTGTCAATCTTCAGCTTATTCAGCGCAAAGCGGGAAATATCAAGATTGATGCGCCCGTCTCCAAGGACCTGGGCGAAATCACGTACACGCTTTAGGAGCGCATTCGCAATACGCGCGGTTCCGCGGCTCCTGAGGGCAATCTCATAAGCGGCTTCGTCGTCTATCTCAATATCCAGAATGCCTGCACTTCGAAGGACAATCTTCTTCAGATCGTCCACGTCATAATACTCCAGGGCGCAGTTTATTCCAAAGCGGTCACGCAGCGGAGCTGTGAGAAGACCGCTTCTTGTAGTGGCGCCGATAAGGGTGAAAGGACTCAATGAAATGCGCACCGACCGCGCTCCGGGGCCTTTGTCTATCATAATGTCTATCACATAGTCTTCCATTGCAGAATAAAGGTATTCTTCAACTTCAGGTGACAGACGGTGAATCTCATCTATGAACAGAACGTCCCCCTTCTCCAGCGAAGTCAGAAGGCCGGCAAGGTCTCCCGGCTTGTCCAGCACCGGACCGGAAGTAACCTTCATATTGACCCCCATTTCATTTGCTATGATGTGCGCAAGGGTAGTCTTACCAAGGCCGGGAGGGCCGTGGAAGAGCACATGATCCAGGGCCTCGCCCCTCATCTTCGCTGCCTTGATATATATACTGAGATTCGATACTATTTCCTTCTGTCCGGTAAAATCATCCAGCTCCTGTGGTCTGATTATTCCGTCGAATTCACTATCTTTGCGGTCTACAGTTGAGTGTGGATCAAATTCGCTCATGCGTCTAAGGATTCAATTCAGATACAAATATAGTTTTTATTTTTAAGAATTGTTGTTTTTTTATGAATCTGTTGAAATGTTGAAAACTATACAGAAATAATTAAACACCAATTACTTAGGTATAAAAAACAAGTGTTGAAAACTCTTTCATTCTGTGTTGATTGATTGTTGGTAACCGGAGCACCCTTTTTTATCCTCCGCCAAGACAAGGTTATAAACAGGGTTATGAACAGGTTTTCAACAGTAAAACAGACTTAAATGTTAATAAGTCAAAAAACATCAGCGCTACTGCAGGAAAAACTCAAAAACTCATCCGAGGCTTTCTGCAGCGGGCTTTTTTTGTCTGCAAGATGGCAGGTTCTGTCCCAGGTTGCAGAAGAAGGAACCCATCTTGTCATACTCCCCACCAGGGAAAGTGCCGAATACTGCTCGGCCGACCTTTACAACATGGTTGAAGGCGACTGCGTATTCTTCCTCCCGGAAAGCGGCAAATCCGTTGAAAGGAGCAATTACAAATCCTCACTCGGCGTCCAGAGGACCGCAGCCATCGGCAGAATCCTCCAAAAAAGCGGGGACAGGCTTTTCATAGTTTCATACCCCGAGGCCATCGAGGAAACCGTTCCTTCAGAGAAAAAGCTTGCCGATGCCCTCTTTTCCATCGGCACCGGAGAGCGCCTTCCATACGAGGAACTCCGCTCAAAACTCCTTGCCGAGGGCTTTGAAAAAGTGGATTTCGTCTCCCAGCCCGGCCAGTTCGCCCTCCGCGGCGCCGTTATCGACATATTCTCCTATTCCCTCGAAAAACCCTACCGCGTAAGCTACTTCGGCAACGAGGTGGACAAAATAAACACCTTCGACCCCAACACCCAGCTTTCCATAGATACGGTAGAGAAGGCCGATATTTTCCCCGACATCGCCGCCGGAGGTGACAGTGCCGATGAAGAAGGCGTCAGTCTCATCTCCCTCCTCAGTGCCGATACAACCATCTGGCTGGATTCCTCCGACATGTACAGGGAAAAGCCCTTCTTCCATGAATTGTCAGCCTTCAAAAAGGTATACATGGAACTTCCCCTTGGCCGCCAGGATGAAAAGCCGATAGCCTTCAAAATAGCCCCGCAGCCCGTTTTCAACAAGAATTTCGAGCTTCTCATTTCCGACATAAAGACTAAGAGGGAAACCGGGTACAAAGTCTATATAATAGGTGAAAAGCAGTCCCAGCTTGAACGCCTCCGCTCCATCATGCTTCAGGACGAACACGCCGTCCTTCCTGAATTCATAAAGGAAAAGAACATACATTCCGGATACATAGACCAGGAAGACAAAATCTGTGTATATACAGACCATGAAATATTCGACCGCTTCCACCGTGTAAGGATCCGCCGCAGCGTTGAAAAGACAGAGCAGCTCACCCTCAACGACCTCAGCTCCTTCTATCTTGGAGACTATGTGGTCCATATAGACCACGGCGTTGGCGTATTCGGCGGCCTGGTGAAGATGAAGGACGACAAAGGCCGCGTCCACGAAGTAGTGAAGCTAATGTACAGCGGCGGAGACGTAGTTTTCGTATCGGTCCATTCCCTCAATAAGATTTCCCGCTTCCGCTCCAAGGAAGGCGAGGCCCCAAGAATCAACAAACTTGGTTCAAAGACCTGGTCTACCCTCAAGAGTTCGGCAAAGTCAATGGTAAAGGACATAGCCAAGGAACTCATCCAGCTATACGCCAAGCGCCGCGCCTCCAAAGGCTTTGCCTTCTCTGCCGATACCTACCTTCAGGAAGAACTTGAATCCTCCTTCATGTATGAGGACACCCCGGATCAGGAGAAGGCTACAAAGGCCGTAAAACAGGACATGGAGGCCGATTATCCCATGGACCGCCTCGTATGCGGAGACGTAGGCTTCGGCAAGACCGAAATCGCCATCAGGGCAGCCTTCAAGGCCGTTACAGACTCAAAGCAGGTTGCAGTCCTGGTTCCTACAACCATCCTTTCCCTGCAGCATTACGAAACCTTCAAGTCCCGCCTCGGAAACCTTCCTTGCAACGTTGAATATGTGAGCCGCCTCAAAACCGCAAAGCAGGTTAATGACATAAAGAAACGCCTCAAGGAAGGAAAGATAGACATACTCATCGGCACGCATAAGATACTTGGTGCAGGCTTTGAATTCAAGGACCTTGGCCTTCTTATCATCGACGAAGAGCAAAAGTTCGGCGTGAGCGCAAAGGAAAAACTGCGCCAGATGAAAGAAAGCGTGGATACCCTCACCCTCACCGCAACACCTATTCCCCGTACGCTCCAGTTCTCACTTCTGGGTGCAAGGGACATGTCCATCATTCAGACACCACCGCCGAACCGTATACCAATCCAGACTGAAATAATCCTCTTCAATCAGGAAGAGATACGGAGCATCATAAACTATGAACTAAACCGCGGCGGACAGCTCTTTTTCCTCCACAACAAGGTAGAAGAACTGCCTTCAATAGAGGAAATCCTCCATAGGCTGGTACCCGATATGAAAATATGTGTGGCACACGGCCAGATGGAATCCAAGATGCTTGAAGACAGGATGCTCTCCTTCATGCGGGGAGACTATGACATGCTCCTCTGCACCACTATCATAGAGAACGGCCTTGACATCCCCAACGCCAACACCATCATAGTGAACCAGGCTCAGAATATCGGCCTGAGTGACCTTCATCAGCTGAGGGGCAGGGTTGGCCGATCCAACAAGAAAGCCTTCTGCTACCTTATCGTACCACCTCTTATCAGCCTTACCGATGAGGCACGCCGCCGTCTCAAAGCCATAGAAGAGTTCTCAGACCTTGGAAGCGGCTTCAACATTGCCATGCAGGACCTCGACATCCGCGGTGCCGGCAACCTCCTTGGTGCTCAGCAGAGCGGCTTCATCTCCGACATGGGCTACGAAACCTACCAGAAAATCCTTTCCGAGGCCATGGAGGAACTTGGCGTGGAAACCGGAATTACCCAGCTGCGCGACAGTTTCTTCGTTGAGGATTGCACCATAGAGACAGACCAGCCCGCCTTTATCCCGGACGATTACATAGACATTTCGGCCGAAAAGATCCGCCTCTACAAGATGCTGGACGCCCTCACCGACGACCGCGAGATAGACCGCATAGCCGCCCAGATAGAGGACCGCTTCGGCCCTGCTCCGCAGGAGCTTAAAAATCTCCTGGACGTCGTTAAAATAAGGAATCTTGGCCGAAGCATCGGCTTCGAAAAGATAATTGTCAAGAACGGCATGCAGATAATGTTCTTCGTGAACAACCCCATGTCTGAATACTATCGTTCAAAGCAGTTTGACAGGGTTATTGAAAAGGTGAATGCGAACCCCGTACAGTTCAAGTTCAACCAGGACGGCGGGAAACTCAGGACCGTTACCCGCGGCGTCGATTCCCTTGCATCGGCCCTCCTTATTTTGAAAAAACTGCAATAATTACTATCTTCGCAGGCTATGTCTAATTTAATAGTGGAAATAGGAAATACCGCCGTAAAGGCCGCCTGGTCAGACAGAGTGACCCTGGGCAAGACCTTCCGCTATCAGGGAGAGAAGTATCAGGAGTTCATCCTGTCCCTCCTCCGGAAGGAAAAAGCCAAGGTAATGGTGGTTTCATCCGTATTTCCTCTCACGGAAGAAGACATATCGGCCTTTTCTGCAGAGTGCGGTGCCCTTTACATACTGGACCGCGGCCATAAGGAGCTGCTTTCATCCTTCGGCCTGCCTCCGCATCTGTCATACGACAGGGCTGCGTCCATCATAGCGGCGCGCTATCTGTTCAAGGGAAAAGGCTGCACCATAGTAGACTTTGGAACTACCCTTTCCGTGGATTTCATATCGGAGGACGGCTCTTTTTCAGGAGGAAACCTTTCACTTGGTTTCCGGACGCGTTTCAAGGCCCTCAGCAGGTATTCGCGCTCGCTTCCTCTTGTGGAAATTCCTGAAAATCCGGAACCCGTAGGTCACGGAGAAATATCATCAATTGAGAGCGGAGTCGTTTCAGGCATTGTTTTTGAGATAGAAGGCTACCTGAAAATGCAACCGGAGAATGTAGTTGTATTCACCGGCGGCGATGCAAATTATTTTGCAAAAAGGATGAAAAGTTCCATATTTGTAATTTGCAACCTCGTTTTGATGGGGTTGGCACTAATAGCTGACGATTATGCACGGAAGATTGGGTAAGAGGCTTGGTGCCCTGGTAGTGTATGCCCTTGTTTCTGTCTGGACCTTATCGGCCCAGACGGACGGTACCTATGTGGGTTATTCCCCTTATTCCGTTTATGGTATAGGAAATCTCCACGGCCAGGGAACGGCATGGAGCAAGGGAATGGGCGGTGTCGGCATCGCCACAAGAAACAAGAGGTTCATAAACACCATGAACCCCGCATCCGTAACGGCAAGGGATTCCCTTTCCTTCATGACGGATTTCGGTCTCAGCGGAAAATTCTCCTACTATCGTGAAGGAGACAAGGCCGGATACAATCCCTCATTCAATCTCGAAAACTTCGTAATCTCCTTCCCCATGTGGAAGAATACCGCCTTCATGGCAGGTCTAACCCCCCTCAGCGAGGTAGGCTACAGGATTTCAGACACCAGGATAGACTATTATTCCACTCAGGAAAATTACTATTCCGGAGGCAACGGAGGCATGTACCAGGTCTTCGCCGCAGTCGGCATAACTCTCTGGGAACGCCTTTCCCTCGGTGTGCAGGGTATGTATAACTTCGGCAGCATAAGCAAATCGTCATCCACCTCCTATGCCGATGACAGCCACATCAGCTTCAGCTCCGGAGACTCCCTTCAGGTAAACAACCTCGGTGTGAAATTCGGCCTCCAGTACGAGCAGCCCCTCTCCACTACGCACAGCCTCACTGTCGGCGGAACATACAAATTGTCCACCCCTGCCGGCGGCCACAGGATCCACTACCTCTCCAAGGGTTCCCTCAACCGCACCCGCACAGAAAATACTATTGCCGATGACAACATCCGCTTCGGAGACGAAATCGGCGCCGGTATATCCCTGCGCAAGTCAGATGTGTGGGCGGCCGAAATCAACTATACAAGGACCTCCTGGGAGAATTCCGGCTTTGAATCCGTTTCCGGTTTCTCGAATGCCGGAATGGATGGAACCTTCGCCTCATCCACCGGCCAGGCGGTAAGGGCCGGTTTCGAAATAACCCCCAACCGCAACGACATCCGCTATTTCTTCAGGCGCTGCACCTACCGCGGAGGAGCCTATTTCGACAGTTCCTATTATACCGTGAACGGCGAACACGTCAATTCCATCGGCATAACCCTTGGCATGACAATCCCGGTTTTCCGCTGGTACAACGGTGTCACAATCGGCCTGGACCTTGGCCGCAGGGGCCTCGCATCGTCCCAGATAAAAGAGACTTATGCCGGGTTCAACATGAGCCTTAACATGTTTGACATCTGGTTCAAAAAACCCAGGTACGAATAGTTTAGCACGATAATTGTTTTAACGGTACACAAGATAACTCAAAAAACTTATCCGATATGAAAAAGTTGACTATCATTATTCTCACTGTGCTGGCAGTTTTCGGCGGTCAGTTCAAGGTTTCCGCCCAGGGAAAATACGGTGCAGACAGCGCACAGTGCCTGCTCTATCTCTCCTACTATCAGGAGTACTGGAAGCAGAAGAATTATGATTCCGCACTCCCCAACTGGAGAAAGGCCTACTCAATCTGCCCTGCAACCGCATCGCAGAACATGTTCATCCACGGTACCCGTCTGATGACCCGCCAGCTTGACAAGATCAAGGATCCTGCACAGCGCGCAGCCATCATCGACACCATCATCACCCTTCAGGACCAGCGCATGGCCGCCTATCCCAAGAAGCGTGTTGAAATCATGAACAACAAGGGTCAGTATATGATCAACTATCGCGGCAGCGACAGCAAGTACATCTATGACAACCTCAGCGGCATAGTTGCAGAACTTGGCTCCCAGTCCAGCGGCAGCATCCTTGTCAACCTGCTCCAGAGCGGCATCGCCCTCTACAGGGAAGACAAGCTCAGTGCCGATGAAGTTATCGCCCTTTATGACACCGTTTCCGATGCCATTAACGGCGCAGATGCAAAAAATGATGCAGAGGCAGAGGACAACGCAAAGGCAAAGGCTACCATCGAGTCCATCTTTGCCGACAGCAAAGTAGCCTCCTGCGACAACCTCATCGCCATCTTCACCCCTCGTTACGAGGCAGATTCCGACAACCTTGCCCTGGTTTCCAACATCGTGAAACTCATGAACAATGCGGAGGACTGCGCATCCAATGACCTTTATCTGAAGGCTGTCACATCCATGTACAAACTGGATCCTTCATATCGCAGCGCTTACGCTCTGTTCCGCCTGAATTCAGCCCGTGACAACGTCGCCGACGCCGCACGTTACATCGAGGAGGCAATCGCAGACCCCGAATCCGACGAAACGGTTGACGCACAGTACAACTACGAACTTGCTCTGTTCGCATACAAGAACGGTATGAGAGGCAAGGCTTACGAGGCCGCCCGCAAGGCAGTTGACCTTGACCACGGCTATGCAGGAAAGGCATACCTCCTCATCGGCAACCTCTGGGCAAGTTCCACCTGCTCCGACGAAGTTGACAAGTATGCACGTTTCTGGGCTGCAACCGACTACTTCCAGAAGGCCCGCAACACTGATCCTACCCTGGCAGAAGACGCATCTGCATCTATCTCCAGCGTAAGCAGGTACTATCCCGAAGCAAGTGAGATCTTCATGTACGACCTCACCGCCGGCCAGAGCTACACCGTTTCCTGCGGCGGTATGACCGCAAGCACCACAGTACGTGTAAGTGGCAGATAGTGAAACCGGGACGCATATCTACAGCGACGGCAACCGCTCTGGCGGTTGCTTTCGTCGTTTATTCATGCGGAGGTAATCTGTCAGAGGCCGACAAACTCAACCTCGACAAGATACCCCTGCAGACTGTAGACAGCATGTTTTTCATCCAAAGCGAGAACGGACGCCTGAAAATGAGGGTGGAAGCGCCCAGGATGGAGGTTTACGAACACGACTCAATCTCCTATGACCTTTTCCCTGCCGGCCTGAAAGTATTCGCATACGGGGAAAGCGGAGTCCTTGAGACAACCATCGTATCGGAGCAGGCAAGGCATGACAAGACCGGCTCCGAACAGTGGTCGGCCTTCGGGAACGTGGTGGTGAAGAATATCGTCAAGAGCGAGACCATGGAGACGGACACCCTGTACTGGGATGCCACCAAGCATGAGATATGGACCGACTGCTACGTCAAGATGTACTCTCCTTCCGGTCTCATGCAGGGTTATGGAATGCGTTCCGACGAAATGGCCCGTAACTCCATACTCATGAACCCGTTCGACACTGAATTCCTCCTTGAAGACGAAGATAATCCGCCCATTCAGGTAGATTCGGTCAATTTTATTGGCCCCATTCCAAAAAAATAATGGTTATTTGGAAGAAAATCACTATTTTTGCGGTCCTTTATTTTTGAATAGAATATAAAAACTGAATAAAAATGGCAGCACTCGAGACCATCAGAACCAAATTCGGCATTGGTGCATCTATCATCATTGCCTTCGGTCTGTTACTCTTCCTTGTTAACCCGTCAGACATTATCCAGACCATCCAGTCTGCATCTACAAAGTATGACGTGGGTAAAATCGGCAGCAAAAGAATTACTTATCAGGACTTTGACGCCCAGGTAAAACGCCTGTCCGACATCCGTGAAATGACCTCCGGCACCTCCGCCTCTTCAGAGCAGGCCCAGCGCCAGACCCGTGAAATGGCATGGCAGGAGCTGGTTCAGGAGAACCTCGTAATCCCCACAATCCGCAAAGCCGGTATCAACGTGGGCCGTCAGGAGGAAATAGACCTCTTCGTCGGCGAGAACCCTTCACCCGTTGTGACCTCTTCCGGTTTCTTCATGGATGAGAACGGAAACTTCTCCCCAGAACTCGTTCGCGACTTCATGGAGCAGGCTTCTGCAGACGAATCCGGCCGTGTACTCCTTCTCAGGAACTACATGCAGAATTCCGTCCGCAACAACCGCTTCACCGAGAAGTACGGCACCCTGTTCAGCGCAGCATCCCTGGTCAACTCCCTTGAGCAGAAGAAGGCCGTTGCAGAGAACAACACAACCGCTTCCGTAAGTTTTGTGATGGCTCCCAACACCTACTTCCCCCAGGATTCCTCAATCGTTGTTTCTTCTGCAGAAATCAAGAAGTTCTACAACGACCACAAGGAGAATTTCAAGCAGAACGCCAGCAGGGATATCGAGTACGCTGTCTATGAGGTTGTCCCTTCCGCAGCAGACATCGAGGCCCAGAACCAGGACTTCGTTGCAACTTATGACGAGTTTGCAACCACTGAAAACGTGCGCGCATTCCTCCAGAAGAACTCAGACCTCCAGTGGCAGGACCGCTGGTACAAGAGCGGCGACCTCCGCAGCGTAAACGCAGACGTTGACGCTTTCGTGAGCGGCGCAAAGGCCGGCACTTCTCCTGTCATCAAGTCCGGGAACACATTCTACGCAGCCCGCATCATGGAACTCGGAAACGTTCCTGATTCAGTGCTCGTACGCCACATCATGTTCCAGGGAGCAGCTGCCCGCCATACAGCAGACAGCCTCATCAAGCTTGTGAACAAGAACAATTTCGCAGCCCTTGCAGAGGCCAACTCCGTCGACAGGAACAACGCCTTCGACGGCGAATTCGGCACCCTTGGCTGGATGACCCAGAACAGCATGATCCCCGGCTTCGAGTCCGTTCTCACAGCAACTGTCGGCAAGCCTTATATCCTCAATTCACAGTATGGCACCCATATCGTTGAGGTTGTGAAGGCCACCAAGCCCGTTGCAAAGAAGAAGGTTGCCATCTATGAGAAGGCCACCCTTCCCAGCAAGGAAACCTATGCTTCCGTTTACAACCAGGCCAACCTCCTCGCAGTGCGCACTGCAGGCAAGTATGCCAACTACAAAGCCGCATGCGACTCTACCGGCATCTACTCCCGCAGCCTCACCATCAACGAGGGCACAGACACCTACGGAGCAATCTCCCACGCAAAGGAAGTTACCCGTTGGGCATTCGACAACAAGCCCGGCAAGGCTTCCGGCATCATCACCGTGGACAACAACTACTTCTTCGTAGTTGCCGTCAAGGGCGCCCACAAGGATGGTTACGCTCCCGTGAATGAAGTCTCCGAGCAGATCAAGAACCAGCTCTATCGTGAGAAGTATTCTGAGAAGCGCTGCGCCGACGTTGCTTCCCAGATTGCAGGCCTCGGCTCACTCGAGGAAATTACAACCGCACTTGGAACAACCGTGAGCGAGGTCTCCGACGTGACCTTCTCCACCAACTCCGCTCCTACCACGGAACCCGCATTCGTAGGTGCAGTGGCAGCAGCCAAGGAAGGCGTCATTTCCGGTCCTGTTGCCGGCATCATGGGAACCTATGTGTTCAAGGTAAACGGCCGCGAGACCGGTTCCTACTACACAGAGGATGATGCACAGAACGCACAGGCCCGCATCGACCAGTATCACCAGCAGATGCTTCTCCCGGTGATGATGGAAGGTGCCGTAAAGGACAACCGTGCCAGGTTCTATTAATAGTTCCTTCCTGTCATTCTGAACGTAGTTGAAGAATCTATGTCTTTGAAATGTGGAATAGTAGGCTTGCCTAATGTGGGCAAGTCTACTCTTTTTAATTGTATCAGCAGCGGAAAGGCCCAGAGCGCCAATTTCCCGTTTTGCACCATCGACCCCAACGTTGGCTCAACATCCGTTCCAGACAAACGCCTTGAGGTTCTCTCTGACATCTGCCAGCCCAAGCGCACCATTCCCGCAACTGTGGAGATAGTGGACATCGCAGGCCTTGTGAAGGGTGCTTCAAAGGGAGAGGGCCTTGGCAACCAGTTCCTTGCGAATATCCGCGAAACAGACGCCATCCTGCACGTGCTGCGCTGCTTTGACGACGGCAACATCGTGCATGTAGACGGTTCCGTAGACCCTGTGCGTGATAAGGAGGTTGTAGATACCGAACTCCAGATCAAGGACCTTGAAACGGTGGAAAACCGCATCAAGAAGGTAGAGAAGATGGCCACGACCGGCGGAGACAAGGACGCAAAGAAACTCCTTCAGCTTCTTCTCCGGTATCGCGATGCCCTTCTCAAGGGAGAATCCTGCCGCACCGTCGTTCCGGAAAATCCGGAAGAGGAGCAGATGGCCCACGACCTCTATCTTCTCACCAACAAGCCGGTGATGTACGTCTGTAACGTAGACGAGGCATCGGCCGTGAGCGGAAATGCCTACGTAGACGCCGTGCGAAAGGCTGTTGCTGCCGAAAACGCAGAAATCCTCGTGATCGCCGCCAAGACAGAGGCCGAAATTGCCGAAATCGAAGAATACGAAGACCGCCAGATGTTCCTGGAGGAAATGGGCCTTGAGGAAAGCGGAGTCGTCCGTCTCATCCAGGGTGCCTACAAACTCCTCGGCCTCAGGACCTTCTTCACGGCCGGTGCCGATGAATGCCGCGCCTGGACCATCGTCGCAGGCGACAAGGCCCCCCGCGCCGCAGGCGTCATCCACACGGACTTCGAACGCGGCTTCATCCGTGCCGAGGTCATCAAGTACGAAGACTTCGTCCAGTACAAGACAGAAGCTGCAGTCCGCGCCGCCGGCAAGATGGGCATCGAAGGCAAAGACTACGTTGTCCAGGACGGTGACATCATGCACTTCCTCTTCAACGTTTAACCCTCCTGTCATTTCGAGCGCCTCCTGTCATTTCGAGCGAAGTCGAGAAATCTCTTTTCAGAAAGTTTTACTATATTTGTAAGACATACGAAAACTAATGACTACAAATATATGAAACAGAAAATCCAGGAAAAATTCAAGGCCCTCTTCGGCGAGGAAGGCGTTCTCTATGCATCAGCAGGCCGTATCAACCTCATCGGCGAACACACAGACTACAATGGTGGTTACGTGTTCCCCGGTGCTATCGACTGCGGAATCATGGCAGCAATCAAGGTCAACGGCACACCCAAGGTGAAGGTGTTTTCGCTGGACTACAACGAGAGTGCTGAATTCGGCCTCAATGAGGAGGATGTTCCCGACAAACAGTGGGCCCGCTATATCTTCGGCGTCTGCCGTGAGACCATCAAGAGGGGCGGCAAGGTAGAGGGATTCAACGCCGTATTCGCAGGCGATGTTCCCCTCGGCGCAGGCCTCAGCTCATCGGCAGCTCTGGAAAGCTGCTTTGCATTTGCCCTGAACGACATCTTCGGCAACGGAATCGACAAGTTCGAACTTGCAAAGATCGGCCAGAGCACAGAGCACAACTACTGCGGCGTGAAGTGCGGCATCATGGACCAGTTCGCTTCCGTCTTTGGCAAAGAGGGCGCCCTTATCCGCCTTAACTGCAAGACCCTGGAATACAAGTATTTCCCCTTCCATCCCAAGGGCTACAAACTGGTTCTCATCGACTCCTGCGTAAAGCATGAGCTCGCTTCCAGCGCATACAACAAGCGCCGCGCCTCCTGCGAAAACGCAGCTGCTGCAATCCGTAAGAACCATCCGGAGGTTGAATTCCTCTCGGATGCAAAGCGCGTTTGGCTTGACGAGGTCCGCGAACAGATTCCCGAGGAAGACTTCCTCCGCGCAGAATACGTTATCGGCGAAGTGCAGCGCGTTCTCGACGTCTGCGACGCCCTTGAAAGGGACGACTACGAGACCGTGGGTGAAATGATGTACCAGACACACTTCGGCCTCAGCCGCCTGTACGAGGTCTCCTGCGAGGAACTTGACTTCCTGAACAAGCTCGCCCGCAAGATGGACGTCACCGGCTCCCGCGTAATGGGCGGCGGCTTCGGCGGCTGCACCATCAACCTGGTGAAGGAAGAACTCTACGACGGCTTCATCGCCGCAGCCAAGGAGCAGTTTGCAGCCAAGTTCGGCCACGCTCCCAAGATCTACGACGTGGTAATCTCTGACGGCGCCCGCAAGCTCTAATGACAGCCGTCTGTTCACACTGCGGTTCCTCGTTTGAGGCGCAGGTTTACCAAAGCATCAATACCGCCCTTGACCCGTCTCTTAAGGCCCGGGTCAGGGACGGTTCCCTTTTCGTTGCCGAATGCCCTTACTGCGGCACCCGCAACCTTCTTAAATACCAGACCCTGTACCATGACCCGGAGACTAAGCTCATGATCTGGCTCCTCCCCGGGGATGCGGTTCCCCCGCAGGCCGCAGAAGAGGCCGTGAAACAGCTCCAGGGCTATACTTTCCGCCTTGTGAGAGAAGCCGGCGAACTCATCGAAAAGGTGAACATCTTCGCATCCGGCCTTGAAGACACCGTCATGGAAATGTGCAAGTGGGTCACCCGCCGGGAACTTGCCGCCAAGAACCCCCTGGCTGCCGACGCCCCCCTCAAATTCATGCGCACTGAAGGTGCCGACAACGACATTGTCATGGCCTTCCCCCTAAACGGCCAGATGAACGTCATCAACGTTGGCTTCAACGTCTACGAAGACGCCCGCGCCATCCTTTCCCGCAACCCCGCCATCACTCCCGATGCCGGCTTTGCCCAGGTGGATGCCGTTTGGCTTGGCCGCTTTTTCAGATAATTTTTGGCGAAGGTCTGTTTTTTTTGCGCAGACCTTAGCCGCACAATCGGCCACTCACGCTGCTGTAAGGCAATATTAACGGCGAAGGTCTGTCACAAAAAAACAGACCTTCGCCATTTTCCGTCTATTCTGCGGTCCGCGCCACAACCCACACCGGGCAGTGGTCGGAGACGCCGGCGCGGTAGCGGGGGCCGGTGTAGGTGCGAAGCGGTTTTGTGCCGCCGTGGGCAGCATCAGGCTCCTCCAGGAATGGAATATGAACTATTTTCATCGTGGCATCCATGCCCGAGGTGAACACAAGGTCGATAAGCTCCCATCTGCCGTCATATTTGATAGTGCCCTGGCCTTTCCTGTGAAGCGGAAGAGCCAGGTTTTTCATTCCCAGAAGCTTATAAGCGGGATTGTCCGGGGTGTCGTTGAAATCCCCGATGGCCAGAATGTGCATAACTCCGGCGTTCTGCAGCGAATCCCTGACCTCCTTCAGCCGTTCTACGGCCTTCAGGCGGCGGGGCTCCGATGCCGCCCCTCCGTACTTTGAAGGATGATGGTTCACGAGTACGGCCACATCCTCCCCGTCCGGAGCCGTGAAATGTGCCAGCAGGATATCCCTCGTTGCCATTACGGTACTGTCCTGCAACAGATGGCATGGCTTTGAATCTACAAGGCTTAGGCGCGACGAGCGGTAAAGAAGCGCCACGTCAATTCCGCGCGGGTCCGGCGAGTCATAGTGAACAACGCGGTAGTCCAGCTTTACGAGTGCTGTACTTTGCAGTAAACGCCTCAGGACAAAGGAGTTCTCCACCTCGGCAAAGCCAATCACGTCTGGGAGGCCTCCTTCTTCCCCGGCCGTCCACAGTATCCCTTTTGCCGCGGCATTGCATTTGGCGTAAAAACGCTTCTTTGTCCAGCGCCTTTCTCCCCGGGAAGAAAACTCAGCGTCGGACACGCTGGTGGAATCATTCCGCCAGTCAAAGAAGTTCTCAAGGTTCCAGAACATCACCCTCAGGGAATCCCTCTCCCCGCCGCGTGCAGCCATTGACAGGCAGCACAGAAATACAATCAACACCCACTTTCTCATAGCGGGTGCAAGATAATAATAATTGATTAATTATTCCAACCCGTCCTTAAAAATGGCCTTTTTCAAGGACGGACCTACCTAAATTAAAGCGGTCAGGCCAACAATGACGATCCCTATCGGCGCCACGTAACGGATGAGGAAGTATACCAGCCCGAAGATGCGCGTGTTTCGCCTGCCGCCGGATGTGAATTCGTCGCGGACGTCGGCCTTGGACATTTTCCAGCCCACGAAAATCACGAAGAGAAGCCCGCCGAGAGGCATAAGCACGTTGCTGCAGAGTTTGTCCAGAAGATCGAAGAAGCTAAGGCCGATGACCTTCACCCCGGACAGCGGGCCGAATGACAGCGAGCATACGATTCCTATCGCCCACGTTATGAGGGCGAGAATAACGGTGCTTCTGCGCCGGCTCATCCCCTTTTCCTCCGAAAGGTACGCTACACCAACCTCCAGGAGGGAAATGGAGGACGTGAGCGCCGCCACAAGAACGGTAAGGAAAAACAGGATGGAAACAGCCGCGCCCACCACCGAATGCATCTGGTTGAAGATAAACGGCAGCGTATCGAAAACCAGCCCGGGGCCTTCTCCAGGGGCGATTCCTGCCGAGAACACAGCCGGCATCACGGCGAATCCCGCAAGCAGGGCAAACATCAGGTCAGACACCGCCGTGCCGATTCCCGAATCCAGCATGCTCTCGTTTTCCGGAGAATAAGACGCATACGTGAGAATGGTACCTACGCCCAGGGACATTGAGAAAAAAGCCTGTCCCATGGCCGCCGCTATGCTGCCCGGGCCAAGCTTAGAAAAATCCGGCTTCACAAGGTACTCCACGCCCTTGAAAGACCCCGGCAGAGTCATCCCGTAAACAGCAATTGCGACTATAAGCACAAACAGCAGAGGCATGGCCACCTTTGAGAATTTCTCGATGCCGTTCTTTACCCCGAGGAGAATCACAAGGGCGGTGAGAGCCATGAATATGGTATGCATTATTATCGGCTCCCAGGTCTTGGAAATGAATCCGCCGAAAAGGCCCCTCGGGTCGTTTGCGAATGCGCCGGTGCATGCTTTCCAAAGATAGTCTACAGACCAGCCGCCAACCACGGAGTAGTATCCAAGCAGGATGACCGGCGTGAGGACGGTAAGCAGCCCGACCCATTTCCAGCGCGTTCCCGGAGCCAGTTTTTTCATCGCCCCGAAAGTGTTCCCGCGGCCCCTTCTGCCGATAATGCTTTCTGCAAAGAATATCGGCAGGGCAAGTACGATGCATGCAAGGATATAAACGATAACGAAAGCGGCGCCTCCGTTCTGTCCCACAAGATAGGGGAATCTCCATATATTCCCAAGGCCGATAGCGCTTCCCGCCATGGCCAGAACAACCGCTATGCGGCTTCCGAAATTTTCTCTGCCCTGTTTCACGTCAGCTTAGATACAGCTCTTGCAAAGATAAGTAAATTGTGCTAATTTTGTGTGTTATGAAGCAGTATTTAGACCTGTTACGCCACATCCGCACAAACGGAGTCATGAAGGAGGACCGCACCGGCACCGGAACGCAGAGCGTTTTCGGCTACCAGATGCGATTCAACCTCTCGGACGGCTTCCCCCTTCTCACCACCAAGAAAGTTCACCTGAAATCCATCATCTACGAGCTCCTCTGGTTCATCGCCGGAGACACAAACGTACGCTACCTCCAGGACCACGGTGTCACAATCTGGGATGAATGGGCCGACGCCGACGGCAATCTCGGCCCCGTCTACGGCCATCAGTGGCGCTCTTGGCAAACGACAGGGCAAAGGGCAATCGACCAACTTTCGCAGGTAATCGACCAGATTAAGCATAATCCGGACTCCCGCAGGATGCTCGTAACTGCCTGGAATCCTTCAGACGTAGAGAAGATGGCCCTTCCTCCGTGCCACTGTCTCTTCCAGTTTTACGTGGCAGAAGGCAAGCTTTCCTGCCAGCTTTACCAGAGAAGCGCAGACGTCTTCCTGGGCGTTCCCTTCAACATCGCTTCATACGCGCTCCTCACCATGATGATAGCCCAGGTCTGCGGCCTGCAGCCCGGCGAGTTCATCCACACAACAGGAGACACCCATATCTACAGGAACCATTTCGAGCAGGTAGAGCTCCAGCTTTCGCGTGAGCCCCGCAAGCTCCCCACAATGCATATCAACCCGGAGGTCAAGAGCATATTTGACTTCAAGTATGAAGACTTCACCCTTGAAGGATATGATCCCTGGCCAGCCATCAAAGCCCCCGTTGCCGTATGAAAAAATGTCTGATAGTAGCCGTAGGGCAGAACTATGAAATCGGCGTGAAAGGCGCCCTTCCATGGCACATCCCCTCAGATCTCCAGTACTTCAAGAAAACCACGCTGGGCTGCCCTGTAATCATGGGTCGCACCACATATTTTTCCATCGGCAGGCCACTTCCCGGCAGGAAGAACATCGTCCTTAACCTGGGAGGAGACCCCATCGACGGCGTCACCTGCGTCTACTCCTTCGAGGAGGCATACAGGGAAGCTGAAGCAACCGGAGCCGAAAAGTGCTTCATCATCGGCGGCGCCTCCGTTTACAAGTCCGCCATGCCGGAGATGGACCTCCTCTACATCACCCGCGTGCACAAGGACGTTCCCGGGGCCGATGCCTTCTTCCCGGAAATCAAACCATCCGAGTGGCATCTTGACAGCACCACGCCGGCAGAGGATGCCGTTTCCGGATTCAAACTGGACTTCGAAGTTTATTCTCCCGCTAAAAATATGATAACCAAAGAACTCTGGGGCACATCCCCCGACGGGAAGGAAATCTTCCTCTATACCCTCAAAAACGCCTCCGGCGCATATGTAAAGCTCTCAAGCGTCGGCGCCGGTATCGTCTCCATCGTGGTCCCGGACAAGGACGGCAAGCTGGACGACGTCGTCATCGGCTACAAGAACGCACTTGACTATTTTGCCGACGGTCCCTGCGCCGGCAAGGTTCCGGGCCGCTTTGCAAACCGCATTGCGAAGGGCCGCTTCACGCTGGACGGCGTGGAGTATACACTCCCCATAAATAACGGGCCCAACCATCTTCACGGCGGCCCCGAAGGCTTCCAGAACCGGGTTTGGGAGAGCCGCATTGACGGCGATGCCGTAGAGTTCATGTACTTTGCCGAAGACGGAGAAGCCGGCTATCCCGGCGCCCTCAAGGCCGTTGCCCATTACACCTGGGGAGACGACAATTCCCTGAAACTGGTCCTCACGGCAGAGGCAGACAAGCCCACCGTGGTGAACCTCACCAACCACGTCTACTTCAACCTTGACGGAGAGGGCTCCGGCAGCGTCCTGGACCATGTCCTGGAACTCAACGCCTCCCAGTATCTCCCCACGGATGATACCCTCATCCCGCTTGGAGAGCCGGAAGACGTAGCCGGAACGCCCATGGACTTCGTGGAGGCAAAGCCCATCGGCAGGGATATCAATGCAGATTTCCCGGCCCTCAAGTATGGCAAGGGCTATGACAACTGCTACCTGATTGATGGCTATATTCCCGGCCAGCTTTCCACAGCCGCAGAGCTCTGGGCGGCAAAGAGCGGCCGCCATCTGGAGGTCCTCACAACCCAGCCCGCCGTGCAGATTTACACCGGCAACTGGCTCAAGGGGTGTCCTCAGGGCAAGAGCGGCCGCGCATACGAAGACTACGACGGCGTAGCCATCGAGTGCCAGCACTGCCCCGACTCTCCCAACCGTCCGGAATACCCCACAACGGTCCTGAGGCCCGGGGAAGTATACGAAGAGGCAATTATCTTTGCATTTGACGCATAAACGTAAGCACCTGCTCCACAGGAGCGTCCTTCAGGATGACGCGCTTGGAAGAATCCAGCAGGTACAGTGACGGAATGGCGCGGACATTATATATAAGGTCCTCGCGGATAGTGAAGTTATGGTCGTAACCGTTTATCCAGTTCTTCGGATAGGTTGCGGCCTTTGCTTTCCAGGCGTCAACCTCCCGGTCAATGAAGATATCGGCCACTTTCAGCTTTCCTGAGGCCTCCAGGGCTTCAATTTCGGGATATGCATTCATAGTCTCCAGGAGTTCCTTGCATGCGGTGCAGTCAGGGTTGCCGAAGATGAGAAGAAGCATGTCGGCCTTGATGGAGTGCATGGTGCGGCGGCGGCCGGAGATGTCTGTGAACTGGAAGTCTGCGGCTACGGTTCCGGGCCTGTTGAGGGAGCACATGCGGGCCTGCCAGGCATATCGGCCCCGGGCGGTTTCGTCTACGAGGGGAGACTGTGACAGGCGGGTTGCAAGTGGCAGCCAGCACTCTTCACTGCGAAGAGGGGAGTTGGGGTCGTAGAAGTAGCGGGAGGCGAGCTCTGTCATGGGCTCAAACGCATCCCCCGCCGAAGAGATACGCTCAAAAAAGGCCCCCATCGCCTTTTCCGGCTGCTGGATGTACGATGTGAGAATGGTGGCAAAAACGCCCATCTGGCGCTCTACCTCGTCCTTTTTGACACCGGCAATATGCAGCGAGTCCGTGGGATAGTCTCCCTTTACAAACGCGTCCCAGAAGTGCTTTGCGGCGTAATTGATGCGGGCGGTCTCGTCTTCCACCATCGCCGGGACAACCACCTGCGGAAACTCACGGTTCTTGGGCTCTGATGCCTGTTTTTTTCTTGGTCCGCAGGAAAGAACCATGGCGGCCGCTGCAAGTGCAAGTGCTAACTTTCTCATCATGAAAGCAAAGTTAGCCGATTTTTGTTAACTTTGTCACTCGTATGAAGAAAACATTGCTATCGGCGATAGTGGCTCTTGTGTCGCTCAGCGCATCGGCCCAGTTCTACACAAACGGTGACGATCCCGCCTCTCTTCGCTGGTTCAGCGTAGAGACGCCTTACTATAAGATTATCTATCCCGAGGGTACAGATTCCCTTGCCCGCGTATACGGAACCCTGCTGGAGCAGTTCCGAGTGCCCATGGGAAAATCCATCGGCATGACCCCCGGAGACGTCCCCAAGGGCAAGATGCCCGTGGTCCTTCACACCCACAATGTATACTCCAACGGCTCCGTTGCATGGGCGCCGCGGAGGATGGACCTCTATACCCTTCCGGAGGCCTACGGCAGCGATCCTTACCCGTGGGAGGTGCAGCTTGCTGCGCACGAACCGCGCCATCAGGCACAGATGCAGCTTGCATACAAGGGCCCCCTCAAGATAGGCTCCTGGCTCATCGGCGAAGGCTTCAGCCCGCTGGCATGGATGATGTTCCTGGACGGGCCCTTCGGCGAAGGCGACGCCGTGGTTGCAGAAACCGGCCTTTCCACAGGCCGCACCCGCACCGCCGACTTCCTCAACTACTTCCGCGTAGCCTACGACAAAGGCGACTGGCGCACCTGGAACCGCTGGCGCTACGGTTCGTTCAAATACATCGCACCGGACTATTACAAGATAGGCTACATGACAATAGCCGGCGCCCGCGTCTTCGGAGAGAATCCCCTTGTGGTCAAAGACCTGATGGACCACAGCCCCAAAGCCCCTCTGGACAGGTCTCCATATAACCTGAAGGCTACCAAAAACTACCGCAAATACGCAGAAGCCTTCAACGCCATCTGGCAGGAAGAAGACCGCGCCCGCGCCCCGTTCATGGAAGAGGAGCGGCTTTCTCCCAAGGAGGCATTCCCCGTGGATTACAGCTCCCCGGTAGACCTTAACGGAGAGCTTTACCTCATCCGCGAAGGCTTTACCAGAAATGCCGAAATCGTCCGTTACAGGGACGGCTCTTTTGAAAAGGTATGCCGATATCCCTCCCACGCCTCCAGCCTCTATCCAGACGGCGAAAGGCACCGCATCTACTGGACGGAAACCATCAGCGGTCCCCGTTGGGCCCTTTCCGGAAAGTCCATCGTGCGCTACTACGACGCCGTTTCCGGCAAGGTTTCAGACCTCACATCCGAAGGCCGCATCTACAACCCCTATCCCTCCGACGACGGCAACACCCTCATTACCGTTGAATACCCGCACGAAGGCGGCTCCAACGTCCTTGTCCTTAGTGCCGATGACGGCTCTGTCCTCTCCCGTTTCCGCGCCCCTTCCGGCGTTCAGGTTACGGAGGCGGTATACATGGGAGAGCGCAAGTTCGCCCTTGGCGTTGAGGCCGGGGGATACTCCCTGTTCGAGATTTCTGCAGAAGGCTCATGGAATAGGGCCTTCGGCCCCGTTGTTTCCAAGATGGTGAATCTTGACGGATGGGAAGACGGCCATCTGGAATTCGTGGCAGACCTTACCGGAGTAAACGAATTCTACCGCTATTTCCCTGCAACCGGAGAGCTCCTTCAGGTAACCTCCTTCCGCTACGGCGGAACAGACTTCTGTGAGGAGGAAGACTACCTGTACTTCGTGTCCCAGGAACTTGACGGAATGGCCTTCAAGCGCGTTCCAAGGGCAGCTTACGCAAACAGGCCGGCACAGTTTGCCGCCCACGAGTACAAGGTGGAAAATGCCCTTACGGCGCAGGAGAACGCTCTTGGCGCAGCCGTGGATTATTCACAGCCCGTGGACATCTCATCGCCAAAGCGCTACCGGAAGATACTGAATCCGCTCAAGTTCCACACATGGGCGCCGCTGTTCATAAACTACGACTCCATAATGGGTGATACCTTCGACTTCACCTATGACAACATCTCCCTTGGCGCCACGGCCTTCTTCCAGAATGACCTTGGAACCCTCTCGGGAGCCCTCGGCGTGGGTGTCCACCCGGATGAAGATAAGGAGAAGGGCTGGCGCGGTGCATTCCACGGCGTTCTCAAGTATTCTGGACAGTATCCGGTTATAGAGGCCACGCTGGATGTCGGAGACCGCCTGAGCAGGCAGTTCCGCCTGGGTGAGTACCGGAGCCTCTCCGGCATAACCTCGCAGACATCGGCAAGCCTGTCAAGTTCTCCTCTGGTGCTTGCATCAGTTACGGCCTCTGTTCCGCTCTCGTTCAACAAGGGCGGCCTCCTGAAGGGCTTCGTGCCCAGGCTACGCTATTCGGTGTCCAACAACATGTTCCTCACCTCTCCGCTCATGTTCAAGGCCCCCACAGGGGTATTTGACGGCATATCCACCCATTATGTCTTCAACGGATTCGGCGACGGCAGCAATACCATCATGCACAGCCTTGGCGCTTCCGTGAGGGGTTATGTCATGCTCCCCACCACGCACAGCCGCGTGTACCCGCGCCTTGGAATCGGCTCGGAAATAGGCTTCCAGGGCCGTCTGGGGCTTGAAAAGGTGTTTGCTCCCAACATGTACGGCTATGTATATGGATATCTGCCCGGTCTCTACCAGACCCACGGACTCCGGCTCAGCGCCCTGTGCCAGAAGCAGCTCCGTACGGACGAGACCGTCTTCGGGGAACTGTCGGCAAACGTGATTCCACGCGGCTTCGACAGCTCCGTTGGCGCAGCCGTAGCGCAGGGCAACCCCTGGCAGATGAAACTGTCGGCCGACTACGCCCTTCCTTTCACCATCGGCGGAGACCTTTCCCTCATGCCGGCTCTCTACATCCGCAACTTCGTCCTCACCCCCAATGCCGATTTCACCCTCCTTCCCAAGGGCAACCTCTGGAGCGTGGGTGCCGACCTCACCGCGGAGCTCGGCTTCATAGTGATAGCCCTTGACGCCTCAATCGGCGTCACCTTCTCCTACAACGGAGGCACCTGGTATGGCCAGTCCGGCCAGAAGGAACCCTTCTTTTGGGGCCCCGTGTTCTCGATGGATTTCTAGAACAGCGAAGGCTCAAGTTCCTTGACGTGGAAAGACTTGCGGTGCCACGGGGTGTAGCCGTAGCGGCGTATGGCCTCTATGTGCTCCGGCGTGGGGTAGCCCATGTTCCGGTCCCAGCCGTATTCGGGGTAATCGGCGGCGATGGAGCGCATGAATTCATCCCTGTAAGTCTTTGCCAAAACCGAAGCGGCGGCAATGCTGGCATAGGTGGCATCTCCATGCACTACGGTCCTGAAGTCCTTGAAGCCGTACCTGTCAAACGGCCTGAACTTGTTGCCGTCGATGAGCAGGAATTCCGGCGCAGGGTCCAGCCTCAGGACTGCCCTCTGCATGCCTGTGACAGAGGCCCACAGGATATTCAAGGTGTCTATTTCCGAGGCGCTTACGGCCTCTACGGCCCAGGCGACAGCTTCCCTCTCAATGATGGGGCGAAGCTCCTCACGGGCCTTTTCCGACATCTGTTTGGAGTCATTGAGGAGGGGGTGGTAGAAGTCTTCCGGCAGAATGACCGCGGCCGCATACACGGGCCCGGCAAGCGGCCCGCGGCCGGCTTCATCGCAGCCGGCCTCAAGCCTCCCGGGTTCCAGATATTGCTTCAGTGATGGTTTCATCAGATAACCGCACCGGCAACCTTGCCGGCAAGGTCAAGGAAGGCGGCGGCATCAGGGCCTGTGCCAAGGGCGACGGGCTCGCCTGCATCGGCGGTTTCGCGTATGCCCTGCACCAGGGGAATCTGTCCCAGGAACGGTATCTTGAGCACGCCCGCCATCTTCTCTCCGCCACCGTGGCCGAAGATGTAGTACTTCTCCTCCGGATGGGCCTCAGGAGTGAACCAGGACATGTTTTCCACCAGGCCGATGATGGGTTTCTGCACCTGCGGATTGCGGAACATGTTCACGCCGCGGAGCATATCGGCAAGGGCGACTGTCTGGGGCGTGGTGACGATGACTGCGCCGTTCATGGGGACGTCTCCTATGAGGGAAATATGGATGTCACCCGTTCCCGGAGGCATGTCTATGAGGAGGAAATCCAGCACGCCCCACTTAGTCTGCAGCACCAGCTGCTTTAGGGCCGATGTGGCCATGGGTCCGCGCCAGATAAGCGCCTGACCCTCAGACGTTACATGCCCTATCGACAGCCACTTTACGCCGTATTTTTCCACGGGGAGGAAGAGGCTTGTGTCCTCGTCTTCGCCTTCCATTTCTATCTGGACGTTCTCCGTCCCGGTCATGGTGGGGATGGAGGGGCCGTAGACATCGGCATCTACAAGACCAACCTTGTATCCAAGGCGGGCAAGCGCTACGGCAAGGTTCACGGCAACCGTGGATTTACCCACGCCTCCCTTTCCGGAAGCTATGCCGATGATGTGCGCAACGTTCCTGAGCTGCTCCAGGTTGAACTCTGCCGGCTTGTTTGGCTTTGTGGCAGGCTCTTTCACGACGGTTTCCACCTCTACCTCAACGCCGCCGGGGGCATTGCGGTAAACGGCCGCACGGGCGGCTCCCACAAGGTAATTCTTGAGCGGATCGGGCCTTTTAGGAAAGCCGAGGACCACTTTTACGCGGTCCTCGCTTATTTCCACACTTTGCACCATGCCGAGGGAGACAATGCTCCTGTCCCCCTGGCCGGGGTGTTCAACGGATGAAAGCCATCCGAGTACATCACTTTCTCTTATCATTTCCTGTAAGGGTGAGTTCATTGATGATGTTGACGGCACCGCCAATCTTTTCCACGGTGAAGAGGACGTAGCGGATATCCACGCAGATGCACCTCTGGAGGTCCGGTTCGAACATGACGTCGGAGCTCATGGATTCCCAGTTTCCGTCAAATGCAAGGCCGATGAGTTCGCCCTTTGCGTTGAGGACGGGAGAGCCGGAGTTGCCGCCGGTGATGTCGTTGTTGGTGAGGAAGCAGGTGTGGAGGGAGCCGTCGGCATCGGCCCACTGGCCGTAGTCCTTCTTGAGGAGGGCGCTGCGGAGCTTTTCGGGGATGATGAATTCGGGATTGCCCTCATATTCCTTTGCCTTCTCGAGGATGCCCTTGTCCGTAGAATAATACTTGTAAAGGACGGCGTCCTTGGGAGAATAAGGGAGAACGTTTCCGTAGGTGAGACGCATGGTGAAGTTGGCGTCCGGATACATCGGCTCGCCGTCTTTCCACTCCATGAGGGCCTTGGTGAAGGACTTGCGGGCCTTGGTGAAGTTCTCGTCCTGGTTGGCGCGCACCTCGGTGTAGTACTTCATGAGCGGGGTCATGACGGCCACGAAGAGGTTGTAGGCGGGGTCTGTGAGGATGGTGGGGGCATCGGCACCGGCGAGCTTTTCGGGAGAGGTGAAGACGCTCCTTCTGTAAAGGTCCTCAACGTAGTCGTCGATGTCCATGGTGGCGAAGTCACGGCCGGGAATCTGGAGGAAGTCCTCCTGCTTTGCGTTGTCGCGGTAGAACTTCAGGAGGGCGGCTGCTTCCTTCTTGTCAAGCTCTGCCACATAGTCCTTGAAGAGGCGCTCTGTGGCCTTCTTGGCATTCTCGAGGGCAGCGGCGCTGTCTACACCGGGAGCAGCGATGGCGCGGCCATAGTTGTTGGTCACGGTGCCGCAGATGCTTATGAGTTCAATGTTTGCGGGAGCCTCCGTGAGAAGGGTCATGGCGCGGGTTGCATCCTTGCGCTTCTCCACGGCAGCCTCGATATCCTGGATGGCGCGGCCGTATTCGGCAATCTTTTCCGGCTTCTGGCTTCTTATCCAGTTTGTGAGGCCGGCTTCCTTCTGCTTCTCACGGCCGATGATGTCGAGGTTCTCGAATGCGAGTTCCTCTCCCTGCCACTTCTTCCAGCCGTTGGCGCTGCTTGCATACTTGTTCGCATACTTCAGGTTCACGGAAGGGTCTGCGCACATGGCTTCCCACATGATGTCCTGACGGATAGTGCGGGCGTCGATGCGGATGCGGTTGGTACGGATCATCTGCTCAAGCTGTGCTGCAGTCTGGTAGCGCTGTGTGCTGCCGGGATACCCCATGACCATGGCATAATCATTCTCCTTCACGCCTGCGACGGAGATTTTGAGGAAGCTTTCGCAGCGCAGCGGGACGTTGGATTCAGAGTATGCTGCAGGGTTGCCTTGGGCGTCGGCATAGATGCGGAACATGGAGAAGTCGCAGGTGTGGCGGGGCCATACCCAGTTGTCTGTTTCGCCGCCGAACTTGCCCATGGATGCCGGAGGTGCGCCCACGAAGCGGACGTCCCTGTAGGTCTTGTAGACCATAACGTAGAGGACGTTGCCGTTGTAGAAGTCCTGGATCTCAACTTCGCAGCCGGGATTCTCCTTCTTTGCGTTTTCAACAATCTTTTCCTGCTCCTTGTCCATGAGCTCTTCCAGCTGCTTGCCGAAGTTCTTCTTGGAGAGCTTCTTTTCTATCTTTGCGAGGTCTGCGGTGACGTCCTTCATGGAGACGAGGAAGGTCACGGTGAGGCCCGGGGCGGGGATTTCGTCCTTCATGGTCCTGGCCCAGAAGCCGTCCATGAGGTAGTTGTGCTCATCGGAAGAGAGCCTCTGGATGGCCGAATAGCCGCAGTGGTGGTTGGTCACAACCAGGCCCTGGCCGGAGATGACCTCTCCGGTGCAGCCGCCGCCGAACTGGACGATAGCGTCCTTGAGCGAGCTTCCGTTAATGTTGTAAATATCCTTGGGGGAGAGTTTGAGGCCGGCTTCCTTCATGGCCTTTCCGTTCATTTTCTGGATAAGGGGCAGGAGCCACATGCCTTCATCTGCAAAAGCGCTCACCGCCAGGGCGAGTGCTGCAAGGGTAGCAAGAAACTTTTTCATCATCAAATAGTACTATTTCCTACAAATGTAGTCAAAATAGTTGGGATTTAAGCCAGCAGTTACACGTTTTGAGGTGTTTTTGTGTAAGAGGTGGCTAGGGGGAGCCACCTGCTGCACGTTTTTGCGGGTTTTCGTGTAACTGGTGGCTCCGAGTCTCGCAGAACCTTCGCCAAAAATGATTATATTTGTACTCTTATGAAAAGAGTACTGGTCATAGCATATTACTGGCCGCCGTCCGGGGGCTCCGGGGTGCAGCGGTGGGTGAAGTTTGCAAAGTATCTGCCCAAAGAAGGCTGGGAACCGGTCATCTACACGCCGGAAAACCCCGAATACACAGCAATAGACCGTACACTTGAGGCGGAAGTGTCCCCGGACCTTGAAGTCATCCGCACTCCCATCAACGAGCCGTACAATATCTACCGCAAACTCATGGGCCGCGGCGCCAGCACGGACATGAAAACCCTCACGGCAGGAGCCGCAGGCGGCGCCGTGACGGAGATATCTTCCGGAAAGAAATCCTTCAAGCAGCGCGTTTCGCTGTGGATAAGGGCCAATCTCTTTGTCCCGGACCCCCGCGTATGGTGGGTGAAGCCAAGCGTAAAGTTCCTCACGGAGTATCTCAAAGGCCATCCCGTGGACGCCATTGTAACTACGGGGCCGCCGCATTCGATGCATCTCATCGGCAAGGCTTTACATGAGAGACTGGGCATTCCCTGGGTTCCGGATTTCAGGGACCCATGGAGCAGGATGTACTATCTCAAACACCTGCCGATGACAAAGGCCGCATGGCGTAAGCTGCGTGCGCAGGAGCAGGGCGTCCTTGACAGCTGCAGCACCGTCCTTGCCGTTACTCCGCTGGTCCGGGAGGAATTCCGGGCCCAGACCAAGACGCCCGTCGCAATGATAACCAACGGCTACGACGCTGCCGATTTCGAAGGCCCCGCGCCGGAACCCGACGGCTTTTTCAACCTCACCCACACCGGCCTTTTCGCTGCCGACGGCAACCCTTTTACCCTCTGGAAGGTGCTGGGGGCCATGCCATCGGCCTTCAAGGCAAAACTGCGCATACGCCTTTCAGGCAAGGTGGACGCAGAGGTTATGCAGGCCATCGAGGCCGAAGGGCTCAAGCCCAACGTGGTCACACTTGGATACCTGAACCACGCCGCAGCCGTTCGTGAACAGCGCGCCGCCACGGTTCTTCTCCTGCCACTGAGGAACGACCCCGAATACCGCCCCATCCTCCCCGGCAAGCTCTTCGAATACCTTGCCTCCGGGAGGCCGATACTTGGAATAGGCCAGAGCGACGGAGCCATGGCCCGCGTCATTTCCGGCTCCAAGGCCGGCATCACCGCCGACTGGGCCGACGAAGCCGCCATGCGCGGCTTCCTTGAGGACGCCTGGGCCCTGTTCTGCAAAGGCGGAGTCCCCGCTACCGAAGGAAACATAGAAAAATACAGCCGGGAAAGCACCGCAAAGGAGCTTGCAAGGCTTCTTGACAGCATAGTATGAAAGAAATCTGGAAAAAAGCAGCCATAGCACTTGGCGTCATAGTCTTCTTCCTTGTTCTCAGCTACGGCTTTGTGCCCCAGGTGCTTGACGGGAAGATAGTGAACCAGAGCGACATCTCCGGTTATGTGGGCATGTCCCATGAGATGAACGAGTGGAACAAGGCCCACCCCGACGACCAGACCTACTGGACAGATTCGATGTTCGGCGGAATGCCCACCACGGCAATTTCCACGCAGAACGGGGGAGACTTCACGCAGTGGATCTATGACCTCCTTCTCACCGGAAAGCGCCCCGCAACGTATCTGTTCATAACCCTTCTGGGTGCATTCCTCCTGCTGCTTGCCTTTGGCGTGAGCTGGCCCGTCGCCCTTGGCGGGGCCGTTGCCGTGGCTTTCTGCAGCTACAATTTCCAGATTATCCAGGTGGGCCACAACACCAAGATGCAGGCCATCGCCTTCATGCCATGGGTGCTTGCCGCCCTGGTATATACATACCGTTCCAAGGGCCTGTGGAAGGCCCTTCTGGGCGCAGCCCTCTTCGGCCTTGCCCTGAGCATGCAGGTTAAGGCGAATCATCAGCAGATAACCTACTACCTTGCCATCATGGTGCTGCTGTATGCGGTTTTCGAACTTGTAGATGCCATCAAGGGAAAGCGTTTCGGGCGGTTCGCCGCGGTATCGACACTGCTTCTGGTGCTGGGGTGCGCTGGCATTGCCACCAACGTGAACAAACTGCTGCCCCTGGCGAAATATACGCCCAACACCATGCGCGGCGGCTCCGAGCTGTCAAAGGACGGCGGCTCCTCAAAGGGCCTTGACCTCGATTACGCCACCGCCTGGAGTTATGGATGGGAGGAGCTCCCCAACCTCATGATACCCAATTTCAACGGGGGAGCATCGGCCCAGGCCGTGAATCCGGAAAAGTCGGAGACGATAAAGCTCCTCAGGAAGGCCGGGCAGCGCAACCTCAAGGAGGCCGCCAAATCCCTGCCGATGTACTGGGGCCCCCAGCCCTTCACCGCCGGGCCGATGTATATGGGCGCAGTTACCGTCTTCCTCTTTGTGCTTGGCCTCTGCCTTTGCCGGAAGAAGGAGAAATGGTGGCTTGTCACCTGCTGCATAATTGCCGTTCTGATGGCCGTGGGAAGCCATTTCATGGCATTCACGGCGTTCTGCTTCAAGTTCCTCCCGCTCTATAACAAGTTCAGGACCGTGTCCATGGCGCTGGTCGTTTTGCAGGTGGCGCTTCCGGTCCTCGGCTTCGTGACGCTTGATCGCATCGTCAAGGAAGAGTATGACGCAAAGACCTTCCGCCGCGGCTGGCTCATCGCCTTTGCCGTAACGGCAGGATTCTGCCTCCTGTGCTGGCTTGCGCCGGGGCTTTTCGGCTCATTCTCGGGCGCTTCCGACGCCGGCATGCAGGATGTCATCGTAGACGCCCTCGTCCAGGACCGCATTGCCATTTTCAAGGCCGATGCCGTCCGTTCCCTGCTTCTTATCACGGCAAGTGCCGCCCTCCTTTTCTGGGGGGCAAAGTCCGGCCGCAAGCGGATTGCAGCCATAGCAATCTGCGTCCTGGTGCTTGCAGACATGTTTTCTGCCGGAAAGAGATATCTTAACGCAGACCATTTCACAACTCCCAAGGACTTCAACAAGCCCTTTGCAGAGCGAATGGTAGACAAAATCATCCTTGAAGACGAAGCCCCCCAGTACCGCGTTCTCGACCTCACGGTGAACGTTTTCAATTCGTCGGTCCCGTCATACCGCCACAA
The DNA here is from genome assembly GCA_017458265.1 of Bacteroidales bacterium. Classification (GTDB taxonomy): domain Bacteria; phylum Bacteroidota; class Bacteroidia; order Bacteroidales; family UBA932; genus Cryptobacteroides. The sequence goes on along the minus strand of JAFTFV010000064.1, from coordinate 42,916 downwards.
GAACGTGGGCGGCTATTCCCCCGCGAAGCTACAGCGCTACCAGGACCTCATCGAACACTACCTTACCGGAGAAATCAACGGCCTGTACAAGGTCCTTTCCTCTGCCGAAACCCTTGAGGACGTGTCTTCGTACATGGCGTCTTCCACCCCGGTCCTGAACGCCCTCAACACGCGTTATGTGGTTGTTGACGACAACTTCCCGCCCGTGGTGAACAGCTCCGCCTTCGGCGCTGCATGGTTCGTCTCCAACACGGTTCAGGCCGCCTCCCCGGACGAAGAAATCGCCCTCCTGGGCACTGTAGACCTTGGTACGACGGCAGTCGTTGCCGAAGAGATTTCTCCACTCGCTTCGCTCGGTCGAAATGACAATGGTGTCATCGAAATGACCTCGTACGCCCCCAACCGGCTCAAGTATCATTACAGCACTCCGGAAGACCGCATAGCCGTATTCAGCGAGATCTACTATCCCAACGGCTGGACGGCAACCGTGGACGGCAAGCCGCTGGAACTCTTCCGGGCCGACTGGACCCTCCGTGCCGCCCTCCTTCCCGCCGGCGAGCATGACATTGAGATGCATTTCCTTCCCGCCAGCTACAAGACCGGTGCGCTTGTTTCAACCATTACTTCCATACTGCTTCTTCTGGCCCTTGCCGCAGCCGCAGCGCTCCTTCTGGTCCGGAAAAATGATTAACTTTGCACAGCCATGGCAAAAGTCGCAGAAGATACTCCTCTACTCAGGCAATTCTTTGAGGTGAAGGCTCAGCACCCGGAGGCAATGCTCCTCTACAGGGTGGGAGACTTCTATGAGACGTATTCAGACGATGCCGTCACCGCATCCCGCGTCCTTGGCCTTGTCCTTACCAAGAAATCCAACGGAGACAAGGGCCCGGTAGCCATGGCCGGTTTCCCGCACCATGCCATAGAAGGCTATCTCACGAAGCTTGTCCGCGCCGGCTTCAAGGTTGCCGTGTGCGACCAGCTCGAAGACCCCAAGTTCGCAAAGAAACTGGTAAAACGCGGCGTTACGGAAATAGTAACTCCCGGCATTTCCTTCGGCGAGGGCATGCTGGAGCAGAAGGAGAACAACTTCCTCTGCGGCATCACCGTAGAAAAGGACAGATGCGGTGCCGCCTTCCTGGATGTCTCAACGGGGCAGTTCCAGGTGACGCAGGGAACGCTGGATTACATTGGCACGCTGCTGGGGTCCATGAGACCAAGGGAGCTGGTGGTCCAGAGAGGCTATGAAAATGGCCTCCGGGAGCGTTTTGGAGACTTTTACACCACATCCATAGACGAGTGGGCTTTCGTATACGATGCCGCTGTGGAGAGACTCAAGAGGCAGCTTGGCGTAGAGAGCCTGAAAGGCTTCGCCATAGACCCGTATCCCCTTGGCGTTTGCAGCGCAGGTGCGCTTCTGGTGTACCTGGAGCAGACGCAGCACGTGGGGCTCAGGAATATCTGCACCATCGGCAGGATTGACGAAGGCCGCTTCGTGTGGATGGACCGTTTCACCCTCAGGAACCTGGAGGTCCTCCAGAGTGCCGCCGGGGCCGACGGCGTCTCGCTCGTGCAGGCGCTTGACAAGTGCTCGTCGCCCATGGGCGCCCGCCTTCTGAGGAACTGGCTCACCATGCCGGTCATGGATCTCAAGGAGCTCAATTCCCGCTACGACATAGTCCAGTACTTCACGGAGAATCCGGAAGTGCTCAGGGACACCCAGACGGACCTTGGCAAGATAGGGGATACGGAGCGTATCCTTGGCCGTATCGCCACGGGGAAGGCCTTCCCGCGGGAGGTTGTCCAGCTTGGCCGAGGCCTTGCTATCTCCGGCTCCGTCAAGGAGCGCCTCAAGGATGCCGCGCCGCTTGAAAAGCTCCTCCGCGGCCTCAGGAACTGCGAATCCCTCCTCAAGGAGATAAACCGCGTACTTGCTCCGGAACCTGCCTATCAGGTGGGCAAGGGCCCCGTCATAGCAACGGGTGTCGATCCCGAACTGGACGAACTTCGCACCCTCTCTGCCGGCGGCAAGGACTACCTCCTCCAGATGCAGCAGAGAGAGGCCGAAAGAACCGGCATCGCCTCGCTCAAGATAGCCTACAACAACGTTTTTGGCTATTATATTGAGGTCCGGAACACCTACAAGGACCAGGTGCCCCCGGAGTGGATACGCAAGCAGACGCTCGTAAACGCAGAGCGCTACATCACCGAAGAGCTCAAGGAGTACGAGCAGAGAATCCTCACCGCCGAAGACCGCATATACGCCATCGAGACCCAGCTTTATGCCAACCTCATCTCCCGCATTCAGAAGGACATCCCGGCCATCCAGGTTAACAGCCGCATTCTGTCCAAGCTGGACGTCCTGGCCGGCTTTGCAGAGCAGGCCGCAGAGCGCAATTACTGCCGTCCGGACCTCACCGACGGCAAGGCCATCGACATTAAGCAGGGCCGCCATCCCGTCATCGAAACGCTAATGGCTCCGGGAGAGGAGTATGTGCCCAATGACGTGCTCCTGGATACGGAGAAGCAGCAGATCATAATCCTCACCGGCCCCAACATGGCCGGTAAATCGGCCCTCCTCAGGCAGACGGCGCTCATCGTCCTCATGGCGCAGGCGGGGTCGTTCGTTCCCGCAGCAGAGGCACATATCGGCTATGTAGACAAGATTTTCACCCGCGTGGGCGCAACGGACAACATCTCCCGCGGCGAATCGACGTTCATGGTGGAGATGCTGGAGACTGCCATGATCCTCAACAACCTCAGCGTCCGTTCGCTGGTGCTGCTGGATGAAATCGGCAGGGGAACGTCCACCTACGACGGCATGTCGATAGCCCGCGCAATCGTGGAGTATATCCATGACTACGGCAAGGGCGCAAAGACCCTCTTCGCAACACATTATCACGAACTGAATGACCTTGAAGGCACATTTGACCGTGTGAAGAACTTCCACGTGGCCGTCAAGGAAGTGGGCAAGGAGGTTATATTCCTCAGGAAACTCAGGGAAGGCGGCACGGCCCACAGCTTCGGTATCCATGTTGCCCGTATGGCAGGCATGCCGAAGGAAGTCCTGGAAAGCGCAGAACGCACCCTGAAGGCCCTCGAGAACAGCCAGACCCTGGAGCGCATCGGCGCCCTCACGCCCGTAAAGCCGCACAACACAAGGGAAGGCCGCGTAGAGAGTGACGGTTCGCTTCAGCTGTCCATGTTCCAGCTGGACGATCCTCTCCTGGAATCACTCAGGGACCGTCTCCGCGCCACAGACCTCAATAATATTACGCCTCTTCAGGCTTTCGACCTTCTTCGTTCGATGAAGGACGAACTCGGATTATAAACCAGGCTGCAAGCGCCGCTCCAAGAACCACGGCAATAATGGACGCTTCTGCTCCGAAGTCCCCTCCGGTGAGCAGCTCCGGCCCGTCTACATAGGGGATGATCAACGTGGCGCCGGCATCCCCACCTGAGACCTCGAACCCGAAAATATTCCCCTGCGAGAAATTCCAGGCCCAATGTATGCCGATAGGCAGCCACAGCGTGCCGCTGTACTTGTATGCCGCTCCAAGCAGCAGCCCCGCCTCAACGGCGATTGCTATTGAGGACCACCATGTTGCACCCGGGTTGGCTATATGCACAAAGCCGAACACCAGTGCCGACACGATTAGCGCCGCAGCGAAACCGAACCTTTCGTCTATCCACCTGAACAGCACTCCGCGGAACATCACTTCCTCTCCGATTGCCACAATGAGGAACATGAAAAACGCATCCAGAATGCCCGTGACGTCCTTTCCGAAGCCCTTGACGCTATAGTATCCAAGCGCCATCATTATGGCCACTATTACTATGAAATACCCAAGGCCGATGAGCATTCCCCTCCCCGTATGGGCGGCGCATTTCCCAAGCGGAATGTCCTTTGCCGGTTCCTTTTCGAACCACTTCACGAACACACCGTAGAGGAGTATCATCGCCGCTGCCGCAACTACCGTAGCCACCCACCTGAGCCAGTGGATGTCAATGAGCGATGTCACCGAACTCAAACCATAAAGCAGCGCCGCCAGAACAAGCGATGCTGCCAGGAGGAGCGCCCACTTCCAGTAGGGCATATTCTTTATTGCCATAAGCCTGTCTTTTCTGCAAAGATAGGCAAAAATCGGCTTACTTGGAAAGAGTGCCGATGAGATCGTCCAGAGTGTGGAACAGCTCCGGAGCCGTTTTTTCCGTGATGGAGCGGCAGGCTACCGCCTGTCCCATCTGATAGGGCACACAGGAGGCCTTGTCCTCCAGTTTCCGGCCCTTGGGAGTCAGGCTCACGATTACCTGACGGGCGTCCTTCTCCCCTTTTCTGCGTGCTATGAAACCCTCGGCCTCCAGTCTTTTGAGAAGGGGAGTGACGGTGTTGGTTTCCAGATACAGGCGCTTTGCGATGTCGTTTACGGGCATGTTGTCCTGTTCCCAGAGAACCATCATCACCAGGTACTGCGGATACGTCAGACCTATCTCCTCCAGAAGAGGATGATAGGCCTGCGTAATGAGCCGCGAGGCTGTGTACAGCCTGAAGCAGAGCTGGTTTTCCAGTTTGAGCTGTTCCTGCATTACAGAAGGGACTTGAGGTCTTTTTCGATGTCTTCAGGAGTGGTGGTGGGAGCGTAACGCTTTACAGTGAGACCATCCTTTGATACGAGGAACTTGGTGAAGTTCCACAGGATGTCGCTGTCCTTCTCCACGCTCTTGCTGATAGCCTTGAGCATCTTGTGGGTGGCTTTCGCCTTGAAACCGCTGTACTCCTCGGTGGGAGCCTGGGTTTTCAGGAACTCGAACACCGGTTCGGCATTGGCGCCGTTGACGTCGGTCTTGGCCATGAGAGGGAATGTCACACCGTGGTTGAGGCGGCAGAATTCTGCAATTTCCTCATTGGAACCGGGCTCCTGGCCGGCGAACTGGTCGCAGGGGAAGCCGAGGATTACGAAACCCTGGTCCTTGTACTTCTGGTAGAGGGCCTCCAGGCCGTCGTACTGAGGAGTAAAACCACACTTTGAAGCGGTGTTTACAATCATTACCACCTGACCCTTGTACTGAGCGAGGTCAACTTCTGCACCCTTGTTGCTCTTGGTCTTGAAATCGTAGATAGTTGCCATTTCTTTCTTGTTTTGTGCAGCGCATCCAAGAACCAGGAGCCCAAGGAGCGCTGCGATTACAGTTCGTTTCATATATCGGGGATTAAAGCTGCTGAACAAGCCAGTTCTGAAGTCCGATAAGCTGAATCAGTTCAAGCTGTTCCTGCATCCAGTACATATCTTCCTCTTCATCCTGATAGTAACCTTTCATGAGGTCATAGGTTGTCATGTCCTCTGCAAGGGAGAGTGTTACCTGGCCAAGCACGGGAACTTCCTTCTCGGAAACGGCAAGGTCTGCCTTGATGAATTCTACGACATCCTTGTAGATTTTCTGCTCCGGTGTTGCCTCAACCTTGGCTTCTCCTCCGAGGTCTATGATGCGGGCCACCATTTTCTCTACCCACTCTGCTTCCTCTGCGGAGTGTTCAGCATACTTTTCAGCAAGTTTGCCAAGGCTCATTGCCTTGAATACCTGGCTCTGGACTTTGTGTTGACGGGACTGTGCGCTGAGTCCTGTTGCATAAGCCTGAAGGATCTGGATTGAATTCTGTGCGTTCATAATTATATGTATTTAGTTGTTTATATCGTTTGCGATACAAAGGTACAACAAAAATTTTATATCGCAAGCGATATTTCAAAAAATTTTCACATTTTTTTGATAAAGGTTGGTTTTTAACGTGCCAACCATTATCGCAAAACGCACGCGCACGTACATATAATGATAAAGGTTGGTCCCATAGAAACCAACCTTTATCATGTTCAGGAGTATGAGTTTTAGTCCTCTTCCTGTTCCTGTGCTGCGTATTCTGCCAGGAGCTTGGTCTGGACATCGGCAGGGACCTGCTGATATTCTGCAAACTTCATCTGGAAGGTAGCGGAGCCGCCGGTGAGGGAGCTCAGGATAGTGGAGTAGCGGTAGAGCTCTGCCAGAGGAACGCGGGCGTGAAGCACGGTGAATCCCTTGTCCATATCCTGGTTCATGATCATGCCGCGGCGGGTGTTGAGGTCGCTCATGCAAGGGCCTACATACTCGTTGCGGGTGATGATGTCAACGTTGTAGATAGGTTCGAGGATCTTGGGTCCTGCGTTGCGGAATGCCTCCTTGAAGGCGTTGCGGCCGGCGATGATGAAGGCGATTTCCTTGGAGTCTACGGGGTGCATCTTACCGTCGTATACATATACGCGGATGTCACGGGCGTAGGAACCGGTGAGAGGGCCTTCCTCCATCTTGGACTTGATACCCTTGAGGATGGCGGGCATGAAGCTGAGGTCGATGGAACCACCGACGACGCAGTTGTAGAACTCGAGCTTTCCGCCCCATTCGAGGTCGGAGATGTCCTGGGTCTTGAAGTTGAAGACTACGTCCTTGCCGTCGATCTTGAAGTTGTGGGGTGCTTCCTGGCCTTCTACGTAAGGACAGACAAGCAGATGGACCTCACCGAACTGGCCGGCGCCGCCGGACTGCTTCTTGTGACGGTACTGTGCGGTTGCGATCTTGGTGATGGTCTCGCGGTAGGGAACCTTGGGAGCGTAGAGTTCGATGTTCTGCTTGAACTCGTTGTTTACTCTCCACTTCACATAGTTGATGTGCTGTTCGCCCATACCGGAAAGGATGGTCTGGCGGAGTTCCTTGGAGTATTCCACGGTGATGGTGGGATCCTGTGCGGCAATCCTGTTGAGGGCGTCGCCAACCTTGGCTTCGTCGTTCTTGTCAACGGCCTTGACTGCGCAGCGGTACTTTGCGTCAGGGAATACCATGTGCTTGATGGCCTCTACGCCGCTCTGGGCCAGGGTGACGTCTGTCTTGCCGGCCTTGAGCTTCATGGCGCAGCCGATGTCGCCGGCGCTGATGGAAGCAACTTCTTCCTTCTTGGAACCTGCAACTGCATAGATGGCGCTCAGACGTTCACTGTTGCCGGTTTCAGGGTTTACGAGGTCTGCCCCCTTGTTGAGGGTACCGCTCATCACGCGGAAGTAGGAAACATCACCGAGGTGCTGCTCGACGCTGGTCTTGAAGATGAAGATGGAGGTGGGTGCACCGGGATCGCATACAATCTCGCCGCCGTCCACGGTCTCTTCCTTCTTGCCTTCCGGTGAAGGAACGACGTTCACGATGAATTCCATGAGGCGCTTTACGCCGACATTCTCCTTTGCTGCGGTGCAGAACACGGGGATGGTTTCGCCCTTGCAGAGACCGGCACGGAGACCTTCACGGATTTCGTCGGTTGTGAGTTCCATGGTCTCGAAGAATTTTTCCATGAGCTCGTCGGAACCTTCAGCGGCCTTCTCCATGAGTTCTGCGCGGAGTTCTTCGGCCTCGTCTGCGTATGCTGCAGGGATTTCGAGTTCTTCACCCTTCTTGTTGTAGAACTTCATGGTGATAACATCCACGAAACCTTCCAGGCCAAGACCGGGATTCACGGGGAACTGGCACAGGACGGCCTTCTTGCCGAATTCTTCAGAGATGGCTGCACGTACGCCGTCCCAGTTTGCCTTGTCATGATCCAGCTGGTTCACGGCGATGATCATAGGGACGTTGTACTGGTCTGCATAGCGGGCGAAGAGGGTTGTTCCCACCTCGATGCCGGCAGTACCGTTCATGACCATCACGGCGGCCTCTACCACCTTGAAGGCGGAAAGTGCACCACCGGAGAAGTCGTCAGAACCGGGAGCGTCGATGAAGTTGATCTTGGTGCCATTGAACTCTGCGTACAGAGGGGTGGCGTTGATGGACTTCTGGTTGGTCTGCTCGAATTCGGTGTTGTCGGAAACGGTGTTCTTGTCTTCCACGGAACCACGGCGGTCGATGACCTTGCCTTCGAAGAGCATGGCCTCGGAAAGGGTGGTCTTACCGCTGCGGGGTGCGCCGATAAGGACAACGTTGCGGATGTTTTTGGTTGTGTAAGTCTTCATTTTGGTATATAGATTTTTGCGTTTTTCGCGTTAGTCCGCAAATATACGGAATATTTTGCATCATAACAATAGTGAATTTGTTAGTAATAAAAATTTTTAATAATTAACTTTGCACTGCGAAAAAAGGCTTGAAGGGACAGAAACGGATATTACCTTACCTAATATACCAAATCTATGAAGCCTGTTTTTGAAAAACTCTTCGGATTCGATTCCAAAGTGCACAATGTCCGCACGGAGATTGTAGCCGGAATCACAACCTTCCTCACCCTGGCCTACATCCTGGCCGTCAACCCTGGAATCTTCAGCGCACTACCCGGCATGCCGGGCGGTTCTGTTTTTACAGCAACCGCTCTTGCCGCCATCGTCGGTACGCTGGTGATGGCACTCTATGCAAAGAAGCCCCTTGCCCTCGCTCCCGGCATGGGTCTGAATGCATTCTTCGTGTTTACCGTCTGCCTTGGAATGGGACACAGCTGGCAGTTTGCACTGACTGCCGTCTTCCTTGAGGGTATCCTCTTCATCATCCTTACTCTCACAAAGGTCAGAAACTGGCTTCTTAACGCTATTCCCGGAACCCTGAAAAAGGCCATCGGCGCGGGTATCGGCCTGTTCATTGCCTTCATCGGCATGCAGAACGCCGGTATCATCGTCAACAATGACGCCACCCTCGTGAGCCTTGGCAGCATCACCGAAGGCAAGGCCCTTGTGGGCATGATCGGTCTGTTCATCACCGCCGGTCTCGTGATGGCAAAGGTGCGCGGCGGCATGCTCTGGGGCATCCTCATCACTTCGGCGATAGGTCTTCTCATCAAGGATCCCGCAACGGGTGCGGCCATCACCACTCTGCCCACGCAGGTGGTTTCCGTGCCGGACTCTCTCGAGCCCATCTTCTGCAAATTCGAGTGGAACCAGATTCTCAGCTGGGACATGCTTGCCGTGGTGTTCACCTTCCTGTTCATCGACATGTTTGACACCATGGGAACCATCATCGGCGTTCACCAGAGCTCCGGCCTCATCAAGAAGGGCGGCGACGAAATCCCCGGCCTCGAGAAGATGTTCCTTGCCGACTCCATCGCAACCGTAGCCGGTGCATGCTTCGGCACATCCACAACCACGACATACGTAGAAAGCGCATCCGGCGTAGGTGAAGGCGGCCGTACCGGCCTCACTGCCTTCTCCACCGTCATCTGCTTCGTACTCGCCCTGTTCTTCAGCCCTATCTTCCTCGCCATCCCGGGCGCAGCTACTGCACCTGCTCTCATCATCGTGGGTGTCATGATGATGGGTAACGCCCGGAACATCCACTGGGACGATTACTGCAAGGCCATCCCCGCTTTCCTCACCCTTATCCTGATGCCTCTTGCATACAGCATCTCCGACGGTATCCTCATCGGCGTAATCTCCTATGTCCTCTGCCACGCCGTGGCCGGCAAGTTCAAGGAAATCTCCATTCCGATGTGGGTCCTTGCGGCGCTGTTCATCTGCAAATACATATTCATCTAACCAGTGCGGATGAGGCCCCGGGGGGCCTTGTCCTGCACATTTTGACAATATAATGATTCAGCCGGGGGCTTCCGGCTGAATTCTTTTTACTATCTTTGCACCTGTATTGAAAGCGAAAGTCCTCATATTGGCCGCGGCGCTTCTTTGCTCCGTCTCATGCGCAACCATCTCAAGGAGCATGAGGGGCGCACCCGTAGCCCCCACGCCGGACCTTCAGGATCCGGTCTATGACAGCATAGACATCCGCTGGAGGCCCATGGCGCGCAACCTTGCGTTCCTTGGCAAGATGAATCCGGTGGGCGGAAACACCATCAAGATCTACACCGAGGGCCGCACAAAGTTTGCCGACTTCAACGAAGACCTCCGTAACGCCGAACAGTACATCGACATGGAGTATTACCGCTTTGCGGCAGACACCATTGCCGGCATAGTGAAGGAAATCCTCCTTGACAAGGCCGAAGAAGGCGTTCCCGTGCGAATGATACTGGAATCCCGCTCCAATGCCCCCAAGGTCTCATTTTACCGCCAGCTCAGAAGGGCCGAAGGAATCCACACCGTGGATGTCCAGAACCCCGGAGACATCATCGGCGGCATCTGGAACATCGACTTCAGGGACCACCGTAAGATAGTCGTGGTGGACGGCAAGATCTGCTACACCGGCGGAATGAACATTGCCGACGACTACCACACCAACTGGAGGGATACCCACGTAAAGCTTGAGGGCCCCATCGTTGAGGATTTCGAAAGCATGTTTGACGATTTCTGGATGTACTTCGGCGGGAAAAAGTTTGCCTGGAGACCCCAGGAGGAGAGGATTCACGAGAACGGAGCCATAATGCAGGTGGCAAGCGGCGGTCCCTACACTGCCGACAAGCCCATCCAGGAAGGCTTTGAACAGGCCCTGGCAACGTCGCAGGACTATTTCTGGGCCCAGACTCCCTACCTTTGTCCTCCAAAGTCCACTCTCAAGGCCATGAAGATGGCGGTGGACCGCGGCGTTGACGTCCGTCTCATGCTGCCTAAGAACCAGGATGTCCCCGTAATGCTCTGGGTGAACCATGCCTTCTACAAAAAGCTCCTCAAGAGCGGCGTCAAGCTATATGAAAGGGACGACCCCTTCATGCACAGCAAGACCTACGTCACGGACGATTACGTGAGCTGTTACGGCTCTGCCAACATAGACAACCGCAGCTTCGGGCTCAACTACGAAAACAACGTTTACATTTACGACGCACGCACGGCTCAGAAGAGCAAGGAAATCTTCCTTGAGGACATGAAGCACTCCCGTGAGATAAAGCTGGAAGACCTGAAATGGTCTTTCTGGGAAAAATTCATGCAGAAGGTCGTCATTCTTTTGGGCTATTCCCAGTGGTAAACCGCCCCTTTGCCGGAACTACCAGACGGTCCAGCGCTGCGAGTACTCCCGGCATCACCAGAAGTATCAGGAATATAACCGCGAGGGCACCCATCGCCAGGCTGTGGAGGATGGATCCCGTGAGCTGGTCTTTTGTCGTATAGGACATTACCAGAGGGACGATTATGAGAATCAGGCCCGACGTGAGTATGGAGTTGAACGTCCTGTAATAGGTAACGGCAAGCGACTTCCTCACGCCCATTATCGTACGGCAGTGCCTGTAGTAATTGGTGAAGAGGATGGAGTAGTCTATGGTGGCTCCCATCAGCACGCCCTGAATGATCAGATAAGAGATATACAGCATGGGTGAACCGCCGGCGCCGCTTGCATAGACGTTGACGTAAACGCCGGAAAGAACGGTGATAAGGAGTATGATGGGAATGAGAAGGGACTTGAACGTGATGGCGACGATGATGTATATCGCTATCACGGTGAGCGCCGTCAGGAGCAGGAGCTCCTGCGGGAAACCTTCCTTCATTTCCTTGTACATGCATGATTCGCCGATGAAGTATCTGGGACCGTCAAACATCTGGTCTGCAAGGGCTTCGGCCCTGTCAAGGAAGTCATAGGCCTCCTGGGATTCGGCCTCAAGCGATGTGAGTATCAGCGACAGGGAGTAGTCGTCGCCGCGGAGCATTCCCACGCCGGAGTCAAAGGCCTCACGGGCCTTCAGGACCTGCTCCTCCATTTCCGGAGTCACTATTTTCCCGTATGCCGGGTTCCCCATCATTTCTCCGTAGACGAAATCGAGGATTTCACCAACGGACATGGTGAAGCTCTTGTCCGTATTGAGCCTCGCCGCAGTATAGAGATAGAGCATGTCCATTTCCTCGCGGCTCACCTTCACCCCGGCGCCGGAAAGCACCTTCTGCATCTTTGCCGATGAGTATTTCCCGTCAGTAAACGCCATCTCTGCCAGTTCTTCCAGCGGAGTGGGAATATATGGCTCCGGTTCGGATGCAACGGGTTCTTCAGCGGTTGGCTCCTCCACTGGCGGAATGAATTCCGGTTTCCTGGGTACGTCGGCCGTATCCGGGAGCATGGGTGCGCGGACATCGGCAAGAAGCGTGTCTACGGGGAGCCTGAGCGGCCCGGCGGCCACTACGGAATCCAGCTGGACGCCCATTTCATGTATGCGCCCCGCGTCTTCCTTTGGTATCATCTTGGAGAAACGCTTGTCCGTGAGCACCTTCTCCCTTACGAACCTCACCAGCCGGTAAGGTTCCATCTTGGCGTCGCGGCCCTTTTCCCCGGCCATTCTGTACACCATGGAAATGAGTCTTCGGTCCGTTCCCACAAGCGTTGCCACCTGCTCTGCCGTAAGCGGTGTGGTTGCGTCTTCGTAGGTAAAGCCTTGTGCCTCCGAAGCCGGTTCTGTCTCGACTGCCGTGGTGTCTGCGGCGGCAGGGACCTCTACCGCTACGCTGTCATTCACGGGAACTGCCGCCTCCGGCATTTCTGGCTCTGCTTCCGGTTCCGGTTCGGGGGCGGAAATCGGCTCCGGAGCCTTCGGAAGGGCGTTCAGATCCGGCAGGGCGATGGGCTCGATGAGTCCCGCATCGGCAAGCATTTCCGCCGACTTCTCCAGCTGCGACAGGCGCAGGCGTTCCGTCCTTTCCGGGTGGGCCTTGGCATAGTAGACTATGTCCAGGAGGTCCTCCGTAATGAGCGGGGACAGGCTTTGGAACCTTTCGGCCATCTCTGCCGACGTGAGCTTTTTCAGCGAAAGCGAAGGATAACTAACGGACGAGAGCACCTTGGGATTGGTTGAAAGGCTGTCCAGAAAGTCCGGAACGGCGCTTTCATCGGCAGTGGAGTAAAGGACCATGACGGGGTTGTCCGGCGGGAACTCCGTCGTAATGGTGGTGGGCCATACTGCCGAAAAGTTTATCTCCGTCTTCCTGTGCAGGATTGCGGCGGCGACGAATATGGCCACGAACAGTATTGTGAGCGGCCATCTGAACGCCCTTTCGAAACGGGCGATGGGGGCAACGGGGAAGGTGGGAGTGCGTTTTCCCGTCTTCTCGATGGCCTTGTCAAACGCAATGATGAGGGCCGGCAGCACCGTGAAGTTGCAGAGGAGGCTCAGCGCCACGCCCTTTGAAATGACCCAGCCAAGGTCTGCGCCGATTTTAAGCCTCAGGAACACCAGCATCACAAGGCCCACGAAGGTTGTAAGGGCGCTTGAAAGGATGGTCCTGGCCGACAGGCGTATTGCCGCCGCCATGGCCTGCGGACGGCTGTCGTGGCGCGTCTTCTCCTCCCTGTAGCGGTTCATGATGATGATGGAATAGTCCATCGACAGGACCATCTGCAAAAGGGCTACAAGAGAATGAGTGCTAAGCGAAACCGTGCCCAGGAAGTAGTTGGTGCCCATGTTCAGGAGCACGGCGATTCCGGTAGTGACAAGGAACAGCAGCACTTCCATGAGCGAGCGGCACATGATGATGAGAACTATGAAAATGAGGACGAAACCGGTAAAGATAGTTGTGCCGATTCCCCCCATCACAAGATTTTCCCCGTCAACCTCCACCACGGCCTTGTCTCCGTAATGCTCAAGGATGCGCTCCTCGACGGCCTCGGTGTCCGTTTCGCTGGTGATATTGAACCTGTACAGGGTAAGGTTGTCCTTTTCGCGTACGGAATCCAGCTTGAGGTGCCCTGTGAGGGAGTCCAGAACGGCCGGGGCGTCCGAGCGGAGGTCTGCGTCCGTGAGCATGACGCTCAGCAGCCTCATGTGCTGGTCAAGGAGCGGAAGTGATTCCGACATCTGCTTCATGCCCTGTTTCATGGGAGAATTGTCCGGGAGATACAGGGACATGTCCGAATTGACGTTGACCTTCGGGATAAGCACAGCGCAGACAGCGGCAAGTGCCACCGTCACAACCAAAAGCAGATTTCTCCATTTTACAAGAAACCCCGACAGACCGGACATCACAGATTAAGTTTTAGCCCACAAATTTACCTCTTTTTTCAAAACAAATTCGTAAATTTGACAACTAAATCATTCTTTGATGAAAAAATTAGTAAAATCCGCCCTGATTGCCGTTCTGGCAGTTACGCTTGCAGCCTGCTGCAAATCCAATGAAAATTACACTGTAGTCATTTCGCTCGATGGTTTCCGCTGGGATTATCCCGACATGTACGACATGCCGTTCATGGACTCCCTGGCATCGATTGGCGTCAAGGCAAGGATGGAGCCCTCCTTCCCTTCATCCACCTTCCCCAACCATTACACCATCGTCACGGGCCTCGTCCCGGACCATCACGGACTTGTGAACAATTCCTTCTGGAATCCGGACACCAATCACGGCTACTCCCTCGGGGACCCTGAATCCCGCTACAGTCCTGATTACTACGGCGGAGAGCCCATCTGGGCCACCGCACAGCGCCAGGGCGTGAAGGCCGGCGTCGTCTACTGGGTTGGCTCGGACATCGCCATCGGCGGAGTCTATCCAACATACTACCGCAACTGGGACGAAGATCCCCACTGGACCTTCGAAGAAAGGGTCGACGAGCTGGTCCGCCTTCTTTCCCTCCCGGAAAAGGAGCGCCCTCACCTGGTCATGGGCTATTTTGACGAGCCGGACCACCAGGGCCATGTCTTCGGCCCCTATGCCCCCGAGACAAAGGCAATGTGCGCACACATGGACAGCCTTATGCACAGTTTCTACAAACGCATAATGGCCCTTCCCATCGCAGACAGGATCAACCTGGTGATAACCGGAGACCACGGCATGACCGAAATCTCCCCCGAGCGTTTCATCCCTCTCCAGGAAACCTTCCCGGAGGAATGGGCCGTCCGCATTTCCGGAAACAACCCCACCAGCATCTGGGCCGCTCCAGGCTGTGCCGACAGCCTCTACAACCGCCTCTCCAAGATTGAGCACATCTCCGTCTGGCGCCACGGCGAAGTCCCCGAAAGGCTCTGCTACGGCACCTCCAACCGCCTTGGAGACATCATCGTAAGCCCCGACCTTGGCTGGCAGTTCAACTTCAAACCTTCCCACAACAACGGAACCCACGGCTTCAACTGCACCGAAACCGACATGCTGGTCGCCTTCCGCGCCGCAGGCCCGGACTTCAAGGTTGGTTACGAAGCCCCTCTTACGGAGGGCGAGCCTTCCGCCTTCCGCAACATCGACATCTACCCGATGATCTGCAAACTCCTTGGCATCAAGCCGGCCCCCGTGGACGGCAAGCTTGAAAGAATCCGTAAAATCCTCAAATAACAATGTCCGTCAAGCATTTTACCCTCCCTTATGAAGGCGGTCTCATTGAAAAGGACCTTCCCGCAGGCATACTTCACACATACGAGAAAGTCTGGACCCACGTCTTCCCGGATTCCCATCCGGCAACTTACGAAATCGCAGACACGATAATTGCCGCAATAAAGGCGAAGAAAGACGGCCTGTTCCGCCTTGGAATAACTACGGGAGTAACCCCTGCAACGCTTTACAGGGTGCTTGCCCGCCGTCACAATGAGGGAGAATTCTCCTTCAGGAATGTGGAGATAGTGTCCATCGACGAATACTATCCTTCCTCGAAGAACGAGGCCCAGAGCCGCAACCGCATCATCCACGAGGCCCTCATTGACCATATCGACATCCTCAAGGAAAACGTTCACATTCCGGACGGCACCGTCCCCGCATCGGAGGTGTCCGAATACTGCGCAAAGTTTGACGAAATTGCCCGCAACCTTGACCTCCTTGTCATCGGCGTCGGCGAACAGGGCCAGGTGGGCTTCAACGAGGCCGGCTCCAATGAGAAGACCCGCACCCGCGTTGTGCGCCTCTCATATGCTTCCCGCAAGCGCCAGGTCCACAATTTCAATAACGATATCTCCGTCACTCCGGACAAGGCCATAACCATCGGCATTTCCACCATGCTCAGCGCCAAAAAGATTATCCTGATGGCCTGGGGTGAGGAAAAAGCTAATGCCGTGAAGGCCATTGCCGAAGGTCCCAAGGACCCTGCCTGTCCCGCCTCCCTTCTCCAGTCTCACGACCACATCAGTTTCTATGTGGACGAGACCGCCGCAAGCCTTCTCACCCGCAGCGAAGCCCCCTGGCTGGTGGGCCCATGCGACTGGACTCCAAAGTTTGTCCGCAAGGCCGTTGTATGGTTGTGCCAGAAGGTTGGGAAACCCATCCTGAAGCTCACGGAGAAGGATTATCTGAACAACGGTCTCAGCGACCTTCTCGAAAGCCAGGGCAAGTTTGACAAGATAAACATCGACGTATTCAACGACCTCCAGCACACCATTACCGGATGGCCCGGCGGCAAGCCGAATGCCGACGATACCACCCGCCCGGTCAGCGCAACTCCCTTCCCGAAGACCGTCCTCATCTTCTCTCCACATCCGGACGACGACGTAATCTCCATGGGAGGAACGTTCATCCGCCTCGTCTCCCAGGGACACAACGTCCACGTCGCTTACGAAACCTCCGGAAACGTTGCCGTCCATGACGACGTGGTCCTCCAGCACATGGATGCCGCCTTCCAGCTTGGTTTTGCCGATGAATTCGCCCGCGTCAAGGCTCTCGTTGACAGCAAGGTTCCCGGCGAGCCCGAACCCCGCGCACTCCTTGAGATGAAGGGCGCCATCCGCCGCAGCGAAGCCCGCGGTGCGGTCCGTTCCTTCGGCCTCAACGACGACACCAACGCCCACTTCCTGAACCTCCCGTTCTATGAATCGGGCGGCATAAAGAAAAACCCCAGGACCCAGGCCGATGTCGACATCATCAAGAAACTCATGAACGAGCTTGAGCCGGACATGATCTTCATGGCCGGAGACCTTGCAGACCCTCACGGCACCCACCGCGTTTGCACGGAGGCTGCCATGGACGCCCTTGACCAGCTTAGGGAAGAAGGTGCTTCCTGGGTCAAAAACACCCACGTATGGCTCTACAGGGGCGCCTGGATGGAGTGGGAGCTGGGCCGTGTGGACATGGCAGTTCCCCTGTCTCCGGACGAGGTTGTGAAGAAGCGTCACGCCATCTTCCGCCACCTTTCCCAGAAGGACATCGTCCCGTTCCCCGGGGAAGACCCGCGCGAATTCTGGCAGAGAGCCGAGGAGCGCACCCAGAACACCGCACGCCTCTATGACCAGCTGGGTATGGCTGAGTATCAGGCCATTGAAGTTTTCTTGAAATTGTATTGATTTTTATGAAAATGTGTTAACTTTGCATCCCGGAATTCCTGCCGCCGTTGTATGGAATTCCGGTTTTAATTTTTTACTTAAACAATTAAAAGTATGAAAGTTATCATCAGAAAGAACTCCGCCGAGGGTTCTCTTTGGGCAGCACACTACATTGCCGCCAGAATCAACGAAAAGGCAGCCCGCACAGACAAGCCTTTTGTCATCGGTCTCTGCACCGGTTCCACCCCCATCGAAACTTATGCCGAACTTATCAGAATGGTCAAGGCAGGGGAAGTATCCTTCAAAAACGTGATTTCCTTCAACATGGATGAGTATGTGGGTCTTCCCGTAGAGCATCCCGAAAGCTATCACAGCTTCATGCACCGCTACCTCTTCGACCACATCGACGAAAAACCCGAAAACATACACATCCTTGACGGAAACGCAAAGGACATCGAGGCCGAATGCGCAGCTTATGAGAAAGCTATTGTGGACGCCGGCGGCTTTGACCTGTTCCTCGGCGGCGTGGGCGAAGACGGCCATATCGCTTTCAATGAGCCTTTCTCCTCACTTGAGAGCCGCACCCGCGTTGTCACCCTCACCCAGGACACCCGCGAGGTCAACGCCCGCTTCTTCGACGGAGACTTCAACAAGGTCCCCAAGCAGGCTCTCACCGTTGGCGTAGCCACTGTCCTCAGCGCCAAGGAGGTTGTAATTCTCGCCTTCGGCTCCAAGAAGGCACGTGCCCTCAAGGACGCCATCGAAGGCCCCATGTCCCACTACTGCACCCTCAGCGGCCTTCAGGCCCATCCCGCCGGAACCATCGTCTGCGACGAGAGCTCCATCGGCGAGGTCAAGGTGAACAGCTACCGTTATTTCAAGGCAGTAGAAGAAGCAGAGAACGCATAGTGAACATCGCCGTCATAGGCGCAGGAAACCGCGCGCGCAAATACCTCTCCTGTTTACCGGGAGGGGTTTTTGTGCGTTATGTGGTTGAGCCCGACAGGCTCAGGCTGTCTCTGGCGGCAAAGCACTTCAACATCCCGCAGGAGGGATGCTTTACAGACAGTGAAGCCTTCTTCGAGAAGGCCCGCGACATAGATGCCGTCATAGTTGCAGCTCCGGACAGGCTGCATGTCCCCCTTGCGCTCAGGGCCGTCGAAAGAGGCTGGCACGTCCTTCTGGAAAAGCCCGTGGCCTCATCTGCCGATGAGTACCGGACCCTGGAAGAATCGGCCCGGAAAGCGGGCGTGCAGGTTGGCGTGTGCCTCGAGATGCGTTTCCATCCGTATTTCCGACGCATCAAGGAGCTGGTGGATTCCGGCGCCGTTGGGAGGGTGCTGGAGGTGGAGCATACAGAGCATATCGGCCCGGACAGGATGGCCCACACTTTCGTTCGCGGGCTCTGGTCCCGGAAAGAGGATTCCGGCCCCATTTTCCTCTCCAAATGCTGCCATGATGCCGATTTTCTCCTCTGGCTCACCGGCGGCAGCGTGGTTTCAGCAGAGAGCACCGGCCGCCTGGACAAGTTCGTTTCCCGTGCCGACAGACCGCTCCGCTGCCTTGGCTGTCCGGACCTCACCTGTCCTTATTCGGCCGTAAGGCTGTACCACGTAAGGAGGGAGTGGGTGGACGGTTTTGACGTGCCTGAAGGCAGCAGCCTTGATGCCGTCATCGACGCCGAGCTCGCTTCCGGAAGGTATGGCAGATGCGTGTATCACAGTGACAATGACGTGTTTGACAGCCAGGATGTAAAGGCCGTCCTGTCGAATGGCGTAAAGCTGAACATCCGCCTTGAAGGAACTTCTATGGAGGAAGGCCGCGAAACGATTATCCGCGGCACATCCGGCACCCTTGCAGCCCGCGGCGGCCGCATAATCCTTCCGGACGGCACGTCCGAAGACTACTCAGATATCCTCTCACAGCCGCTCCACGGCGGAGCAGACCGCGCCCTTGTCGAGGCCTTCTTCTCTGCCATCGGGTCCGGCCGCCCCGTCGAGGCTTCTCTGTCATCGGCCTTCGAAGGGCACCGGCTCTGCTATCTTGCCGGTTAATACATTCAAATACTTGAGGACATCATGTCCGGCCTAGACCGGGCATCTCATTAGTACAGGATAAAGTGCGGCTTGGTGTCGATGGAGAGGAGGCCGCCGGAGGAGGCTGATTCGGCGCGGAGGACGCGGATGGCGTTTTCGTTGTCTATAAGTTCGCTGCTTTTAAGCCGGGATGTCTTGTTCCACTCAATCAAGGGATTGGGCGTGCCGGTATAGTAGTCTGTGCGCTCCGTGGTGGCCAGGTACTCGCTCACGGCAAGGGTTACGCTGCAGTCGGCCCAGTCTCCCGTCCACTTGCCGTTCTGGTAGATTATGATGCCGTCCTTTTCCAATGAATAAACAGAATAGGTATTGTACGAGCCGTGGTTGGTTTTCACAAATCGGCAGTCAATACCAGTCATGTAGGAGAAGAGGGTCTCCCCGCCGCTTGTCATAGAGTACTCGAGAACCTTGAGCAGTTCGGCATAAGTGAGACTGTAGATGTAAGTGGTGTTGCTGAAAGGGAATAACTCATAGACATCGGCAACCGTTATATCCCTTGAAGAGCGGCCGTTAAGCGGCATTGTGGTGCGAACTCCGCCGGCGTTGACGAATGAAACATCGGCCTCTCCTATCCTGCGAAGGATGTCGCACATCCAGTTACCCATTACGGTGGCTCTTTCTCCACTGCCGGAGATAGGATAGGACGTTGCACTCACATTTATGTGGCCTATTACCTCGTTTTTGACATCGGCAATGGAGGACAGGGCATAGTCGGAGACGGCGAGGATATCGTCAGACAGGTCTGAGGCATTATGCCCGTGATAATCGTGCCGGTCTCGCGAGGAATCCACCACCCAGTCGACGAGTTTGTCGGCCTTGTTAAAAATGATGCGGCCGTTTTCGTCAACGGTAAAAACAAACTCGGCAAAGGCGTAATGTTCACAATAGCGGCCGCCCTGGATATAAGGCATGCCCGAGGCCGTCCTTCCGGCCTTTGTCTGATGGGAGTGTCCCCCGGCCACAAGGTCTATGACGCTGTCCCTGCCGATTTTATCGGCCACCTCATCGGCCATTCCGTGAACGAGAAGGATGGTGACATCGCACTGCCCGGAAACCTCCAGTTCCTTTGCTATGCTATCGGCAATGGAATAATCCTCCTTGACCGTATATCCCTTGCCGATGAACTGAGCAGTCATGATGCTGCCGGCATAATCCACGGCGAAACCGATGATGCCGATACGCACCGGAACCACGTCTCCATGCGCGTTCGCGGCCGATTTTTCCACTATCACATAATCCCTCGTAGCAGAAACCCTGCTGCCATTCTGATACAGGTTTGCACAGACCACGGGGATATCGTTCACATACGAAACGCCCTCCCAATCATAGTCCGGAAGAGTGGCATCGTCATCTACCATGTTCTCGAAACCCCAGTCGAATTCGTGATTGCCAAGGGCTACGGCATCATACCCCATCTTGTGCATTGACACATATACCGGCCAGCCCGACATGAGATTGGAAACGCTGGCTCCCTGATAGAGATCCCCTCCGTCGATGAGCAGCAGCCTGTCTTTCCCTTCCTGCCGATAGTCTTCCACCTTGTCGGCAATATATGCCAAGCGGTAATGTACGCCGGTGTTATCTGTTTCAACAACATGGCCGTGAATATCGGTGGTTTCGATTATGGGCAGAGAGTATACCCCCGGAACCGTGCCATCTGAGGCTTGCCCGCCAATGGGCTCGATTTCACGGCAAGATGATACAATGCCGACAATCAATAACAGGTATGCCAGAATTCTCTTTATCATAAACCACTGTGCTAGCGATTGTAAAGATAATGAATTTATTGGTAAATTTGCAGTATGAAAAGAATCGTAACAGCCGTTCTGGCAGCATTTGTTCTCTTTGCTCCCACCGCGATGGGGCAGAGCAAAAAAGAGACGTCTCTGTATAACAAGACTCTGAAGAAGCTATCTATAAAGAGTGCCGACAAATTCCTGAACAAGTATCCGGAGTCTGTGTACGCCCCGGAAATCACCCGCCTCAAGGACTCCATCATAGTGAGCATGAACACCAGTCTCATCGGCAAGGAGGAAGCCCTGCAGAAGGCCGGTGCATGCCTTGACGCGGTGGGCTGGAAGAAGGACGGGAAAGAGCACATTCTCGCCCTGGACGAAGGCCTTGCCCTCAGAATCCTCGGGGCCGACGGCACTCTTCAGGAAACCCGCTACATCCCGCATTACAACATAACGGACGGCCTCACAAATACCACCCTCATAGGGCCGATGGAAATAGTAAACCTTGGCCACAACCACTTCTACGTGCATTTCTCATACCTCAACGAAGGCGACGACAACCCTGAAAAAGAGTACGTGGAAGCGCTTTACAGCCCTGATACCGACATCACCAACAACGCGATGTTCTACGGCAAAGCCCTGCCGGCAGGTGACGGCGAACCCTTCCGCATCGAAGGCCAGAGCCCTGAAGACATCGACGGAATCACGCTCAATGCCGAAACCCTCTGGCTCCTTGAACGCCTGAACGGGAATCCTTCCCTCGTCCCCCTCTCCAAGTCCGACCTCCTCTCCGACGAGTCAATCAAATGGTGGCGGGAGAAGAACCCCAAGGCAGAGACATCGGCCTCAAAGCTCACTTTCGGCACTTTGGATGCGGAATCCTCCCTGGTAGAAAAATACAAGAAGGCCTCTAAAGAAAGGGGCAAAACCTGGAACGCCGCCATGTTCGTATGCAGAGGCTGGACAGTCATCGTTGCAGGAAACAGGTCTACAGGCGGCTACGCCCTTGTCTGGGCAGAGCCCGCCCGCGGAAGCGCCGGCCTTAACAACATCTACTTCGAAAACGACGGCTACACCCTGGACCTTGTTTACTACAAGGCCAAAAGAATGTCCAAAGTCAAAATTTCGATGGCAAACGCCACTGTCAGAAGGCAAAAGTAGCCATAAACAAGAGAATAGACGGTCTCTTTTTCTTCGTGCCCAGAGCGGGAATCGATGGAGGGAATAAACCAAAAGTATTCCCTCTTGCAACTGTAGAATCTGTTTTATAACTTCGCAGAAAAAGATATTTGTATGAGTCAGAAGGAGGCACTCCAACTGTTTGGAGACAAAACAATAAGAACCGTTTGGAGCGAAGATGATGAGAAGTGGTACTTCTCAATTATTGATGTGGTTTCCGTGCTTACAGAAAGTGTTGACGCTTCGGCGTATTGGAGAAAACTAAAAGAGCGCCTACTCAAAGAGGGAAACGAAACCGTGACAAATTGTCACACTTTCAAAATGAGAGCGGCCGACGGCAAAATGCGTCAAACAGACGCTGCCGATCAGGAACAATTGTTCAGACTGATACAATCTATCCCTTCGCCCAAGGCCGAACCATTCAAACAGTGGATGGCCAATGTTGCCAGCGAGCGGATTGACGAGATGCAAGACCCCGAGAAGGCCATCGACAGAGGGTATGAATACTATCGTCGGCTCGGGTATTCCGAGGCGTGGATAAGTGAGCGGATGAAAGGGAAAGATGCCCGAAAAGCCCTCACGGATGAATGGCGGCGTACGGGAGTGTCAGGTCAACAATATGCAACATTGACGGATATCATCACGCAGGAATGGTCTGGAATGACTACGCGTCAGTACAAAAGCTTCAAGGGGTTGAAGAAGGAGAATCTCCGGGATCACATGACAAGAACAGAAAGCGCACTGAATACTCTTGCGGAAGTAGCCGCCACCGAACTCTCTCAGAAGGTTGATCCTAAAGGTTTTACTGAACAAAAATCAGTTGCGGAGCGCGGGGGAAAAGTTGCGGCCACTGCTCGCCGAGAGCTTGAAAAACAACTAGGCCAGAGCGTCATCACCAGCCGGAACGCCAAGGCCTTATATGGCCCGGAGGTGCCTAAAGAAATAGAAGAACAATAGCCGGAAAACCAGACGTTTACGAAGAAAGAAAGCCGGAATCTCCTAGTTCTTATAGTGATTCCGGCGTGGTGGCCCGCGTTCCGTACAAAGGTCCCGTGGCCGATGTCCTGTACCAGCTCACTGGCGGTCTCCGCAGCGGCATGGGCTACTGCGGCGCGGCCTCCCTGGATGCGCTTCATAAGGCCCGCTTTGTGAAGATCAGTCCCACCACCGTGCAGGAGAATCACCCGCACGATGTGACCATCGCAAAAATAGCACCGAATTATTAAGTATTTACGGGTTTTTCTCCGGAAGTTTTGTAACTTTGAGTCCCGGTATATGAATATCGGGCTATGAATACAAAGTATGTTTTCGTTACGGGAGGCGTTGCTTCCTCCCTGGGTAAAGGCATTATCGCGGCCTCGCTGGCTAAATTGCTCCAGGCAAGGGGCCTGCGGGTCACCATCCAAAAATTCGACCCTTATCTAAACATCGATCCCGGGACGCTCAATCCCTATGAGCACGGGGAATGTTATGTGACGGAGGACGGCGCCGAGACAGACCTGGATCTGGGCCACTATGAACGTTTTCTGGGCATATACACCTCTCAGGCCAATAATGTCACTACGGGAAGAATCTACAACACCGTCATTTCCAAGGAGCGGGAGGGCGCCTATCTGGGCAAGACCGTCCAGATTGTCCCCCATATTACGGACGAAATCAAGCGCCGGATGCTCCTGCTGGGGCAGACGGGGGACTATGACGTCATTATCACCGAAGTGGGCGGCACGGTGGGTGATATGGAAAGCCAGCCCTTTGTGGAAGCCATGCGGCAACTGCAATGGGAGCTGCCGGAAGAAGACTTCCTGAGCATTCACCTCACCCTCATTCCTTATTTGAAGGCCGCCAAAGAGCTCAAAACCAAGCCCACGCAGCATTCCGTCCAGGAATTGCAGTCCCAGGGCGTGCATCCGGACATCATCGTTTGCCGGACAGAGAAGGAACTCACGCCGGAACTCCGTAAGAAAATCGCCCTGTTCTGCAATGTGAAACCCGGTCATGTCATCCAGTCTATGGACGCGTGGAGCATTTACCAGGTGCCTTTTAATATGGAAAAGGAGCATATGGACGATTTGGTACTCAACAAATTGGAGATTCATGGTCTGCCCGAGCCGGATTTGAGCGCACTAAGCGCCTTCCTTGACCGTTTGCAGCACCCCACGGCAGAGGTCAAGATTGCCCTGGTGGGAAAATATGTGGAGCTGCAGGACGCGTACAAGAGCATCCAGGAAAGCTTTGTGCATGCCGGAGCCGCCAACTGCTGTAAGGTAAACGTGGTCACCATTCAGGCCGATCACCTCACGCCGGAGAACGTCCCTGAAAAGCTCGCGGGCATGGACGGCATCCTGGTGGCCCCCGGCTTTGGTTCCCGGGGCCTGGAAGGAAAGATAGCCGCCGTCCGTTACGCCCGGGAGAACGGCATTCCCTTCTTTGGGATTTGCCTGGGTATGCAAATGGCGGTGGTCGAATTTGCCAGGAATGTGCTTGGCTGGGCCTCCGCCGCCTCTACCGAGGAAGTGCCCGATACCACCTGCCCGGTGATCGACCTCATGGAGGAGCAAAAAAAGACCACCCTGAAGGGAGGAACCATGCGCCTGGGCGCATATCCTTGCGCAGTGCAGGAAGGCACGCTCGCCTGGAAAATCTACGGCAAACCCCTTATCTCCGAACGGCACAGGCACCGGTATGAACTCAACAACCGCTTTGTGGCCGAGTTACAAGCCGCAGGACTGCGCGTGAGCGGCATCAATCCGGAAAGCCACCTGGCAGAGATAGTGGAGATTCCCGCCCATCCGTTCTTCATCGCCACCCAGTTCCATCCGGAGCTCAAAAGTACGCCGGAGCGGCCTCAACCCATTTTTGTGCACTTTGTCAAGGCCGCCCTGGACTATAAAGAAGCTACTCAACGGTAACGGATTTGGCCAGGTTGCGGGGCTGGTCCACGTTCCGGCCCTTGCTCACGGCAATGTAATAGGCCATCAGTTGCAACGGGATAATGGAGACGATGGGCATCAGGCATTCTGCCGTGGAGGGAACTTCGATGCAGTAATCGGCCCTTTGGCGGAGCTGGGTGTCGCCCTCGGAGATGACAGCGATAATCTTGCCGCCGCGCGCCTTGATTTCCTCTATGTTGGATACGGTTTTCTCATAGGTGTGGTCCAGGGTGGCAATCACCACCGTGGGCATCTCGGCATCGATCAGGGCAATGGGACCGTGCTTCATTTCGGCGGCGGGAAGGCCTTCCGCGTGGATATAGGAAATTTCTTTGAGCTTGAGCGCCCCTTCCAGCGCCGTGGGATAGTTGTAGCCGCGGCCCAGGTAAATGAAGTTGTGGGCATAGGTGAAAATGCGGGACAGCTTTTCCACCTCCGGTGCCGTTTCAAGCACCTGCCGTATGGTATCCGGCAGCGCCAGCAGTGCGCTGGCTACTTCGTGATAATAGGCCTCGTCAATGGTGCCGCGCAGTTTCCCGATGAGCAGCGCCAGCATGGCCATCACGGTTACCTGGCCGGTGAAAGCCTTGGTGGAGGCGACGCCGATTTCCGGACCCACGTGGATGTAAGTGCCTGAATCAGTGGCCCGTGCAATGGAAGAGCCGATGACGTTGCAGATACCGTACACAAAGGCGCCGGAGCGTTTGGCAATCTCAACGGCCGCCAGCGTATCGGCCGTTTCGCCGGACTGGGAAACCGCGATTACCACGTCGTCCTTGCGGATAATGGGATTGCGATAGCGGAATTCGGAGGCGTACTCCACTTCCACCGGAATCCTGCACATGTTCTCGATCAGATGCTCGCCGATGAGGGACGCATGCCAGGAGGTTCCGCAGGCGACGAAGATGATGCGCCCGGCGCTCAGGAACCGGTCCTGGTTGTCCAGCACGCCCGACAGGATGATTTCGCGGGTGTCCGGATTCACGCGGCCGCGGATGCAGTCCACCAGCGTATCCGGCTGCTCGTGGATTTCCTTGAGCATAAAGTGAGGGAAACCGCCTTTTTCCAGCTGGGAAATGGACATCTCCAGCTTTTGGATATTCACCTTGGAAGGCTCGCCGTATAAGTTTTTGATTTGCAGGGGCTTGCCTTTTTCTATCACCGCTACTTCGCCGTCGTTCAGGTACACGAACTTTTGCGTATAGTCAATGATGGAGGCGGCGTCCGAACTCAGGAAGTACTCGCCCTCTCCGATGCCGATGGCCATCGGGGAGCTCTGGCGGGCGGCGATGATGCGGTCTGTGTCGCCTCGCTTGACAACGGCGATGGCGTACGCGCCCACCACTTGCCTGAGGGCCATGCGGACGGCCTCCTCCAGGGAGCACTCGTTGGTGTCCTGCACGTATTCGATGAGGTTTACCAGCACCTCCGAGTCCGTGCTGCTCCGGAAGGTATAGCCGTGGCTGACGAGGGCGTCCTTGAGCACGCGGAAGTTCTCGATGATGCCGTTGTGGATGAGCGCCAGCCGCCCGGACTGGGAGAAGTGCGGGTGCGCGTTGGCATCGTTCGGAACCCCGTGGGTGGCCCAGCGGGTATGTCCAATGCCGATGGTGCTCTCGGTGTCTTTCCCGCTCAGGAAGCGTTCCAGGTCATCCACCTTGCCCTTGCATTTGTACAGTTCGATTTGGCCGTCCTGACCTACGAGGGCGACACCGGCGCTGTCATAGCCCCTGTACTCGAGCCTATGCAACCCTTTGATAATGACGGGACACGCCTGGCGGTACCCGACATAACCTACGATTCCACACATAATGGAAAATATGTCTTGCTAATAATTAAAAGAACAACAACTCACGATACTTGGGGAGCGGCCACAGGGCGTCGTCTACCAGCATTTCCAGCTGGTCTGCGCTGGCGCGTACCCGGTCCATGGCATCCATCACCTGCGTGGAGTAGGCGTGGGCCCGCTCCGACATGTCAGTGATGCGGTTGGCTTTTTTCCGGACCGCCACCAGGGCTTGAACATCCTCCGAGAGGGCGTTGATGTGGCCTGCGATTTTCCGGCAGGTGTCCACGTCCGCCTTGCACAGCGTGGCATATTCGTCGCCAAAAATCTCCTTGCTGCCCTGGATGTTGCGGATGAGCACGTTCTGGTAGCTTACAGCGGCCGGAATCACGTGGTTGAGGCAGATGTCGCCCAGGACGCGGGCTTCGATTTGCAGTTTTTTCACATAGGTTTCTTCCTGCACTTCCACGCGCGCCCTGATTTCCGGGACAGAGAGTACCTTGGTGTCCGTGAACAGCCGGACGGAGGAGGGATTCAGGAAGGTTTGGAAGGCCTGGGGCACGTTGGTTACCGGCGTAAGGCCGCGAAGAACGGCCTCCTGTTGCCACTCTGCGCTGTAGCCGTTGCCCTCAAACATGACCGGCGCCGCCTCTTCCAGGAAGGCACGGACCACGTCGATGAGAGCCTGGTCCTGCGTCTCTCCCTGTTTGACAAGCGTTTGCACCTGCGACAGAAATTCCCGCAGGCTCTCCGCCACGGCGCTGTTGAGCACAAAGGTGGCCTGCGCGGCATTGGCCGACGACCCCACGGCGCGGAACTCGAAGCGGTTGCCGGTAAAGGCAAACGGAGAGGTGCGGTTGCGGTCCGTGTTGTCCGGAATAATCTCCGGCAGCGAACTCATCAGGTCTATGCTGCGGCGCAGCTCCGCCTCCTGCGCGGCTCCTTCTTTTTGGAGGATGCCTTTGAACACCCGGTCCAGCGTGGAGCCGGAGAACACAGACATCACGGCCGGCGGAGCCTCGTGCCCGCCCAGCCGGTAGGAATTGTTCAGGGAGCACACGGAGGCCATGAGCAGGGACTCGTGGCGGCACACCGCATGCAGGACGGACGTATAGAAAGACAGAAAGCGGAGGTTTTTCTCCGGGGTTGTTCCGGGGGAAAGCAGGTTGATGCCGGTGTCGGTTTGCATGGACCAGTTGCAGTGCTTTCCGCTGCCGTTGATGCCCTGGAAGGGTTTCTCGTGGAAAATCACCTTCAGGTGGTGTTTCTGGGCCACCTTCTGCATCACAATCATCAGCAGCATGTTCTGGTCTATAGCGGTGGTGATTTCCGAGAACACCGGTGCGCACTCAAACTGGTTGGGCGCCACCTCGTTGTGGCGGGTTTGCAGCGGGATACCCAGTTTGTAGGCCTCGGTCTCAAAGTCTTTCATGAACACCGCTACACGGGAAGGAATGGCACCAAAGTAGTGGTCCGAGAGCTGCTGGTCCTTGGCCGATGTGTGGCCGATAACGGTGCGTCCGCACAGTTGGAGGTCCGGGCGGGCATTGTAAAGAGCCTCGTCCACCAGAAAGTATTCCTGCTCCAGACCCACGTTTACGCTGACATGGGTCACTTCCGGGTTGAACAGCCGGGCAACC
Source organism: Bacteroidales bacterium (assembly GCA_017458265.1). Classification (GTDB taxonomy): domain Bacteria; phylum Bacteroidota; class Bacteroidia; order Bacteroidales; family UBA932; genus Cryptobacteroides. The sequence continues at coordinate 14,472 of JAFTFV010000064.1, read as the reverse complement.
GCCGTGGCGGCGCTGTCCAGTGCCTGGATGGAGCGGAGATTGGGGACTTTCATGTCCAGGGCTTCTCCGGTATAAGACACAAAAACGGAAGGGATGCACAGGGTTTCGTCCAGGATAAAGGCGGGAGAATTGGGGTCCCAGGCTGTGTAGCCGCGGGCCTCAAAGGTGTTGCGAAGCCCTCCGTTGGGGAAGCTGGAAGCATCCGGTTCCTGCTGCACCAGGGCGCTGCCCTTAAAGTGCTCGAGGGCTTTTCCGTCCTGGAAGGAGAGGAAGGCTTCGTGCTTTTCTGCGGTGGAACCGGTGAGGGGTTGAAAGAGGTGGGTGTAGTGGGTGGCACCCTGTTCAATTGCCCAGGTCTTCATGCCGGAAGCAATCTCCTCTGCCATGCTCCGGTCTATCTTGTTGCCGGTTTTCCGGGCTTGCAAGATGGACAGTAACGCAGCGTTGGACATGTACCTCCGCATGGTTTCCAAGGCAAATACATTCTGGCCGAAGTACGTCGAAATCGGCCCGTCTTCCACGCAATGTCTCTTAACATCACGTGAGGACGCTACGGCGAGCGCCCTTTCTCGGAATGTAGCCATACTATGTAAGAGTTAGTTGTTTAGGTAAGGCAACGGCGGCCCTACCCATACAGCGGGCAAATTTAGCAATTATTTTAAAAATTATTCGTAAATTGCGGAATAATTCTCTCATGGATAAAATTCTCATTCTGGACTTTGGCTCGCAGGTGACCCAACTCATAGGCCGGCGCCTCCGGGAGCTTAATGTTTTTTGCGAAATCTATCCGTATAACAAGGTTCCGGCGCTGGATGCTTCCGTGAAGGGCGTCATCCTTTCCGGCAGCCCCTGTTCCGTCCGTCAGCCCAATGCCCCACAGGTGGATGTATCGGCTATCAAGGGGCGTCTGCCGCTGCTGGGCATTTGTTATGGCGCCCAATACCTGGCCCACCATTTCGGGGGCTGCGTGGAGGCCTCGGATACCCGTGAATACGGGCGCGCCCTGCTCCGTGTGACGGCGGAATCCCCGCTGCTCAAAGGCGTGAGCCGCCAGACGCAGGTGTGGATGTCGCACGGAGACAGCATATCGGCCCTCCCGGAAGGGGCAGAGGTGATTGCTTCTACGGAAGATGTCGTGAATGCGGCCTATCAGCTTACCGATGAGCCCACCTATGCGGTGCAGTTCCATCCGGAGGTGTACCACACCACGGAAGGCGGCCGGATGCTGCAGAATTTTGCCATGGATATTTGCGGCTGTAAAGGGGACTGGACCCCGGATTCTTTCATTGAGACCACCGTGGAGGCCCTTCGCGCGCAAATCGGTGAGGAAAAAGTGATTCTGGGGCTTTCCGGCGGCGTAGATTCTACGGTGGCGGGCGTGCTGCTGAACAAGGCCATCGGCAAGCAGCTCACCTGCATTTTTGTGAACAACGGCCTCCTGCGTAAAAATGAGTTCGAGGATGTGCTGGGCTCCTATAAAGACATGGGACTCAATGTCATTGGGGCCGATGCCTCCGCCGCCTTCCTGCAGGCGCTGAGGGGTGTCACGGAGCCGGAAGCCAAACGCAAGGCCATTGGACGGATGTTTGTGGAGACCTTCGACACCTATGCCCGGCAGATAGAAAACGCCCACTGGCTGGCCCAGGGGACCATTTATCCGGATGTGATTGAGAGCGCCGGCATTCCCGGCATCGCCTCCAAAATCAAGAGCCACCACAACGTGGGCGGCCTGCCGGAGGAAATGAATCTTAAGATTGTGGAGCCGCTCAGGATGCTCTTCAAGGACGAAGTCCGTCGCGTGGGGCGGGCGCTGGGTATCAAAGAGGAACTGGTGAGCCGCCATCCTTTCCCCGGCCCGTCGCTGGCCATCCGCATCATCGGTGAGGTGACGGAAGAAAAACTGGCCGTTTTACGGGAGGCCGATGATATTTTTATCCGAAGCCTGCGCGCCTACGACTGCACGGGCATGAGTTTCCCGTCTGCATCGGACCCGCGCCTGATGGCCACCAACCTGTACGATGCCATCTGGCAGGCCGGTGTTATCCTGCTGCCGGTCAAGAGCGTGGGGGTGATGGGCGATGAGCGCACGTACGAGAATCCGGTAGCCCTCCGCGCCGTAGTATCTACGGACGCCATGACGGCGGACTGGTTCCCCTTCCCATACGACTTCCTCCGCACCGTTTCCAATGAGATTATCCGTAAAGTGCGCGGCGTAAACCGCGTCGTGTACGATATCTCTTCCAAACCGCCGGCAACCATCGAATGGGAATAGTGCCCAGAGCGGGAATCGAACCCGCACGGTATTGCTACCACAGGATTTTGAGTCCAGCGCGTCTACCAGTTCCGCCATCCGGGCAAAGTGGATTGGGACTGCAAATTTAGGGGAATTTCACTTAACTGCAAAATTTTTCCCTTATCTTTGTAATCTATGGCAAGCGAGTTCAGCATCAGTTTCAACCGTCACATTCAGAGCCGCATCTGCGGTTCGGAGAACCTGCGTGACGTTGCCGCCCTCCTTGAGGGGGAGCGGGAGATATTTGTAGTTTATGACGAAAACGTCTCCCATGTGGCTGCAGAGGTGATAGGTGTGCTTGATGGCGTCAAGGGCTGCATTGCCATCGACACGTCTGAAGAGCTCAAGACCATGGATACGGCGGTGCTCATCTGCCGGCAGCTGATGGAGGCCGATGCTTCCAGAAAGGCCCTTGTGCTTGCTGTTGGCGGGGGAATTACTACCGATTTAACCGGCTTTGCCGCAACTATTTACAAACGTGGCGTGCGGTATGCGAACATCCCCACCACGCTTCTGGCGCAGGTAGATGCGGCAATCGGCGGAAAGACCGGAGTCAATTTCGACGGTTACAAGAACATGCTTGGCGCCATTGTGCAGCCGCAGTTCACTTTCATCTGCCCGGCGGTGCTCAAGTCACTTCCCGCCCGTGAGCTGAAGGCCGGCCTTGCCGAACTTCTCAAAACCTTCCTCATTGCCGATTCCGCCGCCTATTCGAAGGCCGTCTCCTCCTTCACGGACGGAAAAACGCCCGAAATTCCGTCCGCGGACCTCATTCTGAAGGCCGCCGCCATAAAAGCGGCCATAGTGGAGCGGGACCCGTACGAGGCCGGCGAGCGTGCGAAGCTGAATCTGGGCCACACCTTTGCCCATGCCATCGAGCACGAGGCACGCATGAGGGGAGACGACGTCGTCCACGGCGAGGCGGTTGCCATCGGCATAATCATGGCTGCCGGAAAGGCTGAAAGGGAAGGCATTGCCGAAAACGGTCTTACAGAACGTCTGAAGGCCGATTTCAATCATCTCGGCCTCCCCACGGAATGTCCGTATGATAATCTTGAATTCACCAAGGACAAGAAGGCCGCCGGCGAAAAAGTGACATTCATCCTTCCCGTTAAGCCGGGCGAAGTAATAATGAAAGAGTATGATCTGCACCACTATACAGAATAAGGAACTCCCGGAGATACTGAAGGCGCTGGAAGGTCTTGAAATGGCGGAAATCCGCCTTGACCGCTGCCCGCTGGAGGATGAAGATATCCGGACACTCTTCCAGGGCTCCGACATCCCCCTTGTGGCTACGTGCCGCATGGCAGAAGAGTCCGACGCCCCCCGGCTCCTGGAGCTTGCCATCATGTCCGGAGCAAAGTATGCAGACCTTGAAATGGAGGCTCCCGCCGCCGTAGGACGGCGCATCCGCGAAGCCTGCCAAAGCTACGGAACCGTCCTCATAAGGTCCTACCACAACTTCGAAAACACCCCTTCCCGGGAACTCCTCAGAAGCCTTGCAGAAAGATGCCGCTCCTTTGGCGGCGAAGTGGTCAAAATCGTCACCACAGCCACCTCCAAGGCCGATATTGGCACCGTCCAGTCCCTCTATGCCGATGCTGCTCCCGGCTCGCTCATAGCTTTCTGCATGGGCGAAGAAGGCCGCAGCTCCCGCCTGGATGCGTTGAAACTTGGTGCGCCTTACACCTACGCATGCTTGTCAGAGGAGGAATCGGCAGCCCCGGGCCAGTGGACGGTTTCCGATATGACGCAGGCAGTATACGGCTCCTGGCGCCCTGTAAAGGCCTCCGGTCTCCGGATGCCCGCATCCAAGAGCTTCGCCCAGAGGGCAATCATCGCCGCCGCCCTGGCCGATGGCGAATCCCGTCTCTCGGGTTATTCCCCGTGCGGAGACAATGAATCGGCAATAAGTGTTGCAAGGAGTCTGGGGGCAAGCGTGAAAATCGAGGATAACATTCTTGTTATCAACGGAATTGCAGCAGCTCCGGGCAGTCTGAAACTGCAGGAAATCCACACCGGGGAATCCGGTTTTCTTACGCGGATGACCATTCCTGTGCTGTCTGCAGTGAGTTCAACACCAGTAAGGGTAACAGGGGAAAAAACCCTCCTCGGCCGTCCGCTTTCCGGCGCCCACGACATCATGGCAGCCTGCGGAGTGCGCCTCTATCCGGAGCAGAACAACTCTGTTACTTTTTCTGAAAATGAGGAAAAAAAAGGAAACAAGCCTGTTTTATCACCACGGAAATCAGATTGTTACCTGCCGCTTACGGTGAGCGGTCCTCTCATTCCGGGCAGGGCTGACGTTTCTGGCCGCGGCGGCTCCCAGCTGATATCCGGCCTTCTTGCCGCTCTTCCTCTATGTGATGGAAAATCTGTTCTTTATGTAACGGAGCCCAAGAGCATTCCATACCTTTTCATCACCATGGACGTGCTTGGAAAGTTCGGCGTGAAAATAGGTTCTGAAATGGAGGGAGACCAGGACTTCCTTGAAACGCAGGACTGGAACCTCTGCTCAGGCATAACTTTCAAGATAAAGGGCGGCCAACGCTACCACGGGGCCGATTTCGCCATTGAAGGTGATTGGTCCGGTGCCGCACCCTTCCTTGCCGCCGGTGCCATCTTCGGAGACATTGAAGTGGAAGGACTTGATACAGAGAGCCTTCAGGCCGACATTTCCATCATGGACATCCTCATCCAGGCGGGTGCAAGCATGTCCCAGCTGGACGCACCGCGCGGGCCGATACACGTATCCAGAGCCCCTCTCAGCGCCTTTGATGCAGACCTCTCCAACTGTCCGGACCTTTTCCCCACCGTAACTGTACTTGCAGCCTTCTGTCCTGGAGATACCCACATTGCCGGAGTGGAGCGCCTGAGGCACAAAGAGACCGACAGGGCCGCTGCAATTGAGGAAATGCTCCAGAAAATGGGCGTTCCCGTTACGATAGAAGAAGACGTGATGACCATCACAGGCATGGGGCTCACGCAAAGGATTCTTACCGGAAACCTCCTCAAGGGAGGCAAGTTCACCTCGTATGGAGACCACCGTATGGTTATGGCGCTCTCCCTGGCCTCCCTTGGGGCTTCCGGCAAAGTTGAAATCGATGACACCTCCTGCGTCTCCAAGTCCTTCCCCGCCTTCAACGAACTCTTCCAACAACTGTCATTCTGAGCGAAGTCGAAGAATCTTAATCCACATGAATACTTTCGGTAACAAATTCAGAGTAAGCATATTCGGAGAATCCCACGGCCCCGTCATCGGCATAACCGCAGACGGCGTTCCTGCAGGCATCCCAATCTCTGCAGAGGACTTCAAGGCCGACATCCTCCGCCGCAAACCCGGTGCAGCGGGCACAACTCCCAGGGTTGAAGCCGATGTCCCCGAGTTCCTTTCCGGCGTATATGAAGGCCACACTACGGGGGCGCCCCTGACCATTGTCTTCCGCAACGAAAACACCCGCAGCGGGGATTACGCCGGTTTTCGCGAAAACCCCCGTCCCGGGCACGCAGACAAAGTTGCAGACATCAAGTTCTCCGGCTTCAACGATCCCCGTGGCGGCGGCCACTTCAGCGGACGCCTCACCCTTGGCATAGTTGCAGCAGGCGTAATAGCAAAGAAAATGCAGCCCGGATTGTCTGTAAAGGCGGTTTTGAAGGAAGTCGGCGGTATTACGGAACCCTCCGGATGGCCGGAAGCGGTAAAGGCGGCAGAGGCAGAGGGCGACTCCCTGGGCGGCATAGTGGAATGCCGCGCAGAAGGCCTTCCCGTTGGCCTTGGAGAGCCTTTCTGGGACAGCGTTGAGTCTCTCATTTCCCATGCGGTCTTCTCCATTCCAGGCGTGAGGGGCATTGAGTTTGGTGACGGTTTCGATACGGCCCGCCTCAAAGGGTCTGAGAATACCCACAAGGGAGGAGTGGCCGGCGGCCTCACAAACGGTGAGGAGCTTGTCTTCAGGGTTGCCTTCAAACCCACGGCCAGCATAGCCAAAGCCGGTATCCCCGGACGTCACGATGCATGCTTCGCCCTTCGTACTCCCGTAATAGTCGAGGCAATGACCGCAATCGTATTTGCGAATCTTTAAAATCGATTGTGCATTCTTGAACCGCTTTCCAGGCCGCTGGAGAGCGGTTTTTTGTCGTTTACCACCAAACGGATGAACTGTTTCCGATGATCAGTGGGAATGCGGGAGTCCTGATCGTAAGAAAAGTTTATACGTTTCCGAATGTCAGTTTCGAATAATCTTCCCAGTTTTGGGGCAAAAGAACTGACTATGCTGGTTTATATTCATGGAGCGAAATGCATCGGCATCAAAGCCGTGCCTGTGACTGTCGAGGTGGAAATCGGCGGAGGAATAGGCATACATCTCGTTGGCCTTGCCGACGCGGCAGTGAAAGAGAGCCTTCTGAGGACCGTAACGGCCCTGCAGGCCATGGGATTCCATATTCCGGGCAGAAAAATTGTAATAAACCTGGCCCCTGCCGACATGCACAAGCAGGGCAGCGGCTACGACATTACCATCGCGCTTGGTATCATCGCCGCTTCCGGGCAGCGCAGCATGCCTCATCTTGAAGAGTACCTTATAATGGGAGAACTGGGCCTGGACGGCAGCATACGGTACGTCAGCGGTACTCTGCCTATGGTGGAACTGGCCAGGGAAAATGGCTACAAAGGCTGCATTTTCCCGGAATTGTCGGCACTGGAGGCGGCCGATTTCACAGACATCCTCATCTACGGGGTCCGCACCCTGGAAGACGTCCTTCGCATCCTTGCCGACGACACCTCTGCCGAAGACCTCCTCATCTGGAACACACCTGCCTACAGCAGCGCCCTCATGCATGCCCCGGACAATCGGCAGGGCTACATGGACTTTGCCGACATAATGGGCCAGGAAGGGGCAAAGCGCGGTGCCGAAATAGCCTGTGCAGGAGGCCACAACATGCTTCTCATAGGCGCCCCTGGTTCCGGGAAGAGTTCGCTGGCGAAGGCCCTGCCGGGAATACTCCCGCCCATGAGCCTGGAGGAGGCTGTGATTACGTCCAAGATTTATTCCGTGGCGGGGAAGTCGTCGGGCGGTCCGGGGCTCAGGCGCCGGAGGCCCTTCAGGGCGCCGCATATATCGGCCTCGAAAGTGGCGGTATTGGGCGGAGGCTCCGGTGAGAACATCATGCCCGGGGAGGTCTCACTTGCAAGCGGTGGGGTGCTCTTTCTTGACGAATTCTGTGAAGCGCCAAAAGGCACCCTGGAGGCGCTCAGGGCCCCTTTGGAGGACCATAAGGTAACCATTTCCCGCCTCAAGGCAAAGATTGAATACCCCGCCTCTTTCATGCTTGTAGCCGCCACGAATCCCTGCCCCTGCGGCTACTGGGGAGAAGAAGGCCGATGCGTATGCCCGCCCGGCAAACGGGCCGCCTATCTCTCGAAGCTGAGCGGCCCTGTAATGGACAGAATCGACCTGCAGATATGGATGCATCCGGTTGAAACCCAGGCGCTTATACGCGGGCAAAAGGCAGAGCCGTCTTCGGCGGTGGCGGAAAGGGTGGCGGCAGCGCGGGAAATCCAACAGCAGCGCTTTCGGGGAACGGGAATATTCACCAATGCAGAGATGAGTTCCCGTGAAATGGAGCGTTTCTGCCCGCTCGGCCCGGAGGGCACAGACCTTCTGGAAAGCATCATTGACAGGATGGGTCTTTCTGCAAGGGCCTATACCCGCATCATAAAGATCGCAAGGACCATAGCAGACCTTTCCGGGGAGGCCGATATTCTTGCGGAGCACATTGCCGAAGCGGCCTCCTACCGCTTCCTGGACCGTAAAAGTCTATTTGTATGAGAGTGAGAAAAAGGCCGATCCGCTTCCCGACATCGCTGCATACAGGGCCCCTTCCGCGTAGAGCCTGTCCTTTACGCCTGCAAGGGCGGGGTATTTCCGGAAAACGGTTGTCTCGAAGTCGTTTTTCAGTTCTTCCTTCCATGTGGACGGATCTTGGAGCAGAACCTCCCTGAGTGGCTTCTGCGGGATGGCCGGTACAATGCCGCGGTAGGCATCGGCAGTGGAGACGGAGATGCCTTCAGGGATGTATAGCTTGATGTTGAAACGGCTGAGATCCAGAGGAAAAGTTTCCAGTATCTCTCCGCGGCCGCTGCCGAACATGGGGGTGTTGTAGATGAAGAATGCACAGTCGCTGCCAAGGCGGGCGGCATAGGCGGCAAGGGTGTTATCGGCAAGGTCCAGCCCGGCAAGGGAGGAGATCATCCTGAGGGCGAAGGCGGCGTCGGCAGAACCGCCTCCGAGGCCGGCGCCCACGGGAGACTTCTTCTGCAGGTAGATTTTCATCGGCGGAAGGTCAAAATCATGTGCAAGAAGGAAATAGGCCTTTGCTGTGAGGTCCTTGAGAGGATCCCAGTCTACGCCTTCGGCCCGCGAGATGGAAATCATCAGTTTTCCGTCCGGAGAGATTGCCTGCACGGTGGGAGTGCCTTCAAAGCTGCCTATGGTCTTGGAAAAATCGTAACCGGTGACGATTTCCAGGGTGTCGGAGAAATCGGCAGAGGGGACAAAAAGTGTCTCAAGGTTGTGATACCCGTCCTCTCGGCGGGAAAGGACGTTCAGTCCAAGGTTGATTTTGACGTTGGGATGGGTAATCATGGATGCAAAGCTAATAAAAATTTGATGGAATGAGAAGAATAATGATGCTGACGGCGGGCCTTGCGCTGCTGCTTTCCTGTACCAAGCCTGACAGGAACGCTTTGCCGCGTTATATGAGAGAACAGGGGCGCTTCAGTGAGTATGCCTCTGCCGGCAAGCCTCAGGAAGAGGCCGAAAATGGCCCCTCGCTGTATCTCACGGCCGTTTCCAATGGAGAGATCCTGCTTTTCAGGGACGGGAGAATTGTGGCAAGGGCGCCTGCCGGAGACAGTCCCGAGCGGCACCGGGCGCGCGGAGGACACCTGTATTCAGATGCAATTGAGGGCCATGAAACCGTGATTTTCAAGGACGGGGAGGAGCTGTTCCGCTATGCCGGAGAGGAGGTTATCGTTGGCTTCTGCATACTGGACGGAGACATCTACACGCTTGGCCAGAGAGCCGGACGCGGCTTTTCCTACCGTATAAACGGAAAGGAGATATATTCAGATCCCGCAGGCCGCATCGTCGGCTCAAACATGCTCACGGAGTGGGACGGCGGGGCGTTTTCCGGCGGCCTGTATTATGCATACTGCATCTCCTTGGGAAAGAGCTCCTGTGAGTATCATGTAATGAAGGGTGCAGAGACCGTCAGGCTTTTTGAGACCTTGAGCTCCGAGTCTGTCCTTGACATCCGTGTCCTTGGAGATGAAATATATATTGCAAAGCGTCTGGACGGTGGAAAACTCGAATTCATCAGAAGCGACGAAAGCATTACTATAGCCAAGACGGAAGGTGAAATTCCTTCCGGAATGTGGATTGTTCCTTATTCCGGAGGCGCCTGCGTCAAATGGTGCAGCAGAGGCCGCGGGGAGGATACATTCTGGGCGAAATCCTTTTCGGGGCTGCTTGATTTCTGCCCGGCCATGGCCGGCGGCGTCATTCCCGACATGCTCCTTGGCGGCCACTATGTAACCGTAAAGGACGGAAAGGTGAACAGGATATATACCGGTCATACGATGATTCCGATGGAAGAAAACCGCTACACTTTCACTTCTCCTCTGTGCGCGGCGCTCATCGGCGGACAATACCATGTGGCCCTCTCAGACGCAGATTCCGGCAGCCATCTGGTAATAGCCGGCCGCTCTGAACGGCAGGAATGGCATTTTCCGGGATATTTCACTTCCATTCGCCGGGAATGAAGAATTATGACTATCTTTGTGCCGATGATTCACACGATAGAAATACCTTCCCTGGACGGCCTTGAAACGGCTGCCGCAGAGTTCCTGAAAGAGATAGGGCAGAACCGCCTGGTTGCCCTTTACGGCGCCATGGGCGCCGGAAAGACAACCTTCACCACGGCTGTCTGCAAGGCCCTGGGCGTTGAGGAAGATGCCATAAGCTCTCCAACCTTCGCCATAGTCAATGAATACCGCTCCCGCGGCGGAGAGAGCATCTTCCATTTTGACTTCTACCGCATAAACAAGCCGGCGGAAGCCCTTGACATCGGCCTGTATGATTATCTGGATTCCGGCTGCCTTTGCATAATGGAATGGCCGGAGAACATCGAAGACCTTCTTCCGGAAGAGGCCCTGAAGGTTTCAATCACCGTTTCTCCTTCCGGCTCCCGCATTCTCCGGTGGGAGGACTGATTTTTTTCACTATCTTTGTACTCCTATGTCAGAAGACAAAAAGATAATAAAGGAATTCACCTCCGGGGAGTACAAGGAAGGTTTCGTAACCGACGTCGAACAGGAGTTCATCCCCAAGGGACTGAATGAAGATATAATAAGGCTCATTTCCAAGAGGAAAGAGGAGCCTGAGTGGCTGCTGGAATTCAGGCTGGACGCCTTCCGCCGGTGGGAAAAGATGCCCATGCCGGACTGGGCCCACCTGGACATGCCTAAAATAGATTTCCAGGACATCATCTACTATGCGGCGCCAAAGAAGGACAAAGACAGGCCCAAGGAGATAGACCCCAAACTGCAGGAAACCTTTGACAAGCTGGGCATTCCGCTCAATGAGCGCGAGGTCCTTGCCGGCGTTGTCGCCGTGGATGCGGTTTTCGACTCCGTATCCGTCACAACCACCTTCCGCAAGGCTCTTGAGGAGAAGGGAATCATCTTCTGCTCGTTCTCGGAGGCCGTAAAGGAGCATCCGGACCTTGTCCGTAAATACCTTGCCAGCGTGGTTCCGGTAGGGGACAACTACTTTGCGGCGCTCAACAGCGCAGTCTTTTCGGACGGCTCCTTCTGCTATATTCCAAAGGGTGTAAAATGCCCCATGGAGCTTTCCAGCTACTTCCGCATCAACGCCCGCGGCACCGGCCAGTTCGAGCGCACCCTCATCGTTGCCGATGAAGGCTCCTACGTCTCCTACATGGAAGGCTGCACCGCCCCCATGAGGGACGAACAGCAGCTCCATGCCGCCGTTGTAGAGATTGTGGTGGAGAAAGATGCCGATGTCAAATACAGCACCGTCCAGAACTGGTATCCCGGAGATTCCGAGGGCCGCGGCGGCATCTTGAACCTCGTCACCAAGCGCGGTATCTGCAAGGGCAGCGGCTCTCACCTCAGCTGGACCCAGGTGGAAACAGGCTCTGCAATCACCTGGAAATACCCCTCCACCATCCTGAAAGGAGATTACAGCAGCTCGGAATTCTACTCCGTCGCCGTTACCAATAACTTCCAGCAGGCCGACACCGGCACCAAGATGATTCATCTTGGCCGCGGCACAAAGAGCCGCATCGTGTCAAAGGGCATATCGGCAGGAAAGAGCCAGAACAGCTACAGGGGCCTTGTTCGCATGGCGAAGGGTGCCGTTGGAGCACGCAACTACTCCCAGTGCGACAGCCTTCTCATCGGCAGAGACTGTGGTGCACACACATTTCCCGATATCCAGTCGTTCAATCCTGCGGCCGTAGTTGAGCACGAGGCGACAACCTCCAAGATTTCGGAGGACCAGCTGTTCTATTGCGGGCAAAGGGGTATCGGTCAGGAGGATGCGGTTGGGCTTATCGTGGGAGGTTATGCCAGGGAGGTGCTGTCCCGTCTTCCCATGGAGTTCGCCGTTGAAGCACGCAAGCTCCTGCAGGTTTCACTTGAAGGCTCCGTTGGCTGATGGATACCGTACTTTTCATACTTGGAGGCCGCCCGGTGCTGCTTCTGGACCTGGTGAGTTCCATCCTGGGGCTTACCTGCGTTTTCCTTGCAGGAAGGAATTCCAAGTATAATTTCTGGGTGGGATACCTGTATACGGCTGCGTTGTTTTTCCTGTTCTGGAACCGCAGCCTGTACGCGAGCCTTCTTCTTCAGCCGGTGTCGCTTGCAATCAACGTCGTGGGTCACTGGCGCTGGACGCATCCACGTCCGGAGGAGGAATCGGCAGAGGACCGTTCGGCACTCAGGGTGAGCATGCTCTCCTGGCCGGCGCGCGTAATAGCGGCCGTGGGCATCCTGGTGGTTGCCGGTGTATGGGGCTGGACCCTGGACAGGCTTTTCCCCGCAGACCCGCATCCCTATCTGGACTCCGTAGTAACGGCCCTTATCATCCTTGCCCAGTACCTGAGCGCACAGAAAAAGTGGGACTGCTGGGTGGTGTGGCTTATAGTTAATATCACGCAGATAGCCCTGCACCTGAGCGTCGGCAACGTGTTCATGTGCGCCGTCTCCGGTTTCTACCTTGTAAACGGTATATGGTCGCTGGTGAGCTGGGGGAAGCGGTATGCCCGTGAAATGCAAGCCGCTGAAAATGAGAAGATTAAGTGAAAGGCTTTCCGCCAAAACGGGTAAAGCAAAATGAATAAGTTGTTGAAAATAAGATAATTATATTTCACGCATGCTGTCAATACAAAACCTTCACGCCGCCATAGGCGACAAGGAAATACTCAAGGGAATTGACCTTACCATCGGCCCCGGAGAGGTTCATGCTGTCATGGGCCCCAACGGTGCGGGCAAGAGTACGCTCAGCGCTGTCCTTACCGGCAGGCCGGACTACGAGGTCACGGACGGCTCTGTTACCTTCATGGGCCGGAACCTTCTGGAAATGAGCCCTGAGGAGCGCTCATGGGCCGGTATTTTCCTCAGTTTCCAGTATCCGGTAGAGATCCCCGGCGTGTCCATCACGGCTTTCATGAAGGCCGCACTGGCCGCCCGCCGCAAGGCCCAGGGTCTTCCCGAACTCAAGGCCGGAGAGTTCCTCAAACTCCAGAAAGAGAAGATGGCACAGCTGAAAATGAATCCCGACTTTGCAAAGCGGGAAGTGAACGTTGGCTTCTCCGGCGGTGAAAAGAAGCGCAACGAAATCTTCCAGATGGCCATGCTGGAGCCCGTCCTTTCCATCCTCGATGAAACCGACAGCGGCCTTGACGTTGACGCCCTCAAGATAGTTGCCGACGGCGTAAATGCCCTCAGAACCCCCGAGCGCTCTTCCATCATAATAACCCACTACCACAAGCTTCTTGAATACGTCCAGCCGGACGTGGTTCATGTCCTAAAGGCAGGCCGCATAGTGAAAACCGGCGGCCGTGAACTCATAGAAGCGATTGAATCCAAGGGCTTTGACCAGTTTTAGCGCATGGGACACGGCAGATACATAGATCCAATCTGCGGCAGCCATTACAAAGTTGCCGCAGGTGAAACCCTGCAGCTCACCTACGTCGTCCTCCCCGGCGAAAGCCGTGACATCGACGTTGCCGTAGACCTCACGGGCGAAGGTGCAAACCTCGAAATCAAGGCCCTGTACCTCTCCCGTGCCGATGAGAAGGTCCGCATCCGCACCCTTGTCCACCACCGCGTAAAGAACTGTCACTCCCGCCAGCTCATAAAGGGCATCGCAGGCGGCAGTGCCGACGTCCGCTTTGACGGCGTCATCGTCGTAGCCCCCGGAGCAGACGGCACAGAAGCCCTCCAGGAAAACCACAACATCATCCTCTCCGAAACCGCCAAGGTAGAAACCCTCCCCCAGCTGGAGATTTATGCCGATGACGTAAAATGCTCCCATGGCGCCACCGTCGGCCGCCTTGGAGAGGAGGAACTGTTCTACATGCGGTCCCGCGGCATCCCCGAGAAGGAAGCCAAGGTGCTGCAGATGCTGTCGTTTGTTTCCCCCGTGGTCCCCGAAGGCCGCGAGGAAGAAATTGCCGCCGCGCTTAGGAAGTTGTAATTCTTTTGCTATCTTTGCCTTATGAGGCAGAAGCACACCACACTGTTAATAGCACTCGCCCTTTTCACGTCCTGCCACGTATATGGTCCGGACCGCCAGACCGAAGCCCTGCTGCAGGAACTTGACGGATACGTAAGTTCCAGGGAGGTCTATGTCGCAAGAAAGAAGAGCCAGATGGAAACTCTCTCCAAGCTGGCAAGGCAGGTATCCGCTCCCGAGCGCCGTTTCGACCTTGAAATGCGCATTGCCCAGGAGTGTAAATAGTAAAGTAAAATTCCCCCACGATTCTATTTGAAAAAGGGACCACTGGAAAGCATTGTAGATTTGCGTAAGTAAATCTCTAAACAATGATTTCTATGGACCTTAAACAACAGATTCTTCACTACTACCGTGTAG
>JAFTFV010000063.1 GCA_017458265.1 Bacteroidales bacterium | reverse complement strand
TCCGAAGCTGATCCCGGAACCGATCTGCGTCAACGCCGACAAGGTGATCCCGATCGACATCGCCCTCCAGTACAACACCGGCTTCTCCGAGAGGATTTACTCCTACGTGAACAACATCCACACAATTGAAGGCGGTACCCATCTCCAGGGCTTCAAGATGGGCCTTTCCCGTTCCCTCAAGAACTATGCAGAGAAGAACAACCTCCTTGCAAAGTTCAAGGGCGACCTCAGTCCCGAAGACTTCCGCGAAGGCCTCACCGCCGTCATCTCCGTGAAGGTGGCAGAGCCTCAGTTCGAAGGCCAGACAAAGACCAAGCTGGGTAACCCTGAGGCCACATCGGCAGTGTCCCAGGCAACGGCGGCGGCCATCGACCAGTACCTTGAGGAGCATCCCAAGGAGGCGAAGACCATCATCGAGAAGATTGTACTTGCCGCTACCGCCCGTGCAGCAGCCCGCAAAGCCCGTGAAATGGTTCAGCGCAAAACCCCGATGGGCGGCGCTGGCATGCCCGGAAAGCTTGCCGACTGTTCCGACCACGACCCCGAAAAATGCGAACTCTTCCTCGTGGAGGGAGATTCCGCAGGCGGTACCGCAAAGCAGGGCCGCGACCGCCGCACCCAGGCAATCCTGCCGCTCCGCGGTAAAATCCTGAACGTGGAGAAGGCTGCCCAGGACCGTGCATTCGAGAGCCAGGAAGTGCGCAATATCTACACCGCCCTTGGCGTTACGGTTGCCCAGGAGGACGAAACCGGCGAAAAGCACATGGACCTCTCCAAGCTCCGTTACCACAAGGTCATAATCATGACCGATGCCGATGTCGACGGCGCCCACATCGCCTGCCTCATCCTTACCTTCTTCTTCCGCTACATGTTCGACCTCATCAAGAACGGATATGTCTACCTGGCAACTCCTCCGCTCTATCTGGTGAAAAAGGGCAAGGAAGAGCGCTACTGCTGGACCGATGCCCAGCGCGAGGCCGCAACCGCAGAACTTGGCCGCGGCACCGAAAAGGGTATCACCGTACAGCGCTACAAAGGTCTAGGTGAAATGTCAGACACCCAGCTCTGGGAAACCACCATGGACCCGAGCCGCCGTGTCCTCAGGCAGATTACCATCGAAAACGCCGCCGATGCAGAACGTACCTTCTCCATGCTGATGGGAGACGACGTACCGCCTCGCCGCGCCTTTATCGAAGAAAACGCCCATTATGCAAATATCGACGCCTAAGATATCCAAAAGGTTCATACCTTTCATCGTTATTTTCGCAGTCCTTGTGCTTTTCATGCCAAGGACCGCGAAATTCAATTATGACTACAGGAAAGGCTCCCCGTGGCCGTATGAGACGCTTATCTCCCAGTTCGACTTTCCTATCCTCAAGACAGAGGAACAGATAAGGGACGAAAGGGGACAGAGCGCTTCCATCGTCATACCTTATTACAAGTACTCGGACGATGCCGTGTCGCAGGCTGTGAAGAACGTCCAGAGCCTGGACCTTGGCGTATACAAGAACATCCGTCCCGCCGTGGTGACAAGGCTGGAAGACATCTATGCCAAGGGTATCATTTCCGATGCCAAGGTGAAGCTGGACCACTCATCGGCAAAGGTTTCAGAGAACCTCATTTACGTACAGAAGAACAAAAGGGCCACGCAGACTGCCCTGCAGGAGGTTTACAGGGTTTCGGAGGCAAAGGACCAGCTGGTCGCTCTGGTTGCGAAGAGCTATCCTTCCGTGAACCTGGATTCCCTGTTCAGGCGTTCTGGCGTGTATAACGTAATAGTCCCTAACCTTCTGTACGACAAGAGCATGACGGAGCTCACCCACGCCGAATCCGACGACTACGTTTCTCCCACGCTTGGCTACGTGAAGGCCGACGAGAAGATAGTCTCAAAGGGTGAAATCGTCACTGCCGAGGTGGCCCAGATGCTGGATTCCTACAAGGAGGAGTACAACAAGGTTTACGGCTACGACGGCCCCAGAGTTTTTCTTTATCTGGGGAACATGCTCATAGCCCTTGCACTCTGCGTGCTGCTGTATCTGAGCATCTATTACACCAACCGCTGGATATTCAATTACCGGAGCCGGTACATGTTCCTGCTGTTCATCTTCCTGCTTGCCGCCGTAGTCACGTTCATCGTGCTGGCAGTGGCGCCGCAGTTCATGTACATGATACCGTATCCGGTGTTTGCGCTGTACCTCCTTGCCTTCGTAAGGAAGAAGGTAATCCTGCCGATATACATGGTAATGCTGCTCCCGCTGCTTATCTTCAGCAGGAACGGTATGGAGTTCTTTGTGATGTATCTCGTTGCAGGTGCGGTTACGATAGAGACCTTCGGCTACCTGAGCAAGGGATGGCAGCAGTTCATCAATGCGCTCATAATCTTCGTGGTGGAGATTCTGGTATTCTTCGGCTTCAGGCTCATCGACGTAGGAAGCAATGCAGGCTGGTGGCTGGATGCAATCGAGATATTCGTGGGCTCCATGCTCACCGTTGCCCTGTATCCTCTCATCTACCTTTTCGAGAAGATATTCAACCTTGTCTCAAGCACCCGTCTCGTAGAGCTTGCCGACACCAACAACAGCCTCCTTCAGGAGCTCCAGGCAAAGGCCCCCGGGACCTTCCAGCACTGCATTCAGGTGATGAACATGGTGGATTATGTGGGAAGGGCTGTGGATGCCAACGTGCCGCTCCTCAGGGCGGGCGCCCTGTACCACGACCTTGGCAAGATGCAGAACCCTCAGTGCTTCGTGGAGAACGAGTCGCTCTCTGCGGGCGCTGCCCGCTACCATGAGGGAAAAACGCCCATGGAGAGCGCTGCCGACATCATCCGCCACGTTGACGACGGTCTTGCCATTGCAGAGGAGCACCGCCTCCCGGCAGAGATCAAGGACTTCATCCGCACGCATCACGGGACATCGGCAACCGCCTATTTCCTGAACCAGTACCTCAATGACGGGGGAGACCCGGAGAACACATCGGCCTTCTGCTATCACGGAAAGAAGCCGGCGACGAAGGAACAGGTCATCCTCATGATCTGCGACTCCATCGAAGCCGCCTCCCGCACCCTCAAAGAGTTCACTCCCGAGGCCTTCGACCGCTTTGTGGAAGGCATCGTCGGTTCCAAGGAAAAGGCCGGCCAGCTGGAAGACGCAGACATCACCATCCACGAACTGGGCCAGGTCAAAGCCATGCTCAAAACCTACCTCCAGCAGATGTATCACGGCAGAGTCGCTTATCCCAAAAGAAAGCGATAGAATTGGCCGTGGGCGGCAACAGGTTTCAGAGAGTATATCTATCTCTCATAATTGGAATTATGTGTTTTTTTTAGTAATTTTGCGGTCCTTTTCTGAAATTTAACAGATTTATATATGAATATTATTAAAAATCAGCCTGATGCACTGAATTATCAGGTTACTGTAGAGATTGCAGCAGCAGATTATGCAGAGCCGCTGAGGAAGCGTCTGAACGATTATCGCCGCAAGGCAGACATCAAGGGCTTCCGTAAGGGAATGGCCCCGATGCCCATGATCAAGCGTTTTTATGGCGAGCAGGCCCTTTACGACTGCGTGAACGGCCTTCTTGGCGAGCAGCTTGACAAGTTCATTGCCGACGAGAAGATCCGCGTCGTGGGCGAGCCTCTTCCTTCCGAGGACCAGCCTCAGCTCTCCTGGGCAGAAGGCTCCGACTTCACCTTCAAGTTCGACATCGCCCAGACTCCCGAAATCAATTTCGACGTGAACAAGGACGACAAGATCGTCTACTATGACATCAACGTCACCGCAGACCAGAAGAAGGCTACCCGTGAGCAGATGCTCCAGAGCGTAGGCAGCCTGCAGGAAGGCAAGGTATCGGCAGAGGGTGACTACCTGGTGGTAGACATGGCAAACGAAGGCCATAAGGCAGAGGGTGTCTATGTTTCCATCGCACAGGTGGCAGAGGAAGCACGCGGCGCTTTCATCGGCAAGAAGGCCGGCGAGAAGTTCAAGATCGACGTGAACGCCGCTTTCACCAACGAGACAGACCGCGCTGCAATGCTCAAGGTTGACAAGAACCAGCTTGCAAACCTTGATCCTATGTTTGAGTTCACCGTGGTCAACGTCAAGACCTACGTTCCCGGAGAGAGCAACCAGGAAAGCTGGGACAAGCTCTTCGGAGAGGGCGCAGTTACCACAGAGGAGCAGTTCGAGGAGAAGGTCGTTGAGCGCATCAAGGCCGGTCACGAGCAGGATGCAAACTTCCGCTTCGGTGCCGATGTACGCAAGTACTTCGTGGAGAAGGCAGGCGTAGAGCTCCCTGAGGCTTTCCTGAAGCGCTGGCTCATCTACGTAAACGAGGGCAAATTCACTGCCGAACAGGTAGAGAAGGAGTTCCCCGGCTTCATCGAGGACTTCAAGTGGCAGCTCGTACGCGGCTACATCATGCAGAAGTTCAATCTCAAGGTTTCCCGTGAGGATGTTCTGAATGCTGCTAAGAACTATGTCGCATATCAGTACGCAATGTACGGAATGGCCGGCATGCCTCAGAATCTCATCGATTCCGCCGCAGAGAACATGCTCCAGGACAAGAACCAGTATAACCGTCTTGAGGAGCAGTGCGAGGACAATGCCGCCATCGCCCGCGTCCGTGACGAGGTTACTCTCACCCACAAGAAAATCTCCCAGGACAAGTTCCGTGAACTTAAGTAGCTATATGAAGGAATTTGACAAATTTGCAGTGAAGGGAAGGGGCATCAGTTCGATGACCCTTTCTCGTTATACGTCCGTGTATGACGGGTATATCAACCCCACAATTACGGAGGAAAGGAAACTGAACGTTGCCCAGATGGACGTGTTCTCACGTCTTATGATGGACCGCATCATCTTCCTTGGCGTTCCCATCGACGATGACGTTGCCAACATCATCCAGGCCCAGCTCCTTTTCCTTGCATCCAATGACCCCGGTGCCGATATCACCATGTACCTTAACACTCCCGGCGGTCAGGTAACATCCGGCCTTGGTATTTACGATACCATGCAGCTGGTGCAGCCTGACGTGGCCACCGTGTGCACGGGCATGGCGGCATCCATGGGCGCAGTGCTTCTGTGCGCAGGGGAGAAGGGAAAGCGCAGCGCGCTTCCTCATTCCCGCGTTCTCATCCATCAGCCGCTTGGCGGAGCCCAGGGCCAGGCTACGGAGATCCTCATCGCTGCAAAGGAGATTGAGAAAACCCGTGCCGAACTCTTCTCCATCATCGCCCAGCATACCGGCCAGAAGGTGGCTAAGGTTGCTGCCGACGGTGAACGCGACTACTGGATGAGCGCCCAGGAGGCCCTGGAGTACGGTATGGTTGACGAGATTCTTACAAAGAGGAGCAAGTAGGATGGCATCCAAGAATGTCAAGGACCGCTGCGTATTCTGCGGCAGGCCGGACACTGAGGTCCCTTATCTTCTCAAGGGACTTACCGGTTCCATCTGCCCTGACTGCGTACGCCTTGCAAAGGAGTATGTGGATGAGGTGGAGGGGCAGTCATCGGCCCGGAGCAGTGAGCCGGTGAAGATGGGAAAGGCCCCGAAGCCGAAGGAGATAAAGGATTATCTGGATCAGTATGTCATCGGCCAGGAGAGGGCGAAGAAGGTGCTGTCCGTGGCGGTGTACAACCACTACAAGCGCATCAGCCACAACCTGGTGGAAAAGCCTGACGACGGCGTAGAGCTTGAGAAGTCCAACATCCTCCTGGTGGGCCCCACCGGTACTGGTAAGACTTTGCTTGCGCGCACCATCGCCAAGATGCTGGATGTGCCGTTCACCATCGTGGACGCCACCGTCCTCACAGAGGCCGGCTACGTTGGCGAAGACGTAGAGAGTATCCTCACGAGACTGCTCCAGGAGGCCGATTTTGACCAGGCAAAGGCAGAGCGGGGCATCGTCTTCATCGACGAAATCGACAAGATTGCCAGAAAGAGCGACAATCCTTCCATCACGCGCGACGTGTCCGGAGAGGGCGTGCAGCAGGCGATGCTCAAGCTCCTGGAAGGCGCCGTTGTGAACGTTCCGCCAAAGGGCGGCCGCAAGCATCCTGAGCAGGAGTTCATTCACGTGAACACGCAGAACATCCTCTTCATCTGCGGCGGTGCGTTCGAAGGCATCGAAAGGCACATCGCCCTCAGAAAGAATACGAGGATCATCGGATTCAATGCCGAGAACAAGGAGCGTGTGGGTACCGATGATCTCCTGCAGTATGTAGACGCCATGGACCTCCGTGCCTATGGCCTCATCCCGGAAATCGTAGGCCGACTCCCCGTCATCACTTACCTGGACCAGCTTGACAGGGAATCCCTGAAGCGCATCCTTACCGAACCCAAAAACGCCATCCTGCGCCAGTACAAGAAGCTTTTCGAGATGGACGGCATGGAACTCGTCATAGAGCCGGAGGTTATGGATTTGATTGTAGATACTGCCCTCAAGAACAAGCTCGGTGCCCGCGGCCTTCGCTCCATCTGCGAACGCCTCATGGCCGACGCCATGTTCACCGCCCCCACTTCCCGCAAGAAAACCTTCACCCTCACGCTGGATTACGCAAAATCCATATTGGAGAAGTAAGATAAATTTGGTGGATTGATAAATTGTTTCTATATTTGCATCCCCAAAGTCATGAGGGCTTAGCTCAGTTGGTTTAGAGCGCTTGCTTGACAGGCAAGAGGTCGGCAGTTCAAATCTGCCAGTCCTCACAGGAAAAAAGACTCAGCAAAATTTTGCTGAGTCTTTTTTCGTGTCCATATAGGCGCCTATGCGTGCGAAACGATGTCTTGGATGACGAGGCCGGAGAGGGTGAAGCCGAAGATGGCGGTGATGTGGGCCATGGTGCCGTTGGTGACGGCTTTGGAGGTGCTGCCGGAGCCGGTGGAGACTTCGTCCAGGGCGTAGTTCACGGTGCCGGCGTTGGGGAGGACCTCCTCGTCGTAGACGCAGAGGAACTTCTTGGCTGGCAGGGTGCCGTTACGGCGGAACTTCTTGCGGATGGCGGCGGCGAGGGGACAGCCGCGCACGGACCAGAAATCGGCAACGCGGACCTTTGTGGGGTCGATTTTGACGGCGGCGCCCATGGCGGAGAAGAGCTTTGCCTTGCTGGCGGCGGCGTTCAGGATGAGGTTGGACTTGTCCTTGAGGGAGTCGATGGCATCGATGACGTAGTCGTAACTGTCGAGGTCGAAATCGGCAGAGGTTTCTTCACAGTATACGGAACGGATGGCGGTGATATTTGCCGACGGGTTGATTTCCAGGAGTTTATCCTTGAGGGCTTCTACTTTCACCCGGCCTATGGTGAGGCTGGTTGCCATGCTCTGGCGGTTGACGTTGGAGACGGCCACGCAGTCGGAATCCACGATGGTGAGATTGGTGACGCCGGAGCGGATGAGGCCTTCGGCACACCAGCTGCCAACGCCGCCCACGCCGAAGAGGATGACGCGGGCTCTGCCAAGGGCTTCCATCGCAGTGTCGCCCACGAGGATGGCTGTGCGGTTGTAGATAGGGTTCATATCGGCACAAATTTACGCATAATTTTGCTATCTTTGTTCCCATTATGGCAAGTTACCTTCAGATTGAGAATATTTCCAAGTCCTACGGGCCCAAGGTGCTGTTCGAGGGCATCGGCTTCAATATAAATGAAGGTGACAAGGTGGCGCTCATCGCCCCCAACGGCACCGGGAAGACTTCGCTGCTGATGATACTTGCGGGGAAGGACTCGTCGGACAGCGGCGGAAAGGTGCTGTTCCTGAAGGACATCCGCATAGCGTTTCTGGAGCAGGAGTATGCCTTCGACCCGGAGAAATCCATCCTGAAGCAGATCATGGACGGTTCCAGGAAGTGGACGGAACACCTTGACGAGGAGCACTACTGGGAGTACGAGAGAAGGGTGCAGAGGCTCCTGACGCAGTTCGGCCTCACGGACACGGAAAAGGCCATGCGGGACCTCTCCGGCGGCGAAATCAAACGCGTTGCCCTCACGGAAATGCTTGCCTCCGAGGCCGATTTCTACATCATGGACGAGCCCACGAACCACCTGGATACAGATGCCATCGAGTTCCTGGAGCAGCATCTCAGGCACAGTCGATGCACTCTCTTCATGGTAACCCACGACCGCTACTTCCTTGACCGCGTGTGCAACACCGTCATGGAACTGGACCGCGGCAGCATCTACATCTACCGCGGGGACTATACTAACTTCCTTGAGAAGAGGGAGGAGCGCATCGACAATTACAATGCCGAGACTGAGAAGGTCCGGAACATCTTCCGCCGGGAGCTGGAGTGGATTCACGCCTCTCCCTGCGCCAGGACCGGAAAAGCCAAATACCGCAAGCAGGCCTTCGAGGCCATAAAGGAAAGGGCTGCCGATTCCTACACCATCAAGAAGGTAGACATGACGGACACCCGCATCGGCAACACCTACCTTGGCAACAAGGTCATAAGTTGCAAGGACCTCAGCTTCTGGTGGGGCGCCCCCGGGGCCGATGAAAAATGCTACCTGAGCCACTTCAGCTACAATTTCCAGAGGTATGAGAGAATCGGCATAGTGGGAAAAAACGCGGCTGGGAAGACCACGTTCCTGAACCTCATCACTGGCGGATGGAAGCCGTCGATGGGCGGCCGGATGGACGGCGTGGTAGAACTGGGAGATTCGCTCAAAGTGGGCTACTACCACCAGAGCGGCATGTCCTTCAAACCGGGCCAGACAGTCCTCGAAACCGTTGCCGATACGCACCTCCTGAGCCGTTTCCTCTTCCCGCACGACATGCTCCAGACCCCCGTGGAAAGGCTTTCCGGCGGGGAAAAGCGCAGGCTGTACCTGCTGACCGTTTTGATGCAGCAGCCGAATTTCCTTATCCTGGACGAGCCCACCAACGACCTTGATATCGTAACGCTGGACATCCTGGAAGAGTACCTTCTGGAGTTCAAGGGATCGCTGGTCATAGTCTCGCACGACCGTCACTTCCTTGACCGCCTAGTAGACCACCTTTTCGTGTTCTGCGGAGACGGCGTGGTGAAGGACTTCATCGGCAATTACACAGAGTACCGGAGCTTTATAAAGGACTATGAGGCGGGGCTGGTTGCCGATAAGGAAAAGCCTGTAGCAGAGAAGGTTAAGACGCCTTCAAAACGGAAGCTTTCCTATAAGGAGCAGCAGGAGCTGAAGGCGCTGGAGGTGAGGCTGGAAGAGCTGGAGTCCGAAAAGGCCTCCCTGGAGGCTGTCCTTTCCGGCGGCACAGCCACTGCCGATGAGCTCCGCGCCGCATCAGAGCGCTATGGGGCCCTGACTGATGAGCTGGATGCTGCCGAACTCCGCTGGCTGGAACTCTCAGAGATATGAACTACCTTCTGAATACGTCTACGGATCCGTACTTCAACATGGCCTTTGACAGCTATGTACTGGAGAATACGGACTTCGAAGGAGTGTACCTGTGGCAGAACGCCCCGTCCGTGATACTGGGGCTGAACCAGAGCATATATGCCGAGGTGAATCTGCCGTATCTGCGCGCGCATGGCATTCTGCCGGTTCGCCGCGTATCCGGCGGGGGAGCGGTGTATCATGACCTTGGCAACGTGAATTACACGTTTGTGGGTTCCGGCCCCTGGGTGGCTTCCGGCCCGTCCGTGATTGCCGCCGCCCTGCGCTCCATGGGCGTTCCTGCCGATGTCACCGGCCGCAACGACATCCTGGTAGATGGCCGCAAGTGTTCCGGGTACGCCAAGAGGTATGCTTCTGGCGCCCCCCACCGCATGATGGTGCATGGAACCCTCATGTATGACGTTGATTTGGAAGCGCTTACTCAGGCGCTGGCGGTGCCGGGAAGCAAGCTTTCCGCTGCAGGTGTGGAGTCTGTGCGCATGCGTGTTGCCAACCTGCGGGAGTACCTGCCTTACGGTTCTGTGCAGGAATTCATTACGGCAGTACTGGAGTTTTGTACAAGACAGGGGGCTCCTTGCGCACTCACGCCGCAACAACTGCAGGAAGTGGAGGAGATAGCGGAAAGCAAGTTCAGAAGATGGGAGTGGATTTATGGGCATTCGCCGTCGGCAGAGTTCTCACGTTCCTGCAAATTCCAGTGCGGAACAGTGACGGTGCGCTACTCCCTGAAGCACGGCCGCTTCACGGAAGTGTCCTTCGAAGGCGATTTCCTTGGCGCCCGTCCCGCCAGCGAACTTACCGCGCTCATGATAGGCAAACGCCCGGAAGACTTGTTCACAATAAAAATAGGAGAGTACTTTGACGGACTCTCCTATGAAGAATTCATGGAATTATTATCCTGATTACTCCATCGAGGCCAGGGTTTCCTTAAGGATTTCGGAGACGGTGGGGTGGGGGAAGACTACCTGGAGGAGTTCAGAGACCGTGCAGCGGCGGGAGATGGCAACTGCAGCGGCGGTTATGATTTCCGAGCAGGGGTTTCCCAGCATGTGCACGCCGATGACGTGATCGGAAGCATCCAGGACCACTTTGCAGACACCTTCGCCGCGTTCGTTCTCTGCAACGAAGCGGCCGCTGTAGGCCATGGGGAGCTGCAGTACGCGCGCGCCTTCGATGGCTCCAACGCCGGCAACCTCAGGATTAGTGTACACGATGCCGGGGATGGCGTCGTAGGACATGGAATCGGCCAGTCCAAGCATGTGGTTCACAGCTACTTCTGCCTGGCGGGATGCCGTATGGGCCAGCATGGATAGGGCCGTGACGTCACCGGCGGCGTAGACACCCGGAACGGAGGTCTGCATGTGGGAGTCCACCACGATGCCGCGCTCTACGGTAACGCCAAGGTTCTCAAGGCCGAATCCGCGAAGGTTCGGGCGCCTTCCGACGGACATCAGAACCAGGTCTCCTTCTGCGCGCTCAACGTCTCCGGCAGGGGTTTCGTACACCACCGTGCTGCCTTCCACCGCGGTGACTTTGCAGCTCAGGTGGAAATCCACGCCCTTCTTGGCGTACTGCGCCTGCAGCATTGCGGAGATGTCGGGGTCCATCGGCCCCAGAATCTTCGGAAGCATTTCTACCACGGTCACCTGAGTGCCGATGGAATTGAAGAAGCTCGCGAACTCCATGCCGATAACGCCGCCTCCGATAATCACCAGTCTCTGAGGCGCTTCCGTTAGTTTCAATATCTCACGGTTCGTGACCACGGCGGGATTGCCCGCGACCCCGGGAATAGGCGGCACAACTGCCGATGAGCCCGTACAGATGAGAAGTTTCTCTGCCTCGTACGTGGTCTCGCCGCAGGTTACGGAGAAGCCGCCGGCAACAGGGCCGTTAATCATGGCATCTCCCTTCACTACTTCCACGGCAGCGTTACGCATGCGAACCTTGATGCCTCCGACGAGCTTTTTCACCACTTTGTCCTTCCTCTTCATAACTGCCGGGAAGTCAAGGGTTGCGCCCTCGAAGTTCACTCCGTATCGGTCTCCATGCTTGGAGTAATCATAAATCTTGGCACTGTAGAGCAGTGTCTTTGTGGGTATGCACCCCTCGTTCAGGCACACACCGCCAAGTTCTTCCTTTTCAAAAAGTACTACCGAAAGGCCCGCCTTTGCAGCTTTCTCCGCTGCAACGTATCCGGCGGGGCCGCCGCCGATAATTGCTAGATTAGTCATAGATAATCTTCAAAATACTGTGTGACTTTGTCCATGAGGTGAATGCGATTGCGTCCGAAGACGTTGTGGCGGGCGGTGGGGTAGGGGAAGTAGTCCACGGGGATTTCGCGGTCGATGCATTCCTGGATGAAGGAGAGGCTGTGCTCCCAGACGACGGTGTCATCGATGGCGCCCTGGCAGATGAGGAGTTTGCCGCGGAGCTTGGGAGCCCAGTTTATGAGAGAGGTTCTGGCAAAGCCTTCCGGATTGGTGGAAGGATTGTCCATGTAGCGTTCTCCGTACATGATTTCGTACCACTTCCAGTCGATGACGGGACCGCCGGCGACGCCCACTTTGAAGACGTCAGGGTAGTGAGTCATGAGGGAGTTGGTCATGAAGCCGCCGTAGCTCCAGCCGTGTACGCCAACGCGCGAAGAATCAATGTAGGGAAGCTCCAGGAGGCGGTTTATGCCCACCATCTGGTCCTTCATCTCCTCTACGCCGCACTGGCGGTTGATGGCCTTCTCGAAGGCGGCGCCGCGATTCGATGTGCCGCGATTGTCCTGTACGTACACGAAGTAGCCCTTCTGCGCCATGAGCATTTCCCACATACGGATCTCTCCCAGCCAGGTGTCGCGAACCAGCTGGCTGTGGGGGCCGCCGTAGACGTAGACCACAAGGGGATACTTTCTGGAAGCGTCGAAGTCCTTGGGATAGATGAGGCGGTAGTAATTGTCAAAGGCGCCGTCGGCAGAGGGGACGGTTCCAAGCTCTACCTTGCAGGAGGCGTAGTCCTCCAGAGGGTCTGAGGCAGAGAACAGTTCACGGTACTTTTTGCCGTCAGTGGATGCCAGGGACAGCACAGCAGGGGTATTCAGGTTGCTGCGGCGGTCGAGGAACCACTTATTGTCGGCAGAAAGCTCCACTGTGTGCCAGCCGCGGCCGCGGGTGAGCTGTATGGGCTTGCCGATTTTGGCCTTCTGCACGGTCTTGGACTTAGGCAGGGTAACGCCAATCTTGAAGAGGTGATTCTCTACGGGAGATACCTCTGCAGAGGTGTAGAAGACCGATTTTCCGTCATAGCCCAGGTACTCTACATCGGCATCGGCAGGGGTGATGCGCCTCACTGTACCTACGGTATCCACAAGATAGAGGCTCCGGAAGGAGTCCCGGTTGTCTGTGCGGTAGACGAAGATGTCTTCACGGAGAAACCAGACGGGATTCAGAGGTTCTATCCAGGCGTCATTGTCTTCCCGGAGGATGGTGCGCACAAAGCGGCCCGTTGCGGCTGAATACTTGTTCATGCGCATGTGATGCTGGGAACGGTCTACAACCTGCGCAATGATATAGTCCTCTGAGGGGCTCCAGGCAAGGTTTGTGATGTAGCGCTCGTCAGTGAAATCGGTCACGTCCAGCCAAACGGTAGAGGCGCTCTCAAAGTCATAAATGCCGATTGTAAGCTTCTCCGACTCCATCCCGTTCATGGGATATTTCAGGCTCTCGAGGCTGCCGGTGCGGGATTTTATGTCAAGAAGAGGAAACTCCGTGACGGCGGTCTGGTCCTTTCTGTAAAAGGCCAGCTTCTTTCCGGAAGGGGAGAACAGCCAACCCTTCTCAAAGCCGAATTCATTCCTCATTGAGGAGCCGCCGTAGACGATGTTGTTGTCGTCGGACTTGCCGATGTAGAACTCCTCTCCAGCGGCGGTGCGGCCCTTGAGCGAGCTGCCGTCAAGGAGGATGGCGTTGCCGGCGGGGCCTTCAATCCAGGGGCTTCGGTCCCGGCGTTCGGGGGTGCAGTCTGCGAGTTCGGCGGTTTTGGTGCTGCCCTTCAGGACCTTGCCGGGCGTGGTGGCGACGAGGAATTCATCGGCCCCGGTCCAGCTGGCGGCGGCACGGGCATATCCCACGCCACGGTAGATGGCCTCTTCCATGGTGAGGTCCCTGCCGGGATGGGCCTCACGTGTGTCGATGACGGTCTGGGCGTTGAGGGAGAGGGGGGCGAGGAGTGCTATGATGACGAGTTTTCTCATAGGAAGATGCTGTCGTCTTCGTTAACGGTTGAGGCGGGGGCGGGTTCGTCTTCGACGCTGTCTACGATGGATTTTTCATAGCCTCGCCAGGGGAGGACGCCCTTGTATTCCTTGTAGTGGACGGTGACGCGGAGGCCGGTCATGCGGGTTAGCTTTTCTGCAACTTCCTTGTCAGAGACGGAGAACTTGAAGATCTTGCTCTGGACGCTGGTGCTGTTCTTTGCGCCGTAGCCGGAGAGGATGATTTCGCCCTCGTAGGTTTTCCAGATGTAGCCGGTGTAGGTGAGGGAGTTGAGTTCTCCGGTTTTGGTGCCGTCGGAGAACACCCAGAGGTACTTGAAATAGATGAAGGGTGTCGCCAGGATGGCAAGGCCCAGGATCACTATGAGTATCCAGAGGGCCACTTTTCCTTTCTGTGCCATGATGTTATATAGTTTCTAAGAATGATTTTACCATGCGGAAGCTCTCGTCGCCGGCGGTTTTCCAGAAGTTGAGGTAGGCTTCCATGTGGGCGTCGTCGTTGCCGTCGGAAATGAGGCGGAGTGAGATGAAGGGAACGCCTTTTATGTAGCAGACCTGTGCCAGGGCGCCGGATTCCATGTCGACGGCAAGGGCGTCGGGGAAGTGGCCAAGGATGAATTCCACGTCCTTGCTGTCCTCGATGAACTTGTCTCCGGATGCGATGAGGCCGGGTTTTGCGCCAAGCTTCTGAGCCTTGGCAACCAGTTCTGCCGGGGCGCTGAAACGGGCCGGGAGGTCCTGCACCTGACCGTAGAGGTTGCCCTCTCCGTACCAGGCGTCATGGAAGACTATTTCACTGCTAACCACAAAGTCTCCGGTGTGTACGCTGTGGCTTGCAGAGCCTGCAACGCCCGTAGAAATGACAAGGTCAGGTTTTTCTGCTGCAATTACCTCTGTTGCGGTTATGGCGGCGTTAACCTTGCCCATTCCGCAGCGGACTACCTTTATAGTGTGCGGTTTGGGAAGTTCTCCGCTTTCAAGCACTTTCTGAAGGAGGGCGTACTCGCTCTCCATTGCTACAATGATACAAATTTTCATATTTACAAATATAGTAAAAATATTGCTACCTTTGCAGCGTATGGACAAAAGTAAAATCAAGGTTTGCGTGGGGCTTTCCGGCGGGGTGGACTCGTCGGTGGCGGCGTACCTCCTGAGGCAGGAAGGCTACGACGTTTTTGCCATGTTCATGCAGAACTGGTCAGACGCCTCCACAACCCTCCACGGCGACTGCGAATGGGAGGAGGACCGCTTCGTGGCCGAGCTCGTCGCAAGGAAAATCGGCATACCTTTCTACTTCGTGGACCTTTCGGAAAAATATCGCCAGAGGGTGGTGGACTACATGTTCTCCGAGTACGAAAAAGGCCGCACGCCCAACCCTGACGTCCTCTGCAACCGCGAGATAAAGTTCGACGCCTTCCTTGAAGTCGCCCGCAAAATGGGGGCCGATTACGTTGCCACCGGGCATTATTGCCGCAAAGGTATGAGATTTCTCGACTCCGGCTTCGCCTCCGCTCGAAATGACAATTCCTGTCATTTCGACCAAGTGGAGCGCGTGGAGAAATCTGATGTAATTTATAGTATATACGAAGGGACGGATCCGAATAAGGATCAGACGTATTTCCTGTGCCAGCTGAGCCAGGAGCAGCTTTCGAGAGCGCTTTTCCCGATAGGGCATCTCACCAAGCCGGAGGTCAGGAGGATTGCCAAGGAGGCGGATTTGCCGTCGGCTCAGAAGAAGGATTCGCAGGGGATTTGCTTTGTGGGGAAGGTGGATCTGCCGACGTTCCTGAAGCAGAAGCTGGCGTCCGTGGAGGGGGATGTGGTAGAGGTTTTCGACGCATACTATGCTGCCGATGAGCTTTACTGCAGGCAGCAGGAGATACTGGGAAGTTTGCTTAGGTCCGGAGTGGAACTGGACCGGACGGTGCATTATGCGCCGGAGGAGAAGGTGCTTACGTCGGACGGGCAGCCGCTGGGGGAGAGCCCTTATGGGCGGGAGCCTTCGGACGAGGAACTTGCGGTGCTTGCAACTCCTGTTTCTTACGATATAAAATTCGAGACGGAGACCTATCGGAGCGGGAAGAAACATATCAAGAAAACGAGGTGGAAGGAGAACCCTTACGGAAGGATTGTAGGAAGGCATGAGGGGGCGCAGTTCTATACCATCGGCCAGAGGAAAGGACTGGGGATTGGGGGGCATGCAGAGCCGGTTTTTGTGATATCGACCGATACTTTAAATAACATTGTCTATATTGGTGAAGGTCATCATCATAAGGGGCTTAGCAGATTCTGTCTGAGGGTGGCGCCGGAGGAGGTGCACTGGATACGTCCGGACGTGGCGCTGAAGCCGGGGGAGAGCCGTCGGCAGAGGGTGAGGATACGGTATCGGCAGCCGCTGCAGAGCGCGACGCTTTTCATGCGGGAGGACGGGCTTTTCATCCTTTTCGACTGTGCGCAGAGGGGGATATCGGCAGGGCAGTTTGCCGTGTGGTACGACGGGGAGGAAATGATGGGCAGCGGCGTCATCTCTTTGTAATTACGGAATTATTGCCTATCTTTGTTAGTTACTATAACTAACCTAATTAGATTTGGCACGTCCGCGGGAAAAATACTGGTATGCCCTCAAGGTTTTCTACAACCGTGTGGACAGGCTCCGTGAGGATTTCAAGGCTTTGCGCTACGAGACTTTCGTCCCTATGACCCGTGTCAAGGAGGGTGCCCGGATTGTGGATGTGCCCCTTATTCCATCGCTTCTGTTTGTGAAATGTTCAAGCACTTATCTCGAAAAACTCAAACGGGACAAGTGGGATGTTTTCATGTACTACAAGGATGTGGACCGGAAAGGGCCGGGCCCTATATCGGACCATGAAATGGATGTGTTCAGGCTGGCTACATCGGCAGCGGCCGAAGGGGCGGAATTCCTGGGAACGGATACGGATAAATACATGGTGGGGGATAAGGTCCGCGTGACGGACGGCCCCTACAAGGGCTATGAGGGTTATGTGCGCCGCATCAAGCACGACAGGAAGCTCCTGGTGTGCGTGCAGGGCATCGCCGTAGTGGCTTTTCCTAATGTGAAAATTGAAAACGTAGAAAAGATATGAGAACCATTATCATCACCGGCGGTGCCGGTTTCATCGGCAGTCATGTTGTTCGCCTTTTCGTGAACAAATATCCTGACTATAAGATTATCAACCTGGACAAGCTCACGTATGCGGGGAATCTCGCTAATCTTCGCGACATCGAGTCCAAGCCCAATTACAAGTTCGTCAAGATGGACATCTGCGACTTTGAGGGTGTGTTGGATCTCATGCGTACAGAGCATGTAGACGGCATTATTCATCTGGCGGCTGAGAGCCATGTAGACAGGTCCATCAAGGATCCGTTCACTTTTGCGCAGACCAATGTGATGGGTACGCTGTCGCTGCTGCAGGCTGCGAAGACGTATTGGGAGCCCATGGGATGGGAGATCTCTCCGCGCGCTTCGCTTGGTCGAGATGACAACAGTGTTGTTCAGTGCCGTTTCTACCACATTTCCACGGATGAGGTGTATGGGGCGCTGGAGATGACGGACCCTTC
Organism: Bacteroidales bacterium; assembly: GCA_017458265.1. Classification (GTDB taxonomy): domain Bacteria; phylum Bacteroidota; class Bacteroidia; order Bacteroidales; family UBA932; genus Cryptobacteroides. The sequence continues at coordinate 1,236 of JAFTFV010000063.1, read as the reverse complement.
CGGAATCGAGCCGCCGTTCACAACCAAGGCTTCTTCCGGAAAGCACCACCTGGCGTATGGTTCGAAGTTCTTTACGGAGGACCTGAAGTATCAGCCGCATTCACCGTATTCTGCTGCAAAGGCATCATCGGACCACTTTGTGCGCGCATTCCATGACACTTACGGGCTGCCTACAATCGTTACGAACTGCTCGAACAACTACGGCCCTTACCAGTTCCCGGAGAAGCTCATTCCGCTGTTCATCAACAATATCAGGCACAGGAAGCCCCTGCCGGTCTATGGCAAGGGAGAGAACGTGCGCGACTGGCTGTATGTGGAGGACCATGCACGGGCTATCGACCTGATTTTCCATAAAGGCGTGATCGGAGATACTTACAATATCGGCGGATTCAACGAGTGGAAGAACATCGACATAATCAAGGTGCTGATCAATACGGTGGACAGGCTGCTTGGACGTCCTGAGGGCGCTGACATGGATCTCATCACTTATGTCACGGACCGTGCGGGGCACGACCTTCGTTATGCAATCGATTCGTCCAAACTCCAGCGCGAACTTGGCTGGGAACCGTCCCTGCAGTTCGAGGAGGGCATCGAAAAGACCGTCCGCTGGTACCTTGACAACCAGGACTGGATGGACAACGTCACCTCCGGCGACTACCAGAAGTACTACGAGAATATGTACGGAGGCAGGTAGGCGTTTTCACGGCCGCGTTGGCGTTTGTACGCTATGAGTGGCCGTTTTTTATGCCGACGCGGCAATGATTTTGGCGTTTTGGGCCGATTTCGTTGCCGCGTCGGCGTTGTAATCGGCCTTGTGTGCATTCTGCCTGTCAATGCGGCAATGGTTGAGACGAGCGGGGGTGTTCGTGAAGGTGATGTCTCCGTCGAAGCCGCCACCTGTTGCAGGAAAATGGCCGATATTCTGCATCAGGTGGCTATGTCTGGCCATCAACTGTAGAAAAACCACGTAAATCGTGCATCAGGTGGCTGTATACAAGCCTCTGCCATTGGTAATGCCCTGCTTAAAGCACGTTTTGGGCCATGGAGTGCGGAAAGTGTGCTTTAACGATGGTTCTGTGCCCTGCTTAAAGCACGTTTTGGGCCATGGACTGCGGAAAGTGTGCTTTAACGGTGGTTCTGTGCCCTGCTTAAAGCACGTTTTGGGCCATGGACTGCGGAAAGTGTGCTTTAACGGTGGTTCTTTGCCCTGCTTAAAGCACGTTTTGGGCCATGGAC
>JAFTFV010000062.1 GCA_017458265.1 Bacteroidales bacterium | reverse complement strand
CGGGTCTTACCCATTGCACAAAATTGAGAACCGCCCGGCTCCATTGTCCTTTGTTAAACTTTCAATATCGGCATAAATTTACTATTTTTGTCAGACAAACCTGATTACAGATAACTACGCTGCAAATCTAAGGTTTGCACATATGAAACGTGACGAAAAGAATATGGTAATAAAAAGTTCATCTGTCAAGATGAACGAACTTCTTGAAAAACTGCGCGAACACAAAGATGCGCAGCGAATGAGACTGCAAGAGAATAAATCTTGCACATTCAATCTTGAAGTCAAATGAATATCTCTTTTTCCCTACAATCAGAACAAGAGAGTGAAATCCGTATTTCGCTCTCTTCTTTTTCTGATTCTGCTATAGGTGATATCCGTCAGGCGCTTGGACGCACAGAACTCGTTGATATCACGCTTGAGCGCATAAAAGGTGATGCTCCAATCAGCCCTGCCGTCCTCTATTCCATCATAGACCTCATTGTGAGCTTCTTACAGGAGAATCCAGAGGTAATTCTATACTACTATTGTGATGAAATCAATTCTGTGCCAGGGATGCGAAAAACAAAATCAATCACTCCGGCCCAATATAGGAATCGGCTTTTCTCCTTACTATATGAACAAGGGAAGTTGCGTTACCCTCAATTACCAGTAGCTGATCATCTGATTACCATTGAAACGCCCGAAGGGAAGGCATATATTCATCTTATTTATTTTGATTCCGTTAAAGAGAAAGTGAATCTCATTCAGCAGTATTTGATGGACATTGCCAACGACATGAAATAGGAACAAGTCGGCACTCATCAGGATTATGATAAAATAGATGCGAGTACGATATGAAAAAGGATTTGAATCAAATGAGGTATGAATACGCCCTTCACAGGGTGGAGGAATTGCTGCCACTCGTAGATGACAGCAAGCCTGCATCGGCCCCGGAGGCTATTGAGCTCGCAATTATGTCAGACTTTGTGATTGCTTATGAGAAGGAGCACTTCCCCATCGGCAAGCCTACGGTCTCCGAACTTATTCAAGAGTCCCTTGAAGAAAAAGGAATGACTCAGAAAGAACTTGCCGGGATGATTGGAGTGAGCCCCTCCCGCGTGAGCGACTACGTTTCCGGCAGGGCAGAACCCACCCTTCGCATTGCCAAAGCCCTCTGCGCCGTCCTTGGCATCTCCCCCGTCCTGATGCTGGGGATGTAGCCCAAAGTTCACATACCTTAGAATATGAGCAGCAGGCGCTGGCTGATGGTGCGGATACCATCGGCAATGCGCTGTTGCATTGCGGGACGGGGATGGCGAAGACCGTTCGCATAATGGCTCAGTTGCTGCTCAGCAATGCCGGTTTCGCGGGCAAGGGCCTTTCTGGTAATATATCGGTCTGTATACTTTAGTTGAGCACGCGTGCTAAGATGGAAAACAGGTACAATATCGCCCTGCAGTTCCTCTGGTAACGCTATGCCGTCTTCCAGCAAGCCATCTCTGTGAAACTCCAGCGCCGATACAATATTAGCCTTAACCTCATCCAGTGTCCGCCCTGTAGATATGCACGCAATATCACCATTCTGCGGACATGCCGCAAAATTATCTGTATAGTCGATAAGTATATCAATTTTTGCCATATTCACTTCCATCCGGCCTGTTTCCAGATGCTGTTCAATATTTCCTGATCCAATGTTGCTGAAGGTTTCTCGTTTACCGTTACTCTTCCTTTTTTCTGACTATGCTTATATTGACGGTGGCTCCCTCTCTTGGCGACAAGATACCACCCGTCATCTTCAAGCATTCTGATTACTTCCTTGACCTTGTACCTTCTCATTGCAAAGATATAAAATAATATATCATTAAACAAATCACAAGCATTAATAGCATGCCTTTCGATACAATAATAGACATTCTTTTCCGGACAGACATTCGGAAACGTATAAACTTTTCTGAATGTATCGTAATTGAAGTGCAAAAAATTTCAGAAACGACTTCGGATCACTCCCAAAGGCCGTTCATTTCGTCATCCCATCACCCAGTGGTGCACAAGGTGGAATTTCAGGGCCGGGACCTTGCGCAGAAATCGGTCTCCCAGGCCCCACAGTGCACAAGGTCCCCCTCACATAAGCACACCTTGCGCAAAAAACGCCCCGCGGACACAGAGACGTTGGTGTCAACGGGGCTGCAAATGCAACTGCAAATAGCTACATACTACTGCATTGCCCTAATTTCCTCCGGACTTAGTCCTGTAGCATCCGCTACTTGCTTCACTGTGAGTCCCATGGCCAACAATCTTCCCGCTATCTCTTTAGCCTTGAAAGTTTGTCCTTCGGCCCTACCTTCGGCCCTACCTTCGGCCCTACCTTCAGCCCTACCTTCAGCTCTACCTTCAGCTCTACCTTCGGCTCTACCTTCGGCAAGTCCCTTTTCACGGCCCTCTGCAAGCCCTTTTTCACGGCCTTCAGCAAGGGTAACGCGGCGGAAGTAGTTTTCCACGTTCTGAATATCACGCATCTCCTTGAGGCGCTTCTCGTACATTGCCTGAGTTTCCATATCCATTGCAAGAAATTCCGCTGTCTGCAGCAGTTCGTTAAAATAGTCTTCCTGATGAGTATCTGGTCTGTCAGCAAAAATAGGGAGATTCTTCATATAAAACAAGAACTTCTCCTCAAATGATTCACATTCATCGAATGTCTTGTCGAAAGGGCCCACTTCCATGAATACAAATTTTACAACATCAGTCATAACTCCTCCCGTTAAATCATTTCGAAGAGAGTAATGGTGCACATATCCTCCGCCATGTCCCATTTGTTCAGGCAATGAAAAATCTACAAGGCCAAGGAAATAGACCGGCTTGAAGCCATAATCCCATGGCCCTTTTGGTGCTTGGCTGGAGATAACACGGGAAACATAGAACAGAGCTCGTTCTGCAAAGAAATCTTGAGGGCGTACCTGGCACTCGACAATAAATTCTTCGCCGCTCTTGCTCCTGCAAACTACGTCGAAATATGCATTTCGCGCATCTACAGACTCTCCTATCTGCTCGGTGTTGTCATACGTGATTTCTTCAATTTCCTTCTTGAAAACATTTTCCAGAAGTCCTTTCAGAAGATGCTTGTTCTTCTCTGTACCAAACAGGTACTTAAATGCCACATCAACCATTGGATTGACGTAGAGTTTCGGTTTGAATAATTGTTCCATAGTCCATAATCTTTTGGAACTACAATAATATGCAAATTATTCCGGACAGGCATTCGGAAACGTATAAACTTTTCTGAATGTCCGGAAATGAACTGCGGAAAAACTTTCAGAAACAGTCAAAAAACAGCCCTGGAACAATCCCCAAGGCCGTTCATTCGTCACACCCCACACAAACGCACACCCCCCTAGATATGTCCGCCGCCCTCTGAGGCGAGCTGCCGGTCCACCTTGTCCTTCTCTGCCATGAGAAGGTCAAGGAGCCAGTCCTTCTGCTCGTCAACAAGGCCAAGGTCCCGGCAGGCGCTTTCGTAGCGCGCCAGGACGGCCTCCTGGTAGCGGTGATAGACCATGGACTTGCGGATTTCCTCTTCAATGGTATCGTGCTCTATCTCATAGCTGTCCTTGTAATAGTCCTTGTACACCTTCTCCGAAGTGTACCTGATACAGAAAAAGAACAGGCCGGAGGCAAGTATTACAACCCCAAGGATGCCAAGGATAAGCGGCACCTTCTGGATGAGCCCCAGCATTGCAAGGGCAGAGCCCACAAGGAATATGGCAAGCGCAACCAGTTCAGAAGAATGGTGCTTAAATATCGAGGAAATCTTCATAGCCTGTAAGAGGATTTGTTGTACGGTTCTGTAATATCTTCACTTTATAGGAGTTCTCTGCCTCCTTGGCCTCCATGGCCTTCTGGAAGGCACGGCGGGCGGCAAGCGCCTGGTTGTTCTTGCGGCGCATCTCCTCAAGGTTCTGCCTCAGCTGCCACTGGCTCAGGAGTATGGCAAAGAATGCGATGGCAAACATCACCAAGAAGCCCAGCAGGATGGTAATCTGGTTCTGCGCCTTGAGCCTCTGGGCCTCCTCACGGAGGGCGGCGTTGTTCATTTCGGCATCAAGGATGGCAAGGTCTTCGTTCTGCACCTTGATGTAGATGGAGTCCTTGGCCCCCATGAGCCCCATTAGGGACGAATAAGCCCCGTCGTAGCGGCCCAGATCGGCATAAATGCCATGTTTCTGCTCAAAGCGGGCGCGGGCTGTGCCAAGGGAATCGGCAGCGGCAAGGGCCTCGTCAAGCCTGCCCTTGGAACGAAGGTAGCAGATGTCCATGGAAAGGCGGCTGTCGGCGTCGGTCTGGTGCTGGTAGAGGGGATTCTCCAGCAGCTGCGAATAGCTGTCCCAGAAGGCGTCGAGGCGCCCCTGCGTATAGTAGAGATAGACCCTTGTCATGAGCACCTTCATGCCGATGGACCTCGAGAACTGCTGATACCCCTCTGCCAGGGCGCAATAGTCATCTGCCGCCACGAAGTCGTGCATTGCGATGTTCTCCTGCGCGATAAGGATATAGAGGTTGGGAAGGTCCTGCTCCGCGCGGGCCTCCTTGCAGTATCGCACCGCCTGCTCGAAATTCCTGATAGCCAGGAAGGTATTGTCGCGGTCGCTCTGGATAAGGCCGATGATCCTGTAGGCATACATCTTTCCCAGCGGCCTCTTTTCTGCCGATGCCAGCCTCTCCATTGCGCGGGCCTCCAGCATTGCGTCAGACGCCCTGCCGATATGTACCAGATACTGGCAGTACTCGTGCAGGGACGAGAAGTAGAACGAGCGGAAGTGCGCGTCACGCTTGTCGGCAAGGATTTCCTTGAGCTCCAGGGCCGATTCATCCATCCTGTCATACTCCCCCTGCGCAAAGCGTACGGGGAACTCCAGGGACAGCGCCAGGCACTTGTAGCGGAAGTTGCCGGTACGGTCTCCAAGGGCGTAGAGGGAATCGGCAAGGGCGAGGTTTTCAGGGCTGTACTCCTGCATCCTGCCCCAGGCATATCTCTCAAAGACGTCCTTGTCTACATTGAGACGGTTCACTATCTGCGCCCTGCCCGAAATGGCAAAGCACAGTACCGCAAGCGTCAGAAGGGCCCTTTTCACTTCTTCTTGCCTTCTACTATCTGCAGCTGGGTGATGACGCAGGTAAGGAGCTTCTCCATGATGATAGGCTTCATGATGAAGTCATTCGCACCCACGTTGAAGCCCTTTACGACGTCCTCGTTGGAGTTAAGGGCACTGAGGATGACAATCTGGATGTCTGCAGTCTCCGGATTCTCGCGAAGCCTCTTTATGACTTCAAAGCCGTCTATTCCCGGCATCATGAGATCCAGAAGGATAAGATCCGGTTTCTGGGCTGCAACGGCGTCAAGGGCCTGCTGGCCGCCGGATGCCGTGCGCATCTTGAAATTGAAACGGGAAAGCATCTTCTGGACCAGAAGAAGGTTCAGGGGAATATCGTCCACTGCAAGGACATTGTAAGCAGAATAGTCGTGATCCTGTGCGTATAAAGGAGTCATAATACGATTTTATTTGGCATTAGTATCGTTTGTCTTCGGTGAAACGGGGACTTCAAACACAAAACGGGAGCCCCCTGTATAGCTTGTGTCAAGATAGACCTTGGCATCCATGCGGGATGCGATATCGCGGCAGATGGAAAGCCCAAGGCCGGTTCCCTGGACGAATTCGTTCAGCTTGGTGAAGCGGTCGAAGATTTTTTCGGCCTGGTCGGCGGGGATGCCGGGGCCTGTGTCCGTAACGGTATATTTCACGTAACCGTCGCTCACGCAGCTCTCCAGGACAATCTCGCCCTTGGAAGTGTGCTTGCATGCGTTCGTGAGAAGGTTTATGAGGATTTGCTGCACACGGCTGGGGTCCGTGGTGAATGTGAACGGCGTCTCATCGGCAGGCTTGTAGTACATCTGCACGCCGGGCTGGAGACGGTGTTCGGAACTGGTGATGGCTGCCTTTGCAATGAAGTGCATCTCTCCGGTTTCATAGTTTATCCGGTAATTGCCGCTGTCCATGGCCGATGCATTCAGGATGTCGTCCAGGAGCATGGTTAGCATCTTGGTGTTGTTCACTATGTGCCCGGAGAACTCTGACTTCTCTTCTTCGGAGAAGCTGCCGTCCGGCAGGGAAAGCAGCTGGGAGAAGCCCACGATGGCGTTCAGAGGGGTTCTCACTTCGTGGCTCATGTTCTGCACAAAACGGGTTTTGGCCTCATTGGCAAGGCGTATCTGTTCGTTCTTCTTTTTGAGCTGGAGGGTGTATATTACAAAGAACGCCACCACAACAAGGAGGAATACTACAATCAATATCATCACCATTGTCATGGCCTTCTGAGATTTGAGCCTCTCTTCCATCACTTCCGACGACAGGACGGTGTTTCCCATCTTTGCCTCAAGCTCCGACAGGCGGGAGCGGTTGGCCTCGGAAAGATACCGTTCATCCCTTCCCACCAGCTTTTTTTCGATTTCGAAAGCCAGTTCCTTGTATCCGTGGTGTTCGGCGATGTTTGCAAGGTACTTCACCTCCCTGATTTTCAGGCGGTCAACCTCAAGGGTGAGGGAGTCCGTGCCCGGCAGGTGGTACACCAGTTTGTCTATGTCGTCGAAAAGCAGTTCTGCCGACGTACTCACATGGAAGAGCATCGGGTCTTCCTTGCAGTAGTCCCTGGCCGCTTCATAGCCCTCGACATTCCTCTCATAGGCATAGAGCTTGGCCTTGTGATAATTGATGCGGAGGCTGTCGAGATGCGCCCGCGCCGAAGCATCGGCCTTGCGGAGGTTCACCTTTACGGAATCATGGCCGATGGGATAGGTGTCGGCAAGGTCACAGTACAGGCGCGTTCCGCTCTGCCTGCGTATGGTAGGGTCCGTGGAATTCTCGTAAATGCGTATCGCCTCCTGGATATAGCTCTTCGCCGATATATAGTCGTTCTGGGCGATATACAGGGCCAGAATATAGCGGGTGCCCATCCACACTCCGTATTCGTCACCTTTCTGGACTGCTATCTTTCTCATCTCCTCAACCATGTCCATGGCCTGAATGCTCTTGCCGTGGTTGAAGAAATAATTCTGCGCCAGCTCGTAAGCGTAGTAGTAATACTGGATATAGCCGAGTTTCTCTGCAACTTTTTTGAGGTCGTCCGTCTTCTGAAGGACATCCTTGTCCGTTTCGGGGGTGGATTCCAAATACCTGTACCTGCGCGTTGCATCCTTGAGGGCCATGACGTAATAGAGCGTCTGGGCCTTGGTGTCGCCTTTTTCGATGGCGACCTTCATGAGCTGGGCATTGGCGGCCGCGAATTCCGGGGTGCCGGCCTTAAGTTCTGTCTGGCGATAAGCTTCAAAACACTCGTCGTCCAACTGATACGAATTGTTCTGCGCCAGAGCAGCTGCAGTCGCCGCGAAAAAAGCTATGATGAGCAGAAGAAACTTTTTCATATCCTCAAATATAAAAAAAATTTCATTTTATTCCGCGCTCTGCCCCAAAAAAGCGGCTATTCGCACGTGAAAGAGGTCGAAATTGTCTCTCCGGAGGCATCTGTAACCGTCAGACGGTGACGTCCAGGCGCCGGAGACAGCCTTATCTCGTGAATGAGTCTGGTCTCTCCAACGTATGCTCCGTCCATGTGCCACCACAGCGTAGTGCCGGCATCCCTGTGCGCCACCCTGAACACTATCCCTGGCTCTTCCGTGCCCATTCTTGCCGGCATCCTCAGGACACTTCCCGGTGCCGATGGATAGATGAACTCCATCCTCGCCCCGCCAGAAGCCTTGCCTGCACCTGTATACTCCGGATGATGAGGCCTGTAGTACCATTCCATCGACGGCGGCAGCACGAAAGCACCTCCCTTGTGGTACGGGCACGGGGCGCTCTCCATCGCCCTCTCAGGCAGCGGCATGCTCACCGTCTCCGGGCACTCCGGTCCCGCCAGGTGGCCCGATGCCTTGCACACATCGGCCCAAACAACACTCCCTGACGGTTCCTCGAACCACCCGCCCTGGGGCAGCAGGTTCAGGATGTCGAACATGACCGGCCCGGCGGCACGCGCCCCGGTAAGGCCAGGGACGCCCTCGCCCTCGGCATTCCCGGCCCACACGCCGATGGTGTATGCCGGAATCATGCCCACCGCCCACGCATCGCGGAACCCGTAGCTCGTTCCCGTCTTCCATGCCGCCTTCCTCACGGACCCTATCAGCCTCCAGTCCAGCTGATCCGGTCTGTTCACCTCTTTAAGGGCCTCTAAAGTATACCAAATAGCAAGGCGCCTATTATTTGTCATTTCGAGCGGAGTCGAGAAATCTCTCACCATCCCGGAATACGCCATGGTGATATCCAGAAGCGTGCATTCCGCACCGCCAAGGATGAGCGAAAGCCCGTAGTGGGAGGCGTCGTGGGTGAGCGTCGTGAGCCCGGCTTTCACAAGGACGTCGTAGAAGCGAGGAACCCCGTAGGAGCGCAGGAGGAACACCGCCGGAACGTTAAGGGAACGCGAGAGGGCCTCGTTTGCAGGCACGGCGCCGTAAAACTCCCTGTCAAAGTTCTGCGGTGCAAAACCGTTAAGGTTCACCGGAATATCCGGAAGAAGAGTGCCGGGAAGAATGGTCCCGTCCTCCAGCGCCGCCTCATACAGAAGCGGCTTAAGTATACTGCCCGTAGACCGCGGAGAGCGCGCTATGTCAACCTCGGAACCCGGCCTCTGGCGCTCCGGGGAAGAATTCCCCACATAGGCCACTACATCCCCAGTAGCATTGTCAATCACAACTGCCGCCATGTCTGCCACGCCCTCTGCCGCAAGGGCATCCGAGCGCAGGCGTACCGCCTCCTCCACCGCCCTTTGCAGCGGCAGCCGTATGGTAGAGCGCGTCTGGACGCCTGCCGGGCATCCCTCCACATAGTGCGAAGCATACGAAGGCAGCGCCACCGGCCTGTCCGGAAGCGGCTCCAGCACGGCCTCATTGTAGGTATCATTATCTATATCCCCATGCTCCAACAACCTCTTAAGCAGCCGGTTGCGCTTTTCCAGCAGCTCCTCCCTTCCCTTCCCGGGATGCAGCGACGACGGCGCATTCGGCAGCACCGCAAGAAGGGCCGATTCCCCCCAGCTCAAATCCCCCGCCGGAACGCCGAAATAACGCCACGCAGCAGCCTCCAGGCCAACCACGTTCCCTCCGAACGGAGCATGTGCCGCATACTGTGCCAGTATGTATTTCTTGGAATGCCGGCACTCCAGCCTCACTGCCTCAACGGCCTCAATGACCTTCTGCCACAGCGTCCTCTCCTTCCCCCGGGAAATACGTATCACCTGCATGGTTATGGTACTTCCCCCGCTCACTACATGCCCGCTGCGCGTATTCTCCTTAAGCGCCCTGCCGATTGCCAGCACATCCACACCCGGATGCCACCGGAAACGCCTGTCCTCGAACTGGATGAGCGCCGTGGCGAACCTTTCCGGCACCGCCTCCTGCGGCGGGAAACGCCACTGCCCGTCGGCCGCAATCCTGGCCCCCAGAAGCTCCCCCTCTGCCGATTCCACCACCGTGGAATACACCGTATCCCTGAACAGCCCCTGAGGCAATACGAAAAGCCACAGGAGTGCAAGGATGCAACCTGCGGCACACACTGTGGCTTTTCTTCCGAGTTTCATCGTGTAACCACTGCAGTACCTGCGGCGGTAGATGCGGCAACGGAAGGCTCGTACATGGCGCCTGCAACCACTGAAGGCAGTACGTAAGTGCCCTCATAAGCAGCGCGGAGCACAATCCTGAAAGTCTTGAACCGGCCTGCAGGCAGTGCGTAGAACCAGTCTACGCGGGCATCGCGGATATCCTTGTGGTCATATCCTTCAGATGCTCCTCCCACCAGGCGGTCATTCACGATTTCCCATCCTGAAGGCACTGCAAGTGACAGTGACAGGTTCTCGAGTGCACGGCCGGTGAGGTTGGTAACCTTCACCACGGCCGTCATGCGGGTTCCCTGCTTCAGTGAGGAAGGATTCAGGGCCTTACCGTCATCGTCAATGTACCTGACATCAAGCCCGATGCCGCTGGAAAGCGCCTTGGAAGAAGGCTCGCGGGAAGTCTTAAGCACCGTCACGTAGAGCGGGCCCTCGGAGCTGTTTGCAAGCTCTCCCGAGCCAACTGTTACCATGGACGCGGCAGAGACCACTGCCTTTCCGTCAAGCGTTGCATTCACGGCCTGGGTGGGTACAGCCTTCAGCAGGCGTCCGTATGCCATCGAGGCGAATGCGCTCTCCTGTGTAGAGAGCCCGCCTGCAGGAACGCTCTCGCGTGCAAGCGCAAGGGCATCGGCAACATTGCCCACAAGTGACAGCGCCTCAAGGGCGACCATCTTGTCCCTGAAGGAGTTTCCGTAGGTAATGTTGTAGGGCTCGTATTCGGGGAATTCCCGGCCTACGCCTTCGAGTATCTTTCTGGCTGTATCTTTCTTGCCGCTCACGGCATAGGCGCTTGCAAGCATCCAGGATGCCCTGGAGCCAATCTCGCCGGCTTCCCTCAGGCGGTTCATTCCTGCAGCGGCGTCATGACCTGCAACTGCCAGAGTATACAGCCTGTAAGCCTGGTCCAGATTGTCAAAGAACTGCTGTCCGGAGATCCTGAACACTTTCACCATCTTCTCCTGATAGCCCTTCCAGGCCTTCAGGACACCTGCATTCACCTCGAATCCGGCCTTGGAAGCCTCGGAGAGGAACTGTCCGGCCATGGAGGACACCCAAGTGGATGATGCTCCGCCGCCCCAGTAGCCAAAGCCGCCGTCGGCATTCTGCCTTGCATAGAGGGCGTTCACAACCGAAGGGATGAGCTCGCGAGCCTCAGCTGCCAGGTTTTCAGGCAGCATCGGCAGAAGGTGCAGATAGGTAAGACCACGGGCCGACAGCTGTTCTCCGCAGTTGTACGGGTAATTCTTCATGTCGGCAAAGAGCCCGGCCGCATCGATGGCGGGGAAGACGGAAATCTGGGCCGATGCACCCTCTGCAATGCGCCTGGAAGCGCCTGCAGGCAGCACGAAGCTCTCGACGCCGGTAGTCTCCGGATTGGGGTTCTTCACCTCAAGGGCAACGGTCTCGTATGTCTTGTGTCCTGCGCCGGAAGCGTTCACGGTGATGTTGGCGATGCCCTCGCCGGTTGCCTCAAGGCCGAAGCTCACCAGGGAGTCTCCGGCACCTGCAAAATGCACCTTCCGGCTTGCGTCACCCACAATCTTCACGGGGCCGTCAACCTTCAGGGAGACAGTTGCGTCAAGCGCTCCCTCTTCCATGCTGAACACGTTCACAGGCACGCTCACCTTTTCCGATGAGCCCAGGACGCGCGGCAGGGTTGTCACTACCATGAGAGGAGACTGCACGGGGACGGTGGCGTCAGTGGCACCATAAGCGCCGTCATGGCCTGCTATGAGCATCACGCGCACGCTTCCAACATACATCGGGAGCTGCAGTTCAAGTTTGTCCGTGCCCTTCTTGAGGGTCCTGGGAGCCACATAGAGCACTACCGGATTGAAACGGTTGTCCTTGCGGGCGCTCACCAGTGCGTCCTCGTCACCGCCCACGGCGGAAACGCTGAAGCGGCCGCCGAAGGCCCCTATCACGCTGTCATAGAGGTCCCAGGTGTTCACGCCAAGGGCCTCGGGCTTGTTCATGGCACTCCAGGGATCCGGAGTCTTGAATGCAGTGAGATCCAGAAGTCCCTCGTCAACTATCGCAAGGGTATAGGTCATCTGCCTGCCGTTTTTCTCTGAAACCTTCACGGTGAACTTTTCCTCAGGCCTCAGGACCTTGGGAAGTTCGATGACCGGTTCCAGATGGGAAGCCGGGTTCTCCACATTCACGCGCTGCACGCCGTAGAGCCTGATGGGCTGTGAATCGGCAGTTGCGCTGTAAGGGCGCACCAGTGTCACGTGTACGTAGAAATTGGGAGCCATGTCCTCAGTGATGGTAAAGCTCCAGGGAGTGTCCTTGCCGGAGAGGGCTACCCACTTGCGGTCCAGCACACGGGAACCGTTCTCCAGCGAAACCAGGGCCTGGGAGCCCTCGGAGGCCGGAATGTACACGGTTGCCTTCTCTCCCACCTTGTAGGAAGGCTTGTCGGTAGAGAAGGTGAGCATGGTCACGGATTCAGGATCGCGCCTGTCGGCACGGCCGCGGTATTCGGGCCAGTCAACGGTGACAGCCCTTCCGCTCACGTGGCCGGAGGTGATGTCACGGACAAGAATCATGTATCGGCCCCAGTCGGGATAGTTCACCCTGAGCGTTACCGTGGCGTCGGATGAACCGGAAGTGAGGGTTCCGGAGGAGATGCGCTCTACGGAAGTGCCTGCAATCCAGGTGTCAAGATCTCCCTGGCTGCTCTCCCACCACCAGTTCCAGCCGGTTTTGTAGATGCCGTATTCCAGTTTGTGGCCCTTCACGCGCTTTCCGGAGGCATCCACTACGGCAATGCGGATGGGCTGGTCGGCATCGGTCTCAAGATAGTCGCCGTCCGGTACGGCAATGCCCACATAGGCGCTGAACGGGGAGAAAGGCACCACGGCGGTGGTAAAGCTCTCGTCTCCGCCGTTTTCCTGGACAGATGTCACAATTGCAGCCTGCAGGAGGCCGGGCGCATCGGCAGCGGCGGGAAGATTCACAACGGCGTTAAGCTCCCCTGCCGATGAAAGGCGCCCCTTGAAGAGTTCCGACTCGGCACTCTTGAAAGACGATGCGGGGTTCATGAAGGTGTACTTCTCGAAGCCCTTGAAAGAGGCCCCGGAGGCCCTTCTGAGGGTCATTCTGGCGTTCACCGGGCAGTCTCCTGCCACGCCGCCGCTGAGCCACTGTGCGCTCACGGGCACCGTTACGGTCTTTCCCGCTTCCAGCACAGAAGGGTAACCTGCCGATATCTTGAGCCTGTTGGGCTTCACCGTCTCTACATGGATGGTCTTGTGGAAGGAACTTCCGCCTATCTTCAGGTATGCGTTCCAGTAGCCCGTGGGATCATCGGCCGATGTGGGGACGTCGAAGGAGAAGAAGCCGTCATTGCAGCTGCGGACGTATTTTGAGTAGAACTGTCCGGCGGGGGTGTAGACCTCCAGCGTTCCGGGGTGTCCGTCCGGAAGGGCGTTCACAATGGCCGCAAGGTGCAGCGTGTCGCCCGGCCTCCAGACTCCGCGTTCGCCGTAGATATAGGCCTTGAGGCCCTCCTGGAGGACCTGTCCGCCCACGTCGAACCTGCTCAGGGACAGTCCGGAGCCGCTCATCTTGAGGTATGCGGTGCTGCCGCCGGCCTTTCCCACAACAGCGAAGGGCCTGTGTGAAACATTCAGCTTTGCAAGTCCGTCACCGCCTGTCTTTCCCTTGCCGATACTCTGCAGCTGATAGTCAAACGCCTCAACGCTCACTCCGCCAAGGGGTTTTGCCGATATAAGGTCTGTCGCGGCAATCCACAGCTCGTCCCCTCCGGCATATTCGGCAACAAGGCCGATGTCGGAAGCCAGTATCCTCACAGACGGGAACCTGTCTGAGCTCATGTAGAATGAAGGCTTCGTGGGATCACCGGCTTCACGCCAGTCGTATGCATCCCAGTCATAGTCGTTGTCCCAGTACCAGGGGCTCTGGGTGTCCCAGACCTTTTCATCGGCCTTGGTTATGGCCGTTGTGGAAATGGTCCTCATGGGTTCCTTGCCGCCATAGAGGCTCTGGTCCAGGCGGAAGCTAATCCTCACGTTGTAGATTGCCCCCGGTTCCTGCTTGATGATGTTCCTGAGATCCAGGCAGTGGTTGTTCCACTTGTGGAGGTTGTCGGCCTCAAGGGGAATGTCACCCTTGAAAACAAGCCTTCCGGCGCGGCGTATGCCGGATTTGTCGGATATCTCATTCTCCTGGAGGAACATCAGGACATTCTTCTCATATATCTTAACCACCCTCACCTCTACGGCGCTCAGGTTCACGGCCCTGAAAGGAATCAGGAGGCGGTCCTTGTCGGGAAGGATGTTCCCGGAGAGCGGAATGCTCACTGCGGGCACCTCTTCGCCATCCTTGAACACCTTGGTGTATTCCTGCGCCAGGGGCTCTCCCTGCGCATTTCTCACACTGCGGTCTACAGTGAGCGTCATGTCTCCCTTGCGGCCCTCGAAGTGCACTCTCACAACCTCGTCCATCACCTGCACATAGCTCCTTGTTACGCCGTCAAGCTCTATAAGGCCGCGCTTTGCCGCATTCTCCGGAGCCTCGCTGAAGGTCACGTCAATGTAGCTCCCCTCCAGCTTTGCACTCCTCACCCTGAATCCCTCACCGGTATCCTCCTCCTCATCGCTCTCCTCCACAGCCTTACTCACCGCAAACCCATACTGGAAATCCTTAACCGCATTTTTGTCATTTTGAGCGGAGTCCGAAGGACGGAGTCGAAAAATCTCAGCAAGTGCAAACTTGGCACTGTACTTCTCCCCCGGTACCAGCGCCCCGGCAGCGGGCGTGAACACCACGGCCTGCGTGCCGTCCCATGCCATGGTTCCTTCAATCGAAGGCTTGAACGTGAACAGGCCGTCAGGCAGTGCGGCGCCGCTTGCCACGGCCCCCGCCAGCTGCTGGGCCACATCCTCGGTGAGCTCCACCCTCAGGGTGGCATCGGCACCGATAATACCGCCGGTATATGCCTTGATATACTGGGCATAAACCTCGGCAGAAGGCGTAGTCGTCTTCTGCTCCTTACATGAAACCAATAAGAGTACCGGTAACAGTACTGCGAGAAGTTTCTTCATAGGTAGATGTAAAATATAACCTCTTAATTATCAATATATTACTTAAAATGCTTTCTCTGTTTTCCGGAAAGCATTTTGGATAAATCACTAGTTTTCAGGCGTTTGCGTTTTACGGCTACCGCTCCCCTCCTTCTCGCAGCACTCCCCGTTTCCATGACAACACTCACCATGCTCATGTCCTTCGCCATGACAACACTCGCCATGCTCTCCGTGGCCTTCACCGTGGCAGCAACCATGACCTCCGCCGCCGTGGCAGCAGCCGCCGCGCGGCTTCATGAGGAAGCGGATGCCGGCCACAAGGCGCTGGAGGCCTTCCAGCAGAACGCTTCTCGGGCAGGCGATGTTAAGGCGCATGAAGCCTTCGCCAACGAGCCCATATATCGTGCCCACGGACAGCTTGAGGCCGCAGTCGTGCTCCAGGAACTCGCCAAGGGCGTCACTCAGCCCTTCCTTCACCTGGAACAGGTTACTGAAATCCAGCCACATGAGATACGTACCCTCAAGCGGGCTGGCAACTACCTGCGGGAGCTCGTCCTCCAGGAAGCAGTACACGGTGCGTGCGTTCTCGTAAAGGTATGCGCGCAGCTCATCCAGCCACTCTCCGGAAGCGCCGTATGCGGCCTTCAGGGCAGTGACGCCGAACACGTTCACGTCACAGCACTCGTTGTCGTTGATGGCCCTGTCCATCTTCCTGTACACGGCAGCGTCGGCAGCATAGATGTTGGCTATCTGGATGCCTGCAATGTTGAAAGGCTTGGTGGGAGACATGCATGTGACGGAGTTCAAGACCATATCTTCGGGCAGAGTTGCCCAGGGCGTGTAGTCATGGCCCGGATATGTGAGCTCGCAGTGGATTTCATCGGAAATCACAAAGACATTGTTCCTGAGGCAGATCTCACCTACACGCTCCAGCTCTGAACGTGTCCATACCCTTCCCACAGGGTTGTGAGGGTTGCAGAACAAGAGGACGCGTGCATCGGCAGCCTTTTTCTCGAAATCTTCCCAGTCGATTGTCCAGATTCCGCCCTCGTAATGGAGGGGGCAGTCCAGCTGCACGCACTTGTTGTTCCTGATTGCAGGGAAGAAGGCGTTATAGCAGGGGGTGAACACTATCACCTTGTCTCCGGGGACGGTCATGGCCTTGATGGCGGCAGAGTATGCTGCAATGACTCCGGTAGTTGGAATCACCGTCTCACGGGTGAGACCGCTCCAGCCATGGCGCGAAGAGAACCACTCATCCTGCACGGCGAAATAGTCGTCCGGCACAAGCTCGTAGCCAAAGATGCCATGGTCCAGCCTCTCCTGAAGGGCTTCAAGTATGGCGGGAGCCGCCTTGAAGTCCATGTCGGCCACCCACATCGGCAGGACGCCGCGTTCACACATGTCCCACTTAACGCTTTCCGTGCCCCAGCGGGACACAATCTCGTCAAAATTGTATTTCACAGTTTCCGGGATTTTTGATGTTTTCGTCGATGATTACCTCTCCGATAGAGCCGGCCTTGATATGGCCTGAACGGGGGTTCTTCACGGAAGTCACGGCTCCGCGGATGGTAGCCTCAACTGAAGAGTACTCGAATGCAAGGTCTCCGGAGGGCTCAATCACACAGTCTTCGAGGACAAGGTCGTCGCAGTAGCAGAGCGGCTGGGTGCCGCCGATAGTGCATCGGACCAGCCTGAGCCCCTTGGAATACCAGCCAAGGAACTCGCCGCGGATCTCGGAGTCGTAAACGGTCACGTTCTCGCTCTCCCAGAATGCATCCTTGGTGTCAAGGACGGAATTCCTTATCACAACATCCTTCGCATACTGGAATGAATAATTTCCCTGCAGCTTGAGCCCGTCCACGTCAATCCCGGAAGTGTGCATGAAGATGTAGTTGGCTTCGGAAGCTTCCACATTGCGAAGGACCACGTCCGAGCAGTCCCAGAAGGTTTCCAGCGCATGCGGGATCTTTACGTTCTCAAGATACACGTCAGAAATCCTCCTGAACATCTTGGGCGCTTCTACCAGCGTGTCATACATCCTGCAGCCGCGGGTATACCACAGCGCTGCGCGCGCTCCCTCACGGAAAACGCAGCCACGCACCGTGAAACGGTCACACTCCCAGAAAGGATATTTGCCGCCAAATTCACAATTAACGGCCTCAATGTCAGACCCTTCCTTGAGGGAAGACTCACCCGGGCCGATCTTCACATTTTCCAGATAAAGGCCATGCTTGCAGTAAAGGGGCCTTTCGCCTTCGAAATACTTGTCTTTGATGATTTCCATAACAAAGACAAATATACGCAAAAATTACGGTATTTCCACACTGTATTCAGTGCAACCGTAGCCGGCGAAATAGCCGATGGCGCGGTCGCCGGAAACGTTTCCCGGGATGTTGCCGTCCAGGGTGAAGACGGGGACATCGGCAAGGTAGGCTTGCTCTTCGAATGCCTGCCAGAAACGGTACATGCCGTTGTCCATGGTGCAGAACTTCAGGCGGACGCGCTCACCGGAGGCGAAGCCGCCTGCGTGGTCATCGGCCCTGGCGATACTTTTTCCCGGACGGATGATCGCCTCCCGGACAGAGCCGTCAGTGTATGCCAGCGGGGACGGGATGAAGGTGCTGTCCACCTTCTCTATCCTGTGGAAGAAGCGGCAGCAGCCGTCAGTGTCGGGGAAGGCCGCCCGGATAATGTACCGTCCGTTTGCCTGCTTCACCGTCTCTATCGACGAAAGCGGCCTTGAAGGCAGCACCGTTGCCGTTGCCTCCGCATGCACCCCGCCGTAGTCCACCGTGAGCCGATAGGTCTTCCCGGCCTTGCCCACCATCCTGCCGGTAGTGTAGGCATAAGGCGGATAAAAGCGCTTGGAGGCCGTTCCGGTGAGGATTACCTCCTCTTCTCCGTCGGAGATGGTGACCTTCGCCCACTTCACAATATGACTGCCGATGTCCTCCAGCGACTCCGGCTCCTCCTTCGGCACAAGGCTGGTGGTTACGTATACCACGGGAGCACGGCCTTCCTCTATCCAGCCCTCGACAACCAGCTTTTCGGGCACGTCGGCCCCGTCCCTGCTGCATGCGGCAAGGGCCATGACCAGAAGTATGAGCAGTGCTTTTTTCATCAGAATTTACAGAAATAGCTCACCGTCGGCATGAATCGGAGGTTCATCTTCACGCTGCCGTAGGATACTTCCCTCTTGTCATAGTTGAGCCAGATATGGTAGTACATTTCATTGGGGACGCCGCTCACGTTGTAGACAGAGACGTTGATGCCGGAGCGCTGCGGCTTTATCCAGTAATTGGCAGAAAGGTCTGTCCTGAAGTACGTCCTCATGCGCCTTCCGTTGTGCGGGCCGTACCAGGCGATTACCTTCTGGCCCATAAGGTACAGATGCTCCGTTGCGGTGAACGGAAGGCCTGTGGCAAGGATGCTTGTGAGGCCGAATGTCCATCGGCCAAGGTCCCAGGAAAGCACGGCGTCCATCTCATGCAGCCTCTCGTGGGCCGAGGGGAATTCCATGGAGCCGAAGGTTCTGAGGCTCCTGCCGTATGCATAAGCTATCCATCCGGTGAAGGCCCCGCTGTGACGGGAGAGCTGCACGTTCACGCCGTATGCCCGGCCGGTTCCTTTAAGCAGCTGTTCATCAAGCGAATATCCGCCGTTTACGAAGTCCATGAGATTGCCCTTGTACTCTATCTGGCCGTCAAGGAGACGGTAGTAGGCCTCTGTCTCGAAGGTCCAGGCGCCGCCGCCGAAGGACACCCTGTAGCCAAGGGCGGCGTTTTTTGAGGTCTGGGGCTTGGTGTATCTGCCTGCAAGGAGCCAGAACTCGGTGGGCATGGCCATGTCCGTCATGCCGGTCCTGAAGAGATACTGGTGCTGCATCTGGAGGCGGGCGGTGACGGTTCCGAAGCGGTACATGTTCCAGCCGATGTTTACATACGGGTCTACCCCGTGCAGCCACTCCCTCTCCGGGCTAAGGTACAGGCTTCCCTTGAGGCCGGCTTCTGCCTGCAGGTGCTCCCAGGTGTGTGCCCAGTGCGCTGCAAGGGTGTTTTCCAACGCACTCTGCTGCGGCTCCGGCACGATGTCTACGGCATATCCGCCGCTCACGGACGGATTCTGCGGCTGGGCGTTGTGGAAGGCGCTTTCGGCCCTAAGCTGAAAGTCTCCAAGGCCAAGCTGCGCCCGGTATCCGACGGTGTGCAGCCAGGATGGCATGGCAGCGCTCACCCCGCTCCAATCGGCACTGAAATCCAGCCTGTAGCCCGTCCACCAGGCCGATTGTTCCAGCGCCCCGTGCTTCCAGTGCAGGGCCGCCATCCCGTTCTGCCACGCTGCCTTCGCATTCACGGAGTAAAAGCTCTCGCCTCCGTCCAGGGCATCGTTCCCCCAGTAGGCGTCCAGCCACAGCCTGTCCACTCCCGACGGCTCCCACATCACCGTCAGGTTCAGGTCCGTGAACCCGTAGCGAATCGCCGTCCCTTCGCTATCTCCCGACTCGTCGTTCATCGTCAGGAACCGCCCGTACAGCATGTTCATGTAGGACCTCCGGGCCGATATCCCCGCCCACGCCTTCTTTCCAATCGGCACACGCAGCGTCCCCTGCGCGCTCATAAGGCCTGCCGACAGTTCCCCCGACGTCACGGTCCTGAGGCTGTCCGGAAGGGGCATGTCGATGCTGCCGCCAAGGCGGTTCGCCCAGGGCGTCCAGGTGGAGTAATTCATCTTCCGGTAGTGGGAAGGGTTGAAGACGGAGAAGAGGCCAAGGAGGTGGGCTGCGCCGTAGATCGGCACGCCTCCCGATGAGACTATGTTCTGTGAATGCTCGCTCCCCTGTATGTACAGGCCGCTTTCCAGCTCTGTCTGGGCCGTCATGGACGGCAGGTAATGCGCAAAGCCAAGCGGGTCTCCGTTTCCGAAAAGGGACGGCAGGTACTTGATTTTCTCGACGTCAAGGGTCACGCCTTTCGGCGTCATGGCCACCACGGATGTATTCCGCCTTGCCGTTATGGTGGTGGAGTCAAGATACAATGAATCGGTCTGTGCCTTTGCTCCCACGCCGGAGAGCATCAGCACAGACCAGATTACTGCCTGTATGCGTTTGGAAGCGCGCAATTAATCTACTTGATTCCCAGATACTCCTCGATTCCACCTGCCCAGGAGGCGATTTTCTGCATCAAGGTAGAGAAATTATCCTGGGAGAAATACTCCTCTACGGAATAGGTCGTTCCGTCAAGGAAGCGGATTACGGGTGATGCAGTGAATGACTGTCCGTAGGAGTCCTGCCCGTTGATGAGGCCGTCACCGTTGAGGTCGCTGTCGGCCTGGCCTCCCTGATAAAAGACGGGCTCGAAGCCGAGGGTTGCCTGGAGGGCGTTGCTGCCGTCATAGTATACGCCCACACCGAAGCTCTTCTCGAACTTGTCAACAGCCTTCTTGAAGGCTTCGTAGTCCATGGCTGCATAGGCCTTGTTCATTTCTTCCTGTGCTGCCTGGAGGGCTTCACCGCTGGGAAGGTTGCCTGTAACCTGAATCTTGCCTTCGAGGTCAACCTTGACCGTTGCGCTTACGGGAATGACCTCGGCACCGGACCTTCCGTCCTTTTCGGGATCATAGGTGACAACTTTTGCGGCAGCCTTTGCGTCTACGCCAAGGACAAGCCTGTTGTCCCTCTTGAAGCTCATCTTCACATTGGCGGCGTCGGTTGCGTATTCTGCCTGGTCGATGATGAGGGAGTATGCTCCTACTGTCATGGCATAGCCAAGATCAAGCTTGTCGCTCTCATCGGCCTTGCCGTTCTTGTTGGAGTCGGTGAAGTTGAGCCTGATTTCCAGGGATGCGAGGCTCTTGCCGTCAACTGTGATGCCCAGGGCAGCCTTCTCGGGAACATTGATGTACTCGAAATTCTGTTCGCTATAGCCATCGGTGGTTTCATATGCATTGGAAGTCAACAAAATTTTCTCATCCCTGTCCTTCACGGATGCTGTAGCGGTGATAGTTTTGTTGCCGGAAAAGATGGTTACCTGAAGGTCGTCTGCATCTTCCTTGTCAAATGAGCCGTTTGCATTCTCTGTAAAATGGCCTTTCAACTGGGAAAGCTTTATCACAGTCTCGAACACCACATGAGGATCTTCGCCAGTCTGGATTGTCCATGCATTGACAATACCTTTAAGATACTCCTCGATTGCGCTGGCATCGACATCCTTTTCCTGCATTTCCTTAACGGTGTTCATCACAAGGTCGTACTCCTGCTCCCAGACAGTGATGTCAAGGTCTGACATGAGTGCGTTTGCAGTGTCCTCAATCTTGGACTTCTGGGCATCGGGAGTGAGCTTTACTCCGCCTTCGTCCACAAGACCCTGCTCATTTACCTTTTCCTTGTTTCCATTACATGCCACTGCACCAAAAACCAGTGCTGCAGCTGCTGCAAAATAAAGTAACTTCTTCATGATATGTTTTGTTTGAGTTTATTCAAAAGTGTGTAAATATAATCATTTTCAGTGAAAGTGCACACTTTATATTAGATGCATCCCCTCCCCGAAACGTTGCATCGGCCCTGCCCTGCCGCCCCCAGCGCCCTCGCCCCCGCGCAGGGAATCTGCCATTTTGTCAGTCGGAGGGCATTGGCACGGGCGTTGATAATTATCCGTTGCCCGCAAGGGAAAACTGAAAAAACATTAAAACTTTATATTATGCTTAAACCGTTAGGAACAAGAGTGGTTCTGGAACCCAAAGAGGCAGAAACCATGACCGCCGGGGGCCTTTACATCCCGGACAATGCCAAGGAAAAACCCCAGCAGGGAACCGTAGTAGCTGTCGGTCCCGGCTCCAAGGATGAACCCATGGAGGTGAAGGTCGGTGAAACCGTCCTTTACGGCAAGTACGCCGGCACTGAGGTCACCGTCGATGGCAAGAAGTACCTCATCGTAAAGCAGTCTGACATTTTAGCAATCCTGTAAGGAAGGATATGGCCGGTCAAGCCGGCTATGACATTATCTATCATGGCAAAGGAAATCAAATTCAATACTGACGTCCGCACCGCAATGAAGCAGGGTGCAGACGCATTGGCAGATGCCGTAAAGGTCACCCTGGGTCCCAAGGGCCGCAACGTGGTCATCGCAAAGAAGTTCGGTGCTCCCCAGATCACCAAGGACGGCGTAACCGTTGCAAAGGAAGTGGAGCTGGAAGACCAGTTCCAGAACATGGGCGCACAGATGGTCAAGGAAGTGGCTTCCAAGACCAACGACCAGGCCGGTGACGGCACCACCACCGCTACCGTCCTTGCCCAGGCCATCGTGGGCGTGGGCCTCAAGAACGTAGCCGCAGGCGCCAACCCCATGGACCTCAAGAAGGGTATCGACAAGGCTGTTGCCAAGGTCGTCGAGAACCTCAAGGCACAGAGCCAGCCCGTAGGCGAAGACTACTCCAAGGTTGAGCAGGTAGGTACCGTAAGCGCCAACAACGACGCCCAAATCGGCAAACTCATTGCCGATGCTATGGCAAAGGTTGGCAAGGACGGCGTCATCACCGTAGAGGAAGCCAAGGGCACCGAGACCGAGGTCAAGGTTGTCGAAGGCATGCAGTTCGACCGTGGCTACATCAGCCCCTACTTCATGACCAACGGCGACAAGATGGAAGCCGTCCTCGACGACGCCTACATCCTCCTCACAGACAAGAAGATCTCCTCCATGGAAGACCTCATGCCCGTTCTCGAGCCAGTCGCCCGTGAAGGCCGCAGCCTCCTTATCATTGCCGAAGACGTCGACGGCCAGGCACTTACCACCCTCGTTGTGAACCGCCTCCGCGGCACCCTCAAGGTTGCTGCAGTGAAGGCTCCCGGCTTCGGTGACCGCCGCAAGGAAATGCTCCAGGACATCGCCACCCTCACCGGTGCAGTAGTCATCAGCGAAGAGCGCGGCTTCACCCTCCAGAATGCCAACGTCCAGATGCTTGGCAAGGCCGAAAAGGTAACCATCACCAAGGAGAACACCACCATCGTCGGCGGCGCCGGAGACCAGGCAGCCATCAAGGACAGGGCCGATCAGATCCGCGCCCAGATTGCCACCACCAAGAGCGACTACGACCGTGAGAAGCTCCAGGAGCGACTTGGCAAACTTGCCGGCGGCGTGGCAGTCATCTACGTAGGTGCCACCACCGAGGTAGAGAGGAAGGAGAAGAAAGACCGTGTCGATGACGCCCTCAACGCAACCCGCGCAGCAGTGGAGGAAGGCTATCTCCCCGGCGGCGGCGTGGCTTACATCCGCGCAGCAGAAGCACTCAAGGGCTTCAAGGGTGACAATGACGACGAGACCACCGGTATCCGTATCATCGAACGCGCCATCGAGGAGCCTCTGCGCCAGATTGCAGCCAACGCAGGCGTGGAAGCATCCGTCATCATCAACAAGATCCGCGAGGGCAAGGGCGACTTCGGCTACAACGCACGCACCGACGAGTACGTGAACATGTACCAGGCCGGCATCATCGACCCTACCAAGGTGAGCCGCGTTGCTCTCGAGAACGCAGCAAGCGTTGCCGGCATGCTTCTCACCACCGAATGCGGCATCGTCGACATCCCGGAACCTGCACCCGCAGCTCCCGCAATGCCCGCCGGCGGAATGATGTAATCTGCTCGTGAAATGTAACTGACTGAAAACCAGTTAAAAGCGCAAAAGGCTCCACCAGAAATCCGGTGGAGTCTTTTCGGTAATCATCCATCCATCAATCACTTGCATTTCACGAGATTTGCCATTTTTTCACTACCTTTGTAATCATGTACGAGGATTTGGTAAAGGAAATATTCACGCGCTTCCCGTCAGTGCAGAACAGCGGCTTCATGACCGGGGCGTACAAGCCCGGGCTTGAAGCCATGCGGGAGTTCGACAAGGCTCTCGGGGAGCCGTCAAAGGCGCTCAGGGTCATCCACGTGGCAGGAACCAACGGGAAAGGCTCGGTGTCCAACATGATTGCAGCCGCGCTCACATCGGCAGGATTCAAGACCGGACTGTTCACGTCGCCGCACCTGGAGGACTGGCGGGAGCGTTCGCGCATCGACGGGAAAATGGTGCCGAAGGACTACGCCGAGGCCTTCCTCACGCAGTGGAAGCCCTACTTCACGGAGCACGACCTCTCCTTCTTCGAGATCACCACCGGCCTCGCCCTCAAATGGTTTGCCGATGAGCACACAGACTTCGCAGTCCTGGAAGTGGGCCTCGGCGGAAGGCTGGATTCCACCAACATCGTGACGCCCCTCGTGAGCGTGATCACGTCCATCGGCCTGGACCACTGCGCCCTGCTGGGGGACACGCTGGAGGCCAT
The DNA here is from genome assembly GCA_017458265.1 of Bacteroidales bacterium. GTDB lineage: Bacteria > Bacteroidota > Bacteroidia > Bacteroidales > UBA932 > Cryptobacteroides. The sequence continues at coordinate 6,203 of JAFTFV010000062.1, read as the reverse complement.
CGCCGGGGAGAAGGCCGGCATCATAAAGCCCGGAGTGCCGGTCATCATCGGCGAAAAGCGTCCGGAGACAGAAAAGGTATTCAACGCCAAGGCGGCCGAAATGCACGCCCCCATCATCTATGCCGATGAGACCGAACCCCGCCTCTGGGACCGTCGGCAGGAGATTCTTCAGGCCATGGACCTCCGCGCGCCCATCCAGGAGAAGAACCTGAGAACCGTGCTGTGCACCCTGAACGTCATCTCGACCAAGCGAAGCGCGTGGAGAGATCTCATCTACGGCATAGAACACACCGCCGCCCTCATGCACTTCCACGGCAGGTGGGAGCGCCTTCAGAAGGAGCCGGAGGTAATTGCCGACATCGGCCACAACGCCCACGCCCTCCGCGGCAACTTCGAGGCCCTGGAAGCCGCCGGAAGGCCCCTCATCATCGTCTACGGCATCATGGCCGACAAAGACCTCGACGCCATCCTCCCCCTCATGCCCAAGGCCGCCCGCTATATCTTCGTCGCCCCCAACACGCCAAGGGCCAGGAGGGCCGATGACATTTTGGAGAGATTTCTCGACTACGCCTTCGGCTCCGCTCGAAATGACAATGCCACCACGGCTCGAAATGACAAAAGGGCCACCACGGCTCGAAATGACAAAAGGGCCACCACGGCCCCGTCGGTGAAGGCGGGCGTGGAGCAGGCGCTCAGTGAAGCCGGCAAAGACACCATAATTTACATCGGCGGCAGCGCCTTTGTAGTAGCCGAAGCCCTTGAAGGCACAGAACTTGAATGACTCGTCCTCAAAAAAGGCCCTTTTCAAGGACAGACACCCCTTAAACCGGCACCTCATCCTTAAAATCGGCCATTTTCAAGGACACAGAAACAATATTCACTATGAATCTGATTCTTTCTGCAATCGCAGCCCTCATCATGAACGACGGACACACCCTAACAAGCCTCTGGGACAAGTACCAGGAAGCCAAGAACGCCGACAAGCCCCAGACCGAGGCCAAAATCCTCCAGGAAATAAAAGCAAAGGCACAGGAGCAGCACCTGAGCGTTGACTTCTACGACGCCGCAACCCTCTACGTGGAAACAGTCTCCAGAAGGAACTGGAAGGAACGCGAACCCGCAAAGAAGGCCCTGGAGCAGGAAGTAAAGGCTTTCGGAGACCCCATGGTAACCTTCGTCTGGATGGACCAGTACAACGGCGCCGGTGCGGACGCCCTCTATCGGCACATAAAGGCAAACCCGGTGGAAGGCCGTACAGAGCCGTTTTTCCGCGGCGTAGGAAGTTTCCTTGGCGGAGCGCTCCCCCACTTCATCACTGACAACAGCGAATACGTCCTGTGGCGCATCACTTCCCGCGGCCACAGGGATGCAGAGAACGAGCTCCGGGAGAAAATCGGCAGCAAATATCCACTGAACGCAGCCCTTGACTATTACAAGGTCCCGGGAGAAAAGAACGCCCGCATCAAAGCCCTCAAGGAGCTTGCAGAAAAGTACAAAGGCACCGCCGCCGGCCTCTTCCCTGAGGGAGACCTCCTCCAGAACGAGCTCAACGAACTCAGGGACTCCAAGCCCGCCTCCGACGCAGGTTACAAAGACATCTACGCCCGTGCCAAAGCCTTCGAAAAGCGCCGCAAGGCCTTCTCCGGGGACGAAAAGCTCATTGCCGAAAGGGTCCACACCGTGGAGTACCTCATAAATGGCATGGAGAGCAAGGGCCTGGATGCGGAATTCAATGAAAACAACATAGTCATAGTCTTCCAGAACCTTGACAAGGCCACCGTCACCCTCACCCAGGACGGTTCCAAGAAACCCTACAAGACCTGGAACATCACCAACAAGGCCGCCAGCTTCTACAAGGCCGACACCGTCAAGATAGCCCTCCCGGCCCTCTCTGACGGCGGTTACAGCGTGGAAGCCAAGAACGGGAAGCATATCGCGGCGGCATTCTACCAGCAGTACACGCTTTCCATCGCAACCCGGAGGGACGCCCGCGGCACCTGCGTATACGTAGCAGACTACAAGACCGGCGAGCCACTGAGGCGCGCCACAATACGCCTGGTGAAGGGCTCGGATACCGTTGCGTCCACCTCAATGGCGCTTGACGGCTTCACTCCGCTTCCCAGTTCCTTATCAAAGAAGATAAACACCAAGAGCTCCTACCACCTTGTTGCAGAAAGCGGCAAGCGCAAGTCCAGGAGCGTATGGATTGACACCGGCGAGTTCTACGAAAGCGGAGAATCCGACGACTTCAACATCTACCGCGACCGCGGAGCATACAACCCCGGCGACGTCCTCAAGTACAAGGCCGTCCTCTACAGCGGAAACCGCATGAGGAAACTCAGCGTAAGCGAAGGCCGCAAGCTCACCGTCATCCTCAACGACTCCGAAGGCAACGAAATAGCCCGTCAGAGCGTCAAAACAAATGAATTCGGCTCAGCGAGCGGCGAATTCACAATTCCCACCGGCCTTCGCAACGGCTGGTTCTCCATGGAGATAAAGGAAGGCAAAAAGTTCATCGGCCATGATTCATTCAGGGTTGACGAATTCGTCCTTCCAACCTTCGAAATCAGCATCGAGGACAACAAGAAGCTCTATTTCGTAGGTGACAAGGTACCCGTCAAAGGCAGCGTAAAGAGCTTCAGCGGCCACAACGTCGCTGGCGCCAGGGCAGAAATCACCGTCCGTTCCGACAAGGAAACCTGGGAGGAAAGCAAGGTCATCGGTGCCGACAACACCTTTGAATTCATGGTCCCGGCCACCTGCACCGGCTGGTACGACGTCACCGTCAAGGTCATCGACCCCACCGGCGAGACCATCGAAAAACGCAGCAGCTTCTCCATCAGCGAGGAGCTGTCCATCCACATAGCAGTGGAGAATGAGGCCGAGGGCGAATTCACCCTCAAGGACGAGCCCGTCTACGGCTGGCGCTGGAGAGGACCGCGCATCCAGAGGGCAATCGTCACGGAGAATGTACTTCGCCTGCGCCTCGACGTGAGGGACGATTCCGGCAGCGAAGTGCCCCTGGACGTCAATTACGTGATTGAAGGCATCGGCAAGGGTACCGCAAAGTCCGGAGAGACCTTCGAAATCTCCCTTGACGGCATCCCCGCAGGCCTTTACACCATCAAGGCCGATGCCCACGCCGGCGACAAGGCCAAAGGCAGTGCCGAGACGCGCCTTCTGGTCCTCCGCCCCACCGACAAGGCCGTCCCCGAAGGCGTAAACCGCGTGTTCCTGCCCGGCAAAGAAACCGTCTCCGGCCCCGTGGAGGCTCGTTTCGGCTATGGTCCCCGCACCGCCTGCGCCGTGGTCACCCTCTTCGGCGAAAACGGCACCGTCCTCTACTCCAAGAAGCTGCAGGCCAAGGGTATGGCCGATCTGAAAATCGACTACAAGACCGCTTACCCCGACGCTGTCCGCCTCCAAATCTTCTGGTTTGCCGACGGCGAATCCTTCAACTACGGCAAGCAGTTCCGCCGCGAAAAGACAAAGTTCAGCCTGCCGCTCACCTTCTCCCGCTTCACTGACAAGGCCTACCCCGGCACCGAATACACCTTCTCCCTGAAGACCATACCCGGCGTTGAAGCACTTGCAGCCGTGTGGGACAAGAGCATCGACGCAATCGCCCGCAACTGGTGGCCTCAGGTCTCCATGGCCGACTATTCCGTCGACTATGTGAGCATCCAGGAATCCTGCGGCGTCGTTTCCGGCGGCGGACCGGACTATGTCATTGAAGAGGCCATGCCGCTTGCAACGCCGATGATGAAATCGGCCCGTATGGGTGGTGCCGTGGCCATGAACGCCATGATGGATGACGCCGTGGAATACGAATCGGCAAACATGGATGACGCCAGGGCAAGCAGTGCAGGCGCTCCGGCCGATCCCGTTGCCATCCGTTCCGAGTTCGAGAACGCGCTCACTTTCCAGCCGCACCTCCTCTCCGACGCTGCCGGCAACCTGTCCTTCACCTTCCGCACGTCCGACAAGCTCTCTACCTATTATGTACGCGTATATGCGCACACGAAAGAGATGCAGAACGCCATTGCAGAGGACTTCATGGTAGTTTCCCTGCCCGTGAAGGTCTCCATCCTGGAGCCCCGCTTCCTCTACACCGGTGACAAATGGAACGCCGCCGTCACCGTCTCCTCCATCGCCGACATCCCCGTCTCCGGCACCGTCCGGCTTCAGATTTCTCCACGCGCTTCGCTTGGTCGAAATGACAATTCTGTCATTCCGAGCGCCCCCTCTGTCATTCCGAGCGAAGTCGAGGAATCTCATGTCACCGTCCCCGCCGGGGAAACCATGACCGTGTCCTTCCCCGTGAATGCCACCGCGGAAGGCCCTCTCACAGTCACCGCCTCCTTCATTGCCGATGAGTTCTCAGACGCCGTCCGCGTCACCGTTCCGGTGCTGAAGGCGCGCCAGAGCCTCTCCGAGGCGCACTCCGCCGTGCTGCTCTCAGGCATGTCTCGCGAGGCCCTTCTGAAGGAGCTCCGCGGGCGTTTCGTGAACGTTCCGGGAGAATCGGCAAGCCTCAAGGAGATCACCGTCCTGGACATGGTCAAGGACGCCATCCCGTCCCACGCAGAGCCCGCCGGCAAGGACGTCCTCTCCCTCACCGAGGCCTGGTACGTCCAGAACATCGCCGCAAAGCTCTCTGTCATTCCGAGCGCCCCCTCTGTCATTCCGAGCGCCCCCTCTGTCATTCCGAGCGAAGTCGAGGAATCTCTCCTAAAGGACATCCTAGCCTGCCGCAACTCTGACGGCGGCTTCGCCTGGTTCGAGGGGATGAACTCATCGGCAGTGATTACTGCGGTGGTACTGGAGCGCTTTGCGCTTCTTAAGGCCCGCGGGGTGGATGTCCCCGATGTCACTTCTTCCGTGAAGTTCCTGGATGCAAACCAGTTCGGCACCGTGCGTCCGCTGTGGTGCGGCTGGCTCTCGGATGCGCAGTACATGCACGTCAGGGCCATGTATGCAGGGGTTCCCTTCGAGGTGAAACCCGTATCGGCAAGCGACAAGAAGCGCATGACTGAGTTCAAGAAATATGCGAAGGGATACCTTACGCCTTCGGGAAAGCGCGGCCTTGAGGGAAGGATCATCGCCAAGGCACGCCGCCTCACCACGCTGCGTAACCTTGCCGCCTCTTCGGAAGGAAAGGCCCTCGCAAAGGCCTGGGGCATCACCTGGAGCGCCAAGCTCACCAGCTCCATCAAGGCCGATGTCACCTCCCTGCTGGAGTATGCCGTACGTCACCGCGACGGCGGCTGGTACTACCCTAACGCCGTAATGCCATGGCGCGGCCTCCTCGAGAGCGAGGCCTACGCCCACGCCATGCTGGCCGGCCTCCTGAACGACTATTCTTCTGACATTGCCGACGGCATCCGCCTCTGGCTCATGCTCCAGAAGGAGACCCAGAAATGGGATACGGATCCGGCCTTCGTGGATGCCATCGACGCCATCCTGCACGGCTCAGAGGCCGTTTTGGATACGCGGGTGCTGGCCCTGTCGGCCAGCTATGAAGCCCCGCTGGAGAGCATCAAGGCTTCCGGCAACGGCTTCACGCTGGAGCGCCGCTTCTTCCGTGACGGTGCTGAGATTAAGCCAGGAGATCCGGTATATGTGGGTGACAAGATATCGGCACAATATATTATCTGGAACGCAGAGAACAGGAGCTACGTGAAGCTCACCGCACCGCGTGAGGCAGGCCTGCAGCCCGTGCAGCAGCTCTCCGGCCGCGGCTGGCTGAGCGTCCTCACCGGCAACAACCGCCTGTACGGCCTGTACGGGTTCTACAACTGGAACATCTACCGCAACGTCAAGGCAGAGTGCACCGAATACTACTGGGAAGCCTGCCCCGAGGAGAACACCACCCTCACCGAGGAGTTCTACGTAGTGCGCTCCGGCCGCTTCACCGCCCCCGTCCCCGTCATCGAATCTCTCTACGCCCCGCACTACCGCGCCAACGCCGCCTCCCCGGGCGTGCTTGACGCCCGGTAGAATGCGTGAAATGCAACACATTGATTGACAACCTATTAGCCAAAAGGCTCACCCCGAAATCAGAAGCCACTGAAAAACCCCTCTGAATAACCCCATGGGCCTGTAAAAAAGATGGCGGAATGCTAAGTTTTATTTGGTATTCTGCCATCTTTTTTGTAACTTTAACCAACTGAATGATAGTTGGTTATGCTTAACTCGCAAGG
>JAFTFV010000061.1 GCA_017458265.1 Bacteroidales bacterium | reverse complement strand
CAGACGGGCGTTCCTTTCCTCGACTAAGGCCCTCACTTTTTTTAACAGAGCATTCTCGGTCCTGAGGCACTCATTCTCATATCTGAGCCGCTCCAGTTCCGTCATTTCCTCTGGTTTCTTTTTCCTGGGCCTTCCCATATCTTTTGGCGGGCGGCCTCTTCGTTTTATCACATACAAAGCCTTATACCCAAACTCCCTTACCTTTCGTATCCACACCTGTATTTGGCTTGTACTTACATTATATTTTACAGCCGCCTCCGACAAAGTTAAGCAATTGTCCTCAATATCACGCAAGATCTTTTCTCGATACGCTCCGTCAGAGTAGATGTATTTTTTCTTAATCAGTGATGACGGCCCTTCAATCTGATATTTAAGCCAAAGACTCTCAAGAAGACTATGAGAGATTCCAAAGTGTGTGTGGATATAGTGAATACTATACCCTCCCTCAAGCATTTTCATATACTTAAGGCGATCTTCAAAAGAATGTTTTTTACGCATAACAAAACCCCGAAAGTTTTTTGTCTAACTTTCGGGGTTCATGTCATGACTGGAGCCCTTTTTTGTTGCTACTGGTTCATGAAGGGGAAGTCGGAGGCCTGTCCTACAAGCATTTCGGCAAGGATTTCATTGCTTTCGGACTCTCCGTTAATCATGTCAAACAGGTGCTTGAGCCCGTTTTTGCCGCCGCCGTTCTTAAGGACAAAGGCGATGCACAGGTCCTGAGGGGCGATGGATTCGGATATGATGTCCAGGTCTGTGAGACCTATCTGATAGCATGCTATCTGGTATGCCGCCTCTGAGAATTCGCCGATAAGTTTTTCGATGTCTTCCAAAGTCTTGAATCCCAGTCCCTTGAATACGGCCAGATAAGGCATGAGCGACACGGGCTGGATTTCGGCCTGGTTCACTGCAGCCATCCTCTTTGTGAGGCGGCTGAAGGGCTGCAATTCCATGTAGCTGCGGAATGAGTCGCCGTCCAGGGGAACTTCTCCGAGGTTTCCGGATGCGACGAGAGCCTGGATGCGGCGGCGGTAGTCGTTCAGTTCAGTGCGGATGCGGCTGAACTGCTCATCGGCAAGTTCGAGCATACCGGCGAGCCGGCTGAGGTTGCGGAGATACTCTTTGGGCACTTCCACGCCGCTCTTGTAGCCCGTGTCGTGGTTCATGTTGGCCCAGGCGTGCTGGAGGACTGTCCTCATCTGCACCTCGAAGCGGATTTTGTTCAGCTCGGGGAATGCGGGGTCTGAAAACGTACTTTCGGGGATGCTGCAGATGTAGTGGAGGGAGAGGTATCCGAAGCTGTCTATTTCGTGGATTTTCCTCTTGTCCACCGACTGCTCCCAGTCAATGTCAAAAAGGCGCTCTATTACGGATGCAACCTTGTCGACGTCGTCAATGTAGAATGTGATTACCCTGAGTCCGAGGATATCCGTTATGTCCAGGATGCTCTTATACTTGCTGCCTTTGAGCTCAAGTTTGCCGGCAAGTGAAGATTCGGTCTTCACTCGGTGTTCCATTGCGGCTACAATGATGCCTGCCTGGTCAAAAAACTCCTTTATTTTTCCCGGAATGACCTCTTCCATCTTTGTGTACACTGGAAGGAGGCTGCGGTACTCCCGGAGAATCTGCTCTCCGTGGGGGTCGAGATGTATAGTGCTCTGGGACATATGTTTACAGTATTACTTTTATCCTGAAACCAAGTTTGGTGGGCTCTTCAATGATATCCTTCGAATACTTCTTCACTCCGGAAAGGTCCATATCGGCAGTGAGAGGGGAATGGTCCAGCCCCCTGATCATGAAATCCAGCGCAGCCACATTCTTGATTTCCCCGTAGGAGAGCCTTACGGTGATATCCTTGTAGCTGGCAAGGTGTTCGTTGATCATTTCCTTGAGGACGGCTGAGGCCGATTCGGCATATTGTGGTATGCCGTATTTCATGCAGAAGCGGGACATCTCCGTTCCCATCTCGTAGGGGTCGAAGTCCGGACTGCCCGTGTTGACTTCGAATACCTGCTTGTGGATTCTCTGGACGAAGGTTTTGGTGGCGCTCCTGACGGGATTCTCGAAGATCTGCTCGGGCGTGCCGTCTTCGTAGATTATGCCTTCATTCATGAAGAATATCCTGGTGCTCACGTCGCGTGCGAATTTCATTTCGTGGGTGACTATGAGCATTGTCATTCCTTCTTTGGCCAGCTGACGGATAACGCTGAGCACTTCTCCTACCATAGTGGGGTCAAGTGCCGATGTGGGCTCGTCGAACAGAATTGCTTCCGGCTTCATGGCAAGGGCCCTTGCAATTGCAACACGCTGCTTCTGTCCGCCGGAGAGGTTGTCCGGATAGACATCGGCCTTGTGGGCCATTCCCACCTTTTTCAGGAGTTCGAGGGCTTCTTTCCGGGCCTGCTCTTCAGGGACTTTGAGAAGTTTTACTGGAGCAAATATCACGTTCTCGATGATAGTCATGTGGGGGAAAAGGTTGAAGTTCTGGAAAACCATCCCCATTTTTCGGCGGAGCTTGTCCAGAGGATATCCTTTTGCCATGATGTTCTCTCCGTCTACCCATATCTCTCCTCCGGTTGGAGGGTCAAGCATGTTGAGAGCCCTGAGGAAGGTGCTTTTTCCTGTCCCGGAAGGACCGATGATGCTGATAACCTCTCCCGGGCGGATGTCGCAGTTTACGTCAGTGAGGACATTGATTACGCTGCCGTCTGGATTGTTGAATGACTTGCTGAGGTGTTTTACTTTAATCATGATTCTTCTTGGGAAGGGCAAGGTTTAAAAGGAGCCTGATTATCCAGGCCAGGATAAAGTAGATGACGGTGATGACCAGAAGGGGAGCAAAGGCTTCGAAAGTGCGGCTTCTCAGAAGATCGCTGGCTCTCGTGATATCCTGGACAGCTATGTAACCTACGATGGACGTGCTCTTGAGAAGGGAGACGCAATGTCCTTGGTATGCGCCTATGCCTTTTCTGACGGCCTGCGGGAATACTATCGAACTGAATGTCTGGGCGCGGGTGAAGCCCAGTGCCATTCCCGCCTCCCACTGGCCTTTGGGGATATTGGAAATGGATGAGGCCATCACGTTTCCGGAAGAAGCGGCAAAACCAAGGGCAAAGGTTATTACCGCTACGGCTATGCCTGACATGCCTGATTTAGCAAGCACCACATAGTACATTATGAGCAGCAGAACCAGGGTGGGAATGCCCTGCATGAGGAAATCGTAGAAAGCGGCCGTTTTCTTCAGCCATTTGCGGCGGCTCAGCACCATCCGGCAGTAGAGCATGCCCAGAATGGTGCCGATGATTATGGCGAGTATGGTAATCTCCAGGGTAACTACAAGGCCGTTGGTGATGAGTTTCCATCGGCTCTCCGTCACGAAACTCTGGACAAACGCGTCCTTTGTCCTTGACCAGAAACCGCCCTTTGAAACGGCGTCTTCATCTAGCATGAAAAAGCCGGGATGGCATTGGTAATACGGATCGGAGAAGTCCATGTGCTTCTTCCTTTCTTCCGTTACGAAGAGGCAGGCGGACAGCATGTCTGCCTGACCGGTCTGGAGTGCCATGATTCCGGCTGCCAAATCAATGTCCGATATCTGGAGAGGTCTTCCGCACCATTTGGCGAATTCCCTTACCAGTTCGACGTCGAGTCCGGTCCACTGGTTGTTCTTTATGAAACTTACAGGCGAAGTTTTAAGGCAAGTGATATAGCGAACCGGCCTGTCATCCGATGTTCCCCTGGGTTCCGGGTACTTGGCGGGCTCTCCTCCGTGAATCCAGAAGTTGATGTGGGCGTCGAGGGCTCCTTGCTCCTTTATGAGCCTTAGGAATTCGTTGAATAAGGGGAGAGTCTCAGTGTCTCCTTTCGCGAATGCCATGGCACAAGGGAAAGATTCAGCTCCGGAGAAGGCCAGTTTCAGTCCGGTACGGTTCATTGTTTCGGCGTCGAGCAGCACCTCGTCGGTGACGAACACATCGGCCTTGCCTGAGCGTACGGCCTGGATGGCGTCGGCCTCCGTGTTGACCCGGAAGGGAGTAATTCCCTCTGCCTTTGCGTATTTGTTGTCGTAGTATGAACCGGCCTGGGTGGCGACTGTGTGGCCGGGGAGGTCTGCCTCGGAAAGGATGGGCGATTTTTTCGCATCCTTGTTACAGGCAGAGGTCAGCAGGATTCCGGCCGACAGCAGAATTGCAATTTGTGCGAATCTGGGTATTTTCACTTGCTATTGTTTTTATCATGCTAATATAGCAATTTTTTAAATTATAGCCATACAAATGCCTTCAGTCCATTGGATAAAGGGTTTCCTCAAGTGGCATCCGGGTTGGTTCCGGCAGGCCCTCGGCCAGGGCATCACGGCATGCTATAGGCGACAAAATGCTTTCCTTCAAAACGGGGAAAGCATTTTGGCTTATCTACTGATATTCAATTACTTGTATTTCACGTTTGCTGTGCCGGCTGCTCCATACGAGGTATCCAGGGGCGGAAAACTTTGAAAGTAACATGTTCATGTTCCTACCCTGCAAGTATTATGGACCGGTAGCGTCAAAATCGGCCTGAAATGAGCCTACCCTGCCATGCCGGTGGACCTGTAGCGACGGTGGGGGGGCTATCTTCTGCCGCCTCCGGGATTTCGTCGGGCTGCGCCCTCCGACATCCCTTGGCCAGGGGTCCTGCAAAGCATAGAATGCAGCTGTTGACCCACAGGGTCAACTGGCTGTTTTCGTCTTCCAACGTCATCCAAGCAAGCTTGGCTGCCGCCGGAAGCCAAAAACAGCCGGTCGCTTACGCGACCAGCTGCATTCCTTTTTGCGGAGGCGGAGGGATTCGAACCCCCGGAACGTTGCCGTTCAACAGTTTTCAAGACTGCCGCCATCGACCACTCGGCCACACCTCCTGGGCAATTGTGGATTGCAAAGGTAGGAAAAATGTGGGAAAGTGCAAAAAATTATTACCACTTATTGTAGTGGATGTTCTCGGGCTTCCACTTGTCCTTGGGTTGGTTGTCGCTGTCGGGGTGGCCTACGGGAACGATGCAGTAGGGGGTTACGCCGTCAGGGATGCCAAGGGCGGAGATGGTCTGGGACATCCTTTCCGGATAGGGGTAGCAGGCGGTCCAGACGGCACCGAGGCCAAGGGCTTCGGCGGCGAGAAGGAGATTCTCGGTGGCTGCGGCGCAGTCGGCAGTCCAGTTGGGGTTGTCCATGCTGACCTCCTCTCCTGTTTCACGGTCCTTCCTGGAGAAGGTGGTTTCGCCGCAAACTACGACAACGAGCGGTGCATTCTTGATCATTTTACCGCGTGGACCGGCAAGGGCTTCCTTTACTTCGGGTTCTGTGACGACAATAAAGCGCCAGGGCTGGACGTTCATGCCCGTGGGAGCGGACATGGCGGCCTTGAGGAGGATCTCGGTCTGTTCTGCAGAAACGGGCTCCTGGGTGTATGAGCGCACGCTTTTGCGGCTGAAAATGGTGTCCAGGGCGCCTTTCTGGCTCTCCTGTGACGGAGCGCATGCGGCCAGTAGGGAAGTTACTGCTGCGATGATTGCAAGTTTTTTCATTTTATAAGTTTCATTAAGGTTTTTCTGTCTGTACATCCTGAAACGGTGCCGATATGCTCAAGCAGCCGTTCAAGCGACTGCTCCGGAGTGCCTTCCGTTGCGAGGGGATCGGCACCGGACCTGAAGGGGAAGGGAAAGACCGGGTCGGCTCCGAAGAGGGCTTCCGGTGTTGTGAATGAACTTACCTGCCAGCCGTTGTAGTGAAGGTCTTCGCCACGGTAGACGCGGCGGATGTCGCCCGTGACAACGCGGCATTGCATCTGCAGGCGTGAGATAGCGGTATCGGCAGCGGCTTTCTTTACCCCCAGGAGACCGCGGACCTCTTTTATGGAGATGGACCCGTTTGTGCCGATGAAATCCAGAATCTTCTGCCCGGCGGCATCTGGGAAGAGGCGGGAGAGTCTCCAGGCGCGGAGTTCCTTGTACCATTCGACCGTTGCAAAAGCGGCCTTACCGCCAAGGAATTTGCCGTAGACGATGTCCCCGCTCTGGATGCAGTCAATCTTCCAGTCCCAGGGCCCAAGTACGCCTGCATCACCGTCGAACCAGTATTCCGGGGCGGTGAGTTCCTCTATGGAATACCCGCGGACCGGATTCTCGAAGAAGGGTATGATTCCTGCTTCCAAGATAGCCCTGTGCATGGTTTCAGCGCTTGTTATCATACTACTTTACACTTACTGTTGGTATATCTTCCCACTTTGTGGTATAGTGCGGGGACTGATGCTCCCTCGAAGACCAGATGACACCGTCCCCCTGGACTCCAAACCTCAGAGTCCCGTCCCCGAAGACGGAATTCACGGCATCCATTGCCGATGAAAGCCTGTGAGAGCGCTCTTCTTCCTTCGTATCGGCAAAGACGGAACCGCTCATGTGGGCCTTGGAAATGAGCTTTGTTATTACTACTCCGGCTTTCTTGTAGCCGTATCCGGCCTGGAACATTTCGCGTGTGGCGCTTACGGCGGCAAGTACGAAGGCCATGTGGTCGTCGGTCCCGTCCGGGAATGTGGAAAGTACCGACACATGCGCCTGCGGAGCATTTTCCTTGAACCGGTTGGTGAAGGCGAAAACGGCCATCTCCATGCATAGGGAATGCTGCTGCCTGAGCTTGTGCACGGCAGTTTCTGCAAAGTTCGCTATCTGCTCGCAGAGGGCATCGGCATCTGTGATTTCCTTGGTGAAACTTCTGGAAACGCAGATGCTCTGGCGGTCTTCAAGGATGTCGTCAAACTCTATGCAGGGCTCTCCGCGCAGTTCCTTCCAGGTCTTGAATCCGGGCAGGGCAAAGAGTCTCCGGACAGCGGCTTCCGGAAGCTGTGTATAGTCCCAGGCGGTTTTGACGCCCATCGACGCAAGTTTTGGGACAGACCTTCTGCCGATGCCCCATACATCGGCCACGGGGAAGCGCCGGAGCACCTTTTCAATGTCCTGCGGCCGCCACATGTAGCAACCGCCCTTGAGCTTGGGGTACTGTTTGCAGAGCTTGGAAGCGATCTTTGCCAGTGTCTTGGTGGGAGCAATCCCTACGGAGACGGGAATGCCAGTGGACTTATAGCAATCGGCCGATATCTTCCTGGCATAGGCGTCGAAGTCCGTGTCTATGCCGCTGAGGTTCAGGAATGCCTCGTCTATGGAGTACTGCTCCACGGAAGGGGAGTAGCGCCTAAGGACTTCCTGTACGCGCCTTGACATATCCCCGTAGAGGGCGAAGTTACCGGAGAATACAGCCACATCGTTTTTCTCTACAAGATCCTTGATCTGGAAAAACGGAGCGCCCATTTTTATGCCCAGGGCCTTGGCCTCATTGGACCTTGCAACTGCGCAGCCGTCATTGTTGGAGAGTACAATGACTGGCTTTCCGTTCAGTTCCGGACGGAAGACTCTTTCGCATGAGGCGAAGAAGTTGTTGCAGTCGGCAAGGGCGAACATGTCAGGCTTTCTTGATTATCCAGGTCACTATTCCCCAGATGAGGAAACTGTTTTCGGGGCCCACAGGAATGGGCCTGTATTTGGTGTTGTGCTCATTGCATGGAACAAGAAGGGCTCCGCCATCCGTGAATTCCACTTTCTTTACTGTGTATTCCCCGTCTATGAAGCACACGGCCTTACATCCGTTCCACGGGTCTACAGAGCGGTCTACTATGAGGATATCCCCTTCGTCCATGTCTGCGTCAACCATGGAAATGCCGTCCACCCTGAAGAAGAAGGTGGATGCCGAATGCCTTACAAGCAGCTTCACGAGGTCCAGTTTTTCGTGGACGTTTTCTGCGGGGGAAGGGAATCCGGCTTTAATCTGGCCGAGCATTTCTCCTTCGAAACTGCTGCCTATGGGATGAGGTTCAAATTTTTCCATCGAATCAAAGATAAGCTTTTTTGACGGAAAATTTTTGTTTTTCACGGAAAAGATGCTACATTTGCAGTCCCGTTGAAAACAGGGGCGTAGCTCAGCTGGTTTAGAGCGCTTCAGTCACATTGAAGAGGTCATCGGTTCGAATCCGATCGTCCCTACTCCCAAAGGGCAGACATCGCCAAGATGCCTGCCCTTTGTTGTATGGGCAAAAAAAATGATTACATTTGCATTATGAATGTGAGGTATGGCATATTGGCGGCAGCGGTGGCTGTTTTTGCGGTCCTTTCCTGCGAGAAGAAGGAGGTTGTTCCCGTTCCGGTTCAGAAGCCGGAGGAAAAACCTTCGGAAAAGCCGGTGGAGCCGGCCGTCACAAAGCAACTTTTCGGGACGGTAATCGGCACGGAAAAGGCCGTGGACTACAGCAGCGGGGCGGTTTCTTTCACGGTGAACAGCAGAAACTGCGCCTTCGACAGGGATTTCAACACCTTCTTTGCATCTTATGACCGCAGCGGCACGTGGGCGGGACTTGACCTTGGAAAAAAGCATGTGATCACCAAGGTGGGATATTCTCCGCGCATTACCCAGGAAGGAAGGGTTGAACTGGCTCTTTTCGAAGGGGCCAACGAGGCCGATTTCAGCGACGCTCTCCCTATTGCAATGGTAAAGGAACGTGCAAGTTCGGGTGTCATGCATTATCTGGACGTGAACTGCTCCCGCGGTTTCAGGTACGTCCGCTATGTGGGACCGAACGATGCCCGCTGCAACATAGCGGAACTGGAGTTTTACGGTTATGAGGCCGATGGTGACGACTCCTGCTTTTACCAGATAACCAACCTTCCCACGGTTGTAATCAACACGGAAAACGCCCGTGCGGTTACTTCCAAGAAGGACTATATCAAGTGCAACGTGTATATAGTCTCCAATGACGGGAAGGAGCTGCTGTCTGCGCCCCAGACTGATATTCGCGGCCGTGGAAATGCCAGCTGGGATTTCCCAAAGAAGCCATATAAGATAAAGTTCCAGGAAAAGCACCATGTCCTTGGTTCGCCGTCCAATGACAAGAAATGGACGCTTATCAACAATTACGGAGACAAAACCCTCATGCGCAACATCCTCGCCTTCGAGGTGAGCCGCCGTGTGGGCATGACCTATACCCCTTTCTGCACACCTGTAGACGTGGTTTTCAATGGAGAGTACCAGGGCTGCTATCAGCTGTGTGACCAGGTGGAAGTGGGCACCGGAAGAGTGGAGGCCAAGGATGGATACCTGATTGAAATAGATGCATACGCATACGGAGAGGATGTGTATTTCTACTCCGGGAAGGGCATGCCGGTCACTGTGAAGTATCCGAAGGATGACGAGATTACCGCGGCACAGCTGAGTTTCATCAAGAACTACTTCGGACAAATGGAAACGGCCCTGTGGAGCTCCGGCTTCAAGGATCCGGTGAACGGATACAGGAAGTATCTTGACGTGGACAGTTTCCTCAGGAATTTCATCGTGGGAGAGTTCAGCGGCAATACCGACACTTACTGGAGCGTGAACATGTACAAGGACGGGGGAGACGGAGTTTTGTTCACCGGTCCGGCATGGGATTATGACCTCGCATTCGAGAACGACCAGAGAACTTACCCAATAAACAATCTTTCAGACTATATATATGCCAGTGCGGGCTCTGTAGCCTCCGATGCGACCAGAACCATGGTAAACAAGATTGTCAAGCAGGACGCTGCCGCAAAGGCACGCCTTGTGGAAATCTGGAACGCATCAAAACCGGCCCTTTCCAGTCTGAATGATTATGTGGATGAGACGGCAAAGCTCCTGGATGAGTCCCAGAAACTCAATTTCAAGCGCTGGCCCATCCTGAGCCAGAGAGTACACCAGAACAATGCCCCAAAGGGCTCATATGCCGGTGAAGTAAGCGTAGTAAAATCTTACATCACCCGCAGGCTCACCCGTTTTGATGAACTGGTGAAAAAATAACCCGTTACAACTGGCTGTCGCTTAGGGAGAAGGTGTCGCCCTGGCGGATGTCCCCGGTGGTCATGCCCTTCTTGAGCCAGCGCATGCGCTGTGCAGCGGTACCGTGGGTGAATGACTCCTCTACGGCATATCCCTGCGACTTCTTCTGGAGGTAGTCGTCGCCGATTACGGAAGCGCAGCGGATGGCTTCCTCAAGGTCTCCGTCCTCAATTGAGGAGAACATGCTGCTCTCATAGTGAGCCCAGACGCCGGCATAGAAATCGGCCTGGAGTTCTATGCGGACGCTCATGCGGTTGGAGTCCTTGGATGACATCCTGGCCATCTGGGAATGGGCCTGGGAGAGTGTCCCAAGAAGATTCTGGACGTGATGGCCCACCTCGTGGGCAATGACGTATGCGTACGCGAAGTCCCCGTCGGCCCCCAGCTGGGTTTTCATGGAAGAAAAGAAGGAGAGGTCTATGTAGAGCTTCTTGTCGGCAGAGCAGTAGAAGGGGCCCATGGCGGCCTGGCCGGTGCCGCAGCTGGTAGACGTGGTGCCGGTGTAGAGGACCAGGGTAGGGTTCTCATAAGTGCCGATGCCCATCTGCTTGAAGTATGCACTCCAGACGTCTTCTGTCGAGGCCAGGATCTGGCGGGAGAATTTTGCCAGGGCCTCGTTCTCTGCTGTGGGCTCATATGAGGTGGTCTGGGCCGATACGCCGCCGGCGCTCTGGACGTTGCGGAAAACGTCGGTGATATTGCCTCCCATGAGGAGGGTGATGATGGCTACGATAGCAACTCCGCCTATTCCAAGGCCTGCTGCGCTTCCGCCTTTTCCGCGGCGGTCTTCTACATTACGGCTTTCGCGCCGTCCGTCCATTCTCATTGTTTTACTGCGTTATCAATTTGGTTTCTGTAAACTACGTATTTCTGATAGAGGAATTCCGTGACCAGGTTCAGTACCATGTTAATGCCTGTGACAAGATACTCATTCCAGTGGAGGTCCTCTGCAAGGTAATTCCCGCCGATGGTTGTGAGCGGTGTAAATACCAGATAGTAGAGAAACACCAGGAACATGGCCCTGGGTACGTTTGCGGTACTTTTGAAAGTGAACTTCCTGTTGAGGGTGAAGTTCCAGAGGACGCTGAGCGTCAGGGCTATGAGGTATGACGGCCAGTATGGCCAGTCGAGCAGTTCGTTAAGCAGGGCAAAGCTGCCCATCTCTATTATTCCGGCACTTGCCGAAAAGAACACGAATTTGAAGAATCTCCAGTATTCGTTCATTGGTTGTCGCTGGTTAAGGAGCCGCTCATGACATCGGCCATGAGAAGCATGTTGGAAGCTATGTTAAGTACACGTGAGTCACGGCTATGGTCTGCAAGGGAGTACCATGTGTCCGTGGTGTTTTCTATGTCGTCGCAGAATTCGATTAGGGGGAATCGCTCGGAAAGCTTGTTCCTGAAGACGGAGGTGTAGTGTTCGCAGAGGTTCTTGACTTCGTCGGCAAGGGCGGCGGTGGCTTCATCGGCACGGACCTTTGCATATTCTGCGGTAAAATCTTTGTACAGGCCTGACTGGTTGATGGAGACGGTATCTTCGCCTTCGTTCAGGAGCCAGCAGTGGTTTACGTCGTCCGGGGATTTCTGGAAGGCAAGGTCGTTGAGCTTGGTGAAGGTGACGCCGGCGAAGGCCAGGTAGTTGCCCCTGACGGAATACTTTATCTTTGTGAAATCAAGGCCGATTGACGCCTTTGCATAATATTTGCCGATGTAAAGGACCTTCCTGTCGCCGGGATGGGTGAGGCTGTCCATCCATTTGGAGAGGCGGCTCTTGTCGGCAAGTTTGTAGGCGGGGTCTTCCAGGAACTTCTCCAGGGGCTCTTCCTTGACGATGTAGCCGCTCTTGTCGTATGTCATTGTCTCCAGTTTGAAGGTGAAGTTCACTGAAGAGGGGACACCGGCGCTCTGGGAGTATGTGTCCAGGCGGCTGGCTAGTTCGCGGTTCTCGCTTTCCAGGGAGGCTATTTTACCGCGGAGGGCTTCCTCTTCCCGTGCTTTTGCGAGGGCTTTTTCATCTATTTCCTTGTCCTGCAGTGTCATGATGGGCTTGACTGCAAGGAGCATGATGAGGACGGTAATGACATTGGATATGACAACCCACAGGGGTGCGGCACTCTTGGGGAGGAATACGAACAGCCCAACATTGAGAATGATGAGAATGAGGCAGCCGGCTGTTGCGAGGTATGCTTTTGTGGATGGTTTGATAAGTCCCATACCGCAAATTTAGCAAAAAATACCTTATATTTGTATTTGTATGAAAAAACTGCTCAAGTGGTGGACTGATACAAGTCTGGTGGCGAGAATACTCGCCGGCGTGGTAATTGGCGCCGTTTTAGGCCTTGTCCTGCCCGGCTGGACGGGGATCGGAATCCTCGGAACCGTGTTTGTGAGCGCACTCAAGGCGCTGGCTCCTGTGCTTGTCGCCGTCCTGGTGATGTCTTCCATCTCCAAGGCCGGAAAGGGACTGGGCGCAAGGTTCAGGACTGTCATTATGCTGTATCTGGGGGCCACCTTTTCGGCAGCCCTGGTGGCAGTATCGGCAAGTTTCTTCTTCCCGGTAACGCTGGATTTGAAGGATGCGGCGCAGGCGGCTGCCCCAGGATCGCTTTCTGAGGTTTTTACGAGCCTTCTCTCCAATATGGTCTACAATCCGCTCATGGCGGTGTCCACGGCCAATTATATCGGCATATTGTTCTGGGCCATAATCATCGGCCTTGCGCTCAAGGCAAAGGCGGGAGAGACTACCCTCCGCGTCGTGAGCGACCTTGCCGATGTAGTCTCCCTGGCCATTACCTGGGTCATCCAGTTTGCTCCTTTCGGTATCCTGGGCCTGGTATTCACTTCCGTGTCCGAGGGCGGTCTGGATATATTTACGACCTACGGAAAACTGCTTCTGCTGCTTGTGGGATGCATGCTGTTCACATGGGCGGTGGTGAATCCGCTGATTCACTTCCTGCTTCTTGGAACCAATCCTTATCCTCTTCTGTGGCAGTGCCTCAAGGAAAGCGGTATCAATGCGTTCTTTACGCGTTCATCGGCAGCGAACATCCCGGTGAACATGACGCTTTGCAGGAAACTTGGCCTGGATGAAGAGTTCTATTCCGTGAGCATCCCGCTTGGGGCAACCATAAACATGAGCGGTGCGGCCGTGACCATCACGGTGCTGTCGCTGGCAGTGGCGCATACAATGGGTATTCAGGTGTCATTCGGAGCTGCGCTGCTGCTGAGCCTTGTGGCTACACTGGGCGCCTGCGGCGCATCCGGCGTTGCCGGAGGTTCGCTGCTTCTGGTCCCCATGGCGTGCTCTTTCTTCGGGATATCCTCAGATATAGCAATGCAGGCCGTTGCCGTTGGGTTTATAATTGGTGTGGTGCAGGATTCGGTAGAGACGGCGCTCAATTCTTCGAGTGACGTTTTCTTTACTGCAACAGCAGAAATGAAAGACAGGAAGCAGAAATGAACTGGATTATTCTCATAATAGCCGGACTCTGTGAGTGCGGCTTCACTTTCTGCCTCGGAAAGGCCAAGATGGCCGCCGGCTGGGAGGCTTTCTGGTGGTATGCCGGCTTTGTGGTGGTGTCGGCGCTGAGCATGATACTGCTTGCAAAGGCGTCGAAGGCTATTCCTATCGGCACGGCATATCCGGTATGGACCGGCATCGGCGCTGTAGGAACGGTGCTCGTGGGTATTTTCGTTTTCAAAGAGCCTGCAAGTTTCTGGAGGCTGTTTTTCATCTTCACCCTGATTGCCTCGGTGGTTGGGCTCCGGGTGGTGAGTTAGGTTCATTTAGACGCCCTCCGACTTCAATCCCCACGCACCTTCCCCACCAGGATTTCGTCGCTTCGCTCCGACTTCCCTGACCGCTCGCCGCGGGGCCCTGCAAAGCATAGAATGGCATTGCGACCACTTCGTGGCCGCAATGCTTTTTCGCTGTCTGGCCGTTGAAAGCAAGCTTTCAACGGTCAGTCATCAAAAAAGCACCGCAGCTGCGCTGCGATGCCATTCCTTTTTGCGGTGGGGAAGGGATTCGAACCCCCGATACGGTCACCCGTACACCTGTTTTCGAGGCAGGCTCCTTCAACCACTCGGACACCCCACCGGGTTAAGGGACTGCAAATATAAGGATTTTTTGTTAATTTTGCATTATTATGGAATTCAATCACAAGGCGGCGTTGTTTGATCTTGACGGGGTCATTTTTGACACCGAACCGCAATACACAATATTCTGGGGCAGAGTTCTGTCAAGGTATTACCCGGATCCGGAAGCAAGGACGGAGAGTATCAAGGGAACGACGTTGTTCCAGACCTATAACATACTTTTCAGCGGGGATCTTGAGAAGGAGAGGCCCGTGGTGTTTGAGGAACTCAATGAGTTCGAGAGCAAAATGCCATATATATATGTGCCGGGTTTCCAGGAGTTTGTGACGGGGCTTCGCAAGAGGGGCGTTAAAACGGCCGTGGTTACGTCCAGCAATCTGGAGAAGATGCAAAGCGTTTACAGGGCGCATCCGGAATTCAAAGGATACTTCGATGCCATTCTTATGGCCGAGGATTTCACGGAGAGTAAACCGTCTCCTCAGTGTTATTTGCTGGCGGCAAAGAAACTTGGCATGGACATCAGGGACTGTGCGGTCTTCGAGGACAGCATCAACGGACTCAAGGCGGCGCAGGCGGCAGGAATGTTCACCATCGGCGTGACTACAGCGCATCCTGCAGAAGAAATAAAAGACCTTTCAGACATTCAAATACCGGATTTCAGATGAAAAGACTATTTGCGGCCGTGGCTATTCTTATCGGCACAATCGCATCGGCACAGGAATATGGAGTTGTGAATATCTCAGTCTGCAACTTGAGGGATGTTCCCCAGTACAGCGCAGAGATGGTGTCCCAGGCTATCATGGGAACTCCGCTCAGGATTCTGCAGCGGGGTGGGGAGTACAACTGGCCGGAGGTCCAGACGCCGGACACCTACACCGGCTGGGTGCATAAGGACGCAATAGCCTATATGTCGGCAGAGGAACTCCATGAGTGGAACGCAGCTCCCAAGGTGGTTGTGACCGCCCTCTGGAGCGTTGTGAAAAACGGAAAGGAGACTGTCTGCGACGTTGTTGCCGGCTCCAGGCTCAGATATATCGGCAAAAAGGGCTGTTCATATAAAGTTGCCCTTCCGGACGGCCGGACCGGCCTCATCTCCAAGGCCGATGCCTCCCTGGAAGAAGACTGGCGCAAGGGCATTGACAAGAGTGCCGATGCCATCGTCGCCACCGCCCTTTCCATGAACGGATTCCCTTACCTCTGGGCGGGAATGTCCCCCAAAGGCATGGACTGCAGCGGCTTCGTGCGCACCGTCCTCTTCATGCACGATGTCATCATCCCCCGCGATGCCGGTCCGCAGTCGCGTACAGGTGAGCGGGTGCTGGGACTGTCGGCCCTTGAGAAAGGAGACCTTGTCTTTTTCGGCCGATGGGACGGTGAAACACCCCGTGTCTCCCACGTCGGCATCTACATCGGCGGTGGCCGCTTCATCCACAGCCTGGGCCTCGTGAAAATCGGCAGCTTCAATGCCGATGACCCCCTCTACGACGCCTACAACACCGGCCGATATCTTTTTGCCTCCCGGATTCTTCCCATAAAAGAACAGGATGGTATTTCTACCACCCTGTCCAATGAATTATATCAGTTCTGATTCCTTAGAACACGTCAGGCTCTGAGGTCTTGGGCTCGTTGTCCTCGAAGCGGGGACGGCGGGGCTTGTCGGAGGAGCGCTGGTCTTTGCGGTCGCCACGGTCGCCTTCACGGCGGGGCTTGCGGTCACCGTCGCGGCGAGGGCCGCGGTCAGAATCCTTGCGGTCTCCGCGGGGAGCGCGCTTGGGCTCTACATAGCCTTCGGGTTTTTCGGTGAGGGCGCGCATGGAAAGACGCATCTTGCCGGTCTTGGCGTCGATTTCGAGGAGCTTTACGTCAACCTCGTCACCAACCTTGAGGACATCGGCAACATTCTCTGTCTTTGTCCAGGCGATCTCGCTCACATGGAGAAGGCCTTCCTTGCCGGGGAGGATTTCGATAAATGCACCGAAGTCCAGGATGGAGACAACCTTTCCGTGGTAGGTCTGGCCGGCCTCGGGAACTGCGCAGATGCCCTTGATGCGCTCGAGGGTTGCATCCATGGCAGCTTTGTCGGAGCCGAAGATATCGACAACACCCTTGGTTGTGCCGTCGCCGTTGTCAACTTCTTCGATAGTGATGACGGTGCCGAATTCCTTCTGCATGCCCTGGATGGTCTCGCCGCCCTTGCCGATGATTGCGCCGATGAACTCGGAAGCAACCTCGATCTGGACCATGCGGGGAACGAAGGGCTTGAAGTCCTCACGGGGTGCAGGGATGGTCTTGAGCATTTCTCCCATGATGTGGAGACGGCCCTGACGTGCCTGCTCGAGAGCCTTCTCGAGAACCTCATAGCTGAGACCGTCAACCTTGATATCCATCTGGGTGGCGGTGATACCGTCCTTGGTACCGGTTACCTTGAAGTCCATGTCGCCAAGGTGATCTTCGTCACCGAGGATGTCGGTAAGGATGGCGTAACGGTCGTTGGGACGTTCTGCGTCGGTGATAAGACCCATTGCAACACCTGCAACAGGCTTCTTGATCTGGACACCTGCATCCATGAGGGCAAGGCAGCCACCGCAGACAGATGCCATGGAGGATGAACCGTTGGACTCGAGGATATCGGAAACTACGCGTACAGCGTAAGGGAATTCAGGAGCTGTAGGGATGACGGGCTTGAGAGCGCGCATTGCAAGGTTGCCGTGGCCGATTTCGCGGCGTCCGGTGCTGCGCTGGGGCTTTGCCTCACCTGTTGCGAAAGGAGGGAAGTTGTAGTGGAGAACGAACTGCTGGTCGTCCTGGATGAGGACCTCGTCCATCTCCTTCATGTCCATCTTGGTGCCCAGGGTAACGGTAGCAAGGGACTGGGTTTCACCACGGGTGAAGATTGCGCTGCCGTGTGCGCAGGGGAGGTAGTCAACCTCGCACCAGATGGGGCGAACTTCGTTGGTGGCGCGGCCGTCAAGGCGCTTGCCTTCATCGAGAACGAGGTTGCGCATGGCCTCTTTCTCTACATCGTGATAGTAACGGTCAATCATGGCACCCTTGAGCTCGATGTCTTCCTCAGAGAACTGTGCCTTGAATTCGTCGCGGATGGCGTTGAAGCCGTCTTCGCGCTCGTGCTTGGGCTTTGCGCTCTTTGCAAGCTCGTAGCACTTGTTGTAGCAAGCCTCGTGAACGGCGGTCTTCAGGGCCTCGTCTTCTTCGTCGTGAGGATAGTCCCTCTTGTTGACGTCTGTTCCAAGTTCCTGCATGAGCTCCTTCTGAACGCGGCAGTGCTTCTTGATTTCTTCGTGGGCGAACTTGATGGCCTCGAGCATGTCGTGCTCTGAAACCTCGTTCATCTCACCTTCAACCATCATGATATTTTCCTCGGTAGCGGCAACCATGAGGTCAAGGTCAGCCCTCTTGTTGTCCTCGAAGCCGGGGTTGATTACGAATTTTCCGTCAATGCGTGATACGCGGACTTCGCTTACGGGACCGCCGAAGGGGAGGTCGCTGGTTGCGAGTGCTGCAGATGCTGCAAGGCCTGCGAGGGCGTCGGGCTGGATGTCCTTTTCTGCAGAAATGAGCATAACGTTCACGAATACTTCCAGGTGGAAGTCAGAGGGCCACAGCGGGCGGATGGGGCGGTCTACCAGACGTGCTACAAGCACCTCATAGTCTGAAGGACGGCTCTCCCTCTTGAGGAAACCTCCGGGGAAACGGCCGGCGGCATAATACTTTTCACGGTAATCCACGGTGAGGGGCATGAAGTCTGTGCCTTCCTTTACCTCTGTTGCGCAGGTTACGGTTGCGAGCAGCATGGTGCCGCCCATTTTCACTACTGCTGAGCCGGCGGCCTGCTTGGCCAGTTTTCCGGTCTCAATCTCAATCACGCGGCCGTCAGGCAGGGTGATAGTCTTTTTGATAATGTTCATCTGTTACGTCTTATCTTCATGTGCCCGGACCGTCCGGGCATCTTTTTTTACTGAAAAAAGGGGCAGGATGCCTTGCATCCGTACCCCCGTTCTGTTTTCCTGTGCGCTTATCGGCGGAGACCAAGCTCCTTCACGATAGCCCTGTATCTCTCGATGTCAACTTTCTGAAGGTAGTTCAGAAGCTGGCGGCGCTTGCTGACCAGGCGAAGAAGGCTGCGGCGTGTAACCACGTCTTTCTTGTTCTTCTTCACGTGCTCTGTAAGGTGAGCGATACGGTAGGAAAATAAAGCAACCTGACTCTCAGGAGAGCCGGTGTCCTTATTGGACTTCCCGTACTTCGCGAAAATCTCTTGCTTTTTCTCAGGCTGTAAATATTCTGCCATGATGCAATGAGTTTTGTTTGGTGTTATTGGCTCCTTATGAGACCGTCCCATAAAAAGCGTGCAAAGATAGGGAATTATTTCCGTAATACAAAATTTCAGTATTCCATTTTCAAAAATGTAAAAGGTTGCTTTCAGATTGACATAATCTTGTTGCAAATCGGGCGCACATGATCTAGTCCAAACAATAAACCCCTACTATCTATATTCATCCATGAAAGTAGTTTTAGAATGCGGCTGTATTCATTCTGAGCATATGTTACTGATTTCTTGGGCAGATGCGTCATGAAGCAAATCGGCTCATGATGGGCTATCCGATTACGTATCTGGTTTATTCTGTCTAACTCGTTAAAAATATGTTTGTTGTCAATGCTCAAGAATGGTGTCGATTTTGGTTTTTTAGGGAATATGGTTAGCAAGTTTTGCCCTGTAGCATAATACTGTGGCCCAGAGAACATGTACTTCCATACTCCAAATTCCATTTCTGCCATCAATTTGGTCGGTGTATAAAGGCCTTCTTTTAACAGGCCATTATATGCTTTACATATTATCGTTTTTGTGCTGTTGGTTTTTGGATTATCGAATATTCCTCCAGCCAGGCAACTGTCTCTTAACCAATCTCTCCCCAATATGGGAACCAGAGTCTTATCAATACGGTTCCGTAGAGCCACCTCGAAGCAACTAATAATCTTTAACATCTCGCTTGATAGACTTAGATTGTATCGGTAAAGAGTAATGCCTTTTCGCTTATTTCCATCACATGCATCAACATATCGTTTCAGACGTTCTTTCGATATTACATTTTGGAAAGTATTGAAATCCATAGGAAAATTGTTTGTTTCATAAATATAATTGCTAACTTTGTAATGTTTATTCCCGGTAACCTCTGGAGAAATCCAAGTTATCGGGTTTCGTTTTACAAAAGTAAGTCGTGTTCTTATATAATGAGTCTAAGGGGACGCGATTATTTATTGCAATTTAATTTACTAATAGCCAAATAGTTAAATAAAATAATCAAAAAAATAGGGTGGTGTAATGGAAAAAATTGGTATCTATTCTTATGGATTTTCCAAAAGATTTGGAAAGAAGTTGGGTTATAGGTCATCACTTCGATTCAACGGTGTAGTTTGTGGATATATATTGCGCTCATAGGGGCGTCCCGCCCCTGGCCGCGCGGCTACCCCTGGAGCGTTTAACATGCAGGTTTATATTCCTTTGTGTATTCTGTATCTCGTTTGATGACTGAGAACATTCGGTGAACGAGCTTTGCCCGGATAACGTTCAGCACGCACATAACGTGTTTGCCCTCCTTGGTTTTTCGTTCATAATAGTCTTTGTATTCACCCTCCTTCATGTGTGTGGCGGCTCCGACGGCTGCGAGATGCAGCAGCGCTTTCATGGTTTGGTTAGCCCGTTTGGATATCTTGGCCTTTGAGCGGACTGACGTTCCGGAGTCGTACTTGTACGGCGTGAGTCCGGCGAAGCTGCAGAACTGCCGTGCATTCTGGAAGCGGGTGAAGCCTCCGGTTATGGCAATCATGTTGATGGCGATGCGATCCCCAATGCCGTCAATGCTTACAAGAAGTTCCTTCTGACGTGTCAATACCGGATCAGCTGCAATAAGCGATTCTATCTCGGCATCTATGGCTGCAATCTGCTCGTCAATGGACCTTATGACCTTGTTCCATCTGCTGTTCTTATGTTTGAAGTCGCTAGGAGCCATATACTTCTTCTGATCAGTGAGTTGAGACTGGTATCTTTTGCGGTCGATGAGGAGGAACTCGCGGTCTGCCAGTAGGTTCTTCATGGAGACCAGGGCGGCATCCGGGATGCAGTAACGGATAGCTTTGTCGCTGTAGCGGAAAGCATATTCGGCAATCCTGGCGGCGTCAATGACGTCATTCTTTCCACGGGTGAGGCCCATGGAGTTCTTGATGCGGGTGGGGTCATCCATCCAGAGGAAGATGCCCAGTTCCTGGCTGGCCACGGTCAGAGGGTAGATGTATCGGCCTGTGTACTCGGCGCAGACCAAGACCTCATCCACTGACGCACCAAGGACTTTTAACGCTGCTTTAAAGGCCTTCTTGAGGGCTTTTACATCATTTGAACACTCTTCTTCGCGGACAATCTCCAGACCGCTACGGAAGCAAAGATTACACTTTTCTTTGCTGATGTCGATGCCGACATAGATTTTTTTCATAACTTGCACTGCTTTTTAAGCGGACAGTGGGCCGTCGATCCGTCACCTACAAACCTTATTGCGTCTAAGGATATTCTTATTCAGGTCCTGGATCAACGGGCCGGGCGGGGCAAAAAAGATACACGGGTCTTACCCATTTGAAAATATTGAGAACCGCCCGGCTCCATTGTCCTTCTGTTAAACTTTCTTTATCGGCATAAATTTACTATTTTTGTCGTACAAACCTTGGCGCAGAGAACTACGCTGCAAATCTAAGGTTTAAAAAATAAAAGCCATATCATGGAAGTAATACAGAGTTTTACAATTGACCATACTCATCTGAAGCCGGGGATTTATGTGTCCCGTAAGGATAAGGGCTTCACTACATTCGACCTCAGAATTACAGAGCCCAACAAGGAGCCGGCGGTGGCGCCTGCTGCCATGCACAGCATAGAACATCTCATGGCCACCTGGTTCAGAAACAGCGAGGCCAAGGGCGATGTGGTCTACGTGGGCCCCATGGGCTGTCTTACAGGTATGTACATAGTAATGACAGGGGAGTACACAGTAGAGGACATGCGCCGCCTCACGATTGAGTGCCTGCGATGGATCCTCACCCAGACGGAGGTTCCGGCCACCACGCCGGAGACATGCGGCAATTATCTTCTTCATGACCTGCCGATGTGCAAATGGGAAAGCGCCCGCTACCTGGACCGTCTGGAAAACGATTTCCACAGTGAATATACCATGCTTCGCGTGACCCTTGACGACGGCCGGGTCTTTGCCGATGCGTAGAAAGTTCGTATCTTTGCAGGGTATGGAAAGCAAATTATTCAGCATAGCCGGTCACATAGTGCGGGTGAATCTGGAAAGCCCGTGGACATTCAAAGAACTGAGTGAAGAACAGAAACAACTGGTCGAAAGGCTCAAGAGTGGAGAGGATGTAGGCGTGGAGTCCGTTCCGGCAGACCGTCAGGAACAGTTGGCGGTCAATGACAGTCTCATGGGCAAGGAGCACATGACGCGCGAGATTTGGGATTCCATGGAAGAGAGCGAGAAAGAAGCATTCCGCCACAGCCTGGACTTTCTTCAGTATGCCCCGTTCGAGGTAAGTGAAGGCGATCCTCTTTTTACCTTCACGTTGAAATCCGGGCCGATGGATACATCGGCAAGGGAAACCTGGAAGAAGGTCGTTTCTGTTGACCAGGTGCTTCCATATTATTATGGGTATGAGTATGGGGATGACACCGTTTATGAGTTTTTCCCCTCTCCGGACCTGCGTGCCGGCTTTTTCGTTCAGAATGCCGATGCTTCCGAAGGGGCATTTTATCCCGAGGCGGGAATCGGCCCGCGTCTTCTGATGATGCAGGTGAACACATCCCTGATGATTCAGTTCACCTTTGCAACGGCAGGCCTTTCGACAGCGCTTCTGCACGCCTCCGTAACCCGATACAAGGGTGTAGCCAATCTTTTCTTCGGCGTCAGCGGTACCGGAAAGAGCACACACAGCCGTCTGTGGCATGAGAACGTCCCTGGCTCGGACCTGATGAACGATGACAATCCCGTCATGAGGATAACTCCGGAAGGCGTGAAGGTCTACGGCGGCCCATGGAGCGGAAAAACGCTCTGCTACCGTAACGTGGAAGCCCCCGTGAATGCACTCGTGCGCCTTGAACAGGCCCCTGAAAACAGGATTGAAAGACTCTCCGGTCTCCAGGCCTATGCCAGTCTTGTAGCTGCTGTTTCTTCAATCCGCTGGAACTCCGACATAATGGACAAGATAATCCCTACGGTAGAGGCAATCTCGATGAACGTTCCATGTTACAAACTGGAATGCCGCCCTGATTCTCAGGCTGTAGAAACATGTAAAAATGCAATATATGAAAATAGGAATCTGTAACGACCACGCCGGCGTAGACTACAAGTTCAAGCTTGTGAAGATGCTGGAAAAGCGCGGAATTGAAGTAGTGAATTTTGGAACCGATACTGAAGACAGTGTCGATTATCCTGATTATGCACACAAACTCGCCCAGGCAGTGGAGTCCCATGAAGTTGACCTTGGAATAGCCCTCTGCGGCACCGGCAACGGCATGGCAATAACCCTGAACAAGCATCAGGGCATCCGTGCGGGCCTTGCATGGGGAACCGCCATCGGCCAGCTAGTTGCAGCCCACAACAATGCCAACGTGCTGGTCCTGCCCGCCCGTTTCATAAGCTACCGCATGGCCAGCGCTATAGTGCGCACTTGGCTTGACACCCCCTTTGAAGGTGGACGCCACCAGAAGCGCATTGACAAAATGCCCTGCAAATGAGTTTTCTCGTCCCTGTTCCCGGGGCTCAGCTCTCCCGTGACATAGCAGACTTCCCTGAAGGCATAGTCATCCCGGTAAACAAGCCTCTCCGCTGGACTTCTGCCGATGTTATCCGCAAGCTCAAGTTCGCGGCAATCAAGCATTTCGGTAAGAAGAACCTGAAGGTTGGCCATGCCGGAACGCTGGATCCCCTTGCAACCGGAATCCTTCTGGTGTGCATCGGCCCTGCCTGCCGGATGGCGCAGTCGCTTCAGGACACGGACAAGGAGTACGTAGCGCTGATGCGTTTCGGCGCCACCACTCCTTCCTATGACCTTGAGAAGCCCGTGGACAGGATGTTCCCCTATGAGCATATAACAGAAGAAGCCGTGCGCGCAGCCTTGCCAGCCTTTTTAGGCGAACAGGAGCAGGTAGCTCCGCTTTTCAGCGCCAAAAGCGTCGACGGCGTCCGCGCCTACGAACTTGCCCGCAAGCTATATCGTTCCGGCTCAGGAAACCTTGACACCGCCGCCCTTGAAACCCTCCATCGTTCCAGAATAACCATATCAGAACTGGAATTGCTGAACTACCTAGAGGCGTCTTTTTCGGAAGAGGTAGACTCTCCGGAAACTGTGCCGCCCACGGCACATGAGTGGGAGGGGCCCATTGGCGGCAGGGAATGTGGGAAAGCTTGCTTTCACACAGGCCCTGATGACAATGGGAGGGACGAGGACCGAAGGTCCGAGGTTTCAGGAGAGTCTACCTCTTCCGAAAAGTCAACAGCCTCCTCAAGAATTCATCTTGAGGACACATCGGTACTGGGGCTGCCTGAGGCGACGATTCGCATAGCCTGCTCCAAGGGAACGTATATCCGGGCATTTGCACGAGATCTTGGCGAGGCGCTGGGCTCCGGAGCCCATCTTGCGGGACTCATCCGTTCTCGCAGCGGCTCCTTCCGGCTCTCTGATGCCTTCACTATGGACCAGGCGATGGAATTATTCCGTTAAATGACTATCTTTGCACTGCAAAACTGTAAATATGGAAAGAAGAACACGCGTAAGATTCGCACCCTCACCCACCGGACCGCTCCACATGGGCGGCGTACGTACGGCACTTTACAACTACCTTTATGCAAAGCAGAAGGGCGGAGACTTCATCCTCAGGATTGAAGACACAGACTCCAACCGCTTTGTCCCGGGTGCTGAAGCTTATATCATAGAAGCACTCCAGTGGTGCGGCATCATTCCTGACGAAGGCGTCGAAAACGGAAAAGTCGTAGAAGAGGCTTCCGCCAAGCATCCTCACGGCCCCTACCGCCAGAGCCAGAGAAGACCCATCTACCGCAAATATGCAGAACAACTGGTGGAAGCCGGCTGGGCATATTATGCATTTGACAGCGCCGCAGAACTTGCAGAGAAAAGGGCTGCAGCCGAGGCCGCCAAGGAGACCTTCATGTATAACGCCGCTACGCGCGTGCACCTTCGCAATTCACTCACCCTCCCTGCCGATGAGGTAAAACGCCTTCTGGAAGAGACCACCGACTGGACCATCCGCTTCAAGATGCCTGAAAACCGTATCGTAAAGATGGACGACCTCATCCGCGGCCATGTGGAAGTGAACACCGACACCCTTGACGACAAAGTCCTCTGGAAACGTGCCGATGAGCTCCCTACATACCATCTCGCCAACATCGTCGATGACCATCTGATGGAAATCACGGAGGTTATCCGCGGAGAAGAGTGGCTCCCGTCACTCCCTCTTCATTACCTTCTGTATGAGGCGTTTGGCTGGACTGATACCATGCCTCGTTTCGCTCACCTTTCCCTGCTTCTCAAGCCCGTTGGAAACGGAAAACTTTCAAAGCGTGACGGTGACAAGATGGGATTCCCCGTATTCCCCCTGCGCTGGCAGAATCCTGAAACCGGAGAGCTTTCACGCGGCTATCGCGAGGACGGCTACTTCCCGGAGGCCTTCGTGAACATGCTCGCCATGCTGGGCTGGAACCCTGGTGACGACAGGGAAATGTTCACTCTGGAGGAACTGGTCCACGCCTTCTCGCTTGACAAGGTTCAGAAAGCCGGTGCAAAATTCAACCCGGAAAAGGCCAAGTGGTACAACAAGGAATACCTCCGCCAGAAATCCAATCAGGAACTCACAGACCTCTTCATCCCCATCCTTGAAGAACATGACATCAAGGTGGTAGACTGTCCCAAGTGCGCATTGACCGCCGGAGCTTCCTTCGAAGGCTTCGGTGCCGATTTTGAGAATCACATTTTCACCCGCGAATACGTAGAAGCCGTCGTTGAACTCATCAAGGAGCGTGCAACCTTCGTGGCCGATTTCTGGGACATCGCAAAGTTCCTTTTCGTGGCTCCTTCAGAATATGTCCAGAAAGACGTGGACAAGTTCTGGAAGGAAGAGCACTATGAGAACTGCTTCGAGGTTTGCCAGTATATTACCGGTGCAGAATTCGGCTTCGACGACCTCGACGTCTATGACGGCACAATGACCCGTGAGGCCATTGAAACCGCAATGGTCGATTACATCAAGATGCGCGAGTATCCCATGGGCAAAGTCATGAACAGCCTCCGCCTCGCCCTCACCGGCGCCGCAAGCGGCCTTGGCATTGCCGATATCATCCACTTCATCGGCCGCAAGGAGTTTGCCCGCCGCATGACAACAGTCGCAGACAAACTCGGCCGAAAATAGCGTGAAACATTAATGCGGACGACGGATAGCAGGGATTATTTCAAGGTCTGAGCGGTGCTCGCCGGGCTTTACGCAGAGCACGGGGCGCACGTCGCTGGCGAAGTTGAAATTCTTGGCATTGTCTGAGTTGTTGTAGCCTATCTTGATTGTCTCGGTGCCGCCCGGGATTGACATTTCCGTGCCATGGTCTGAAAGATCCCACTTGAAACCTTCGTCGATGATGACAAGGTTGCCAAGGTCCTTGTTGAGGCCCAGGCCGCCGAGGTCCATGTCGAAACCTGTAACGATAGCAGTGATGCGCACTTTGTCTCCAAAGTCCGGATCGTTGTCCCAGATGATACCCTTCTTGAAGTGATTGGCATCGCCGGTATATTCGGAAATCATGCCGTCAATCTTTTCCAGGTCACTCATCTTTGCACCGTGCTCATTGTTTCCGGTGGTTATATTCACGAGGACATTCTTTGCGGTCTTGAGGTCGAAGTCGTTCAGGAGCGGGCTCTCAAAAGCGCCCTTTACGGCCATCTCAAGACGGTCGGGACCGGTTCCTTCACCGCTGCCCATCAGAGCCATGCCTGAGTTTCTCATCATCTTGCATACATCCTGGAAGTCAACGTTGATGTAACCGGGACGGTTGATTACTTCGATAATGCCGCGCACTGCAGTTGCGAGAACCTCATCGGCCTTGGGGAAGGCTTCCTGGATGAGGGTATCTCCGAAGAACTGGTAGAGTTTCTCGTTGTTGATTATAAGGAGGGAGTCTACGTTTTTCTCAAGCTCGTGGATGCCGTCAACGGCCTTTGACTGGGACTCGTTGCCTTCGTTCTTGAAGGGAATAGTCACTACAGCAACTGTGAGTATACCTCTTTCCTTTGCCATCTTGGCAATGACAGGGGAAGCTCCGGTTCCTGTACCGCCGCCCATGCCAGCGGTGATGAAAAGCATCTGGGTGCCGCAGTCAAGGACCTTACGTGCGATTTCATCCTGGGATTCCAGTGCGGCATTTCGTCCGGCAGTGGGGTCTGTTCCTGCTCCCAGGCCGTTCTGCCCCATCTGGATCTTGACGGGAACTTCGCTGGTCTGGAGGGCCTGTGCATCAGTGTTGCAGACGACGAAACTGCAGCCCTTGATATTCTGCTTGTACATGTAATTTACGGCATTGCAGCCACCGCCGCCTACGCCGATAACCTTGATGATGGAGTTCTCCTGATTCCAGTCAGAAGGAGTGATTCCGGTGTTGATATCGATATTCATGGCCTATTCCTTGTTTGCTTCATCGTAAATTTTGAGTGCGGTGTCTTCAAGAGTGTTCCAGATAACGGAGAGGAATCCGCTCCTTTCGCCCTTCGGACGCTGTACCTTGACCTTCTTGGTCTTTTTCTTCTTCTCCGGCTTGGGCTCCTGGGCTTCGCCGAATTCTTCAGGAGCGAAGAGGGTGTCGGCAGGGGTTTCGTCCGTCACCTCCACCTCTACGAGATCTTCCTCGTGAACCTCTTCCTTGACGGGCATCGTGACGCAGTCGGGAAGGTTGTCCTCCTTTGCCGCCAGAATCATTCCTATTGCCGATGTCGCCGAAGTGGAGTAAACTCCGCTGCCGACCGATGCGCTGAACATGAAGCGGGGATAACCCTTCCTTACCTCGTATCCGGACATTTCCTTCACCAGGGGAACGAAGTTGGCAAGCTCGGCACCGCCGCCGGTGAGCACGATGCCGCTTCTGATTGAGTTCTGGAGGCCGCTTTCCTGTATGTAAAAGAGTACGGCTTCCACGATTTCACGGGCGCGGCAGTCGATTATCTCGGAGATGTATCTTACGGGAACTTCCTTGAAGGGTTCAGTAAGCCTTATCTGCAGCACCTTCTCACTCAGGGATGCGAGTTTGCCGGGGAGGCATGCGCCGAAGCGTTTCTTGATCTTCTCTGCAAGATCGTCGGATATCGAGCATTCCGTACGGATGTCGCCTGTAACGGATTTTCCGCCGAAGGGGATGGATGCATAGTATCTCATGATGCCTCCGTAGTAAATTGAGACGGAGGTCACGCCCGCGCCTACATCCACAAGGGCAACACCGCTTGTCATCTCATCGTCAGTAAGGACAGTGCGGGCAACCACGTCGGGAAGGAAGTACTTCTTGGCGATGGCTATGTTCATCCCGTTGAATATCTTGTCCAGGGCTGCGGTGGCACCTCTGCTGCCGATGAAGACCTTGAAATTGCCTTCGAGCGAGGAACTCAGCGTGCCAACGACCTCGCTTTCCACCAGCTGAATCTCGTCGTCGATGGAGAATGACTGTGCAACAGCGCCAAGCATTATCTGCTTCTCAGGATTGGGCAGGGGATAGGTTTCAAGGGCTATGGATTTGAGGTTCTGGACTTCCTCGGAGGAGATGTACTCGTCGGGGTTGCTGCGCTCTATGCGTGCCTGGGCGGTAACCTGGTCGACTTCACTTCTGGGCATGCCCACAACTACCTGCATGATGTGGATCATGAGCTCGTTCTCGGCGTCCTGAACAGCCTCCTTCAGCTTTTCTGACGCACGCATGGGGTTGGTGATAATGCTGGCACGTATACCTGCCGACGGAGTTTCCTTGTAG
Source organism: Bacteroidales bacterium (assembly GCA_017458265.1). GTDB lineage: Bacteria > Bacteroidota > Bacteroidia > Bacteroidales > UBA932 > Cryptobacteroides. The sequence continues at coordinate 19,584 of JAFTFV010000061.1, read as the reverse complement.
TACACGATTTGGACGTCGTCGCCGTTTACCCTGGCGACGCAAAGCCCGAATTTGGAACTACCAAGATCGATTGATGCTATGTATTTTTCCATATATAGTTTGTTTATTTTCTGCAAATCATCTGTCCCCTGTAGCGCAGGTCAACAACTGAGTAATGACCGGGGCCCACTGTGGGCGCAACCGTAGTGTAGTACTTCTCCATGAGCCCGAATTTTTCAGGAATCCTCACCGGAGGGCCGAATACAAACTTCTCCTTGCCTTCCAGCGGATGCAGTATCAGGTCTCCGGACTTTTCGACCGAGATGTGACGGATGTTGGACTTCCATACTCCCCGGTTCATGTATCCGGTCAGCGATAGCATCTGTTCCAGCCATTTCTGCTCGGCAGCGGTTCCGGGACGTCCTTTATATCCTCTGGAGATGCTCATTGGAATGCTTCCGTCCACGACAGGAACGTCAACGCTGAAACGGGACTGGAGAGGGAAGATGAAGCCGTCGGCATCGGAATAATAGCCGTTGGACGTCTCGTTGAACCTCAATACAGGCTCCCTCTGGGTGAGTTCAACGTGAAGGCTGCCGTCGTCAGTGAGCCAGGCCTGGCATGTCTTTACGGCACTGTGCCCAAGAACGATGCGTTCTATCCTTGCGAGGTCTACGCTGTCAAGGCGGAGGCCGGCATATGCCCTGTACTCGTCTTCCAGCCAGTTCTCTATGTCTTGTTTCTCTACGAAACGCCTTTCGGTGCTGTCCTTTACTATGACGTCAATGGTTTCCTTTCCTGTACAAGTGCGCACGCGGAGGTCCCGTCTGGCCATGCTCGCAGTGAGCACCCAGACAGTTGCGGATACAATTATGACAAGCAGTCCCAGACCGCGGCGTACTATTGGTTTCACAGGCGTTCCTTGAGCATTTTTGTTATGGGTTCGACGAACCGGTCTACATTTCCGGCACCAAAGGTCGCAAGAACGTCAAGTGGCTCCTCAGAGAGGTAGTCCATCAATTCTTCCTTCTTTATGAGGACCTTTTCAGGTGCGGTGACATTCTTGAATATAATCTCGGAAGTGACTCCGGGAATGGGTTCTTCCCTTGCAGGATAAATGTCCAGAAGGATGAGTTTGTCCAAACCTGACAGAGCCTCTGCGAATTCATCGGCAAAGTCCCTTGTACGGGTGTAAAGGTGGGGCTGGAATATGCCGGTGAGCTTTCTTCCGGGGAAGATGTCCCTAATGGAGGAAATGGCGCTTTTCAGCTCCTTGGGATGATGGGCGTAGTCGTCGATATAGGACAGGGAAGGGGAGTTTACATGGAGCTCCAGGCGGCGCTTCACTCCTTCAAATGTGCCGATAGCGGCCTTTACGGCCTCGGGCTCCATTCCGTATACCAGACAGGCGGCAGCAGCGGCAACGCTGTTCTCTGCATTCACCCATCCGGGAGCACCCACCTTTATGTCCTTGATGATTCCGCCTGGCCACTTGAGGTCATAGTGGAAGAGGCCAAGTCCGTCGGCCTTGGGGTTCAGGGCGCAGAAATCGGCCCCGGTGTCTGTATAGTGATAGGTCAGAAGATTCGCTTTGGTGTCAACGGCAACGATGGGGGTGCCTTTTTTGGCGATGACGGTGCCGCTCACCTGGGATACGAAGGCTTTGAAGGCTTCAACCACGTGGGCGTAGTCTCCGTAGATGTCAAGATGGTCGGCATCCACGGCAGTCACGATTGCAATCTCCGGGAAGAGCTGCAGGAAGGAACGGTCGAATTCATCGGCCTCGGCAACTACGGTCTCTGTTTTGGACATCAGGAGGTTGGTGCCGTAGTTGCGGGAGATGCCGCCAAGGAAGGCGGAACAGCCCTCGCCGCTTTCTGTAAGGATATGTGCGATGAGGGTAGACGTGGTCGTTTTCCCATGAGTTCCGGAAACGGCGATACAGCGCTGTCCGCGGGTGATTTCACCAAGCGTGCGGGAGCGTTTGAGGACTGCATAGCCCTCCTCCGTTACCTTTCTCATTTCTCCAAGGTCTGAAGGAACGGCAGGGGTGTAAACTACCAGGGTGTTGTCCTTGTCTGCAGGGATAAGGTCCGGGCGGTCTTCGTAGTGTACGCTTATGCCTTCGCCCTCCAGCTGCTTTGTAAGGTCGGACGGAGTCCTGTCATAGCCGGCCACTTCAAATCCCTTGAATTTGTAGTATCTTGCAAGAGCAGACATTCCGATGCCGCCTATGCCTATGAAATAAACGTTTTTCATACCAGTTTGTATATTTCGTCACAGATGGTCTGGGCGGCGTCGCGGAGGGCCATCGACAGGGAATTCTTCTCAAGGACGGCAATCCTTTCAGGGGAATGCACAAGTTCAAGCGCAGTGGACATGAGGAGTTCGGGGGCATCGGCATCCTTGACAATGAGGGCGGCGTCCTTGCGGACAAGGGCCATTGCGTTGTGGGTCTGGTGGTCTTCGGCAACATTGGGGGAAGGAACGAAGACGCAGGCTTTGCCCATGGCGCATATTTCGGAGACCGTGCTGGCACCGCTGCGGGAAATGACCACGTCGGCAGCAGCATAGGCAAGGTCCATCCTGCCGATGAAGTCGTAATGACGGACACCCTTTACCTCAGGGTGTGAGACCATGAACTCATCGGTACCGGCTTTGTAGTATTTGCCGCACTGCCAGATGATTTCCACGTCATCTCCGCCCGGGCAGCCTGCCTCAATCCATCTTTTCATGGAGCGGTTGAGCGTGCCACTGCCAAGGCTGCCGCCAACGATGAAAATATGCTTCTTGGAGGCGTCCAGTCCGTAGAACTCTATAGCCTCTTCCTTCATCTTTGCTGTTGCAGGTATGCTCACTGCCGGCCTTATGGGGTTGCCGGAAAGGACAATCCTGTCGGCAGGGAAGAACTTTTCCATGCCTTCATATGCCACGCAGATGCTCTGGACTCTCTTTGCGAGAATTTTGTTGGTGACTCCTGCAAAACCGTTCTGCTCCTGGATGAGGCAGGGAATCTTCATACCGCTCGCCGCCCAGAGGAGGGGAGCGCTGGCATAGCCGCCCACGCCGATGGCGATATCCGGCTTGAACTGCCTCACGATGCTTCGGGCCCTTCGTACGCTGTCAAGCACCCTGAACGGCACCTGAATGTCGTTCAAGATGTTTTTCAGGGTGAGCCTTCTCTGCATTCCCACAATGGGCAGGCCAACTATTTCGAAGCCCTCGGCAGGAACTTTCTCCATCTCCATCTTGCCGCTGGCCCCGACGAATAGAATCTCAGTGTCGGGGTTGAGCTCCTTGAGTTTATGCGCAATGGATACGGCCGGGAAGATGTGCCCCCCGGTGCCTCCGCCACTTATTATGGCTCTTATGGCTTTGTACTTTCTCATATAGTCGAATCTTGAGTCCAGTCGTGTTCAAGTATCGGTTCGGCCTCCTCTTCCATGCGGGTTATGCTTTCGTGTGCATCCTTTGAAATAGAAAGCAGGATTCCGAATACGAGTGCGAATACCAGGAATGAGTTTGTTCCGTGGCTCACGAGCGGCAGGGTCTGTCCTGTCTGTGGCACCAGTGGAAGGTGCACGTTCACGGCCATGTGCATGAAGGCCTGTCCTGTGACAAGGATGATGAGTCCTGTGACTATCATCTTGTCATAGTAATTGTTGCACAGCTTTGCCACGAATGTTCCCCTCGCAAGGAGGCTGTAGTATAGCAATATCAGTATCAGGGCACCCCAGAGCCCGGTTTCTTCAATGATAAAGCTGAACATGTAGTCTCCGAAGATGACCGGCACCTGGTACTTCTGCGTACTGTTGCCGATGCCCTTCCCAAAGACTCCGCCTTCCTTTATGGCAAGAAGCGCTCCGACGGGCTGGTCCAGCTTTCCGCGCGCCTGTTCCCATTCCTTGGTCCCGCGCTTTGCTTCCAGAAGCTGCTGCATGGTTTCGTCATCGTCGGCAGTGATTCGGGAAATTGCGGTGCCGATGCGGCTGTTCTTCAGAACTCCGGCCTTATATGCACCGAACATCAGCGCCACAGCAACTATCATCACGCCTCCCACCACGGCGATATCCTTGAAGTCCAGGCCTCCAACCAGAATCATCAGTATCATGATGCCTCCGATGAACAGTGCCGATGAGTTGGAACCCATCATGACCATCAGCGTGATTACGCCAACCGGCAGGTAAATATACAGTATCTTCTGCCAGATGTCCTTTTCCAGGAATGCCAGCTTTTCGAACTTCTGCGCCAGCGAGGGGCCGATTTTGAATTCGTGGTTCTTATATGCGTCCAGTGCCCATCCAAGGTACATTACCATGAACAGTTTCACGAACTCGTATATATGGATCTGTTTTCCCGCAACAACCAGGATTCGTCTTGCGCCGTTGATTTCTCCTGCCTTGAGTATTCCCAGATTCAGGTTCAGCACAAGTATCGCCAGGAAGAAGAAACTCACTGCGAATCCATACTTTGAAAGGCTCTTGTACCAGTCTACCCTTCCAAACCCGTAAAGCACGAAAATGAGGATGAATCCCACTGCAACCAGTTTCAGCTGGTCCAGCATGATGGTGGTACGGTCGCTTCCCAGGTCGTTTGCAAGACGCGGGGTTGAAGAAAAGACGGAAATTACGGATATGAGCATGAGGAACAGGGCGATAAGGAAAATCACCTTGTCGCCAGTGAAGCGGTCCAGAAAGTCCGTAATTTTGACCGGTATGTTCTTTTCTTCTTCTGCCATTTTGTATTACAGTTTGCGGACGGCGGCTTTGAACTGGTCGCCGCGGTCCTCGTAATTCTTGAAAAGGTCAAAGCTTGCGCAGCAGGGGCTGAGCAGTACGACGTCTCCTGCTTCTGCCATCGCTGCGGCCTTCTTCACTGCTTCATCGGCAGAGAGGGCATCCACCATGTTGGGGACAATCTTGCCGAATGCAGCGTGAATCTTCGCGTTGTCTACGCCAAGGCATACGATGCCTTTCACTTTCTCACGGACAAGGCCTTCGAGGATGGAGTAGTCGTTGCCCTTGTCTGTGCCGCCCAGTATCCATACCACGGGACGCTTCTGGCACTCGAGGGCATACCATGCAGAGTCGATGTTGGTAGCCTTGGAGTCATTGATGTAAAGGACATCCTTGATGCTCAGGACGGGCTCCAGGCGGTGCTCGATGGGCTTGAAAGTGGCCAGGGACTTGCGTATGACTTCGTTTTCGATGCCTGCCGCCTTTGCGGCAAGAGCGGCGGCCATGGAGTTGTAGATATTGTGCTTGCCGCCAAGTGCGAGTTCCTGGAGGAAGAGGTCCGTCTCTTCCTTTTCGTAGCGGATGTGAATCTTTTCACCCCTGAGGAATGCTCCCTGCTCAAGCTCCTTCTCCTGGGAGAAGGGAAGCATCTTGCAGCGGAGGACTATCTTGTCCAGATGGCCGATGGTGATGGCATCGTCCGAGTCGAAGATGAAGCAGTCGTCAGGACCGAGGTTCCTGGTGATGTTGAACTTTGCGGCCACATAGTTTTCGATGTTGTGGTCGTAGCGGTCAAGATGGTCCGGGGTGATGTTGGTGATGATGGCGATGTCCGGACGGAAGTCGTAAATGTCGTCCAGCTGGAAACTGGAGATTTCCAGGACATAGTAGTCAAAGTGCTCTGTAGCTACCTGGTATGCATAGGACTTGCCGATGTTTCCGCCAAGACCCACGTTGAGCCCGGCGTTCTGCATGAGGTGATAGATCAGCGAAGTTGTAGTTGTCTTGCCGTTGGAACCTGTGATGCAGATCTTCTTTGCAGAGTCGAAGCGGCTTGCAAATTCAATCTCGGATACAACCCTGATGCCTTTTTCGCGGATTTTCTGCACCATGGGAACGGTTCCCGGAATGCCGGGAGACTTGACCACCTCGTCGGCATTGAGGATGAGGTCCTCGCTGTGCTGTCCCTGCTCGAAGGGAATGTCCCATTTGCGGAGCATATCGGCATAATTCTCCTTGATCTGCCCCTTGTCGGAAAGGAACACATCATAACCTTTTACCTTTGCAAGTACTGCGGCGCCGACACCACTTTCTGCGCCACCCAAAACTACTACTCTTGACATATTCTACCTAAGTTTCAATAAAGCTAACGTACTGACCGCCAGGATGATTCCCACAATCCAGAACCTTACGGTAATCTTTGCCTCATGAAGGGCGGGGACGGGCTTGGGGAAGATGACGCTTCCTTCCGGAGCGGGTTTGTCCTGGAAATGATGATGGAGCGGAGCCATGCTCCAGATTCTTCTGCCCTTGCCGTAACGCTTCTTTGTGGTCTTGAAATAAAGCCTCTGAAGAAGTACGGACAAGCTTTCGACGAAGAAGATACCGCACAGGAGGGGGATGAGGAGTTCCTTTCTCATGAGAACTGCACTCACGCCGATGATGCCGCCTATCGTAAGGCTGCCGGTGTCACCCATGAATACCTGTGCAGGGAATGAATTGTACCAGAGGAAGCCGATGAGTGCGCCAACGAAGGCACTCATGAATATGGCTATCTCTCCCGACCCGGGAATGTACATTATATTCAAGTAGTTGGAGTCGATCAGGTTGCCCCCCAGCCAAGCCAGGATGCCTAGCACAACTCCAACTACTGCTGAAGTTCCGGCCGCAAGACCGTCAAGTCCGTCGGTGAGGTTGGTACCGTTGGAGCAGGCGGTGATTACGATGATTATCATGAGCACGTAAATGGCCCATTTTGCATACCAGCCCCAGGCCCCCTTTACGGGCGAGAGCCAGCGGTAGTCGAATTCGTGATTTTTCACGAAGGGAATCGTGGTCTTGGTGCTCTTGACCACATCCTCGTCTACATATTTCCCGCTTGTTACTGTGGTTTCCGTTTCCAGGGTGCGCTCAATGCTCTCTTCCACGTGCACCTTTTCACGTACGACGATGTCCGGGCTCATCCAGACTGCAAGTCCTACGATGAAGCCAAGGACTACCTGTCCAAGCAGTTTTCCCTTTTCTGACATTCCTTCCTTGTTGTGGCGGAATACTTTGATGTAATCATCGGCAAATCCAAGTGCACCGCACCAGAGGGTGCTCACGATAAGGAGGATGATATAAATATTGGTAAGGTCGCAGAAGAGGATGACACCGGTGATGATGGAGAGGATGATTATGATTCCTCCCATTGTGGGGGTGCCTTTCTTCTGAACCTGTCCTTCGAGGCCGAGGTCTCGTACGGTTTCTCCGATCTGCTTTTTCTGGAGCCAGCGGATAATGCGCTTTCCTGCGATGAGGGAGGTGAGCACGGCGGTAACGGCTGCCAGCATTGCCCTGAATGACAGGTAATGCATCAGGCCGATGCCCGGGAAATCCACTCCGAGTTTCTCAAGATATTGAAACAGATGGTAAATCATTTCAGAATGAGTTTAAAGGTTTCAGCTACTATTTCTTTTTCGTCAAAATGTCTTTTCTCCCTGCCGATGATCTGGTAGGTCTCGTGGCCCTTTCCGGCCAGCAGCACGGTTGCGTTTTCGGGCGCGGTGAGTATTGCCGTGCGGATGGCTTCGCGACGGTCGCTCACAACAAGAGTCTTCGCCATTGCAGCCGGAGTGAGCCCGGTGAGTATCTCGTCGATGATGGCCTGAGGGTCTTCTGTGCGCGGGTTGTCTGATGTCACGACAACGCGGTCGGCCATTTTCTCTGCCACGGCGGCCATCTCGGGGCGTTTTGTCCGGTCACGGTCACCTCCGCAGCCGAACAGGCAGATGAGCTGGCGTTCGGGAGCGATTGCCCTCAGTGTCTTCAGGACGTTCTCCATTGCATCGGGCGTATGTGCATAGTCTATGACTACGGTGATTCCCTTAGGTCCCGGGATGTTCTCGAGTCTTCCGGGAGCGGAACCAAGGGCGGACAGTGCGATGAGCACGTCTTCCTTGGGAAGTCCCAGACACACTGCCGTACTGTAGATCGCAAGGAGGTTGTATGCGTTGTGTTCTCCGATGAGGCGGCACCATGTGTCTGTTCCGTCAATCTTGAGGAGCATACCCTCGAAACTTTGTTCGAGTATTCTGGCGCTGTGGTCGGCAAGACCCTTTACGGAGTAGGTTACGACCTTGGCCCTGGTATTCTGGACCATCACGGGGCCGTTCTTGTCGTCTGTGTTTATGAGTGCGGTTGCGCTCCCGGGAAGACGGTCGAAGAACAGTTTCTTGCAGCGGAGATACTCTGCAAATGTCTTGTGATAGTCAAGGTGGTCGTGAGTGAGGTTGGAAAAGATGCCTATCCTGAACTGAAGGCCGCTCACCCTGTCCTGCTCAACCCCGATGGAACTCACTTCCATGAAGCAGTACCGGCATCCTTCTTCCACCATGCGGGCAAGGAGGGAATTGATGGTGACAGGGTCTGCAGTGGTGTTTTCGGTCTCCAGCCTGGTTTCTCCCACGTAGTTTGCAATAGTGGAGAGAAGTCCGCATTTGAGCCCCATTCCCATGAACATGTTGTAGAGAAGCGTGACGGTGGTTGTCTTGCCGTTGGTTCCGGTTATCCCGACAAGATTCAGTTTCCTTGAAGGATGACCGTAGAACTCATCGGCCGCCAGTGCCAATGCCAGCCTTGAATTCTCCACCACCTCGAATTCCACCTTGCCGTCATTGTCATTCTGAGCGGAGCAAAGATTCTGTGGAATCTCCTCGCAAATAACTCCCGTAGCCCCTTTGGCGACAGCATCGGCGATGTAATCGTGTCCGTCAGAGGCAAAGCCCCTTACGGCTACAAAGAGCGCTCCGGGAATGACTTTCCTGGAATCGGCAGTGATTATGGTATGTTCTCTTATGTTCATTTCTTTGTTTCTTTCATTTCGGGGACCGTTGCAACGGGGCTCATCTGATGCCTCCATTCGGGGTCTATCGCATATATCTTATCTACTATCTCCCTTACTGCCATTGCCGGTTTGGTTCCACCGTAGAAATTCCTGTGGGAAGGGTAGGAGTAAACCGTTACCAGTATCGTGTACTTGGGATTGTCTGCAGGGAAAAAGCCTACGAATGTGCCCTGGAATTTCTTCCTGCCGTAAGCATCGCTGTAGGCATCCTTGCTGCCGCCTCTTTCCTCCGGTGAAAGAACCACTCGGGCTGTTCCCGTCTTTCCTGCAACCGGAAGCTTTGCGCTTTTCAGCCTGGTAGCCGTGCCTTCATTGACAACGGCTCTGAGTGCTCTGGTTACGGTATCCGCAGTTGCGGGCGAACAGATGCTGCTGTTAAGCACGCTGGGCTGGAAACGCTTTATGACCTTGCCGTCTTTTTCCACGCTTTCAACAAGGTAGGGCTTCATCATTGTGCCTTTGTTGGCTATGCCGTTGTAGAATGTGGCGATGTGAAGGGGAGTGACGCTGAGGCCGTAGCCATAGGCGGTGGTGCCGAGTGTCGTCTTTGACCAGCCGGCAGTCCCGGGACGGTTTACGACGGGAGTCCCCATTCCCTGTATGTCAAAGTCAAATGCCTCTCCAAGGCGGTAGGAGTAGATATGGTCGAACATTTCCTGCGGCTTTTTGCCGTAGTAGTTCTCTGCCAGCCATGTGAACACGTAGTTCGATGAGATCTCGAACCCGTGCATGACGGTAATGTCCCTGCGCCCGGTTTCTCTCTGGTAATCGAGGATGTGGACGTCCTGGTTGTAACCTCCGGGGACGAAACCGTTGTTGGTGGGGAGTGTCTGCTCGAGAGTCTTGACGTAGCCGTCTTCTACAAGGGATACGAGGGTGACGGTCTTCATAACCGAGCCCTGCTCTCCAACTTCCCTGAGAACCAGGTTGTCCCTTTCCCATAGGACAGTCTGGGGAGTGTCTCCGCGGGAGAGATTCACCATTGCCCTGATTGCTCCCGTTTTTGCTTCCATTATGATGCAGATTCCGGCACGGACTTCTTCATCGGCCTGGATCTGGGCGCGCAGGGCCTTGTCGGCAATTTCCTGAAAATCCACGTTGAGGGTTGTGCGGATGTCGTTGCCGTCCTTTACAGTGACGCTTGTCGAGTCGAGGTCCCTTATCCAGGTCTTCTTGTCGGTGACGCGGCGCCACTCGTAGCCTTCGCGTCCGTGGAGTTCGTGGTCGAAGCTGTGCTCAAGGCCGATGCGGTTGTTTTCTTTGACGTAGCCGATTACGCGGCGGGCGAGGGAGTCGTAAGGGTAGATGCGTTCGTCGTGCCTTTCCACTATCATTCCGCCCTTGTTGGTATTCTCATTGAAGAGGGGATAGGTCTTGAGGCGGTTCAGCACCGAAAGCTCGACATTGTTCCTTATCTTGAGGTAGCGGGATCCCTTTTCACGTCCGTTCAGGATTGCCTTGAGGTAATCATCGGCAGAGCGGTCCCTGAATTCCCTGGAGAGGCAGCGGGACAGCTCTGCGGCCTTTTCGCGCCACTTTGCCTCGCCTTCGCTGTTGCCCTTGTCGATGAATTCCTGCTTCCTTACGGTGCAGTCCATGTGGATGTCATAAAGAGGGGCCGATATTGCCATGGGGCGGCCGTCGGTTGCAAGGATGCGTCCTCGCACAGGATTGTCCGTATGCTTTGAGACAGTGGTGCGGAAGAGGTCTACGACGCGGTCGTCCACCTGGTAGCCCGTCTGTATCCTGACAATCTGAATCAGGATGAGGACTCCTACCAGAAGGAAGAGTATGGACAGGAAGAACATGACCACGTGGATTCTGTCGCGGTTTTCAATCTTGTCCGTTATTTCGTTCCTCTTGGGCATTACTTCCTTTTTAATATCATTGCGGGTTCCTTTGGCATTGCCACGTTCGAACCCATCCTGTCAAGTCTTCTTTCTATTTCCGATGCGCTCTGGAGTTTTACCAGTTCGGCTTCTTTCTGCGAGTGGCGTATCCTGAGCTCTTCGATTGCTGCCTTGTTCCTGCCTGCTGTGGCAAGAGTCTTGTCCACCCTCAGGCTCAGGAGGATACTCAGCCACATCAGGAGAAAGAGGTACATGATGTGGAGGTAGTACTTGTCGGCCCTGATTCTCAGGAGGAATTCCCCGTTTCTGAGCGCCTTGAATATGTTCTTCGTCGCAGTCCAGAACTTTTTCATACATCGGCCCTCCTTTCTGCCACACGCAGTTTTGCGCTTCTAGCGCGGGTGTTTCCGGCAATTTCGCTTTCGGAGGGGATGACCGGTTTCCTGGTTACCGCTTCCCATGGCGTTGATACGCGCCCGTATATGTCTTTGGTCTCGACTCCGTCTATTCGTCCTGTGCGGATGAAGTTCTTGACCATCCTGTCTTCCAGGCTGTGGTAGCTGATGACGGCAAGGCGTCCGCCGGGTTTGATGGTTGCGGCCGTGCCCTCGAGGAATTTCTCAAGTGAACGCATTTCGCCGTTGACTTCTATGCGAAGAGCCTGGTATATCTTTGCCAGGACCTTGTGGGCAATGTTCTGGGGGATTGCCTTTGCTATAGCCCTGTCCAGGTCTCCGGTGGTGCGGATTTCACCTGCTGCCTTTATGAGCCTTGCTATCTGTCTTGCGTTCTCCACTTCCCCGTAGAGGCTCAGAAGGCTCGTGAGCCTCTCTTCGGGGTAAGTGTTCACAACATCAGCGGCGGTGAGCTGCGCTTCCTGTCCCATTCTCATGTCCAGCGGGGCATCCTCGAAGCGGAAGCTGAAGCCGCGCTCCGGGGTGTCAAACTGGTGAGAGCTCACGCCAAGGTCTGCAAGGACGCCGTCCAGCACCTGACTCTTGCCAAACTCGTGTACCGCATAGTTCTCGATAAAGCGGAAGTTGTTGTGGACAAGGGTGAGGCGGGGGTCCTTGAGACCGTTTTCTATAGCGTCAATGTCACGATCGAAGGCGATGACCCGGCCGCCATCGAGTAAGCGTGAAAGTAGGAGAGCGGTGTGACCACCGCCTCCGAAAGTGGCATCAGCGTATATTCCTTCAGGATTTGTGACAAGGAAGGAGATACTCTCTTCCAAAAGCACAGGTGTATGATACTCAGACATTCGGCCCCTCCTTATTTCCTTGCGGACAATTTGGAGGCTGCGTCTTTGAATTCCTGATCAGACAGGAGATTGGCTTTGTAAGTGTCTGCATCCCAGATCTGGAGCTTGTAGCCTACACCGCCGAATACAACCTCTTTGGTTATACCTGCACTTTCAAGCAGTTCTGACGGTATGTTCAAGCGGCCCAGCTTTGTGTCCGGGACGATTGTGAAGACGCCGTCATTGTACTTGGTCCAAAACAAAGCGTCTTCAGTACTGAGTTCAGTATCTATTTTATCCAGGATGAGTCCGCTGCGGCGGTCCCATTCCTCTGACGGGAAAAGGTCCAGGCAGGGCTGCTGGATATTCTTCTTGAGCACAAGGGTCATTCCTTCGGAACCGCCGCGGACCATGGCGTCACGGAAGATGGCAGGGAGCACCAGGCGCCCCTTGTCATCTACTTTCCCGCTGGCTTTTCCAAAGAATCTGACCATTTGGCTTGATTGTTAAACTTTATACTTTCACGCTTTGTGTGCAAAGTTAACAAAAATTTTCCACTTTGTTACAATTTCTTCCAAAATTTTCCACAAACTTTTTAACAACATGTCTGTGCAGTGTCAAGTCGGAAAAAATGTGTAAATTTGAGAGATGAAAAAAGCCTACATTGAGACTTACGGCTGTCAGATGAACGTGAACGACACCGAAGTCATTTTCGCAATACTTGAAAAAGCGGGATACACCCGCACCGAAGACATTGAAGATGCAGACCTTGTCATGGCCAACACCTGCTCTGTGCGTGACAACGCAGAGCAGCGTATCTGGGGCCGCATAGACCATTTCAACAGCCATCGCAAGAAGGGCGCCTTCATCGGCATCGTGGGCTGCATGGCAGAACGCCTCAAGGACAAGCTGCTGGATACCGGCAAGGTAGACCTCGTCGTCGGCCCCGACGCCTACCGCTCACTTCCAAAGCTTCTGGATGCCATCACCCCGGACAATCCCCAGATTGACGTCCTCCTTTCCAGGGACGAAACTTATGCCGATATTACCCCGGTCAGGACAGACAAGAACGGCCTTTCGGCATTCATTTCCATCATGAGAGGCTGCAACAACGTCTGCTCATATTGCGTAGTGCCTTATACCCGCGGCGCAGAGCGTTCCAGGGATGCCCACAGCATAGTCCGCGAAGCCTGCGATGTCTTTCAGCGCGGCTATCGTGAAGTTACCCTTCTCGGGCAGAACGTAGACAGCTATCTCTGGAAGGGGGCCGATGAAACCGTCAATTTCGCCGCCCTCCTCAGGATGGTTGCAGAGATCAGTCCGCTTCTTCGCGTCCGTTTTGCAACCTCCCATCCCAAGGATATCTCCGACGAGGTCATAGAGACCATGGCCGCATATCCTAACATCTGCAAACACATCCATCTTCCGGTCCAGAGCGGCAGTTCCAGGATGCTGGAAAAGATGCGCAGGAAATATGACCGTCAGTGGTATCTGGAAAGAGTCTCCAAGATACGCTCGCTCATTCCCGAGTGCGGCCTCACTACAGATGTCATTGCCGGATTCTCAAGCGAAACGGAAGAAGACCATGAGGCCACGATGAGTCTCATGGCAGAGGTGCGTTTTGACTGGGCTTTCATGTTTGCCTACTCCGAACGTCCCGGCACCCTGGCCCACAGGACCATGCCGGACGATGTCCCCGAAGATGTCAAGAAACGCCGTCTCCAGGAAATCATCGAGCAGCAGAACGCCATCTCCCTCGAGCGTTACCGCGCCCAGATAGGAAAGACCTTCGAAGTCCTTGTCGAAGGCCCCTCAAAGAGGGATCCCGGCCAGCTTTGCGGCCGCGCATCCAACAACATGATGTGTGTTTTCCCCGCCCGTGACCTCAAACCAGGCGACTACGCAACAGTCACCGTCACGGATTGTACAAGTGCAACACTAATATGCAAATAACCGATATGGAAAAGAAGTACATTCTGGCGCTCGACCAGGGAACCAGCAGTTCCCGCGCCATTGTTTTTGACCATGATGGCAGTATCTGCAGCGTGGCCCAGAAGGAGTTCACCCAGCATTTCCCAAAACCCGGCTGGGTGGAGCACGATCCCATGGAGATCTGGGCTTCGGAGGCAGCAGTTATTGCCGAGGCCATCTCTGCAATCGGCATCAACGGCCTGGATATCGCCGGTATCGGCATAACCAACCAGAGGGAAACCACAATCGTCTGGGATGCCGAGACCGGAGCACCCGTGTATAATGCTATTGTCTGGCAGGACCGCCGCACGGCAGAATTCTGCGAAACGCTCAGCCCTTATGCCGAAAAGATCCGCCGGAAGACAGGCCTTATTGTCGATGCCTATTTCTCCGGTACGAAGATCCGCTGGATACTTGACAACGTACCCGGCGCCCGCGAAAAGGCCGAAGCCGGAAAACTCCGTTTCGGAACCGTTGATACATGGCTGGTATGGCAGCTTACACGCGGAGAGGTACACGTGACCGACGTCTCCAACGCCTCCCGCACCATGCTGTTCAATATCAATACGCTTGAGTGGGATAAAGAGCTCCTGGAACTCCTTGATATCCCCGCATCCATGATGCCTGCCGTAAGGTCCTCGTCCGAGGTCTACGGCAACACCAAGACCACCATCTTCGCACACGAGGTTCCCATCGCCGGAATCGCCGGCGACCAGCAGGCCGCCCTCTTCGGCCAGATGTGCACTGAACCCGGAAGCGTAAAGAACACTTATGGCACAGGCTGCTTCCTTCTCATGAACACCGGAGAAAAGCCCATCATGTCCAAGAATAACCTGCTCACCACCGTTGCATGGAAGATCGGCAATAAGGTTCAGTATGCACTTGAAGGCTCCATCTTCGTGGGCGGTTCCGTCGTCCAGTGGCTCAGGGACGGCCTTGGAATCATCCGTTCCAGCTCTGAGATCGAAGCCCTTGCAGCATCTGTCCCGGACAACGCCGGAGTCTATTTCGTCCCTGCGCTAACCGGCATGGGCGCTCCATACTGGGATTCATCGGCACGCGGACTCATTTCCGGCATAACCCGTGGAACTACGGCAGCGCATATCGCCCGTGCGGCCCTGGAGGGAATCGCATTCCAGACCATGGACATTGTGAACGCCATGCAGAACGATGCCGGCGTTAAGCTTTCGGAACTCAAGGTTGACGGCGGCGCATCCCGGAACAACCTCATGATGCAGTTCCAGGCCGATATCCTTGACACATCCGTCATCCGTCCAAAGGTTACGGAAACCACCGCAATGGGTGCTGCATACCTCGCCGGCCTCGCCGTAGGTTACTGGGGTTCCATCGACGAAATCAAGCGCCAGTGGCAGGTGGATGCCCAGTTCAAGCCCTCCGGCTCAGACACCAAGGCACTCAAGGCAGGCTGGGCCGACGCCATTAAGAGAACAATAAACAAATAACGCTATGACTCAATACATTTTTGAACTTATCGGCACGCTTGCCCTCGTCCTTCTTGGCGACGGCGTCTGTGCAGCAGTTACTCTCAATAAATCCAAGGCCCAGGGAGCAGGTTGGGTGGTCGTAACCCTCGCATGGGGTTTCGCCGTCATGGTGGGCGTACTCATCGTAGGCCCCGTTTCCGGAGCACACCTGAATCCTGCCGTCACTCTTGGTCTTGCACTTGCCGGCACTTTTGCCTGGAACCTTGTTCCCGGTTATATAATCGCCCAGATGGTCGGCGGTTTCCTTGGTGCCGTACTCGTCTGGATTTTCTACAAGGACCATTACAAGGCAACAAAAGACCAGCCCGATGCAATGCTTGGCACATTCTGCACCATGCCTGCAATCTGGAATCCCTGGCGCAACTTCCTCTCAGAGGTCATCGCAACCGGACTTCTGGTGTTCGTTATCCTGGCTCTCGGTACCAAGGGTAATGCAAACGTGGGAATGGGCAGCCTCGGCGCCTTCCCCGTGACCTGCGTCATCATGTCCCTAGGTATGTCACTTGGCGCAACCACCGGTTATGCCATGAACCCCGCGCGTGACCTCAGCCCCCGTCTTGCTCATGCCATCCTTCCCATCGAGGGTAAACGTGACAGCGGCTGGTCATACAGTTGGGTGCCCGTGTGCGGTCCGCTCGTGGGCGGTGCAATTGCCGCAGGACTTTATCTGCTTGTATTCTAAAAAAGCAGTATCTTTGTATCCGTGAAAAGATTTGGACATATTGCATTTCTGGTACTTGCCATGGTAATGGCGGCAGGGTGCAGTATGTCCAAAGTCAAAGATATCACAGTGACGTCGGTGGATTTCAAGTACATAGCGCCCACGTCATCCAGGTCTCTTGATGCGGTTCTTCTCATTGGAATAAGCAATCCTGCCGGGACCTTCAGCGTATCTGACCTGAGCGGAACCGTAAAATACGCAGACCGCCCCCTTGTCAATGTTGAAGGAGGGGAAATCCTTCTGGAAAAGAAATCGGAAAAGGTTTACGAGTATCCCTGCTCTGCCTCCCTGGTAGACGGCGTCTCCCTCCTGAGCCTGCTTCCCCTTCTGTCTCAAGGCAATCCGGACAGGCTCACTGCCGATATCAAACTCCATGTCGCAAACAAGCACGGTTTGGGCACGGACCTTGCATTCAACGATCTCTCGATAACAAAGCTCACTTCACGATGAAAAGACTTATTATCATACTTTCTGCCCTGATTCTCGGCCTCACCGCCGGAGCGCAGGAACTCGATTCACTTACCAGGGCCACAATGGATACCACCCTTGTCGGGCGTGACATCATGACTCTCATGGGCAGCGGAATCAAGGTGAGCCAGTCCAGTGCGGTTCGCAGTGCCCTTGCAAGTTATATCAGCGCAAACAGGACCAAGTCTGTTTCGGGATACAGAATCCGTGTTTTCTACGATAACAGCCCACAGGCGCGTACACGCAGTGAAAGCATTGCGGCATATATCCGTTCCCAGTACCCGGATGTTGGCGTATATCGCAGTTTCGAAAGCCCAAATTACAAAGTGGCGGTAGGGGACTTCCGTTCCAAGGAGGAAGCCCTTAAGCTCTATATGGCTCTTAAGAGCATATATCCTACTGCATATATAATTAAAGAGAAGAGCATCAATTATCCCATGTAGTTATGGCGGCCATTGAACAGGGACTCCAGCAAAAACTCCAGCAGAAGCTTTCTCCGCTCCAGATCCAGACCATAAAGCTGATCGAGATGCCGGTGCAGGCTCTGGAGCAGCATGTCCGGGAGGTCCTTAACGACAACCCTGTTCTGGACGACACCACCCCCCAGGGCGGCAGCGACGAACCCCGCGACGTTTCAATCTCAGAGGTTGAGGAAAGGGAACAGAGCGGCGGCTCACTCGAGGAGAACTACGGCTCCAATGATGACGATATTCCTTCCTATAACCTTCACGTGAACAACTGGGGAAAGGATGAAAGGCCCGAATACAACACCTTCTCCGTGAAGCAGAGCTTCTCCCAGAGCCTTCTGGAGCAGTTGGGATACCGCAACCTTACAGACCATCAACGCACCGTGGCGACATTCATCATCGGCTCACTGGACGATGACGGATATCTGCGCCGTGACATTGAATCACTGGTGGATGACCTTGCATTCCGAGCCGGTGTAGAAGCTACGGCAGAGGAAGTAGAGGACATGCTCAAGGTGATTCAGCAGTTCGAACCTTCCGGTGTCGGCGCAAGGGACCTCAGGGAATGCCTCCTGATACAGCTTGAAGACAAGAAACGCACACCTTCGGTAGAGAATGCCATAAAGGTTGTCGATACTCAGTTCGAAGCCTTCAAGAACCGCCATTTCCAGAAGATAATGGCCCGCCTTCACCTCTCCGAGGATGAAATGAAGGCCGTGATGGAAGAGATCCGCCATCTGAATCCCGCTCCCGGCGGAGACATCGACGACTCCTATAACGACCAGGCCCAACAGGTGGTCCCTGACTTCCGTCTTGAATACGAACACGGGGAACTCATCCTTTCCATGCCCCGGTTTTCCATCCCGGAACTCAGGATCAACCACAAGTACTCGGAGATACTGGAAACCGGCCGCATGTCAAACTCCCGGGCCGACAAAGATGCCGCTGCCTTCGTGAAGCAGAAGATAGATTCGGCAAAATGGTTCGTTGAGGCCCTGCGTCAGAGGCAGAATACCCTTGAGAGTACAATGAGGGCCATACTGGACTATCAGCGGGAGTACTTCATGGACGGGGACGAAAGTTCACTCAAGCCCATGGTCCTCAAGGATATTGCAGAGCGCACCGGTTTTGATATCAGCACTATTTCAAGAGTGGTGAACAGCAAGTGGATAGAGACACACTTCGGCATATTCCCGCTCAAGTATTTCTTCTCCGAGGGACTCGAAAACAGCGACGGAGAGGAAGTTTCCACCCGCGAAATCAAGAAGGTGCTTAAAGATCTTGTCGATTCTGAAGACAAGCACAACCCCCTTACCGACGACGAACTCGTGGATGCCCTGTCCTCGAAAGGATACAAGGTCGCACGTCGTACCATTGCAAAATACCGCGCCCAGCTGGATATACCCAAGGCGCGGATGAGAAGGGATTTATAATTTTCCGCCGAAAGCCAGGTCGCCTGCATCACCCAGACCGGGAATGATGAAGCTGTGGCTTGTGAGTTCGGGATCTATTGCGGCTACCCAGAGGGTTACGTCGTCGTCCAGTTTCTGGCAGAGCATGTCCACTGCATAGCTGCTGGCAATAGGGCAGACGATATGGATTTGTGACGGATGGCCGCCGTCATGAATGAGTTTTTTCAGTACAACTTCCACGGATGAGCCGGTGGCAATGAGGGTGTCTGACAGAATGAGCACCTTGCCTTCCAGAGATGGAGTTGTGCAATAATCGGCCCGGATTTCAAAGTAATCTCCTTTCCCGTATTTCCTGAAGGCTGCAAGGAAGGCCGATTCGGCATGGTCGAAGAAGCGAATGACGCCGTTATGGACTGGAAGGCCGGCCCTGAGGATGGTGGAAGCAACAATCTGGCTGTCCGGGGTGGATACCCTTGCGATTCCTAGAGGCGTGGTTACATCCTTTTCGGAATAGGTGAGTGTCTTGGAAATCTCGTACGCGAAGATCTCTCCCACTCTTTCAAGGTTGGTCCTGAACCGGAGGCTGTCCTTCTGAATGCGGATGTCACGCAGTTCGGCGATGAAACTGCCGAGAACGGAATTTGTTTCGCCAAGATTGATGACTTTCATACGAATGCAGATTTATCCGAAGACAAATATATGAAAAAAACTTCCAAAAGTCAACGTATTTCGAAGACCTTTTCCTGGGCGAAGGAGAAGAAACTGTCTCCGGCTATAATAATATGGTCCAGAAGCTTTATTTCCATTACTGAAAGGGCTTTCCTGACAATATCTGTCTGACGGATGTCGCTGTCAGACGGCATTGTGGTGCCGCTAGGGTGATTATGCACCAGTATGATGCTCCCGGCCTGCTTTTCGATGGCGAACTTGATTATCCGCCTTGTGTCGATAAGGGTGTTTTCAAGGCTTCCGGAGCAAATCATCTGCTTGCTCAGCACGTGGTTGCGCCTGTTCAAGAACACAGCCCAGCACTCCTCATGGTCAAGGTTTCTCATGACCGGAACCATGAGCCCGTAAATGAGGTCCGGCGAGGTCATCGCCTTCCTGTCAATGTTTGCCGATTCTTCCTT
>JAFTFV010000060.1 GCA_017458265.1 Bacteroidales bacterium | reverse complement strand
GGATGCGGCCACCCTCATCAGGTCCAACGGAGTGAAGACCTTCACTGCGGACCACTTCAAAGTTGCCCTGCAGACAATGAAAGCCAAGGATGAGTCCTTCCGCGAGGAGCAGAAAACGGACGAGTTCATCGAGATAGAGACCGGCTCCGAGGATATCCTCACGCAACTTGAAAATGTAATGGAAAATGGGACCAAATTGCCCGAATGAGACGCGCCATGGACCACTTCACAACCGACAACGAGCTCATTATCAAATATGTAAAGGAGCTCAAGCTCCCGACAGTCAAGGATTGTTTGGAAGACACTATTACGCAGGCGCTTGCCAGCGGCTGGGACTATCGCAGGTTCCTCGCCACGCTTCTCCAGAAGGAGGTAGACCAGCGCTATGAAAATAGAAAGTACACGCGCATACACAAGGCGGGGTTCCCTCAGATGAAGTACCTCGCTGAACTTGTAAGGGAAGATCTTCCGGCCGACGGCCGGAATCTTCTCCCCGAGTTCGAAACGCTTGACTTTATCCGTTCCGGGCGCAATATAGTTATGTATGGAAATCCAGGAACTGGAAAAACGCATATCGCCATCGGACTGGGAATCAAAGCCTGCATGGAGGGGTATACGGTGTACTTTACCACTGTGCCTCACATGCTTACGCAAATCCGGGAAGCAAAGACAGAAAAGACTCTTCAGTCTCTGGAAGCTCGCTTTCGGAAGTATGATCTGGTTATCTGTGATGAGATGGGGTACGTCAGCTTTGACAAGGAAGGTGCTGAACTACTGTTCAATATGATATCGACAAGAACCGGAGACAAGGCCACCATCATTACTACAAACCTTCCGTTCACCCGCTGGGAGGAAATCATCAAGGACAAGGTCCTTTGTTCTGCCCTGGTTGACCGGCTCTGTCACAAAGCCTTCATGGTCAACATGACCGGACCTTCATATCGAGTGAAAGAAACGCAAAATATCTTCAAAAAACTTTGAAAACCAACGAGACTTACTTACCTTTGAAACGGCCTTCCGCTGGCCCCTTTTTCAAATCCACTTTGGCGGAAATCTACTTTACCATCTACAGCCCAGTAGATATTACATGTAGGTAGAGGAGACTGAATCTCAGAATAAGTGACATCAGGAATTTGAACCTGCCAGGTCGTGAAATGAAGGGCACGGGAACTGGGAAGTTTCTCCCTGGAAGAACCGTCTCCAAACTTGAAGGTGAGATTGTCGTTATAGAAGTCAAAATAATAAATGCCTTCAGTATCGGTCTCTGAAAGAGTTCTCTTGGCCGTTACGGCGTCGAAGTACTTCACCGGCATTGATCTGCCGTAGAACGCATTGCCTGTCTGGTTCTCTGCAAGAATAGAGTTGACATCCAGCTTGAAGTTACGGCTGTTGCCAAGGGTGCCCAGTTTGGTAATTTTAACTGCAAAAATGGGATAGTTTCCTACATGTACGGGGAAACGCATTACCTGATTTTCCACACCGTTTATGGTGGTCTTGGACTCAGAAATTGTGCCCCATGTGGAAGAGGACTTGCCCTGACCGCCATCGTTCAGAGAAGGAGCGAAACCGAAACGGTATTTGAACTGTGCTTCGTTCTGAACCCAGGCTTCCTGCGTCCAGTAATCTGCCCCGCGGGTCATGGTAGCAAACCTGTCGGCCTGTGTCCTGAACCAGTAGGTGAAAGGGGCATTGTTTGACAGAGGGTTATCGACGGGGCCTTCCTCGCCTTTGAAAACCCATATATGCCTTCCGGTATCATCGATGTCGGCGATGGTGGGGAGTTCGTAGATATTATGGCTTTCGAAGGTGTAGGCAGAGCCTTTGCGGCGATATTCCAGACCGTTAGTGTCACGGAAGATGATCTCCGTGGTGCTTTCCACGCCGGAGGGGACTACGAAGTCGAAATACTTGACATCGTCACTGAGCAGGGTGGCGCAGTTCTTCTGGATAACCTGGACGGGAGCGGCGGGGTTGTTGTTCTTGAATTTGACAAAAACGAGGGTGCGGGCTTCGCCGTTGATGCCGGCTTTCACGGGAACGCGGACGATTGCCCAGTCTGAAGTAACCTCGTCAAAAGTGATGGTATCGCCGGAAATACCAGTCATGGCCAGGGGAACATCAACCGAATTGGCACCCTGATAATCAGGAACGCCTGAAGGTTTTTCTGCAGAATAGGGGAACCAGGCGTCGGTGATGGTGTTTGCACCGACCTTGACTGAAACTTTTGCGGTTGTCCCGTCCATGGTAACGGTTGCGCCCACGACGGAATCATCGCTGAGTTTGAATGCGATCTTGTCACCATCGGCCCACTTGATATCCATGTGGGAGGCGTCGTCACCAGCGGCGATGACAGCCTTTGTTGAGGTGCCGATAACTACGGAATATGATGCGAGGTTTTCCTGTGTCTGAACATTCTGGTCTGCCTCTTTATTGCAGGAAACAAGTGCAAGGGCGATGCCTGCGAATACGAAGAATATCTTTTTCATGTCTTTTGCTGTTAAGGGGTTCTACCAGATGTCGGGAACGATTACTTCAATTTCATCAAAGATGGTGTCTCCCATCTGCAGGTCAGTACTGCTTTCGCAGAAGTTCAGTTCGGGGCGGAGGAGGATTTCCAGGGCCTCGGGTGCGATGTAGGTTTGTTTTTCTGTTTTCATATCTGATTGTTGGTTATATTTCAGCATTATCGGCTGCAAAGTTACGCCCTTACGCGCGTACAGGCGTTTCTATTAGGTAACCGATTACCGCCCAAAATGTCACATCGCAGTTACAAAACTTGCCGGAGAAATAGTGAATACCTATATTTACAACATGAAAAAGACAGCGCTTATTTCCATACTCATTCTGGCATCAGGCCTTTTATCGGCTCAGAGCAAAGTAGAACTTCTGCCCTCCCGTTTCGATGAAAACCGCACCAGGGATTCCCTCTGGATTGCCTCCATTCCGGCACAGTCCCTGCTCCATAGTTTCCGCAACACGGCAGGTGTGTTTTCAGGGAAGGAAGGGGGCTACATGACCGTAAAAAAACTTGGCGGCTGGGAATCGCTTGACTGCGACCTCCGCGGCCACACCACCGGCCACATCCTCTCTGCCACCGCCTCCCTTGGAATGAAAGCCAAGGCCGATTCCCTAATCGACGGCCTCGCAGAAGTGCAGAAGCAGTATGGAACAGGATATCTGTCGGCCTTCGGAGAGGGTCTCATCGACAGGAATATCGCCGGGAAGAGCGTCTGGGCCCCTTTTTACACCTTGCACAAGATACTCCAGGGACTGCTGGACCAGTACAATATCATGGGCAGCGAAAAGGCCCTCGAAGTTGCCTGCGGGATGGGAGACTGGGCGTATGACAAACTCATCGGCCTGCCTGAAGAAGTGCGCCTGAGGATGATAAGAAACGAGTTCGGAGGCTTCAACGAAGCCATGTACAACCTTTACCTTGCAAGCGGCAAAGAAAAGTACCTTCAAGTAGCCAGGTTCTTCTACCACCCGGAGAAAATCGACCCTCTTAAGGAAGGGAATGCCGATCTTGGCACAAACCACGCAAACACCTTCATCCCGAAACTCCTCGGAGAATGCCGGAACTACGAAATCACAGGCGACAGGAAGAGTCTCGAAGCCGCTGAACTTCTGTTCTGGACCCTCGTACGCGACCATGCCTTCGTAACGGGGGAAGTATCTGACAAAGAGCATCTTTTCAAGCCAGGAACCCATAACCGCCACCTCACCGGATACGACGGCGAAAACTGCTGCACCTTCAATCTCCTCAAACTTGCAGAACGCCTATACAGCTATTCCCACAACCCTGAAATAATGGAATACTACGAAAGGGCTCTCTACAACCATATCCTTGGCCAGCAGGACCCCGCAACAGGAATGGTCTGCTATTTCACACCCCTGCAGACCGGCGCCTTCAGGCTCTATTCCACTCCCATGAACAGTTTCTGGTGCTGCGTCGGCTCAGGTTTCGAAAGCCATGCAAAATATGACAGGGCAATATATTCAGAGGACGGGAACGACGTCTACGTGAATCTTTTCATCCCCTCAAAAGCCAGTTTCCAGGGGCGCACCATCACCCTCACAACATCCTTCCCGGAGAACGGGAAAGTGCGCCTGCAGACAGACGGAAGCAGGAAATTCAACCTGAAAATCCGCGTTCCCCGGTGGGCCTCCTACATGAAAGTCAACGGCCGTAAAGTCAAGGCCGACGGCTACTATACCATAAAGAATCCCCGCCCCGTCACTGAAATAGAATTCGGCATGACCCTGCACAGGGAACCCCTTCCCGGAGACAATTCCCGCGTTGCCATGCTCTGGGGGCCGATAGTCCTTGCCGGCATCCTTGCCCACGTGGACAACCCTTTCTCCGACCCCTCCAAGTATAACGACTACTACACTTACGACTACGGTCCTGCCGCACACGCCACATTGGAGCCCCTCAGGGCCGATGGCCCGCTGAGCTGGAAAACGGCCTCCGGCATAGCCGTGAAGCCGTTTTATGAGGCGCACCACTGCAGGTATGTAGTATACTGGGAAAACTAACCGAAAGCGTTTACGATCTTGGTCACCAGCGGATGGCGGACAATGTCGGCCGGGGTGAACCGTATGGTAGCGATGCCCTTTATTCCTTCGAGAAGCTCTATTCCGCGGAGAAGTCCGGAATCCTCCCTGCGGGGAAGGTCTATCTGAGTTGCATCTCCAGTGACGATGAACTTGGCGCTGGGTCCCATTCGCGTAAGGAACATCTTGAGCTGGCCGAGGTTGGTGTTCTGGGCCTCGTCAAGGATGACGCAGGCACGGTCCAGCGTTCGGCCTCTCATGTATGCCAGAGGAGCGATCTGGATTGTCCCGTCCCCCATGAAATCCTGAAGCTTCTTGGAGGGAATCATGTCTGACAGAGCGTCATAGAGCGGCTGCAGATACGGGTCCAGCTTGTCCTTGAGGTCTCCCGGAAGGAATCCAAGGCGCTCCCCTGCCTCAACGGCCGGACGGGTAAGGATAATCCTCTTTATCTCCCTGTTCTTCAGGGCCCTTACCGCCAGTGCTATTGCAGTATATGTCTTGCCGGTTCCGGCGGGGCCGACGGCAAAGACAAGGTCGTTCTCAAAGTATGCCTTTACAAGGTCCTGCTGGGTCTTGTTGCGGGCGCGTATTGCCTTGCCGTCCGTTCCGTAAACGATGATTCCGTCGCCTGCAAGGCGGAATTTATCCTCCTGGCCGCCCGAGAAGATATCCTCAACGTCATACACGGTGAGGTTCATCTTGCGGTGGCGCTTTTCTATGAGTTCTGCAAAACGGATGTTGAATTCGGCGATATCCGACTCCCTTCCGTCCAGGATGAGTTCATCCCCGCGGGCGGTTACCTTAAGGTGAGGGAAATACGAGCAGAATTCGGTAAGGATTTTGTTCCCCACGCCGTAAATTTCGATGGGGTCGATGGCTTCAAGTTTCAGAGTCTTCTTCATACAGGCACAAATATACTTCATTTTTCTTGAAAAATGATTAATTTTGCAGTTTAAGGGCATTAGCGCCTGAAATAAGCCTATGAAAAGGACCCTGATACTTGTTATCGCCGTACTGGCAATCTCCGGTTGTGATTTCGTAAGGACCATAGCCGGGCGCCCCACATCGGCACAGGTAGAGAAAATTCGCATCGAACGCATGCAGGCAGAAGAAGCCGCCCATCAGGCACGCCTGGACTCCATGAGACAGGTCCAGAAGCAGATGGCCGACTCCCTCGCCGCCCTGGAAGCATTCCTCCTTGACTCCCTGTCCCAGGCAAAGAATGCCATCAGGACCCCTTCCAACCTGGGAGGCCTGGGCAGCTCCGAGCTCACGGCCAAGTACTATATCGTTGTAGGGGCCTTCAGGGATATCAACAATGCAATGCGCATGCAGAAAACCAGCGTGGATGCCGGCTATCCCGCCCAGATCATCAGTTTCAGGAACGGCCTCAATGCTGTTGCGATATGCCCTTCAAACTCACTCACAGAGATTATCCCCATCCTGAAGACAGTCCGCAGCAAGGATGTCTTCACCAAGGATGCCTGGCTGCTTGAGAACAAATGAGAAAGTTATTCACCATAATCGCCCTTGCAGCAAGCCTCACAGCCGCTGCACAGTACCGCAATCCCCTTGACGCTCTTGAGGATTCGGAGACTGTCCGTGCCCTCAGGGAGCATGTAGCCATGCTTTCATCGGCATCCATGGAAGGACGCGCCCCCGGCAGCGAAGGAGAGAAATCGGCCGCGGCATACCTCGAAGAAAAGCTCCGTGAATGCGGTATAGACGTCCTCCCTCAGGAAGAATTCGGCCTCAGAAAGGGTGCCGATACCCTCCACTCCCGCAACGTAGTCGGCTTCCTCCAGGGCTGGGACAGAGAACTCAGGGACAGATACATCGTCATCGGCGCAAGGATGGACAACCTCGGCGCCGACACCTTCACCCAGAACGGCGAAACGGTGCACCGCATCTACTACGGAGCCAACGGCAACGCCTCCGGAATGGCCATGATGCTGGAACTTGCCGGGAAACTCTCCTATGCAAGAAGCCTTGTAAGGCGCAGCATACTGTTCGTGGGTTTCGGAGCATCCACCGAAACCCTTGCCGGCTCTTGGTATTTCCTTGACCGCGCTTTCAAGGACACCCCGAACATTGACGCCATGGTAAACCTTGACATGCTCGGCCTTCCGGAAAACGGTTTCTACGCCTACTCCTCCTCCAACGAAGACCTTGACACCATCGTCAAGACCCTCCAGGGAGAGCTTCTTCCCATTCAGGCAAAAAGCACCGCGGCAGAGCCCTACACCGGAGACCACCGTGCCTTCTACAGCAAGGAAATCCCCTCCATCCTCTTCACTACAGGCCGATATCCAGAACACGACACCGGCCGGGACACTTACGGAATCATCGATTTCGAAGGCATGGAGAAGGAACTTGAATACATCTACAGCTACACCCTCCGTCTTTGCAACGGCCAGCGGCCGCTGTTCAACAACGGTACCGTCAAGGAAGATATCCCTGTAGGAACATACGCTTTTGCCGATGTTGACGCCAAGCCCATGTTCCTCAACTCCCCGGACCCTGCAACCTTCCTTGAAAAATGGGTGTACCAGTACCTTAAGTATCCCAAATATGCACAGGAAAACGGCATCCAGGGCCGTGTACTGGTGAGTTTCACCATCGACGAAAAGGGTGAGGTAACAGACGTGAGAATTACGCGCGGCGTGCACGAGTCCCTGGACGCAGAGGCTCTCAGGGTGGTGAGTGCGTCTCCGAAGTGGCGCCCCGGACGCCGAGCCGGCAAGAAAGTCAAGGTGTCGATGACCGCCGCCATAGATTTCCGGCTGGAAAAGAACAAGGGAAAGATAGGAATTAACGGAAAGACTATTAAATAATGGATTACGATTTCAGACAGATTGAACAGAGATGGCAGAAATGGTGGGCAGACCAGAAGACCTACCAGGCAAAGGAAGACAGTTCGAAACCCAAATACTACATACTGGACATGTTCCCGTACCCTTCCGGGGCGGGATTGCACGTAGGACACCCGCTGGGCTACATTGCCAGCGATATTTTTGCAAGGTACAAGAGGCTCAAGGGCTTCAACGTGCTGCACCCCATGGGCTATGACGCCTTTGGCCTGCCGGCAGAACAGTATGCCATCCAGACCGGCCAGCACCCGGAAAAGACCACACACGACAATGTTGCAAGGTACCGCCAGCAGCTTGACAGGATAGGGTTCTCATTCGACTGGAACCGCGAATTCCGCACATCGGACCCGGACTATTACCACTGGACCCAGTGGGCGTTCCTGAAGATGTTCGCTTCATGGTATGACAAGGATCAGGACAAGGCCCGTCCCGTTGACGAACTTGTGAAAGCATTCGAAAACGGCGGCAGCGCCGCCGTGAATGCCGCCTGCAGCGAAGGCCCCGCCTTCTCTGCCGATGAGTGGAAAGCATTCTCCGACAAGGAAAAATCCGACGTCCTCATGCGTTACCGCATAGCTTATCAGGGAGAAAGCACCGTGAACTGGTGCCCCGCCCTTGGAACGGTCCTCGCCAACGACGAGGTGAAAGACGGCTACTCCGAACGTGGCGGTCACCCCGTCTTCCAGAAGAAGATGACCCAGTGGCAGCTAAGGGTATCGGCCTATGCTGGACGCCTCCTGGACGGTCTTGACCGCCTTGACTGGACCGATTCCCTCAAGGAAATGCAGCGCAACTGGATCGGCCGCAGTGAAGGTGCAGAGATGGTCTTCAAGGTGGAATGCGACGGCTCCACACACGACGTCACCATCTTCACCACCCGTGCCGACACCGTCTTCGGTGTCACCTTCATGGTCCTCGCCCCTGAAAGCGAGTGGGTTGAAAAGCTCACGTCGGCATCGCAGAAAGAGGCCGTTGAAGCCTATCTGGAAGAGGTCAAGAAGAAGACAGAGCGCGAAAGGATGGCCGCCAAGGCCGTTACAGGCGTGTTCTCCGGCTCATACGGCATCAATCCCCTCACCGGTGAGAAAGTTCCCTTGTGGATATCGGAATACGTCCTCGCAGGCTACGGCACCGGCGCCATCATGGCAGTACCCGCCCATGACAGCAGGGACTATGCCTTCGCAAAGAAATTCAACCTTCCCATCATCCCCCTCATCGAGGGTGCCGATGTATCCGAGAGCTCCCTCGACGCCAAGGAAGGCATCATGTGCAACAGCGGTTTCCTGAACGGCCTCACCGTCAAGGAAGCCATTCCGGCAGCAATCGATTACGTGGAGAAACACGGAATCGGCCACCGGAAGGTCAATTACCGCATCCGCGACGCCATATTCTCCCGCCAGCGCTACTGGGGTGAGCCCTTCCCCATCTGCTTCAAGGACGGCATTGCCACCCCTCTGCCGGAAAGTGCACTTCCGCTTACCCTTCCGGAGATTGACCAGTACAAGCCCACCGAGGACGGACAGCCGCCTCTTGCACGTGCAAAGGACTGGAATTATGATGGTTACCCCCTCGAAACCAGCACAATGCCCGGTTTCGCAGGCTCCAGCGCATACTACCTGCGCTACATGGACCCTCACAACGGCAAGGGACTCGTAAGCCATGAAGCCAATGATTACTGGCAGGATGTAGACCTTTATGTGGGCGGCACCGAACACGCCACCGGCCACCTCATCTACAGCCGTTTCTGGAACAAGTTCCTCTATGACCTCGGCTATGTCTGCAAGGACGAACCTTTCAGGAAGCTCATCAATCAGGGCATGATCCAGGGCCGTTCCAACTTCGTATACATGATTCCCGGCACCAACAAGTTCGTCTCCCTCGGCCTTAAGGACCAGTACGAGACCATTCCCGTGCACGTGGACGTGAACATCGTATACAACGACAAGCTTGACATCGACGCCTTCCGCGCATGGAGGCCGGACTACAAGAATGCTGAATTCATCCTCGAAGACGGCGAATACATCTGCGGCTGGGCAATCGAAAAGATGTCCAAGAGCATGTACAACGTAGTGAACCCGGATAAAATCTGCGACACCTACGGCGCTGACACCCTCCGCCTCTACGAAATGTTCCTCGGCCCCATCGAACAGGCAAAGCCCTGGGACACCAAGGGTATCGACGGCGTAAACCGCTTCCTCAAGAAGTTCTGGAGGCTGTTCTGGGACAGGGACAACTTCCTCGTGAACGACGAAAAGGCCACGGCAGAAGAGCTCAAGGCCCTTCACAAGCTCATCGGCAAGGAGCAGGAAGATATCGAGAATTTCTCATACAACACCACCATATCGGCATTCATGATTGCCCTGAACGACCTTGGAAACTGCTCCAAGAGGGAAATCCTGGAACCGCTTGTTATTCTCCTTTCGCCGTTCGCTCCTCATATTGCAGAAGAACTCTGGCACCAGCTCGGCCATGAGACTTCCGTCACGCAGGCGGCCTTCCCTGAGTATAAGCAGGAACTCACTGTGGACAACAGCGTCAAGTATCCCGTTTCATTCAACGGAAGGACCCGTTTCTTCATCGACGCTCCCGCATCGGCCTCCCCTGCAGACGTCGAAGCGCTCGTACGCGGCCACGAAAGCACTCCCAAATATGTCGGAGAGCTCTCTATCCTCAAGGTTATCGTGGTTCCCGGGAGAATCGTCAACGTAGTACTTAAGAAGTAGTATATGAACGACAAGACAAGAAAGGTCCTGCTGGTCATTTTCGACTACATCGTCATTTCTGTCGGCGTGGTGCTGTTCGTCATGGCATGGACCTCGTTCCTTCTCCCGAACAACATGATCGACGGCGGTCTCACCGGTGCATCGGCACTGCTGTCCATGGTTACCGGAATTTCGGTTGACATCTGGTATTTCAGCATCAATACGCTGCTGCTGATACTGGCATGGATAATCCTCGGGCGCAGTTTCGGCATCAAGACCATCTATGCTATAGTGCTTTCATCGGCCCTCTTCCGCCTGTTCGGAAGCGATTCAATGGCATTTCTTCAGTCCGTGCCGGGAAATCCGCTGGCAGTCACAGAGAAGGTGCTTGTGCCTATCATCGGCGGTCTTCTGGAAGCCGTCGGCCTTTCCCTCATCATCCTGAGGGGCGGCTCTACCGGCGGTACAGACATTCTTGCCCTCATCGTGAACAAGTTCTGGCCGGTGACACTCGGAAGGTTCTACCTCTTTGCCGACCTCATAGTCATCACTCTCCTGCTCTTCATCCCCGGGCACTGCTTTACGGATGTCATTTACGGTTATATCACCATGGGTGTCTGCGCATACGTTCTGGACCTCATCATGCTGGGCAAGGAATCTTCCGTACAACTGCTGGTATTCTCAGACAAATACAAGGAAATCGCAGACTATGTGAACGACAAGATGGAACGCGGCGTCACCGCTCTTGAGTCCATCGGCTGGTACACCCAGAAAGAGCGCAAGGTTCTCCTCATCGTGATTCGCCGAACAGAACTGTCCGAGGTCACAAAGGCGGTCAAAGACCTGGACTCCAAGGCCTTCGTGACAGTTGTCCCCGCCAATAACGTATATGGCGAGGGCTTCGGAGAAATGAAAACCGGTATCGAACTTAAGAAAAAGAAATAAACATGTCCATCCTCAAGAAATCAATACTCACCCAGATCAAGGAATGGCTCCTGGTCACCTTCGGAATCCTCATCTACGTTGGCGGATGGTCCATTTTCCTCATCCCCAACAACCTCGTCGGCGGAGGTGTATCCGGTATCAGTTCCATGATCCAGTATGCAACGCAGGGGACCATCCAGATGGGTTATTCCTACTTTGTCATCAATGCGATTCTGCTGCTTCTTGCAGTCATAATCCTTGGAAAGGGATTCGGCGCCAAGACTCTCTATGCCATTATCCTGGCATCCGTGGCTCTGCGTTTCCTGCCTGACCTTATCCCCGTAAGCATCACGAACACGCTCGCCCTGCAGAACGGAAAACTCATGTCAGTGATCATGGGCGGCCTCATGGCGGGCATCGGCATCGGCATGAGCATCACAAACGGAGGCTCCACCGGAGGCACCGATATCATTGCCCTTATCTGGACAAAATACCACAATGTCTCCCCCGGCAGCGTGATCCTCTTCCTGGACTTCTTCATCATCAGTTCTTCGCTCATCGTCCCTTCATACGTCAATGACGTAGACCCGGTAACAGGCGCAGCTATACTTGACGCAGCCGGCAATCCCGTACGCCATCTGATGCCCTTTGCCGACAAGATAACCACCGTCGTCTACGGTCTCATCCTTGTCACTGTGAACAGCTATGTCATGGACATGTACATCAACGGACAGCAGCAGAGCGTCCAGCTCTTCATCCTGTCCAAGAACTATGACAAGATTGCCGATGCCATCACCGGTGAGCTCCACCGCGGAGTTACCGTCCTGGACGGCAAGGGCTGGTATACCAAGAAGGACACCAAGGTTCTGATGGTTCTTACCAGGAAGAACGACATCAAGCTGATGCTCCGCTACATAAAGCAGATCGACCCGGAAGCCTTCCTCTCCGTCAGTTCCGTCAACGGTGTCTACGGAAAGGGCTTCGACTCAATAAAGAAATAAACGCTCTTTGACATACAGGGATAGCGCAAAGCCTGCACCCGAAGAAAGCACATGAACACAATTGTATGGATTCTGGCTGCTTTCCTTGTGGCGGCATCGGCCGTGCTTATATGCCTGCTTATACGCCTCCGCAAGAAAGAAGCCCGGATTACGGAACTTTTGAGGGACACTGCCCCTCAGCCGGTCAGCACTGAAGAAATGACAACGGCGGCAATCGATCAGTTCCTGTACGACAAGTGTTGCAGGTACATGGTTGAAAAGCGTCCGTTCCTGGTTGACAGATATGCCATCCAGGACCTTGCAAACGCACTTTTCACCAATCGGGCATACCTTAGTAAGGTAATAAACCATTATTCCGGTAAAAATTTCAGAAGCTACGTCAACTACTACAGGGTGATGTATGCCGTAGAACTTTTCCGGAAGAATCACAGTCTCAGAATTGTTGAAATGGCACAGCTCAGCGGCTTCCATTCCAACACCGCTTTTTACCAGGCGTTCCGGGACGTGATGAAAGAACCCCCGAGCCACTGGTGCTCGAGGGTAAGAAAAAATTCACTGAAAAGATAAAAGCGGCGAACGTTATCCCTGAATCCCTTTCCACGTATCCGGAACAGGGGCTGTTACATCCACCTCGGTCTTCTTGACGGGGTGGATGAACTGTATATTACGTGCGTGAAGAGAGATGCCGCCGTCGGGATTTGAGCGCTTTGCCCCATATTTGAGATCCCCTTTAATCGGACATCCCATGCCGGAGAGCTGACAGCGTATCTGATGATGGCGTCCGGTGAAAAGCTGCACCTCCAGAAGGAAATAGGTTTTGGTTGTGCCGATGAGCTTGTATGCAAGCCTGGCTTCCTTTCCGCCTTCCTTGACGATGTAGGACTTGTTCTGCTTTTCATTTCTGACCAGATTGTCCGTCAGAGTATCCTCATCCTTTGCAGGACGGTTTGCCGTAAGGGCCCAGTAGGTCTTGTGGATATCGCCTTTCCTGAGCATCTCATTCAAGCGCTCGAGGGCTTTGGATGTCTTTGCAAAGATGCAGACTCCGCTCACGGGACGGTCCAGTCTGTGCGGAACGCCCATGAAAACCTGGCCGGGTTTCTCATCCCTTTTGGCAATGAAGGCCTTCAGGGTCTCAGACAGGGCCTCGTCACCGGTCTTGTCTCCCTGGACTATCTCCCCCACCCTCTTGTTGAAGATAAGAAGGTGATTGTCCTCATAAAGGATACGGCTCCGGATGTCTTCAAACTCCGGAGCCGGTATTTCCCTGTAAACTGCACTCATTAGAAATTGAACTTGGAGAGCCAGATGAACCTGTGGTTGCCAAGCCAGTGCGTGCTGCCGGCTTCATAGATGCCGCGGGCGTTGCGCACAGCGTCACTGTTGCCGTATTCGGCAATGGTGTAGTCGTACTCAAGTCCCATCTGGATCTTGCCGATGTTCCACATGACGGTAGGGGTCATGCGGAATGCCTGCTGGATGTTGGCAGCGGCGGCAGTATTGAGCCAGAGGTTTCCTCCTGTAGCATTAACCACGGCAGCGCTGCCCATGAGGTCCTTGCTTGTACCAAGCTGCTTCATGTATCCCACCATACCCAGAACCTGGAACTTCTTTCCATACTGTGCGCTCACGAAAGTGGTAAGGTCACGCATGGGAGTATAAGTATATGTATAGGTGGATGCATCATAGTCTGCAATGCCGTAACCGGAAAGGATGTTCATATGCTCACCGCTCATTGCAAGTGCAGCCTTTGCCTTGATCTGGAACATGCCCTTGCCATACTGTGCATAAGCAAATCCGGTGATGGCATCAAGCGCGCCCTTTGCCTTGTGAGTGTCTCCTGCGGCATCCTTTACAGTGCGGATGGGCTTGGAAAGGACATTGTCAAAGCCAAGCTTGCAGGTGAAGGGGCCGTCTTTGTATGTCATGCCGATATAAGCTTCGGGGAAGCCATACTTCCAGGGAGCTACGCTCTTGGCATTGGCCTGGGCATCCATGGGAAGATACTGGCTCAGATACAGGAAACCATAGGTGAAAGTGAACTTTCCAAGTGTGGAATGAGCCATCACCTGAGGGCTGCGGTTGAAGGGGCCGAAGGGAGCGCAGGTTTCAAGGTTGATTCCGAAAGGAAGGTCTACAGCCATGGGGTGCCAGGTCTGTCCGATGTTGACGGTGAGCTTCTCTCCATCCTCAAACTCGTGGGTAAGGGCCATGTATGCCTGACGTAGACGGAGCTGCGCAATAGTATTGGCGCTTCCGGTTCCGTTGAGGCTGTAGAAATCGGCCTCTACCTTGCCTGCGAGCTTGATTCCGTTGAATTCATAGCCGGAGATGTCCAGGCCGAGGCGTGTGGTAAGTGATATGAATTTCCAGTTGAAACCGTCATTCATGTCTTCACCTGCGGCATTGAGGAGCTGGTCCTTGGGCATGTAGTAGTAAAGGTCATGGGTACCGCCGTTCACCTCACGGGAATCAATGACCGCATAGTTGCGGATGAAACCGTAAAGCTTGAACTTGGCGGGGGTCTCCTGTGCATAGGTGCTGATGCCCATGACAGCAAGGAGGATTATTGCGATTGTCTTTTTCATATTATGCGAACGGGAAAAGTTTCGTAAGCCAGAAGAATCCCAGGACAAAGCCGATTATGCCGATGATGAGGCCCACCTTGGTCATGTCCTTGGTCTCTACCATGCCGGTTGCCGATGCGATGGCGTTCGGAGGTGTGGAGATAGGGAAAAGCATTGCGATGGATGCACACACTGCGATAAAGATGATCATTGCGCTTGTGCCGCCAAGGGCGAGGAACTGTGCGTTGTTTGCAGCTTCAGGGTCTGCCATGCCGTTTGCAACCACTATGAGGATAGGGATAAGAAGGGCAGCGGTAGCAGAGTTGGAGATGAAGTTGGAAAGGAAGTAGCACACGAGACCTGCGATGATGAGCACCAGGACAACGGACATGCTGCCGAAAGGAATAGCCTGGATGAGAACCTTTGCAAGACCGGTATCCTGCAGGCAGTATCCAAGGCAGAAACCTCCCGCTACGAGCCAGAGCACGTTCCAGTTGATTTCCTTGATTTCTTCCTTGCCGAAGAGTCCTGTGGCGGTGAAAACGCCAAGGGGAATGAGTGCAACAATGTTGGAGTTGATATGGGTGATCTGCTCTGTTGCCCAGAGAAGAATTGTGCCGATGAAGGTAATCCATACCACATAGAGTTTCCAGTCTTTCTTCCTGTTGCTCTCGGGGATTTCAAGGACGAGCTTCTTGGTCTTGAAGGGGAAGAAGATGCGCAGGATAATCCATGCGATGAGAATCATGATGATCACGTAAGGAATCATGTGAACGCACCATTCGCCGAAGGAAACATCGATGCCGGCCTGCTCCAGTGCACCCTTTGCGGTAGCATTGGGAGGAGTGCCGATAGGTGTGCCGATACCGCCGAGGTTGGCTGCTACCGGGATGGACAGTGCAAGGCCCACCTTGCCCTTGTCATCGGCAGGGAGCTTTGAGAGCACCGGGGTAAGGAGCGCAAGCATCATGGCGGCGGTCGCGGTGTTGGACATGAACATCGAGAACACGGAAATCATGATGAGGAATCCCAGGAGGACAATCTCAGGCTTTGTGCCGAAGAGTTTCAGAAGGGCCCTTGCAAGGGTGACGTCAAGGCCGTAACGCTCTGCCATGATGGCAAGCACGAAACCGCCGAGGAACAGCATCACGACAGGATCTGCCATTGAGGCCATGATACGGCCGTAAGGCACCAGGGTGCCGTACTGCGGGTCGCAGAACAGGCCTATACCCTTGTTGGATACGGTGAGAAGCGCTATCACGATAACCAGAAGCGAGGTGCTCCAGTTAGGGATGATTTCGAAAATCCACATGAGTGCGGCAAACACGAACAGGGCGATAACCCTCTGCTGCACCACTGTGAGGGCATCGATTCCAAAGAAACTGACGGGAACGGCCCAGAGGAAGACTGTGATGGCAAGCACCAGCGGCAGCCATACACAATACTTGAAATTGAATTTCTTGTCAGACATGATATCTTTTGTTTTTACTATTCGTATTTGAAGCGGATGTCAACAGGGATCCTCTCCTTCTCGAGAAGGACGATGTCGGACTTGAGGGATGTGCTGACTACGGAATAATATGCGGTGAAAGCCTTTGCAGCCTCGAGGTCGCCGGTTGCCTGAATCTTTAGGATCTGTGCGCCCAGGGACTCGATTGCAGACTCTGTCTTGGCATAGTCGATAGCATATCGTCCTGACTCCTTGAGGGAAATCGCGCCCTGTTCAAGGAGATAATTGTAGACCATGAGGTTGGCGCGGCCGGTAGCATCGGCATCTCCGAAACGGCAGGAACGGATGACGTTGGCAATGAATGTTGCAAGGACGTCTTCCTTCTGGATGAGTGCGTCAATCTGGTGATCGGCAACTTCCTTGGCGCAGAGGTAGGTTCCGAGCACGTTGGATTTTGCCTTTTCGAAGGTGAGAGCCTCGGTAGAGAGGGCATCGGCAACTGTGCCGCGTCCGTTGACGGTTTCCTTTACGCCAAGGCCCTTTGCGATTTCACGGAAGACGATGTTCCAGTAGAAAGCATTGGCGTCAAGATGGGCAGCATCCTCTCCTTCGAACAGGAGCATTCCTGCAGGGAAGAGGGTGCGGTTGAACTTCTCCCTGATGATATTGTCAAAGAGTATGGTCCTGGTGCCGATTTCCTCCTGCAGACGGGCGTCATACGGGAAGTTGATGGCAATCACCTTATAACCCGCGTTGGTATATCCGCCGTAGTAGATGGCATCACAGGAGAAGATGTTGGATGCCGACTGGGGAGCGAATTCATGATATGCTGCCTCTCCGGGAAGGATGGACTGATAGAAAGGAAGCTTCTCGACCATGCGGGAGAGTTTTTCTGTTCGGTCAAGGTTCTTGAGAAGCACATAGGCACCGAAAGAAGCCTTGCGTCCGAAGAGATTGTCGTCCACGGTCTCATTGGGGCCGATGACAAGGTCCATCTTGGAGTCTGTCATCTCCAGCCATGCCTTTTCTGCCTCATAGTAGTCGTCGGTCCTGAGACCTTCAGCCATCTTGAGGAGGTAATTGCGGACACTCTCCTTGATGGTGATATCGGCAGCGGCGGTGAGATAATCTGCGATTTTCTCAATGTGGTCTGCATATGCGTCATGATACCACACTGTCTTAAGGGAGCCGTCATCTGCCCTCGTTATAAGGGTATAGGGGCTGTCCTTGGCGGGATCCGCATACTCTGAGAATTCTGTAGGAGTCATATCCTGAGGATAGAAGCATGCGCCTGCGGGTTTGTCTCCGTATCCTGCGATGAAAGGCTCGCCGTCAATCCTGTCCCAGGGACCGTAATTGATCATGGCATAGGCCTTCTCTGAAGGATCCTGGAGAGCTTCGATGACAGACTTGTCACCAAAGTTCTGCTCCCAGTATATGGCATCTGCCTCATCTGCCGCAAAACGGTATAGATTCAGAACCTCTTTACCATTGTTGGTGATGCCCGAAAGGTCCGGAGCGGGAATCGTCACCTCTGCATAGTTTGCCATGAGCCTGGCGGCCTTGGAACGATGCTGTGCGCAGGAAGTGATGACCATCAGGGGCACCAAAAGCGCAATCAGGTACTTTTTCATTGTTGGTTTAAGTATTAAAACTTACAAAGTTAACAATTTCCATTCAGATAACCGACGTTTTGAGCATTTATTTTTTCCTTGCATTTTTATTGGGAAATCTCTTTTTATTATTTAAATTTGTAACGGAATTAACAGAAATTCCTATTTATTATTAACTATAACCAATTATTATTTCTTTTACTATGAAAACAGCCGATATCATGGCACGCCTTGAGGCCAAATACCCTCTGGAGAAAGAGTATCTGCAGGCCGTACAGGAAGTTCTTGAGTCTATCGAGGATGTCTACAACCAGCATCCTGAATTCGAAAAGGCAAAGATCGTTGAGCGTCTGGTAGAACCCGACCGCATCTTCTCTTTCCGCGTCACATGGATTGACGATGCAGGCGAAGTCCGCACCAACACTGGTTACCGTATCCAGTTCAACAGTGCTATCGGCCCCTATAAGGGCGGTCTCCGTTTCCACAAGGCTGTAACTCCTTCAATGCTCAAGTTCCTGGGCTTTGAACAGACCTTCAAGAATGCCCTCACAACCCTCCCTATGGGCGGTGCAAAGGGTGGTTCAGATTTTGACCCCGTCGGCAAGTCCAACGACGAAATCATGCGTTTCTGCCAGGCCTTCATGCTTGAGCTCTGGAACTGCATAGGCCCCGACCAGGATATTCCTGCCGGTGACGTAGGTGTAGGCGGCCGCGAAATCGGCTACCTCTACGGTATGTACAAGAAGCTCGCACGCGAGTACAACACCGGTGTTCTCACCGGTAAGGGCAGCACCTGGGGCGGTTCCATCCTCCGTCCTGAAGCAACAGGCTTCGGCGCCCTCTACTTCACCCAGCACCTTCTCGAGAAGGCCGGCAAGGACATCAAGGGCAAGAAAGTCGCTCTCTCCGGCTTCGGCAACGTAGCATGGGGTGCAGCTCAGAAAGCCCGCGAACTTGGCGCAAAGGTTGTTGCCATTTCCGGTCCTGACGGCGTCTGCGAAATTCCCGACGGCATCACTCCCGAAATGATCGACTACATGCTTGTCATGCGTGCATCCAACCGCAACAAGGTCCAGGATATGGCAGACAAGTTCCCCGGCCAGGCAAAGTTCACTGCAGGCAAGAAGGCATGGAGCATCCCTTGCGACATCGCTCTCCCCTGCGCTTTCCAGAACGAACTCTCCGAGGACGATGCAAAGCAGCTCAAGGCTAACGGCTGCTGGTGCTGCTGCGAGGTTTCCAACATGGGTTGCCAGCCCGGTGCCATCCACTTCTTCCAGCATAACGGTATCCTCTTCGCTCCCGGCAAGGCCGTGAACGCAGGCGGTGTCGCAACAAGCGGTCTCGAAATGACCCAGAACGCAGAACACATCTCCTGGGATGCCAAGGAAGTTGACGACAAGCTCCACTTCATCATGAAGTCCATCCACGAACAGTGCGTCAAGTACGGCACCCAGCCGGACGGCACAGTAGACTACGTGAAGGGCGCCAACATCGCCGGCTTCATGAAGGTTGCTACCGCAATGCTCGAGCAGGGAACGATTTAATAATAAATCTTTCACAAAAAAAAAGAGGCTGGCTCATTCATTTGAGTCAGCCTCCATTATCTTAATTGAGATAATGAGATAAACTTACTTGGTGGCCTGTTGCTGCTGTGCCTGGGCGGCAAGTTCTGCCTGGAGAGCTTCGATGGTGCGGTCTGCAGGGATACCGAGAGCCTTGCGTGCATCTGCAGTGATGTCTTCTACGAGAGCATCGTCAAAGTAGATTGCCTGGGAAGCGTCGAAAAGGACCGCAAGGCCCTTTGCCTTGGCGATTTCCTTGACGGCGTTGTTTGCCTTCTCATTGATGGGAGCCATGAGCTGTGACTGCTGCTGCTGGAGTTCCTGGGAGATGGTCTGCTGGAACTCCTGGAGACGGTTCTGGATGTCCATGAGTTCTTTTTCCTTGGATTCCTTGATGGCTGCAGTCCAGCTTGCACTTTTCTGCTGATACTGGGTGAGCTTACCCTGATACTCCTCTACCATTGCGGAATAAGTTTCTTCGGCCTCTTTCTGGGAGGCGCTCATGGTTTCACGTGCTTTGTCCATTTCAGGCATGAGCATTACAAGCTCGTTGAAATTCACGCGGCCAAGCTTCTGAGCTCCGGCAGAGAATGCCATAAGGGATGCAAGTGCAATTAAAACAATCTTTTTCATATCTTCAATAGTTTTTTGTTTCAGTTTTTTAGATTCTTCACTTCGTTCAGAATGACATCAGGCATTCCGGCTAACAGTTATTCACAATATTCATACCATACTAGAACTGCTGGCCCAGGACGAAGTGGAACTGGCTTCCACCGTTGGCGGTATCATCGAAGCCATAGCCCCAGTCAATACCCAGCAGGCCTATCATGGGCAGGAACACCCTCACGCCAACACCGGCGGAACGTTTGATCTGGAAGGGATTGAACTCCCTGAAATCGCTCCAGCAGTTACCGCCCTCAAGGAATGCAAGTGCATAAATTGTGGACTGAGGCTGCAGGATTACGGGATAACGGAATTCAACGGTGAACTTGTCGTAAAGGTTACCGGCATAGCTTACACCCTGCTGGCTGTAAGGAGTGACCTTCTGAGGCGTGAGTGAATAGTCCGTATAACCACGGAGGGATACGATTTCTGCGCCATAGGTCATGTAACCGGACATACCGTCACCACCAACCTGGAAGTTCTCGAACGGTGAATAGCCCCAATTCCTGTTGTAGTATCCAAGGAAACCGAACTGGGCCCTTGTCATGAGGACAAGGTCTCCGACGAGTTTCGTATAGATAGCGCCGCTGAATTTCCATTTGTGGTACTCAATCCACTTGTAGCGCTGGGCGCTGGTCCATCTGTCATAATTGACATCCTTGTAGCTTGCCACCTTGACCTTGTTGCCGTCAGCGTCATAATCATACTTCCTGAGCAGGGAGTAAGGAGGAGTGAGCTGCAGGGAGGCAGAGAACTCCGAACCCTGACGGGGATAGATCTGCTGGTCTGAAGAGTTTCTCGACAGCGATATGGTATAGCTCAAGTTGTGCGATATACCGTCGTTGAAAGCAAACATGTAGCTGTTCCAGTTGGTAAGCTTGTATGTCTGCCAGCTGAGGTTGTTGTACAGGACGAAATAGTTGTCAGGCCATTTCAGACGCGTACCAAGACCGGCGTTGAAGCCGAACACTTCGAAGAACTTGGTGGCGTTCAGACGGCCTGTGGTCCAGTATTCGGTGGAGTAATACGCATCGGTCATACGGGAGTAGTAACCCGATATGGACAGTGACGTAGGTTTCTTTCCAAAGAGCCAGGGCTCCTGGAAGCTGAAGTTCAGGGACGTGTAGTATGAACCGTTGGTCTGGAAACGGAGCGCAAGACTCTGTGCATCTCCAAGCGGAACCGGCCTCCATGCTCCCTTCTCAAACATTCTCCTGGTTGAGAAGTTGTTGAAGCTCACACCGGCCGTCATGACGAAGGTATGGCCGCCCCAGCCGCCGGAAAGTTCAAGCTGGGATGAAGGCTTCTCCGTTACATTATATATAATGTCTACGGTATTGTTAAGCTGGTTGGGAATGATGGAGTATCCGGAGGGACTCATGACCTGTTCGGCATCGAACTGGCCCATGGAAGCAATCTCACGAATGGAGCGCTCGAAGTCTGACTGGCTGAAGAGGTAGCCCGGCCTTGTCATCACCTGGCGGCGGATGACCCTTTCGTTTGTGAGGTCATTGCCGTTGATGATGATGTCATTGAGGATGGCGGGCTTGCCTTCAGAGATGCGAAGTTCAACGTCTACGGAATCGTTCTGGATGTTCACCTCGACGGGCGTAACGCTGAAGAAAAGATAACCGTTGTCCCTATATAGCTTGGAAATGTCGTACTCCGACTCCTTTCCGCCGCCGTGAAGGCGCTTTTCAAGGGTCACGATATCGTACACGTCGCCTTTCTTGATCTGGAGGATATTGTTCAGGATTTCTGAAGGATATACGGCGTTGCCGGTCCAGGTGATGTCCCTGAAATAGTACTTGCGGCCCTGGTCGAAGACCATGTCGATGTCAAGGTGCTTGTCATCGATGTAATAGACGGAGTCCCTGACAAGGCGGGCGTCACGATAGCCGGCCTCGTTGAAGGCTTCAAGGACGGTTTTCTTGTCAGTCTTGTATTCCTTTTCCTTGAATTTCTTGCTCTTGAAGAAGTTGTACCATGTGTTGGCATGGGTCTCCTTCATGTTCTTGGCAAGCTTGCGTGGCTTTATTTCTCCGTTGCCTTCGTAATTGATATGCTTGATCTTGACCTTGTTTCCCCTGTTCACGTTGAAGGTGACGCGGATAGCGCTCTTGATGATGGTATCCTTCTGGACATCGACGTCTACATCGGCCTTGAGATAGCCTTTTTCATAGTAGTAACGCTTGATGATGTCCGTGGAGGTTGCCTTTACGTAATCGGAGAATTCACGTCCGGGACGGAGGTTCAGGCGCTCCTCAAGGTCTTTCTTCTCTCCGGACTTGACGCCTGTGTAGAGCCATCTTGACACCCTGGGGCGTTCCTTGATCATGACCTTGAACCAGGCTGTATCCTGCTGGGCGCTCAGGGAATCAAGCACCACGGCGACGTCTTCGAAATAGCGCTGAGCAACCAGACGGTGCACTATGCCGGTAATGTCCTCTCCGGGAACGGTGACTTCCATCCCCTCCTTGAGGCCGGTAAGCTGAAGTATCTGATGCTCACCGATATACTTGTTGCCTTCGACGCCTACGCCACCCACGATATACTTCTTGGGGTGACTGTAATCAACCTCTATGGAACTGCGGGAAGACTGCGCCAGGGCAGAGAATCCGCCGAGGAGCAACAGAGCCGCAGACAATATCCGTTTTATACTCATTCCCTAAATCTTATCTTGCAAAGATAACCATTTTATTTGACTTTTCCATAACGGCGGTCCCTCATGGAGTATTCCTCCAGGGCGGCGCGGAACTCTTCCTTGCGGAAGTCCGGCCACAGGACGGGCGTGAAATAAAACTCCGTGTACGCCGTTTGCCAAAGCAGGTAATTGGAAATGCGTTCCTCTCCGGAAGTGCGGATCAGAAGATCCGGATCCGGTATTCCTGAGGTTACGAGATATGAGGAGAAGTCATCGGCGGAGAGGGCCTGGAATTCATCGGCAGAGAGTTCTGCAGCGGCCTTTTTCATGGCCTGCATAATATCCCATTTTCCGCTGTATGAAAGGAAGAGAATAAGGGTAAGGCGGTCATTGTGGGAGGTCTCCTCCATCATCCTGTCGATGGTTTCGCAGAGTTCTTTTCCAAGCCTTTCCCTGTTTCCAAGCACCACGAAGCGCACTCCGTTGTTCATGAATGTCGAGAACTCCTTTTTCATGGAGGTCATCATGAGTTTCATGAGGGTGGTGACTTCGTCGGCAGGGCGGTTCCAGTTTTCCTCGGAGAAGGCATAGAGGGAGAGATACTTCACGCCCTCTTCAACTGCGGCCTCAGTGCAGGCGCGGACGCTTTCCACGCCTTCAAAATGGCCGAAGACCCTTTCCTTGCCGCGGGCCTTCGCCCAGCGGCCGTTTCCGTCCATGATTATGGACACGTGTACGGGAACTTTCTTGCTATCCATTGTTTCTCATATCTTCGCCCCAGAACAGGCGTGAGGTGAGTGCCTTCACAAAGCCCGATTCGGCGATACGGACCCGTTTGAGCGAAAACTGTGCCATCTCCACATGAATCGTCCACTCAGGACGGATTTCCACGACGCGGTTGTCCATGGACATGGTTGCACGGCCGTCCCTGGACTCGAAAGAGATGTCCACTTTTGCCGATTCAGGCAGCACGATAGGACGCACGTTAAGGTTGTGCGGCGCAATAGGGGCAAGTACCAGGACCTTTGTATCCGGCATGCATATAGGGCCGCCGACAGAAAGCGAATAGGCTGTTGAACCTGAGGACGTTGCAAGGAGGAGGCCGTCGGCCCAGTATGTGGGAAGGGAATCTCCGTCGATGCTCACATGGATGCCAAGCACTGAAGAGCCGCTGCGGTGGACGGCCACCTCATTCACGGAATAAGGGAGCATGCCAATGGAGCGCCTTGCATCCGGTCCCTTGAGGGTGGCATTGAGGACTGTACGGTATTCGATGCGGAAATTACCCTCCATGAGGGCTTTGCGGACGTCCTCCGGCCGGTTTTCGCACAGGAAACCAATCCTTCCGAAGTTAACTCCAAGGATAGGGAGCCCGATATCGGCAACGACGTGTGCGGTGCTCAGGAACGTGCCGTCCCCGCCAATTGAGAGGACGAGGTCGGTCTCGGGCTGGACGTCGGCCTTGGACTTTATTTCATAAAGGTCGAAGGAGTTGTCCTCCAGGTCCTTCAGGAATGACACCATCCTGGCGTCTTCCCTCAGGCAGTCATTCAGAATAAAATATCCTATTCTCATTGTCTGAATTCAAATCAACCTGCAAAAGTAACACTTTTCCCATAATTTTCGTTACATTTGTCAAATTAAAAGACTTTTCTATGACCAGATTAAGCGTAAATATCAATAAAATTGCGACAATCCGCAATGCAAGGGGCGGCAATGTGCCCGATGTCACAAAGGCTGCCGTCAACTGCGAAAAGTTTGGTGCAGAGGGAATAACCGTCCACCCCAGGCCCGACGAAAGGCACATCCGCTATGCCGATGTGAGGGAAATCCGCCCGCTGATTACAACCGAGTTCAACATCGAAGGCAATCCCATCCCCTCCTTCACGGACCTCGTCCTGGAAGTGGTTCCAGACCAGGTCACCCTTGTTCCCGACGCACCTGATGCAATCACCTCCAACGCCGGCTGGGACACCATTAATAATAAGGAGTTTCTCACGGACATCGTAGCCCGTTTCAAGGAAAAGGGCATTCGCGTGAGCATATTCATCGACCCCATCCCCGCGATGGCCCTCGGCGCAAAAGCCTGCGGTGCCGAC
The DNA here is from genome assembly GCA_017458265.1 of Bacteroidales bacterium. GTDB lineage: Bacteria > Bacteroidota > Bacteroidia > Bacteroidales > UBA932 > Cryptobacteroides. The sequence continues at coordinate 13,387 of JAFTFV010000060.1, read as the reverse complement.
CGCGTAGAACTCTACACCGCAGACTATGCCGCTCAGTATGCCGATGGTCCCGAAGCCGCCATAGCCCGCTATCTTGAAACGGCAAAAGCAGCCCGCGACTGCGGCCTGGGGCTCAATGCCGGGCACGACCTTTACCTCGAAAATCTGGCATATTTTGTGCAGACAATCCCCTGGACTGACGAAGTTTCAATCGGCCATGCAATCATCTCCGACGCCCTTTACATGGGTCTTGAGAAAACTATTCAGGCCTATCTTGGGGAAATCCGCAAAAAATAGTTAAATTTGCAGGCTATAAGAATACAAAACAAAAACAGATAGAATGAAAAAGACTCTCGTAATCGCAGGTATCGCAGCCGCTATGGCAATGCTCTCTTCCTGCAACCAGAACCAGGGCTCAAACGCAGCCCCCGCACCCGCACAGGACAGCACTGCAGTAGCAGGCAGCATCGTATTCTTCAATATGGACAAGGTAATGCAGGGCTATGACATGGCCAACGACCTCACCTCCGTATTCGAGACCAAGACCTCCGGTATCCAGTCAGAGATTGACCGCCGCGGCAAGAAGCTTGAAAAGGACGCTGCAGATTTCCAGAACAAGGTGGACAAGGGACTCCTCACACAGTCCGTCGCCCAGGTCCAGTACCAGAAACTCCAGCAGCAACAGCAGGAATACCAGCAGTACGTAATGCGCAAGCAGCAGGAAATGAACGAGGAGCAGCAGGTTACCATGAACCAGATTGCAAACGCCATTCAGGAATTCGTAAACGAATACAATGCAGAGAAAGGCTATGCAATGATCATTGCAACCGCAGGCGCTGTCCTTTCCACTCCCGTCGTAACCGGAGACCCCAAGCTTGACATTACCGACGACCTCCTTGCCGGCCTCAACGCCGCCTACATCAAGACCAAGGAAAGCGCAAAGAAATAATCCAGGATGAAAATAGCCATCCTGTCAAGTTTTTATCCCTTAAGGGGAGGCATTTCCCAGTTCAACGCCGCTATGCTGGCAGAACTGGGAAAATGTCATGATGTAAAGGCCTTCTCATTCTCAGTCCAGTATCCAGGCTTCCTCTTCCCGGGCAAGACACAGTACGTGACGCCTGAAGACGAAGCCATGCCGGTAGATGCAGAAGCAATCCTGAACACTGTCAACCCCTTAAGCTGGATCAAGACCGCCCGCAGGATCAGGGAATGGAAACCGGACCTTCTCATAATGAAGTACTGGATGTCCTGGTTTGCCCCTTCCCTTGGCTATGTTGCCCGCCACGCCGGCTGCAAAAGCGTAGTAGTGCTGGACAACGTAATCCCGCACGAACCTCACTTCTTCGACAAGCCGCTCACGAAATACTTCCTGAATGGATGTACAGGCTCTGTGAGCATGTCGGAAAGCGTGGAAAATGATCTGCTCTCCCTAAGACCTGACGCCCCGCATATCCTCAAGGCCCATCCGCTTTATTCACACTTTGGAGCAAAGTTACCCAAAGACGAAGCATGCAGATCGCTCGGCATCCCTTCAGACAAAAAGACGCTGCTATTTTTCGGTCTCATCAGGGAATACAAAGGCCTGGACATCCTTCTTGAAGCGTTCCGGGAACTCCCCGAAGAGTACCAAATACTCGTTGCCGGAGAGCCATACGGCTCTTTCGAAAAGTATCAGGAAATAATAGATACGCTGCCGGGAAAGGACCGCGTCCACCTCTTCACAGACTACGTAAGGGATTCAGAGGTAAAGAAGTTCTTCAGCGCCTCGGACCTTGCAGTCCTCCCCTACCGCAGTGCCACCCAGAGCGGAATCAGCTCGGTTGCTCTCAACTTCGACCTTCCCATGGTAGTCACGGACGTTGGCGGCCTTGCCTCCACAATCGGCAGCCGTGGCACGGGAATTGTCGCTCCTACACCAAGCCCGGAGGCCATCCGGAAGGAAATCCTCCGCTATTTTGCCGATTCTTCCGTGCGGGAAAACTGCATGGAGGCCATCGGCAGGGAGAAGAAACGCCTGGGATGGGATGCCTTCATGGCAGACGTCCTGGATTTTGCCTCCACACTATAACAAAGACAGTTATGAGAAGATTTGCAATCATACTCACAAGCGTCCTCCTTTCGGCAGCAGGCTTCACTGCAGCCGCTCAGGAGTATGTCCCCACTCCGGTAACGGTTTCCAGCGAAAAGGTGAAACTCAACGGCAAGGTATACCTGTCCCACGTGGTACTGGAGCGCCAGACGCTTTACGGCATCGCAGCCGCATACGGCGTCAAGGTTGACGACATCTACGAGGCCAACCCTTCCCTCAGGGAAACCGGCCTCCGGAAAAACGCAATCATCCTCATCCCCATTACCGAGGAAGCCGCTCCCGTCAAGCAGAGTACGACTCAGGGCAAATACACAGAGCACACCGTAAAGTGGTACGAGGACATTGACGACATCGCCCGCAAATACAATGTGACAGTTGCCGATATCATGCAGTTCAACGGGCTCACATCAAAGAAGCTGAGCACCCGTCAGGTCATAAGGATTCCACTCCCCGATACGCCCCTTGTCCCCCAGGAAGAGCCAAAGGTGGAAGAAGTTCCTGCTGCCGAAGAGACCGTAGAGCAGGAAGCCCCCGTGGAAGAGCAGAAAGATACCGTATCGGCACTTGAGTTCGTCACTCCATATGCTTCTCCCAAGGAGATTGTAGACCTTTCCCTGGTGCTCCCTATCCATGCAAGCGGCAGGGTAAGCGAACTGAACATGGACTTCTATTCAGGAGTTCTCATGGCAATGAAGGACTTCGAGAAAGAAGGTGTCAAGGTTAATCTCAACGTCTACGACCTCATGGCCGGCATCACTCCTATCGACGCCCTCACCGGGTCTGACATGGTTCTTGGTCCGGTGGCTTCAAGGGATATCGAAGCCATACTCCAGAGAGTGGAAGGCAAGGTTCCGGTGATTTCCCCGCTGGACCAGAAGGCATCGGCCCTGGCTGCAAACTATTCCAATTTCATACAGGCCCCTACCCCGGCAGACAGCCAGTACAACGACCTCGCCCTCTGGGTAAAGGAAGACTGCACCAATGCCGACAGGATCATCCTCATCACTGAAAAGGGTGGCAGCAGCGCATCGGCAGCCATCGCAATCCGGAGCGCCCTTGCCCGCGAGGAACTCACTTACGACATCCTCAACTACGCAATAGTCGAAGGCACCGGGATTCCTTCCAGGCTGTCAGAACTCATGACAAAGGACGGAATGAACCGTGTCATTGCCGCATCAGAGAGCGAAGCATTCATAGACGACGTAGTCCGCAACCTTGGCATCATGCAGGGAAAAGGCTACCCCATCGCAATGTATGCACCCTCCAAGGTGCGCACTTTCGACACAATCGAGCCCGCGGCATACCACAACGTGAACCTTCACATAAGCACGTCTTACTTTGTGGATTACAGCGACCACAAGGTAGACTCCTTCGTAAGGAGCTACCGTTCACTGTTCAATGCAGAACCTTCCCAGTTCGCATTCCAGGGCTATGATACCGCAAGATATTTCGTAGACATCTGCCGCCGGTACGGCACTCCCCACTGGCCCTCATTCCTTGAAATCGAGAGAGGAAGGGGTCTCCATACAGATTTTCTCTTCGATGCAGACCAGGCAAGAAATCATCAGAACAAGGCCGTACGCCGCATCATCTACGAAAAGGATTATACAACAAGCTTGACAAAGTAATATGGAAAAAGTCCGTACGCTCATTCTTGGCGGAGGTCCTGCAGGATACACCGCTGCGATATATGCCGCAAGGTCAAACATGGCGCCAGTCCTCTACGAAGGCCTGCAGCCAGGCGGGCAGCTTACGACTACAACGATAGTAGAAAACTTCCCAGGCTTCCCGGGAGGCATAGACGCAACCACCCTCATGGATAACATGAGGGAGCAGGCTAAGAGTTTTGGTGCCGACATCCGCACAGGCACCGCCACCGCGGCAGACCTTTCCAAAAGGCCTTTCAAGATAACCGTTGACGGCAACGTTGAAATCGAGGCCGATACCCTCATCATCGCAACCGGTGCCGCAGCCAAATACCTTGGACTGGAATCCGAAAAGAAATACATGGGAGCCGGCGTAAGCGCCTGTGCAACCTGTGACGGCTTCTTCTACCGCAAGAAGACCGTTGCCGTAGTGGGCGGCGGAGACACTGCCTGCGAAGAGGCCCTCTACCTCTCCGGTCTGGCCTCAAAAGTATATATGATTGTAAGGCGCGACGTGTTCCGTGCCTCAAAGATAATGCAGGACAGGGTCCTTGCCACACCGAACATCGAAGTCCTCTGGAACTGCAACACCAAGGAAGTCCTTGGCGACATGCTTGGAGTGACAGGCGTCAGGCTCGTTCGCAAGGACGGCACTGAATTCGACGTGGCCATCGACGGATTCTTCCTTGGAATCGGCCACGAACCCGGTTCTGCGCTGTTTGCACCTTACCTTGAGGTAGACCCGCAGGGATTCATCGTAAGGGATGGTTATTCCTCCCGCACAAGCGTTCCCGGTGTATTCGCAGCAGGAGACGTCGCAGACAAAGTATACAAGCAGGCCATCACCGCCGCGGCATCCGGCTGCATGGCGGCAAGGGATGCAGAGAACTTCCTCATCGAAAACGGATTATGAGAAAACTTATGATTATACTGGCCGCCGCAGCGGCACTGACGGCATGCCAGACCCAGTTTGACGCCCTGCTCACCTCCAATGACGTGGACGCCAAGTACAATGCCGCCATGGAGTACTTCAATCAGAAGAAATTCCAGAAGGCAGCCCAACTCTTCGAGTCCTTGGCCGTCCTCACAAGCGGTACCGCCCGTGACGATACGGTCCAGTACTACTGGGGCCTGTCCAATTACCGCTTCAAGGATTACTACACGGCCGAAAGCAATTTCGCACGCTTCGTGGAGAACTTCCCACGCAGTCCTTTCGCCCGTGACGCAGAGTTCTACCGCCTTGACTGCCTTTACCGCGGAACATACCGCTATGAACTGGACCAGGCGCCCACACGCAGCTGCCTTGCAGCAATTGCAGAGTACGTCCGCGAACACCCCGGAGATGACCATCTTGCTGCCTGCGAGACCATGAAAGCCAATCTTCAGGAGCGCCTTGACCGCAAGGACTTCGAAGCCGGCCGCCAGTATTATATAATGGAAGACTACAAGGCCGCAAGGGTAAAGCTTAACAACGTCCTAAAGGCCAATTCCGAGAATGTATACCGTGAGGACATCCTGTATTATATGGCAATGTCTTCATACAACTATGCAAGGCTGTCGGTAGCGGCAAAGCAGAAAGAACGCTTCCTCACCTTCATGGACGACTACCTGAACTTTGCCGGAGAGTTCCCGGAATCCAAGTACAAGAGCGAACTTGACGGCTATTACCGCAAGGTCCAGAAGATACTGGGCCGCGACGGTAATGCCGATGTCGAAAATAATTGAAACTTCCACGCACAAAGCCTTGTACTTTATATAGAACAAGATTTTTTAGAGAGATGGAAAACAAGAAAAAGATTCCCACAAACACCATTACACGCGACGTCAAGAACCTGGCCGCTCCCACCGGAAACATCTACGAATCAGTAGTAATCCTTTACAAGAGGGCCAACCAGATAGCCATGGCAGAAAAGAAGGAACTCACCAAGAAGCTCGAGGAGTTCCGCAACGACCGCGACACCATGGACGAGGTTTTCGAGAACAAGGAACAGATCGAAATCTCCCAGTACTATGAGCGTCAGCCCAAGCCGGACCTGATTGCAATCTCAGAGTTCGAGAACGGAGACCTTGTTTATCGTAAAGCCCAGAGCGAAAACCCCATCGAGATCAAGGGAGAATAACCCATGCTCCGCAGCCTGAGTATCTCCAACTACATTCTGATAGGCTCCCTGGAAACCAGTTTTCCGGAGGGCCTCAGCATTATTAGTGGAGAGACCGGCGCCGGAAAATCCATCCTGCTGGGTGCACTTGCCCTGGTACTGGGCTCCAAGGCCGATTCTTCCATGATCGGCCCCGAAGGAGAAAGCTGCGTGGTAGAGGCTGAATTCAGCATCACGCCAACTGTAAGGGATGCGCTGCTCGCACTTGACCTGCCTGCGGAAGAGGACAGCATCCTTCTTCGCAGGGTTCTGTCTAAAAGCGGCCGCTCGCGCTGTTTCATTGACGATGAGCCTGTTTCTACCGCGTCCCTTCAGGAACTGGCATCACACCTTGTAGACATTCATTCCCAGCACCAGACGCTGATGCTCAGGGACCAGGCCTTCCGTCAGGATGTCCTTGACCTGTATGCAGGTGCAGCAGCAGAGCGAAAGGCCTGCAGCGAGGCCAGGGAAAAGGTCCTCAGGACCAGGAAACAGCTGGAATCCGTCAAGGAAAGGCTCGAATCGGCAAAGAAAGAGGAGGAATATAACCGCGCGCTCTGGGAGAAACTGGACCAGGCAAAACTGGTCGCCGGAGAACTCGCAGACCTCGAGGCCGAACAGGAACAGCTCTCCCATGCCGAAGAACTCAAGGAAATGCTTTCCGGAGCGGAAGGCATCCTGTCCTCGGAGGAGAACTCCCCCGCCGTGGAACTCATCCAGGCAAGGAAACTCCTTGAAAAGGCGGGCCGATATATCCCCTCGATGCAGCCCCTTGCAGAAAGGCTTGAAGCCGCAAGGGTCGAACTGGACGACATTGCCGCAGAAGTAGCATCGGCAAACGAAAGAATGGATGTTTCCCCGGAAAGGCTGGAGGCGGTGGAAGAAAGGATATCGCTCCTCTATTCTCTGATGAGAAAGCACGATGTCTCATCGGAGGAAGAACTCATCGCCGTAATGGACTCCCTGTCTTCGCTGGTTGCGGACGCAACCTCCCTCGAAGATGAAGTCCAGAGGCTTTCCAAGGAGCTTGAAACGGCCATATCGGCCTACGACAAGGCAGCACAGAAACTGCACGACAGGAGAGCCAAGGCTGCTGTTCCTTTTGCCGAAAGCATCCAGAAGCAGCTGCATGCTCTGGATCTTGACCACAGTGCCTTCGAGGTTGAACTTGCTCCCGGAGAAGACAGCTCAACGGGCCGTGATTCAGTCAATTTCCTGTTCTCTTCCACCGGAAAGAACCTGCAGGAAGTTGGAAAAGCCGCTTCCGGAGGCGAACTCTCCCGTGTCATGCTGTGCCTGAAAGCTTGTATGGCACGCTACCGCAAGATGCCAACGCTGGTCTTCGACGAGATTGACAGCGGAGTTTCCGGCGGTACAGCCCATAAGATGGGAGCCCTTATCTGCGCCATGGGGGCAGACATGCAGATCTTTGCAATCACCCATCTGCCGCAGGTGGCTGCAAAAGGCAGCGCACACTACCTGGTTTCCAAAAAGGATGACCGGACAACTATGAGAAGGCTCTCGGACGAAGAGCGCATAATGGAAATAGCCCGAATGCTTTCCGGCGCAGTCATCACTCCTGAGGCAATCGAAAACGCCAAAACCCTCCTTGGCTGATGATCGCAACGGCACATACACGCCCCATTCCCACAATGGAGGAATTCCGGCAGCTGCTCAGGAAACACAAGCTCAAGGCCACCAGACAGAGGCTTGCCGTCCATGACGCAATGATGGGGCTGGTACATGCATCGGCAGACACTGTTAAGGAAGAACTGGCGAAAAAGGGCGTTCATGTAACGGTGTCTTCCGTATACAACATCCTTTCCCAACTTGCCGATTTCCACATCTACGGAAGGAGGATGTCGGCAACCAACAAGATGTTCTTCGACGTCATTTCCAGCCGCCACATCCACATGTACGACAGGGAAAACCACTCGTGGAGGGACATCGAGGACGAGGACCTTGCAACCCTCGTCACTACACATCTGAAAAGAAGGAAATTCAAGGGCTTCTCGGTAGAGGATATCGACATCCAGCTCATCGCACGCCCTACAAAAAGGAACAAAAGCATATGAAAAGACTGATTCTTGCAACACTCGCAGGCCTCTTTCTCATGACATCCTGCAACCTTGGAGAGGATGTATACACAGTTACCAACCTCTCTGAATTCGTCACAGTCAAGGGCGAAACCATGGTTGACGATTACGGCAACTTGTTCAATGTTACGGAAGACAAGACGGACAAGGGCTGGAAGACCGACGACAAGAGGCTCCTTGCCCAGTTTGACATCGTGAACAGGAACCTTGACATCACGCTCAAGGCATACAAAAACGTAACCATCCAGACTCCGGAGCTTTACACGCCCTCAGAGGACGAAGAGCCCATGGACCCTGTAGCTATCCAGGATGCCAGCATCACTGCAAAAGGATACCTTAACATTATCCTGAGCTATTATGCCAAGCCTGAGACAGACTGTCCCCATGACATAACCCTCGGATACAACAAGGAAGGCACAGTGCTCAATTTTTACCTCATGCACGAGGGTAACGGCGAGAATCCCGCAAAGATGAGCGAAGACCTTCTCAAAGAGTACTACAGAATCTACAGTTTCCCCATTGCCGGCCTCCTCGAGTCCGATGACCTCATGGATATATTCCTCCAGTGCGACGTCCTTGCATCCGACAATGACGGTAATTACTCTGTCGTGAGGAAAAATGCACGTTTATACTCTGGAAATGTAGTGTTCTGAAACATTTTTTTGTAATCACAGAAAAAATAACTACATTTGCAGTCCCAAATGGTGGATGTAGTTCAGCTGGTAGAGCATCGGATTGTGGTTCCGAGTGTCGTGGGTTCGAGCCCCATCATCCACCCAGAGAGCAGGCTTCAAGGCCTGCTTTTTTCATATTGCTATGGGGGTATTGCTTTTTCAATAAGCATTTTATATTTTTGTGGAAACCATATTAACGCCTGTATATGAAACGGTTCCACCTAATAGTCCTGATAGCGCTCTCGCTCATCGGCACACTGTCGTGTTCGAAGTCCAAACGGGAGAAAATCACAGACCCCGTACGGAAGGAAGCCCTGCGCACAAGGGACGAAGCCATTCCCGTAGATTCGCTGTTAACCAAAGCAGCCATGGAGAAGATAGCTTCTCCGTTCGAGAGGATTTCCATCGGCAAATTCATCGCCGAGTCCAAAGCCACCTATGCAGAAGCGGCCGACAAGGCCACCCGCCAGAAGTATGCAGAGAAACTCGAAAAGGAAGAGAAGCTGAAAAAGGAACAGGCCGAAAAGAAAGCCGCCAAGGCTGACTCCACCGCCCTTGCAGACTCCAGGGCCAACCTCTTCGAACGTATTGTCTTCACCGGAGACAACCTCCCGGGAGACGGATACAGCCCCTCGCTTACGGCATACTTCATAGTGGTCCTGCTCCTTTTCGTGATCATCTTCACCGTAAGGGTGATAAAGGCATTTTTCATCTCACCTAAAAAAATGTAGCCATGGAAGACAAGTTCATCCGCAACCGGATTCTCACTATCGACCAGGAGGCCCGCGACAGGGTGAAAAACCTGGTGAACGAATATGCCGCCAATTCCAAAGGGCACCCTTTCGGCAATTATGGAGATTCGATAACACTTGAGAAATACGAGCTCTGCCCCATTTATGTAGTGGAACTCCACACACAGTTTGACCGCCGTCCCATCAATCCAAAAAGGTACCCGTACAAGGGCGGCAGCTTTGGGTCCAGAAGCATATACAGGGCCTCGGACGTCGATGCATGGTCCTACAGCCTCCTGACTACTACAAAGTTTGTCCATAACGGAGAGAGTTTCGAAGTCACCGGTTCGCATCATGTGGAGCCCTGTGACCCCTGTGGCGGAAAAGGCCGCATCACCTGCCCCAACTGTGGCGGACGCGGAGACATCACCTGCTCATCATGCGGCGGCAGCGGCTCTATCCGGTGCTCTTCATGCGGCGGAAAAGGTTCCACTTCATGTTCTTCCTGCGGCGGAAGCGGTAAGAAGACCGAATCATATTCGGAGAGATACGTCTCAGGCTACGACGGTTATACGCCCATATATTCCACTCGTCTGGCATACAAGACCGTAAGTTGCTCCTCCTGCGGCGGCAGCGGCAAGCATACCTGTTCCTCCTGCGGCGGCAGCGGAAGCAAAAGATGTTCGAACTGCGGTGGCAGCGGAAGGCTGACCTGCGGAGAGTGCAACGGGCGCGGAGACATCACTTGTAGCACCTGCCAGGGTTATGGTAAGAATGTACACTGTTTTTCTATAGACCAGGAACTGAAAGACGAGCTCCTGAAAGCATACTTCCATGATGAAAAGGTAGCCGGCGTTGCCGAAATCATGGATAAACGGGGTGGTTACAAGGGTGAATGGATGTTCGAGTTTCAGGCCCCTGCCGTAGGCAAGGGAGTCTTCTCCGGAGAGAGCGAGATGGCCGCCAAACTGGACTCCATGATTGAACAGCATGCGCGAAGGGTCAGCGACACCTGCCATATCCTGTTCCAAAATGCCGATATCCTCCGCTGCGAAGCCTGGTGGGTAGAATACACATACAAGGGCAAGCGCTATAACGGTGTAATCTACAGGGACCAGTTCATGGCCGGAGTCTCCCCCATCACGGAGTATGCCGACAAGATTCTGAAGGAGGCCGACAAGAAACTCGGAGGACTTGGAACCATCAAAGCCCGCAAACTCCTTGACCAGGCCGAAGACCTTAACGTCTATGGCAGCGGAGCAAAGATAAACAGTCTCAAGGACCTGGTTACCAAGCACCTCAACACCCTGTATAACCTTGGTACGGACCTCACCTTCTGGCTTATAGCACTGTTTGTGACTCCGTTCCTCTACAACTTCTACAGCGACCTGAACCCGGTAGCCAAGTATGTCTTCTTCACTAACGATCCAACATGGCCGCCGTACGCATGGCTGCCCGCACTTCAGTGCATCCTGTTCCTGGTGCTTCTGTGGATTGCAAAGATGCTGCTGAACTATTCGGACCACAGCAAGGCAAAGTTCAAGACTGTATTCGGCTTCGTGCTGTCAGGAATCGGCATATACCTGCTTATCGCAGCGGGTATCCTGACGGTGCTTCTGGCGGCCAATTACTTCGGCCTGTCGGTCGTAACCTCATGGGCAGGTTATCTGGCATGGCTTGTAGTGAGGTTCCTCCTCATAGCCACCGTAATGATCATCTTTACCATCCTGGCCATTGCCAAATGGCTATGGAAGGCGGTCCTGTGGATCTGGCACCTTATCTTCTGACGCGCAAAGATTTTTTGCAAATCACGCAAATTATGACGAAATTTGTTTGATTTGGTAAAAGAATGTTTGCTATGGCAAAACGCGAAATAAAGTTTTCCCTGGTCTACAGGGATATGTGGCAGAGTTCCGGAAAATATGTTCCAAGGGTTGACCAGCTTGTGGAAGTAGCCCCCGCCATAATCGACATGGGGTGCTTTGACAGGGTGGAAACAAACGGCGGAGCATTCGAACAGGTGAATCTGCTGTTCGGCGAGAATCCGAACAAGGCTGTCCGCGCCTGGACAGCACCTTTCCACAAGGCCGGAATCCAGACACACATGCTCGAAAGGGGTCTGAACGCACTCAGGATGAATCCCGTACCGCTGGATGTGAGGGAACTCATGTTCAAGGTAAAGAAGAAACAGGGCACGGACATCGCCCGTTCATTCTGCGGACTCAATGACCACCGCAACCTCAAAGGCAGCGTGGAAGGAGCCAAGAAGGGCGGCATGATTTCCCAGGTTGCCCTGTCCATAACCTACTCCCCCGTCCATACAGTCGAGTATTACATGGACATAGTGGACAAGGTTGTCTCCTACGGTGCCGATGAAATATGCCTCAAGGACATGGCAGGTATCGGCCGCCCCAATCTGCTCGGACAGCTTGTTGCCAGCATCAAGAAGAAGTATCCGCATATAAAGGTGCAGTACCACGGCCACACCGGTCCCGGTTTCTCCACCGCTTCCATGCTTGAAGTCGCCCGTGCCGGCGCCGATTATCTCGACGTTGCAGTAGAACCTCTTTCCTGGGGAAAAGTTCATCCCGACGTAATCACCATCCGGGAAATGCTCCGCTGTGACGGATTCCTAGTCAAGGACCTGAACATGGACGCATACATGGAAGTAAGGCGCCTCACTCAGAAGTTCATCGACGATTTTCTCGGATATTGGATCAATCCGTCCAATGCCAAGATGACGTCACTCCTCGTTGGCTGCGGCCTTCCCGGCGGCATGATGGGCTCCATGATGGCAGACCTGAAAGGCTTCCAGGGCGCAATCAACGCCACACAGAGAGCCCACGGCAGGCCTGAAATGTCACTTGACACTCTCATGGTCAAACTGTTCGAGGAAGTGGCGTATGTATGGCCCCGCCTTGGTTATCCGCCGCTTGTCACCCCGTTCAGCCAGTATGTCAAGAACACTGCACTGATGAACCTCTTCAACATGCTGCAGGACAAGCCCCGCTGGTCTACGATCGACAAGGACACCTGGGGGATGATTCTTGGCAATATGGGCAAGCTTCCCGGAGAACTCGCTCCTGAAATCGTCGCCCTGGCCAAGGAAAAGGGCATGGAATTCTCTACCGGAAACCCTCAGGACAACTATCCCGACGAACTTCCCAAGTTCCGCGCCATGATGGACGAAAAGGGCTGGGACTACGGCGAAGATGATGAAGAACTCTTCGAACTTGCCATGCACGAACGCCAGTATCTGGATTACCGCAGCGGCATTGCCAAGGAGCGCTTCAACAAGGAACTCGCAGAACTCAAGGCAAAGGCAGGCGCACCTATCGTAGTGGAAAGGCCTGTGGTTGAGATGCCCGCATTCAACGTCGACGAGATTGTCGCCCGCTATCCCAAGGCAACTCCCGTACAGTGCCCCGCAAAGGGCAAACTTCTGTGGGAGATTGACGCAATCGACACCTCGATGGCTCCCATAACCGGGAAGAAAGTGAAAGCCGGAGACATTATCGGCTATGTCCAGACATTCTACGGAATGGAAGAGATTGTCGCTGCAGTGGACGGAATCATTGTAGCAGCCCCGGCAAAACAGGGCGATAACGTCCAAAAAGCGCAGCTGATAGCATTCATTCAGTAATTTTCCTTGAAGTCCCGCTTGTCATGGCGGGACTTTTTCTTATCTTTGCCAAAGAACAGAGTTTGACGTTTTCGTGGCTTTACCCATAAGTTTTGAGCCATGAAGATTAAAGATTTGCGCCTTGAAGACAGGCCGCGTGAAAGGATGCTCCACCTTGGAGCACGGTATCTGAGTTCCAGTGACCTTCTTGCCATACTGATTGGCAGTGGAACCATCGACAAAAACGTTACACAGGTAGCCCAGGAGCTGCTTTCCAGTGCAGACGGCAGGCTTATGACACTTGCCGCCATGCCGCTCGAAAAACTCACCCGGCAGAAAGGCATCGGCAAAGTGCGGGCTGTTACGATAGCTGCTGCACTCGAGCTTGGAATGAGGGCAAAGGAAG
>JAFTFV010000059.1 GCA_017458265.1 Bacteroidales bacterium | reverse complement strand
TACAATTTCTCAAACTATTGGCTTTGTCCTGTTTGAGGAAGTCCCTCTAAATCAATTGTTTAACAAATCTAAAAATCTTGCTCCCGTCGATGACTATCCTAACTTATTCAGTATCAATGAGTCTTAACGGGACACTAGTGACTATAAATATCATATAACCAGGGCGTGCTTTGAGCCCAAGTGGTATAAAATCAATATCCCCTTAATTGCAGATTGGAATATAGGGGAAACAAATACCAACCTTAAAATTAGGGTATTCGAGATGGATAACGAGACTAGCAGCTATTCAGACACCATTACTATAAACGGCCAGTTTGCAATGAATTTTAGGGAGTATGGCGAAAATAGCGCAAGCATTAATGCAAAGATAGAGGATTTGGTTAGTATAACTGGAACCAAAAAAATGGGTTTTGAATACGGAGGGACCGCTCAACAAACAGTAACAGGCACAAAAAGTATTACAGTAAAAGAGGGCCCAGACTTATTGGGAGAAGCTTATTTATACTACCACCAACCTATCATATTGGAGGAAAGAGACAATGGCGGAACAACAGATTACCGAGTGAATGTGCTATCTACAGGGACCCTTCAGATGATGATAATTCCTAAAACATTATAGTATGAAAAAAACTTTACTAACAGTAGCTTTTGTCATTGTTACTTTTACGTGCGTGGCTCAAGAGAAAGGGCCTCTTCAAAATAAAGGTTTTCAAGGACAAGTTGAATTTGGGACTAGACAGGTTATTGAGAAGGGAGAGTTTGGCGCGGCTGATATCTTTAATGTTTTTGGGGGATATCGATTTGACTCCGGTTTTTTTATTGGAGTAGGATCTGGTGCTGAATTCAACACCCGTTCAGAACTGTTCATTCCTATCTTTTTCAGGGCCAAATATACATTCGAAAAGAATTGGAATGGTTGCGTACCTTTTGCCGCAATACAAACAGGAACAAAGTTTCTCATTTCTTCTGTATTTGACGATAGCGACAGAACCATTAACACCGGGATTATGGGTGGTGTAGATTTCTCCAGTTTTTCTGTGTTTTTAGGTTATAGTCTTGCATCTGGTATGTCAATAACAGACTCGGGACGATTAATATTAAGACAGCATCACAAACAAAGTGAAGTCTTTTGCATATTTGCTATACGCTTCTAGGCTTGCCTTCCGTCCTTGAAAACGCCCGTTTTTGAGGACGGAAGTCCGTTTTATATCCTGTTTGGAAACATTCCTATACCTACTTTGTCCCAAAGCTTTTGTATATTTGCATGAGACAAATGGCCGCATATGAAACGAATACTTACCGCTTTACTGATAATCATCCCTGTTCTGGGCATCGCGCGCGAGAAAGAGCGCTTTGATGCAGACTGGGAGTTCGCTTTTGGGAACGCTTCGTCTCCTGCCCTTGATTTCGGGTGCGGAACGGAGTATTTCAATTATCTCACGAAGGCAGCCTCCATCCACAACACAGGCCCCTACAGCCTGAAGTTCAACAAGGCAGACTGGCCTCAGGAGTGGAAGAAGGTGACCCTCCCGCATGACTGGGTGGTAGACCTTCCATACGCCCGCGAGGCAAGCCACAGCCACGGCTACAAGACCGTGGGGTACAAGTATCCGGAAACGAGCATCGGCTGGTACAGGAAGACTTTCACCATCCCTGCAGAGGACGACGGAAAACACATAAGCATCCGCTTTGACGGCATTTTCAGGGCCGCAAACATCTGGGTGAACGGCTTCTGGCTGGGCACCGAGCCAAGCGGCTATGCAACCCGCACCTATGACATATCGGAATACCTCAACTACGGCGGAGAAAACGTAATTGCAGTGCGCGTAGACGCCACCCTGGAAGAGGGCTGGTTCTACGAGGGGGCAGGCATCTATCGGCACGTGTGGTTGGAAAAGACGGAGAAGCTGCACGTGGCGCCGTTCGGGACCTTTGTACACAGCGCCTTGAAAGCGCCCTACAATACCGCCTGCATCACCGTGGAAACCAAGGTGCAGAACAGCGGCGCCGCCAAATGCGAGTACACACTTCGCCACACGCTCAGGGACAATGCCGGCAACGTTGTGGCAAGCACCACGGTCCCCCGCCGGAGCGTCCTTGCAAAGGCAGTCTCCGAGACAGAGGCAAGCTTCACCGTAAGCAATCCACACCTCTGGAACACCAAGGACCCGTACCTTTACACGCTCATCACGGAGGTTCCGGAAAGCGGAGACACGTATGAGACCGTCATCGGCATAAGGGACATTGTCTTTGATGCAAATGAAGGCTTCCTCCTCAACGGCGAACGCCTTGAAATAAAAGGTGTAAACCAGCACCAGGACCACGCAGGAGTGGGTTCCGCAATTCCGGACGCCCTTCAGGTGTGGCGCATAAAGGAGCTAAAAAAACTGGGCGTAAACGCCATCAGGACAAGCCATAATCCGGCAACCCCGGAGATGCTGGACGCATGCGACAGCCTTGGCGTCCTTGTGCTGGAAGAGAACCGCCTCACCGGCATAAATGATGAGCATGTGCGCCTTCTCAGGGCCATGATCGAAAGGGACCGCAACCACCCCTCAATCATCCTCTGGAGCGTTGGAAACGAGGAATGGGGCCTGGAGTGGAACGATAAGGGGACACGCATTGCAGAGTCCATGCGGGAGTACTGCCACCGTCTTGACCCCACCCGCCTTTCCACCGTCGCCACCAGCAGCGGCCCGCACATCGTCATACCTGCCGATGTGGCCGGCTACAACTACATGATGCAGAACCCAATTGACCAGCATCGGAAGAAATATCCGGAGAGGATAGCCCTGGGAACGGAGGAGACAACCGGCTGCGGCACAAGAGGCATATACTTCGACGAGCCCGGCCGCATGGCCTCGATGAACCGTACTCCGGACCAGAAGGACGGAGCCCTGAACCGTATCGGCAGGGGGTGGAATTTCTACAAGGAGCGGCCCTGGCTGGGAGGCCTTTTCTACTGGACGGGCTTTGACTACAGAGGCGAGCCCAATCCTCTGGTATTCCCTGCAACGGGCTCTGAATTCGGCATTCTGGACTACTGCGGCTTCCCCAAGAACGAGGCCTTCTACCTCAAATCCTGGTGGGCTCGCGAACCCGTCCTCCACGTCTTCCCGCACTGGAACCTCTCCGGCCACGAAGGCGAAACAGTCAGCGTCTGGGTCTACTCCAACTGCGACGAGGTCGAACTCACCGTAAACGGTAAACGCCTGGGCAGAAAGAAAATGGAAGACGGCGGCTACCTTAGCTGGGACGCCGTTTACAAGCCCGGCCGCATCAAGGCCGTGGGCTACAAGAAAGGCCGCAAAGTGCTCTCCCGGGAGATCCAGACTACGGGAAGCGCCGCCCGCATCAGCGCATCGGCAGACAGGACATCCATCAAGGCCGACGGCATGGACCTCGCCGTCGTAACCCTATCCCTTGCCGATTCCAAAGGCCGTTTCGTCCCTGACGCCTGCATCCCGGTGAGGCTCACCGCGAACGGTCCCCTGCGCATCCTTGGCGTAGGCAACGGAGACCCCGCCTGGCAGGCCGCCGAGCGCCCTTCAGACCCGGACGCCCGCATCTTCAGCGTCAAGACCTTCAACGGCCTTGCCCAGGTGCTGCTGCAATCCTCCGGCGCCCCCGGCCCCGCCACTCTCACCCTTGAAGCCGATGGCATGGCGCCCTTCACGCTTGACAT
>JAFTFV010000058.1 GCA_017458265.1 Bacteroidales bacterium | reverse complement strand
GACCACTACGAAGGCACCGCCCTTGACATGACTGCCAACATCTCCGCCGGCCCCTGGGCATCCCCCTACCGCAACCAGCCGGTGAATTTCGAGGCCACCGACGGAACCAAGATGTTCCGTGAAAGGCCCATCGGCTGCCAGCAGAGCGGCATGACCATGGTGTGCCAGATGCGCTCATTCCTTCCCGACGGCGTTGGCGGCGTAACATACTTCAACCTTGACGACGCTACCATGGTGGCCTATGTCCCCGTCTACTGCGGCGCAAACAGAGTCCCCGAACCTTTCCGCCGGGAAAACAACGATATCACCAAATTCAGCTGGGGCAGCGCCTTCTGGGTGAACAACTTCGTCGCGAACATGGTCTACCCGCGCTGGAGCGCCCTCATCGGCGACCTCCGCGACGCCCAGAAAGAGCTCGAAGACTTCTATGCCGATGACCAGAAGGCCGTCGAAGCACGCGCCCGCGAACTCACTCCCGGCGAACTCACAGACTTCGTAACCCGCAAGACCGCCGAATACACTGACATGATGATGAAACGCTGGGAGAAACTGGCCTATTTCCTCATCGTCAAGCACAATGACCAGATCATGCGTCCCAGCCGTGACGGCGAAATCGCCCCCGGCCGCCACACCTCTCCCGCATACGCGCCCGCGTATATAGATGGGGTAAAGGCCGTGACCGGTAAACGCTACGTCAAGCCGGAATAACGAATATTTGTTATATTTGCTGTATGGAAGAAAAGAAAAACATGCAGCTGCCGGAGAATGCGCACCGGGAGCTGAAGCCGGGAGAGGTATACAGACCGCTTCTGGATCCGAACAAGAAGTACTCTGAAGTAACACCGTATTCAGTGGCAGTGGGCGTCCTGATGGTTATCCTGTTCAGCGCCGCGGCGGCATACCTGGGCCTCAAGGTGGGCCAGGTGTTCGAGGCCGCCATCCCCATCGCAATCATTGCCGTGGGCCTCACGGGAGCGCTCAAGAAGAATGACTCGCTTGCCCAGAACGTGATTATCCAGAGCATCGGCGGATGCTCCGGCGCAGTGGTCGCGGGCGCAATCTTCACCCTTCCCGCCATCTATATCCTGGGCGTGGAAGTGAACTACTGGCAGATGGTGCTCAGTTCACTCCTTGGCGGAGTGCTGGGAATCCTGTTCCTGATACCGTTCCGCAAGTACTTTGTCAAGGAAATGCACGGCAAGTATCCGTTCCCGGAGGCAACTGCAACCACGCAGGTGCTGGTGAGCGGCGAAAGCGGCGGCGACAGCGCCAAGACGCTCATCGCGGCCGGCCTCATCGGCGGTCTGTATGACTTCCTGGTCGCAACCTTCGGCACCTGGGCAGAAACCGTCTCCACAACGGTCATGCACTGGGGCCAGGTGGTTGCAGACAAGGCTAAGCTCGTCCTCAAGATGAATACCGGTGCGGCAGTGCTGGGCCTTGGATATATCATCGGCCTAAAGTATGCCTTCATAATCACCTGCGGCTCCCTGCTGGTGTGGCTTGTAATCATCCCGCTCATGAACCTCATCTGGGGCGGAAGCGTGATCGACCTCATGCATACGGGTATAGCCACAACCATCGGCGAGATGTCCCCTGAAGAAATTTTCAAGACCTACGCAAGGCATATCGGCATCGGCGGCATCGCTACTGCGGGCATCATCGGCATAATCAAGTCCTTCGGAGTCATAAAGAGCGCCGCTTCCCTGGCCGTGAAGGAATTCAGGCGCAAGCCGGGCACCCTTGACGAAAAGGCCATCCGCACGGAAGAAGACCTGCCGATGAAGACCATCGTCTTCGGCGTGGTCATCGCCCTTCTCATCATCTTCGCGTTCTTCGCTTTCGGCGGCGTCGTAAACAACGTCTGGCAGGCCCTGGTGGGACTTCTCATCGTTGCCGTAATCGCCTTCCTCTTCACTACGGTGGCCGCAAATGCCATCGCAATCGTGGGCTCCAACCCCGTGAGCGGCATGACGCTGATGACCCTCATCATCGCATCCCTCATCCTGGTTGCTGTGGGCCTCAAGGGCAATGCCGGAATGGCCGCTGCGCTGATAATCGGCGGCGTCGTATGTACCGCACTCAGCGTTGCAGGCTCCTTCATCACAGACCTCAAGATCGGCTACTGGATTGGTTCAACTCCCAAGAAGCAGGAAGGATGGAAATTCCTTGGCGTTGCAGTTAGCGCAGTTACCGTCTGCGGCGTCATGCTGGTCCTTAACAAGACCTACGGCTTCACCGGCGAAAACGCCCTTGTAGCGCCTCAGGCCAATGCCATGGCGGCCGTCATCCAGCCCATGTTCAGCGGCGGCGGAGCACCCTGGCTGCTCTACGGAATCGGCGCAGTGATCGCCATCGTCCTCAACTTCTGCGGCGTTCCGGCACTGCCGTTCGCACTTGGCATGTTCATCCCCATCGACCTCAACCTCCCGCTGGTTATCGGCGGCGCCGTGTCCTGGTACGTGGGTTCCCGCAGCAAGGACGCTGCCGTTAACGCCAAGAGGCAGGAGAAGGGCACGCTCATCGCTTCCGGCTTCATCGCCGGCGGCGCGCTCATGGGCGTTGTGAGCGCCATCCTGCGCTTCGCCAACGTAGACCTCTTCCTCACCGAGTGGAACGCCCACTTCGGCGAGGCCGTGGCCATCGTCCCGTTCATCGCGCTTATTACCTATACGATTTACGCTTCTTTGAAAACTGAAAAATAATGGAAAAGATATTAGACAGATTTTTACGCTATGTTGCTGTTGACACGCAGTCAAACGAGGAAAGTGAAAGCCAGCCTTCAACCGCAAAGCAGCTGGACCTCCTGAAAATGCTTTGCGAAGAACTGAACAAAATGGGCGTGGAGGCCACCCTGGACGAGTTCGGATACGTCATGGGAAGCATTCCGGGAAATGTGGACGCCCCCGCCATCGGCTTCATAGCCCACGTAGACACCGCCCCTGACGCCAGCGGCAAGGACGTAAAGCCGCAGATCATCGACAAGTATGACGGCGGCGCAATAGACCTCAAGGGCGTTCCCGGCCTGCAGCTAAGGCCGGAAGAATTCCCCGAAATGCTTCATTACGTGGGAGAAACCCTCATCACCACGGACGGCACAACCCTTCTCGGGGCCGACGACAAAGCCGGCGTCGCAGAAATCATGACCGCCGTCCAGTACATCGTGGAGCACCCTGAGTTCAAGCACGGGCCGGTCAAAATCGGCTTCACCCCCGACGAAGAAATCGGCCGCGGCGTGGTTAAATTCGACGTAAAGCGCTTCGGGGCCGATTATGCCTACACCATGGACGGCGGCGAGATTGGCGAACTGGAGTTCGAGAACTTCAACGCCGCCAGCGCAAAAATCCACGTCCAGGGCAGAAACGTGCACCCCGGCAGCGCCAAGGGCAAGATGAAAAACGCAATCCTCATCGGCCAGGAATTCAACTCCCTCCTGCCCATAGAGCAGCGCCCCGAATACACCGAAGGCTACGAAGGCTTCTTCCACCTCATCTCCTTCAAGGGAGCCGTCGAGGAGGCCGATTTCGCCTACATCATCCGCGACCACGACCGCCAGAAATTCGAAGCCAAGAAGGTCCTGATCCGGCAAGTTGCCGATTTTATCAACGCCAAGTACGGCGCCGGCACAGTGGAACTCACCGTCAAGGACCAGTACTACAACATGCGTGAGCAGGTGGAACCCCACTACCACATCATCGAAAAGGCCGTAAAGGCTATGGAAATGGCGGGGCTCAAGGCAAAGATCCAGCCCATCCGCGGCGGCACCGACGGCGCCAACCTCTCCTTCAAGGGCCTCCCCTGCCCCAACATCTTCGCAGGCGGCCTGAACTTCCACGGAAAGATGGAATTCGTCCCCCTCAGGAGCATGGAAAAGGCCTCCGAGGTTATCCTCAATATAATTACGCTGTTCGCAGAGTAAGGGCCGATATCATCTCCAGCCACACGGCATCCGTGCCGTCGAAGGTAGCATATTCGTCGCTGTCTATGTCAAGGACGGCGACGATTTGCTTATCCCCGTCAAACACCGGCACCACAATCTCCGACTTGGACTGCGAGGAGCAGGCGATATGCCCTGGAAACTCCTCAACATCAGGCACAACGACAGTGCGGGCTTCCTTCCACGCCGTGCCGCAGACGCCCTTTCCAAAGCCGATGCGGAAGCATGCCTCCGGCCCCTGGAAAGGCCCCAGCACCAGCTGCTCTCCTTTGACGCGGTAGAACCCCGTCCAGAAGAAATGCATCCTCCCGGCAATAAGGGCCGATATGTTGGCCATGCGGGCAACAACGTCCGTCTCATCTCCAAGGAAGAGCTTCACGTCCTGCCACAGCCTCAGGTACCTGAAGGTCTTGAGCGGAAGATGACAGTAGCCCTCTGGGTTCTTGTCCAGATAGTCCTGATGGTACTCCTCTGCAGGATAGAAGCACTTCAGGGGCTCCAGCTCCGTGACTATTTCCGTGCCAAGCTTAGCCTCTGTCTCCTTGAAAACCTGTTCGATGACGGGACGGTCTTCGGGGTTGTCATAGAATACGCCGCTGCGGTAGCGGGTGCCCTCGTCATGGCCCTGACGGTTCAGCGTGAGCGGGTTTGTCACGGTGAAAAACAGCTTCAGGAGAGTGTAGAGGCTCACCCTTTCCGGATTGTAGCGCACGCGGACGGTCTCGGCATGGCCGGTAGTATCCGTGTAAACTTCTTTGTATGAGGGATTTTCGGTATTTCCGTTCGCGTATCCGGGAGTTGCTTCCTTCACTCCGTCCACGCCTTTGAAGAAATGCTCCACGCCCCAGAAGCATCCGCCTGCAAAGTATATTGTTTTATCGGCCATAATTACTAAATTTGCACAGAAATTATATTGTTATGTCTCAGTCTGAACTCGAAATATGGTGGGCATCACTTCCGGTAAAGGAGAAGGAGCGCATTGCCCGCAAGGGCCTCAAGAAGGCCGGCGTCACCGACGAAACCCTTTCCTATTACCCCGCTTGCACCGCCTGGTGGGAATCCCTCGATGAGGAGCGCAAAAACTTCATCAAAGCCCACTGCGAAGCCGCCCACGGGGATATCCTCCGCGAATGGGACGACGCTAATCCTTACGGAGACTGAGAAGGTCTACGTCCACATCTTCCAATATCGGCAGGAGTGCCATGTCATGCGGGTTCGTTCCGGGAACGTCCTGCGGCACGTCCATGCCCAAAAGGCCGAAGAGCTCTGTCCAGTAGGGCGGAATCTCACCCTCTGAGTTCTTCCAGTTCATGGGCTTTTGCGGGAAGATGAACTCCCCGTCCTGTTTCCTGTAGCTTTCGCGTATGAGTTCGGTGCAGTAGAACTTGCCGTTGTCCGGCAGGAAGGCATCGTCATAGGGAAGACCGCAGAGCGCCATGGCATTGTCGATGTCTTCGGGGCGGTATCCTTCCTTGAGCCGCTTCACGATGAAGGTTGGCATGCTGCCGTCTTTGAGCGTGAACTGCCTAAGCATGGTGTCAAGGGGATGGCGGTCCACTCCGTATTTCAGGGTGGCGTCTATCACCCAGATTCCGTCATCGGCAACTTCAAGGATGCCGGCGTGGATGAGGTTGAGCTCATCGGAGACGGTGGACTCGATGATGGCGGCGTCCATGCTGTCATCTTCAATCTGATAATCTCCGGGGATGCCTACAAAAAAGAGGTCTCCGGTCCTGATCTGCTGCTTTGCCGGGGTGCAGGCAACGGCGAGCGCTGCCAATACTATAGTAAATATTCTTTTCATACAGGAACAAAGATACTGCTTTTTCAGATTCTGTCGGCAAAAAAGTATATATTTGCAATTACTATTTTCGCATAGTATGAACACAAAAGAACCCTTTGTAATCACGATCAGCCGCGAACTCGGTTCCGGAGGACGCACCATCGGCAAGAAACTCGCAGCCCAGCTGGGCGTACGCTACAGCGACAAAGACCTCATTGAAGGCCTTATGAAAAAGTTCAACCTCACCACCTGTGAGATTGAAAGAATCAAGGGCAAAAAACACAACTGGCTGTCAGATTTCCTGGAAATCGTGGCCCCGGTGCCCAATTCAGGCGCCTATATCGGCTTTGATCCCATCAAGGGCAGCGACCTCAACCTGAGCATCAAGCAGGAAGACATCTTCGAGGCCGAAAAGGAAATCATCGGCGGAATCGCCGCAGAGGGCTCATGTGTCATCGCCGGCCGCCTTGGCTTCTCCGTACTCAAGGACCATCCCAACCACCTGCACATCTTCATCCACGCCCCGCTTGAGCAGCGCATACAGCGCGTCATGAAAAAGCAGAACCTCACGCACGATGAGGCCGCGGCAGTCATCAAGTCAGTGGACGAAACCCGCGAAAACTATATCAAGCGCTACGCCGGCGTAAGCCGCTACGACACCCGCAACTACGACCTCGCCATCAACGTAGCCGGCATGACAGAAGACGAAGCCGTCCTCTGCATCTTGAAATTCATAAAATATTCAGAATAATGAAGCGTTTGTTTATTACCATCCTCATCGCATTGACCGCCTGCATGGCAGCCAATGCCCAGTTTGCCCGCAAGGCAAAGTACAGCGAACTCAAGTACATGTACGACCAGCATGATTACGTGCAGCAGGCATCGGATCCGTACAGCGTCGGCTGGTACGAATGTGTCTCCTTCTTCGTCCCCGGCGCCGGCCAGATCATGGCAGGCGAAGTATGGCGCGGTATTGCCTTCGCTGCGGGAGAAGTTGTCCTTAACAGCATCGCGAGGGATGCGGCTCTTGAGATTTACAAGAAATTCACCATCGACGAGAATGGAGAAATAACCGGTTTCAACAATGACGCTGTAGCAAAGAGAAGCATTGCCATTTTCGCCGGCGCCATTGCCGCAGACCTCGGCCTTGCCATCTGGTCATGCCTCGACGCAAAGAAGGTCGCCAAGGTAAAGAACATGTACTACCAGGACCTCATCGGCAAAAGGACCCAGGTGGAAATGGGTGTAGCCCCCGCACTCAACTTCACCCCTTCCCAGACCGGCTCCGTCCAGCCCACCGCCGGCCTTGCCTTCCAGATGAAGTTCTAAGTTTCTCTGTGGCTCAATGGGCGTATTTTGCAAACGCCTGCTACTTAGTACTTTACAGAAATCCCCTGCGCAATTTAAGAGGCCACTGAAAAAGGTTATCCCAAAATAACCTCCTGAGATTTACATATTTGAACGATCCCCTCGAGTTATCGATTCCGATTCCGGATTTTCGATTCTCGAGGGGATGTTTTTGGAAAAATAAGGG
>JAFTFV010000057.1 GCA_017458265.1 Bacteroidales bacterium | reverse complement strand
TCTAAAGCACACTATCGGCCCCGTATGCCCAAAACCGTGCTTTAACGCCCCTGATGGGCCCTGGTTAAAGCACACTATCGGCTCCGTGAGCCCCAAACCGTGCTTTAAGGCCCCCGGTGGGCCCTGGCTGAAGCACACTATCGGCCCCGTGTGCCTCAAACCGTGCTTTAACGCCCCCGGTGGGCCCTGGTTAAAGCACACTATCGGCCCCGTGTGCCCCAAACCGTGCTTTAACGCCCCTGCTGGGCCCTGGCTGAAGCACACTATCGGCCCCGTGTGCCCAAAACCGTGCTTTAATACTATTGGTCACTGGATGTCTGATGCAGAATTACTTTCAGAACATCAGCATTGAGGCTGGTGACACGCGCTAATTGTTTGATAGAGAACGTACGGCGTTCATCCCATAACTGTTTGGCAATGACTATTCTTTCGGCCTTAGTCAATTGCTTTATCGGCCTGTTGAATTGTTTCTGGCATCTTGACTTTGTTTCTTCCCTAAGCTTGGATTCGTCGCGTCGTTCCATAAAAGCCCTGGCATCGGCCGACTCCATATCGGTCAGGTCTGTTTTCCTTGCATTGAGGAAGGCAATGAACTGACGGGTAGAAGTAAAAACTGATTTCGTAATGAATTGCATATCCATATATGTCCGAGGTATAAGTATGCCAACGTCATTGTATTCCCAACTGTCTGGCAAATGTAGTCTGGTTCTGAATAATTTACAGGCTTCTCGGTAAGAAAGGTCAGAGACTCTGTGTGTACTGGCATCATCGGCCTGAAAGAAAGCCTTGCCCGGGCCCCATGGATAGTTTTCGGGGAGTAGTGGGAATCCTGCTTCCGTAGAGTTTCTCAACACATAAATGATTTTGCGACGAAGTTCATCTTCATCTTGGATGGCATCGGCATTGATCCAGATAGAGTTTTTGACAATTTCGCATCTGCCGTCTCTGCGAAAATATCTGACCAGGAGGCGTTTAATCTCTCTCTTGAATTTTTCTATCTTATCTGCATGCCCTCTGACGATAACGTGAAAGTGGGTATCCATAACCTCTGGGCATATTACTTTAAGCCCGCAAAAGTGGGCGGCTATAGGGAGCAGGTTCATCATGAAACGTTTGTCCTCATCTGTTTCAAACAAAACATCCAATCTCGTCCCGTCGGAATAAACGTGAAAGCAATCATTAATTCTTTTTGTTAACCAGTCATTCATAAGTTTATGTTTTTATGGCAAAGGTTATGACAATTATCCGTGTACGCAAAGGTGAAACGGATAAAGGTTTAAAAAAGGCAATGCATGTGTGTCTAAGGCTATATTTTGGAAAAAATTGTCAACGGTTTTAGCATAAAAACGTTGACAAAAACAGTAATCTCAGCCACAGTATATAGGGATTGTATACGTCTGGCATTAAAGCACGGTTTGAGGTGCTGGAGGCCGATAGTGTGCTTTAAACAGTGTGCAGAGGTGGCGTTAAAGCACGGTTTGAGGCACAGAAGGCCGATAATGTGCTTTAGACAGGGTCCGTAGGTGGCGTTAAAGCACGGTTTGAGGCACAGGAGGCCGATAGTGTGCTTTAGACAGGGTCAGTAGGTGGCGTTAAAGCACGGTTTGAGGCGCAGGAGGCCGATAGTGTGCTTTAGACAGGGTCCGTAGGTGGCCTTAAAGCACGGTTTGGGGCACAGGAGGCCGATAGTGTGCTTTAGACGGGGTGCAGAGGTGGCGTTAAAGCACGGTTTGAGGCGCAGGAGGCCGATAGTGTGCTTTAGACAGGGTCCGTAGGTGGCGTTAAAGCACGGTTTGAGGTGCAGGAGGCCGATAATGTGCTTTAAGCGGGGGCGGCAAGGGAAGGAACGGCGGGAGGGCGCGGATGGAAATTTGCAGAAGTCGGAATAAAAAGCTAATTTTGAACATGCAATCAGACTACATATGGGACCCGCTGAGGAAGAAGAGTGTGAGGAACACGCCGGAGGAGGCGGTGAGGCAGTGGTTCATATCGGCGGTGCTGCATGAGGGGATGGGGGTGCCGGAGCACATGATGGGCTCCGAGGTGGCGCTTACCCATGCCGGAAAGCAGTACAGGGCCGACATCGTAGTCTGGAACCGCAGTGCGCAGCCGCTCATGATAGTGGAGTGCAAAAGGCCTGAGGTGATTCTGGACCAGGAGGTCGTAGACCAGGCTATCCGCTACAACAGGGAACTGGATGTGAAGTACATTGTGATCACCAACGGCGTCAAGACTTTCATGTTCGGCCGCACAGATGACGGTTTCGAGTTTGTGAATAAAGCGCCCATGTGGGAGGAAATGAATGACTAAAGTTACTGAATATTTGGACGCACCGGTGTTCAGGCTGGTTTCCGGCACGGCCCGGGAACTGGGACTGAACGCTTATGTGATAGGCGGCTATGTACGTGACTGCTTCCTTGGTAGGCCGAACAATGACATTGACATTGTGGTGCAGGCGGATGAGAGATTTCTCGACTTCGCTCGAAATGACAAGGAAGGCGCTCGAAATGACAGGGAGGAGCGGCCTGGAATACGCCTCGCAGAGGCGGTGGCGGCAAAGTGCCATGCCAAGGTGAGCGTGTTCAGGAGCTTCGGGACGGCTATGCTCAGGTATCATGGAATGGAGCTGGAGTTCGTGGGAGCGCGAAAGGAATCATACAACCGGGACAGCCGGAAGCCGATCGTGGAGGACGGAACCCTTGAAGAAGACCAGCTCAGAAGGGATTTCACCATAAATGCCATGGCGTTTTCTCTCAATGAAGAGGACTATGGAGAGCTGGTAGACCCCTTCGGAGGCATAAAGGACCTTGCCGCAGGCATTATACGCACACCGCTCGAACCCAGCCAGACATACAGCGACGACCCTCTCCGCATGCTGCGGGCCATACGTTTTGCAGTTCAGCTGAGCACTCCCGAGCATCAGTTCGAAATAGTTCCCGAATCCCTTCAGGCCATGAAAGACATGGCCCCGCGCCTTCAGATTCTCTCCCGTGAACGCATTGTTGAGGAACTGGACAAGATGCTCATGGCGCCAAAGCCCTCCAGGGCCTTTGAAATCATGGAGGAAACCGGTCTCCTCAAGGAATTCCTCCCGGAACTCTCCCGCCTCAAGGGCGTGGAAACCGTTGACGGCAAAGGCCACAAGGAGAACTTCACCCACACCCTCCAGGTGCTCGACAACGTAGTGCTTTTCGAGAAGGAAGCCGGCCGCGAACCCAATCTCTGGCTGCACTGGGCCGCGCTTTTCCACGATATCGGCAAGCCTGCTACAAAGCGCTTCGTCCCTGGGCAGGGCTGGACTTTCCACGGCCACGAAGTGGTTGGCGCCCGCATGGTCCCCGGCATCTTCAAGTCCATGAAAATGCCCCTGAACGAGAAGATGAAGTACGTCCAGAAGCTGGTGAATCTCCACCTTAGGCCGATAGCCCTCGTCGACGACGAAGTCACCGACAGCGCCGTCCGCCGCCTCCTCTTCGATGCCGGCGAAGACATCGACGACCTCATGCTCCTGTGCAATGCCGACATCACCTCCAAGAATCCCGCCAAGGTCACCCGCCTCAGGAACAACTTCGAAAGGGTGAAGGCGAAGATGTCCGAGGTTGAGGCCAAGGACGAACTCCGCAACTGGAAAAACCCCATTTCCGGCGACTACGTGATGCAACTCTTCGGGATAGAACCCTGCAATACCATCGGCCAGCTGAAGGAAATGGTGAAGGAAGCCGTCCTTGACGGCGATATCCCGTACACCTTCGAGGCTGCCGATGAATTCATGCGCCGAAAAGCCCTCGAAATCTACGGCCTTGAGCCTGTAAAGAAATGACAGACCGCTACATAGCCTACATTCGCGACGTCCGCCGATATTCGGAAAGGACTCAGATTCTCTATCGGCAGGCGCTGGAGAACTTCACGGAGTGGGCCGGCGGCGACACTGTCTCCAACCTCATACCGTCCCGCCTCCGCGAATACGAAGGCCACCTCATCGAAGAAGGCATCAGCCCAAGGACCGTGCACCTTCACATGTCGGCCCTTTCCGGCTTCTGCAACTTCCTCATGAAGGAGGGCGTCATCACATCCAACCCAGCCCGCAGTGTACGCCGCCCCAAGATGGGAAAGCGCCTCCCGGAATACGTCACGGACAATTCCCTGGAAGAGTATTTCGCCGCCACGGAGCACGCCGCCTCCGAAGATGAACTGATCCTCCTTGAATCGGCCTCGGACAAACTCTTTGCCGATCTTTACCGCAGGAGGCTCCGCCGCCTTATCATCCTCCTCCTGTATACCACCGGAATCAGGCGCGCAGAGCTGCTGGGACTCACAATCGGCAGCGTGAACATGGAGAGGGGAACCCTGAGGGTAAGGGGAAAAGGAGATAAAATGAGAGAAATTCCGCTGGTTGATTCTACAACTCAGGAAATTTCATTATATTTACATGCAGCTTCTCTGACGGATGGGGAAAGAACCAAGGATTCACCCCTTCTGGTTACGGAAAAGGGCAGGCCCCTTTATCCGGTATACGTAGACAGAGCGGTAAAGCAGGAACTTGGCGATGCCGGCATACCGGGGAGAAAATCCCCACACGTCCTCAGGCACTCCCTGGCCACGGCCCTTCTGAACGAAGGAGCAGACCTCGAGGCTATAAAGCAGATGCTGGGCCACGCCAACCTTGCCGCCACCGAGGTCTACACCCATAATTCCGTAGAGAGGCTCAAGACACAATACATTAACGCCCATCCAAGGGCAAAAAAAGGAGAAAGCCATGATTAATGTGAAGTCCCTCAAGTTCAATGCAGACGAAAAGCTGCTGGATTACATTGACAAGAAAGTAGGCAAGGTAGAGAAATTCTTCGACAACCTTGGAGACATCGACGTCACTCTCTCCATCCTCCCGGACGCAGAGAACAAAAGCGTAAAGCTCCAGACCCGCTTCCCCGGTGAAGACCTTATCGTAGAACGTCAGGCCCGCACCTTCGAAGAAGCCGTAACAGACGCTGCAGACGCCCTCAAGGAGCGCATCGTCCGTGCCAAAGAGAAGAAATTCTCCAAATAGTGGCAGCGGCCAAGTCATACATAGAGGTTGACCGTCAGGCCAAGAATATACTTGAAGATGTCCGCCGCGGCATCTTCAAGTATGTTTATCTCCTCATGGGGGACGAACCCTATTACCCCGACCTCGTTGCAAAAGCCATAGAGGAGAACTGCCTGCAGGACTGGGAAAAGGACTTCAACCAGACGGTCATGTTCGGCGGGGACTGCACGGCAGAAGACGTCATTACCGCCGCCCGCCGTTTCCCCATGATGGCGGAAAGGCAGCTGGTAATCCTCAAGGAAGCCCAGCAGATGAAATCCCTCGAGGAACTTGCCATCTACTGTGAAAAGCCCCTTGACAGCACCGTGCTGGTGATTCTGATGCACCGCGCATCGGCAGACAAGCGCCGTTCCCTGTACAAGACAGTGCTCAAGACGGGAGAGGTGCTGGAATCCAATCTCCTCAGGGACTACGAACTTCCGCGCTGGATACAGGGTTTCTACGAAGAAAAAGGCCTCAGAATCCATCCTGAGGCATGCTCCCTCCTTGCAGAGAGCGCAGGAGAAGATCTTGGAAAGATAGCCGTAGAAACGGAAAAACTCCTCAAGAACCTCCCCGAAGGCGTAAAGGAAATATCCGTAGAGGATGTAGAGAAAAACGTCGGCGTGAGCCGTCAGTACAGCATTTTCGAACTCACGAAGTGTCTGAGCTTCAGGGATTCGGCAAAGGCTCTGAGGATTGCTGCACGCATCGGTGCCGCACCTCGTTTTGCCATGCCGGCCGCAACAGGCCCCATAGGCAACCATTTCTCACGTATCCTGAAGTATCACGCCCTCATCCAGAAAGGCCGCCAGGCAGACGCCGCAAAGGTCCTGGGCGTGAACCCGTATTTCATGAAGGAATATGATGCGGCAGTGCGCAATTATCCGCTGGACCGCTGCATAACGGCCGTGTCCCTCATAACGGAATATGACTACAAGTCCAAGGGCGGGGCAAATGCAGGCGAGGCCACCCAGGCTGAGCTTCTGCAGGAATTGGTGGTGAAATTGTTGAATATTTAAAAATAATTATTGCAACACAATAAATTATTATTATATTTGCAGAAAACACAGCAATATGAATATCATTGAGATCAGGAATGTGACCAAGACCTTCGGAGAGAAGGTGGCACTCTCAGGAGTGTCGCTGGATATTCCGGAGGGGAAAATCTTCGGACTCCTTGGTCCTAACGGAGCAGGCAAATCCACGCTCATCCGTATCATCAACCGTATCACCATCGCAACCGAAGGCCAGGTCTTCTTCAAGGGGCATCCAATCACCCAGGACGACGTGGCAGCCATCGGCTACCTGCCCGAGGAGCGCGGCCTTTACCGCAAAATGAAGGTAGGGGAGCAGGCCATGTACCTCGCACAACTCAAGGGCATGAGCGCCCAGGATGCCGCCACGGAACTCAAGAAGTGGTTTGTCCGCTTTGAGATCCAGGACTGGTGGAACAAGAAGGTTGAGGAACTCTCCAAGGGTATGGCCCAAAAACTCCAGTTCATCACCACGGTGGTCCATAAACCGTCCCTGATGATTCTGGACGAGCCTTTTTCCGGCTTCGACCCAGTCAACGCAGAACTTATCCGCAAGGAGATTCTGCGCCTCAAGGACGAGGGCGCAACCGTCATTCTCTCCACTCACAACATGGAGTCGGTGGAGGAACTCTGCGACGAGATTGCCCTCATCAACAAGTCCAAGCTTGTTGTTACCGGCGGTACCGACGAAATCCGCCGCCGTTACGGTGAAGACAACGTGGAACTCGAATTTACCGAGGGCGTAGAACGCCGCCAGGAACTCGTTCCCAGGGACAAGGTCAACGACAGGCTTACCGAACTCATCTCCAAGGGGGTCAGGATCAATTCCTTCAGGGAAGTGGTGCCCCGCATGAACGACATCTTTATAAAACTTGTAACAGAGGAGGAGGCATAGTCATGAATATCTCAAAACTTGGAATCATCATCCGCAGGGAATACCTTAACAAGGTAAAGAAGAAGAGTTTCCTCATCATCACCTTCCTTGCACCTATCCTCTTCGCAGCTATCGCCGTCCTTCCTTCCGTCATCATGATGGGAACCAAGGAAGAGGCCAAGAAGGTTGGCGTGCTGGACGCTTCCGGCATCGTCACCCCCTTCCTCGAGAGCAACGAAATAATCGAGTACGTCCCCCTGGAGGGCGTTACTGCCGATGAAGTCAAGGCAGACCTCAAATCCTACGGCATCGACGTTCTCCTGTCCATAGGAGAACTGAACCCCGAAACCCGCACCGTCACTGCCGACAGCTACTCCGAAAAGCCCCTCGGCCTTGATACGGGTTCCCTCATGGAGAACCGCATCAATGACGCCATCGAAGCCTACCGCATCGAATCCTACGGCATCGAGAACCTGGAGGAAATTATGGCCGGAGTTAAATCCAACATTCACCTCCACAGCTATACCATCGACGAATCCGGAAAGGAATCCATCTCCGAATCAGGCGTTTACATGGCCATTTCCATGATACTCGGCATGGCGCTCTACATGTTTATCGCCCTGTTCTCCGGAATGGTGATGTCTTCGGTCATCGAGGAGAAGAGCTCCAGGGTGGTTGAGGTGCTGGTTTCATCGGTGAAGGCAACCGAACTCATGTTCGGAAAGATCATCGGCGTTGCACTTGTGGCCCTTACGCAGTTCCTTCTCTGGATAGTCCTCACGCTGGTCATCATTGCCGCGGCAATGGGTATCATCGGCAAGGACAAGATCATGGGCGCAATGGGAGATGACCAGATGACCCAGATGACGGCCCAGATGACTGAGTCCATGACTCCCGGCGTGCATATGCCGGACGCTACCATCGACCTTGAAAGCGCGGTGGCTGCCGCAGACACCGCTGCAGTCGCTGCAGAGCCTTCCGGCCTGAATGCCATCATGTCGACGCTGGGCAATATCAACATCGGCCAGATAGTGATTGCATTCCTGCTGTTCTTCATCTTCGGGTATCTGCTGTACGCGTCGCTATTTGCGGCTATCGGATCGGCCGTGGAGAATGAAGGGGACTCCAACCAGCTCCAGCTGCCGGTAACCATTCCGCTGCTTCTTGGCTTCTTCGTTGCCCTGTATGCATTCAAGGCGCCCGACAGCCAGCTGGTGTTCTGGTTCTCCATGATTCCTTTCACATCGCCCATCGTTATGCTGGCAAGGCTTCCATTCGGCGTTGCAACATGGGAACTCATCCTTTCCATCGTCCTTCTCATCATCACTTTCATCGCCTGCGCATGGGCATCGGCAAAGATTTACAAGGTGGGAATCCTGATGTATGGCAAAAAATCCACGTTCAAGGACCTCTGGAAGTGGCTTAAGCAGAAGTAATATGAAGAATTACGGCAGTTTGATAATGTGGCTTCTCCTGGGTATCGGACTTCTGCTGGTTACCCGGGCGGCCATTACTGAGGACGGCCCGGAGATTACCTGGAAGAGGGTTGCGATGGACGGGCACCGCGTGGGCGCGAAGAGCGTCACCATGGAAAACGTGAACACCGCCCTTGGAACCTTCACGGACGAAGGGTATATCGCCCCCAATGGTGTGGCCTTCCCGGAAGACAGTCCCGTCCCTGAAGTGGCCTCCATCCTCATGGAAGCGCAGCCCAGGCTTGCCGGCCTCAAGGTCGTGGTGGGCCACAGCGCCAAGATGATGCTGAACCTCCGCACAGAGCCGGACCTTCCCCTGGGCAACCTCTTTGCCGATATTCTCCGCGCCCGCGGAAGCAGGGACTTCAAGGTGCCGATGGACTTCGCCCTCACCAACTTCGGCGGTATACGCACCCCAATGCCTGAAGGTGCAATCACCCTGGAGGACATCCAGTCCATGTTCCCCTTCAAGAACTACATGTGCTACGTGAAGATGAAGGGCTCCAACCTTACCAGACTGCTGGAGCAGCTCGCCGGAACAAAGGCCTTCCAGGCCACCAGCGGCGCAGAGATCCGAGTCAAGGACCATAAGCTGGTGTCCGCCCTGGTGGGAGGAAAACCCATCGACCCCGACCGCATCTACAACATTACCACCATCGACTTCCTCCTTGACGGTGGAGACCGCATCGCGGTGGGCGCCCTGGCAGAGAAAGTAGTGCTTACACGCACCCTGCTTGTGGATGTAATGCTCGACTATGTGAAGGAGTGCGAGTCAAAGGGAATAATCATCGACGGCAATGCAGACGGCCGCGTAATCATGGAGGACTAGGCTATGAAAAAGAGTACGATATTAATACTCGGGATTGCATTTCTGGCACTTGGAGCCTTGATTGGCTATACTGCCGGCAAGAAGTGGATGAATAGCCGCGCCTCGGTTACCATCCTTCACGTAAACGACTCCCACAGCCACATGGAGCCCATCCGCAGCGGAGACTACGCCGGCATGGGCGGCGCCCTTGAAAGGGCGGCATACATAGACAGCGTCCGCAAGGCCGACGGCCCTGAGAACGTCCTCCTTCTTCATGCTGGAGACTTCTGGCAGGGAACTACCTACTTCTCGGAGTACAAGGGAGACGTGGAAATTCAGGTCATGAACGCCCTGAAATACGACGCCGTAACCCTTGGCAACCACGAGTTCGACAACGGCCTGGAGGCCCTTGGAGAGAAGCTTTCCTCACTGGAATGCCCCGTGGTGGTGTGCAACTACGATTTCTCGCCTTTCGAGGCAGGGAAGTACATCAAACCATACGTGATAGTGGAAAAGGCCGGGAAGAAGATTGGCATCATCGGCGTTCTTTGCAAGCTCAAGGACATGGTGGCCGGCGACATTGCAGACCGCGTTCCCTCCTTCGACATGGTGGAGAGCCTTCAGAAGTATGCCGATGAGCTCCGCCCCCAGTGCGACCTTGTAATCGCCCTTACCCACATCGGCTACACCGAACACAACCCCGGCGACATCACTGACCCGCAGCTGTGCGCAGCTACGCGTAATGTGGATATCTTCGTAGGAGGCCACTCCCACACCTTCCTCGAGAAACCTGACATGGTCAAGAACCTTGACGGCAAGGAAATCCCCATCGTCCAGACCGGCTGGATGGGCGCCTATATGGGTGAATTCAAAGTGCGGCTATAGCACATTCATGCTTTGCTCACGCATTTTTTCGAGAGAGTCTTTCATCTGAACGACTCTCTTTTGTATTCCTGCGTGGTTGGCTTTGGAGCCGGTGGTGTTGATTTCACGGCCCATTTCCTGGATGATGAAGCCGAGTTTCTTGCCGGGGTAGGGTTCACTGTCGATGGTGTCCATGAAGTACTTGCAGTGCTGGCGAAGGCGCACCTTCTCCTCGTTGATATCGTACTTTTCCAGGTAGAAGATCAGTTCCTGTTCGTAGCGTTCGGGATTGGGCTTTGCAGCCAGTTCGTCAAGGGCTTTGGTGAGCTTTGCCTTCACGGTTTCAATGCGCTCGCCTTCAAGTGCTTCCACTTCATCATAGAGGGCTAGTATCTCCTTTACGCGGGAGGTTACGTCCCTGTACAGGACTTCGCCTTCCTTTGCGCGGTAGTCGCATACGGCGTCGATTGCGCTGTCAAGCGCTGCCGATACGGCCGGCCATTCTTCGTCGGAGATTACATCGGCCTTCTGGGCCTGGACTACGTCGGGGAGGCGGATTATGCCGCTGGCAAGGATGCTGCCGACGCCCGGATCCTTGAGGAAGGTCTTCGTGAAGACGGTTTCCTCGTCCAGGGCCTTGACGGCGCTCTTCCAGTAGGAGTGGAAGACATCGGCATTGATGGTGTGGGCGGCGTCCGCTCCGGAGGCCTCATAGGTGAGATAAAGGTCGATGGTGCCGCGCACGAGCCTGTCAGCAAGGCGTTTGCGCACTTCCAGGTCCTTGTCCTTTGGGAGAAGGTTGGACTTGATGCTGATGTCTGCGCTCTTGCCGTTGAGGGTGCGGATTTCTATCGTGAGGGAGCCTCCCTTGAGCGAGGCGGTGGCCTTGCCGTAGCCTGTCATTGACTGAATCATACCGAAAATGTCTTTTTGCTGTGCAAAGTTAAGGAATTATTTGTAATTTTGTGGATAGTCAAAACCGCATTAGCCATGACAGTAAAATCATTCCTTCTCAGAAGAGACAAGATCGGAAGCATCGCAGCTCTCTGCACAAACGACACCATCGCAGTCGTAAGGCCCGAAAAATCAGTTGAAAACCTTTTCAGGGATGCCATCCGCACTGCAATAACAGACAAGAAACCTGCCGATTCCATCTTCTCTGAAATCAAGGCATATTTCGATGCATTCGACGGCTCTCAGCAGTACAAAGACAGCGTAGATGCTGTCCTGTACGGAGTTTCTTCATACCTGAGGGAGGCAATGTACATCCAGACATCTCCGGAAGCCCTTGAAGACTACGTCATGGCAAAATGCGCCCGCCTCTGCGCAGAGGCCGTGAACGACAAGGTCAAAGGAGTACTCGTAGACGGAACGGAACTCATGCTCTGCGAAACCCGCCAGCACTTTGACTGGGCCGCCTCCAAGAAGGAAATGGTGGCACGCCTGAAGGGAATCGGCCCCGTTGTCATTTCCGGCGGCTATGGAAAGCTCACCAGCGGCTACATCGTCAGGGTGGGCAAGGACGGTGCACATCTCATGGCTTCGCTCATCGCATCTGCCCTGGGTGCAGAAAGCATAGAATTCCATGTGGAAGGCCCAGGAATCGAGGGCGTGAAGGCCATGACCTATGACGAGGCCACCCACTACTGCGCAGCCGCACATGCTCCGTTCGCTTCTTCCGCCATCTGGCCTGCAAAGAACGCCAATATCCCCATTATGGTTAAGGATATCGACAATCCTGCATTTGAGGGAACCATCATCTCTACCGGTTCCTCTCATGGTACAGGCATAGTCACTGACAAGGATCTTGCCCTCATCACCGTTTACGGTACGGGCCTCCTTGGAAAAGTGGGAATGTCCTCATCCATATTCTCCGCAATGGCGGCGGCCAAGGTGAACGTTCGTTTCATCGCCCAGACTTCTTCCGAGTATTCAATAAGCTTTGCAGTGCGTTCCAAGGACAAGGAACAGGCCCTGAGCGCCCTCAAGCATCTGTTTGAGGAGAATCCTCTCCTTCCTCTGGACGACGTCGTAGTCCTCAACCAGGCTGTGGGTATCGTCACTGTATTCGGCTCCAGGATGAAAAACCTTCCCGGAACTTCCGGAAAGGTCTTCGGCGTCATAGGAGATGCCGGCATAAACATCATCGCATCGGCCCAGGGCGGCGAGGAACTTTCCATCTCGCTGGTGCTTGACGAGGCCGACGTTGACAAGGCTGCAGCTCTGCTGAAATAAACTTTGGCGAAGGTCTGTTTTTTTGCCGCAGACCTTCGCCATTGATTTTGCCATACGTGCACCTGTATTGCACTTTTTATGGAAAAGGTCTGCCGATAAAAAGCAGACCTTCGCCATTGTTCTATTCCGGTTTGTAGGAATCCTTGAGTGAAGTGGTCTTGTTGAAGACCGGATTCTCAGGGGTGGAATCCTTGTCCTTCACGTAGTAGCCGGTGCGCTCGAACTGGACGGCAATGCCGGAGGCATCGTCCAGGAGGGCGGGTTCTGCATAGCCGGTTGCAAGGATGAGGGATTCGGGGTTCAGGAAGTCCTTGTAGTCCTTGTCCTCGGGAACCTGGGACATGTCGGCAAGGGTGAAGAGGCGGTCATAGTTCCTGATTTCCAGTTTCTTGGCGTATTCTTCTGCCACCCAGTGGATGGTGCCCTTGACGGCGCGGTATTCGGTGGAGGGGTCGTAGGTGCACTTGAGCTCCACCACTTCGCCGTTTTCGTCCTTTATGACCTCATTGCACTTTACGATATATGTGTATTTGAGGCGAACTTCACCGTCGGGTTTGAGGCGGAAGAACTTCTTGGGGGCGTCTTCCATGAAGTCGGCACGTTCGATGAGAAGATTGCCGGTGAAGGGGACGCGGCGCTTGGCTCCGTCAGGTTCTGCCGGGTTGAGGGGGCAGTTGAACCACTCTACCTTGCCTTCAGGCCAGTTGGTGATGGTGAGCTTGATGGGGTCCTGGACAACCATGTAGCGGTTTGATCGCTCGTTGAGATCCTGGCGAACGCACCACTCCAGAAGCTGTATGTCCATGAGCTGGTCACGCTTGGAAACGCCAATCTTGTCACAGAACATCTTGAGGGCGTTTGCCGTGTAGCCGCGGCGGCGCACACCGCAGAGGGTGGGCATGCGGGGATCGTCCCAGCCGCTCACAAGGCCCTTCTGGACAAGTTCCAGAAGCTTTCTCTTGGACATAAGGGTATATGTGAGGTTGAGACGGGCGAACTCGTACTGGTGGGAAGGATAGATGCCCAGGGTTTCGATGAACCAGTCATACAGGGGACGGTGGACGTCGAATTCGAGGGTGCAGATGGAGTGGGTTATGTGTTCTATGGAGTCGCACTGGCCGTGGGTGAAGTCGTACATGGGGTAGATGCACCACTTGTCTCCGGTCCTGTGATGGTGGGCAAACTTGATGCGGTACAGGAGAGGGTCACGGAACATCATGTTGGGATGAGCCATGTCTATCTTTGCACGGAGAACCTTCTCTCCTTCTGCGTATTTTCCGGCCTTCATCTCACGGAAGAGTTTGAGGTTCTCTTCCACGCTGCGGCCTCGGTAAGGGCTTTCCACGCCGGGTTTGTCCACGGTGCCGCGGTGCAGGCGGATTTCCTCCTGTGTCTCATCATCCACGTATGCAAGGCCCCGCTGAATCAGTTCCTCTGCCCAGGCGTAAAGCTGGTCAAAGTAGTCAGATGCGTAGAGTTCCTTGTCCCATTTGAAGCCAAGCCACTGGATGTCTTCCTTGATGGAATCCACGTATTCGGTGTCTTCCTTGGTGGGGTTGGTGTCGTCGTAGCGGAGGTTGGTCTTGCCGCCGTACTTCTCTGCAAGGCCGAAGTTGAGGCAGATGCTCTTTGCATGGCCGAGGTGCAGATAGCCGTTGGGCTCCGGGGGGAAACGTGTGATGATGGAGTCCACCTTGCCTTCCGCAAGGTCCTTTTCGATGATCTCTTCAAGAAAATTCAGTTTGCGCTCTTCCATAGATATGTTGCGAATTAACGTCCAAAATTACAAAAAAATCTGCATAATTAGGCATATTAAATATTTTTCGTAATTTTGCACCGTACTAAACCTTAACTAAACCATATATAATATGGGACTTTTACATGCAAGACTGGCAAAGTATGATTTGCCACAGAAGATGATGGAGAAGGGTATCTACCCCTATTTCCGCCAGATAACATCGAAGCAGGGAACAGAAGTCATCATGGACGGCAAGCCCATCCTGATGTTCGGTTCAAATGCATATACAGGACTCACAGGAGACGAACGCGTAATCAATGCAGGCGTAGAGGCCCTGAAGAAATACGGTTCCGGCTGCGCCGGCTCCCGTTTCCTCAACGGCACCCTGGACATCCACGTACAGCTTGAAAAGGAACTCGCACAGTTTGTGGGGAAGGACGAGACCCTGGTCTTCTCTACCGGTTTCACAGTGAACTCCGGCGTCATTCCCCAGCTCCTTACCAAGGACGATTTCATCATCTGCGATGACCGCGACCATGCCTCCATCGTGGACGGCCGCCGTCTCTCCTTTGCAAAGAGCCTTCACTACAAGCACAACGACATGAAGGATCTGGAGCGCTGCCTCAAGCGCTGCCTGCCCCAGGCCGTGAAGCTCATCGTCGTAGACGGTGTGTTCTCAATGGAAGGAGATCTCGCAAAGCTTCCAGAGATTGTAGAGCTCAAGCACAAGTACAAGAACGTGGTCATCATGGTGGACGAAGCCCACGGCCTTGGCGTATTCGGCAAGGAAGGCCGCGGCGTCTGCAACCACTTCGGCCTAACGGACGAGATAGACCTCATCATGGGCACCTTCTCCAAGAGCCTTGCAGCCATCGGCGGTTTCATCGCTGCCGACAAGGTCATCATCAACTACCTCCGTCACACTGCACGTACCTACATCTTCCAGGCATCCGACACCCCGGCTGCAACCGCAAGCGCCCTTGAAGCCCTTCATATCATCCAGAAGGAGCCGGAGCGCATCCAGAAGCTTTGGGATGTGACAAATTATGCCCTCAGGCGCTTCAAGGAGGCCGGTTTCGAAATCGGCGAGACAGAGAGCCCCATCATCCCTCTGTATGTGCGTGACCTTGAAAAGACTTTCATCGTTACCAAGCGTGCATTCGACGAAGGTGTATTCATCAACTCCGTCATTCCGCCGGCATGCGCTCCCCAGGACACTCTTATCCGCTTCTCCCTCATGGCAACGCACACGCGTGAGCAGGTAGACAGGGCGGTGGATGCGCTCACCAAGGTCTTCAAGGAAGAAGGAATTATCAAGTAATTATGGCGAAGGTCTGCTTTTTATCGGCAGACCTTTTCCATAAAAATATGTATA
Organism: Bacteroidales bacterium; assembly: GCA_017458265.1. Taxonomy (GTDB): domain Bacteria; phylum Bacteroidota; class Bacteroidia; order Bacteroidales; family UBA932; genus Cryptobacteroides. The sequence goes on along the minus strand of JAFTFV010000057.1, from coordinate 21,073 downwards.
TTTGCTGATTATGGAACCGCAGATTTCGGCAAATAGCAGGAGGATAGCGCGCAACACGGTGTATCTGTATGTGCGCATGCTGGTGATGCTGGTGATAGGGCTTGTGACCTACCGCATCATCATCCGCTCCCTTGGAGTGACGGATTACGGCGTTTACAGCGCCGTGGGCGGTGTTGTGACCATGTTCATGCTGGTGATGAACACGGTGCAGTCGGCAATTTCACGGTTCATAACGGTGGCGCTGGGAAAGGGAGATGAGAGGAGGCTCAGGATAACTGTAGGCACCGGGCTTGCGGTAATGGCGGGCTTCTCTCTGCTTCTGGTTATGCTTACGGAGACAATCGGCCTTTGGTATCTTCACTGCAAGATGGTCATACCGGATGGAAGGATGGCGGCGGCGGACGTAATTCTGCAGACGTCGATGCTCATTCTCATCGTGAACCTCATGAGCCTTCCGTACATGGCAACCATCAATGCTCATGAGCACATGGATGCCTATGCGTACATCTCGATACTGGAGGCAGTCCTCAAGCTTGCCGTGGCGGCAGGTGTGTGGTTCTCCTCAAGTGACAAGCTGGTGGTATATGCCTGGCTGCTTCTTGCCGTAGCCATACTCGTCCGCGGTGCATATGCGGTATATGCCATGGTGCACTTCAAGGAGTGCCGCGGAGTGCCAAAGGCAAGCGGCGCGCTGGTGAAGGAGATGGGCGCATTTGCAGGGTGGAATTTCATCGGCAGCGGCACATACATGATAAATACGCAGGGCATCAACCAGCTCATGAACCATTTCTTCGGCGTCGGGATGAACGCCGCAAGGGGAGTTGCAGACAAGGTAGAACAGGTTGTGAGGCAGTTCGCCACCAACGTTGCCCTGGCGCTCAATCCGCAGCTCACAAAGTCCTATGCCGCCGGCAACAGGGAATATGCCTTCGAACTGGTGTGCAAGGGCTCCAAGTACTATTTCTGGATACTTTTCGTGCTCCTTGTCCCGTTCATCACAGACTCTGAGACCATCCTGAGGCTCTGGGTGGGGGATGTTCCCCCTGAGGCGGCACTCTTCACAAAGCTCACGCTGGTGAGTTTCCTTGTGGATTTCACGCCCAGCACCCTAAATGTCCTGCAGCAGGCAAGCGGGAGGGTGACGCGGTTCTATCTCATCACATCGGCAGTGGCAATACTGGCATTTCCGTGTACCTGGATAATGTACCGCTGCGGGCTTCCGGCATGGACGGGGTATGCGGCTTTCATCGGCTTCTATATCCTCAAGGGGGCGGCTATGCTGCTTGTCACAGGCAGGGAAACCGGTCTTCCCGCAGGAAAATACATAAGGGAGGCCGTCTGGCCTGCGCTGGTCCCGGCTCTAATAGTGCTCCCAGTCGTCACCTGCCTGTATGAAGTTCTTCCCGCCTCGTGGTGGAGGTTCATCGTCATTGCCGCAGCAGGGGTTGTCCTCACGGCAGTCTCCATCTGGAACAATTCCTGCCTCACCCCCGGGGAAAAGGCCTTCATCCTTTCAAAGCTCAAGAGAAAATGAAAACCAAACTCTTATATATACTTGTAAGCGGCCCTTCCGACGTGTATCTGGAGCAGGCCTTCGTGAGCGCGTCCAGCTGTGCAAGGCATAACCCAGGCGCGTCCATGACCCTTCTCACGGACAAGGCCACTGCCGATGGCTGGCTCTACGGGAACCCCCTCTCCAAGGCCTTCACGGCGCTGTTCTCAGAGGTTCTTGTGGCCCCGCTCGACCCTGCCATCCCGGCGATGAAGCGCTCCCGCCTCCTTAAGACCGGCATGCGCGAGTACGTAAAAGGGGACTTCCTCTTCATAGATGCCGACACCGTCATCGCCCGCCCCCTTGACGCCATCGACTCCTTCAAGGCCGATCTTGCCGCCGCCCCGGACCTTCACTCTGCATTCCTGGAGCATCCTCACCGCCAGGCGACCATAAACATGTGCCGAAAACTGGACTACAACCCCTCTGGTGACGAATTCTACTACAATTCCGGCGTCCTTCTGGTGCGGGATACCGATGCGAACCACGACTTCTTCCGCGAGTGGCAGAAAAACTACCTGGCCGGCTATGAAAAGGGCATACGTCCGGACCAGCCCTCCCTTGCCAAGACCAATGCCGGAAGGCAGATAGTACGTCTTCCGGACGTCTGGAACGTCGAGGTGCAGAACGGAGTCCGATATCTCCGCGACGCCTTCATCGTCCACTACATGGTTACCAACGTGGGCAGCGGTCCGCAGGACAGCCTTTTTCTCCTGAACAGCAAGGATGCCCTCCTGAGGATGCGTTCTGCCGGCGCCATCACCACTGAAATAGAGGAAGTTATCGGCGATCCTTTCAAGGGATATGCCCCTGTGACACAGGTGTTTGCCGGCGAAGACCTCCATCTTTTCCGCACACGCCGCTACCGCTGGCTCCGCAGTCATTACAAACCCGGAAAGCGCTCCTTCCTGGAGTGGCTCCTCAAAGTGAGAGACCATATATGCCGAAAGTAAGCGTCATCGTTCCCTGCTACAATCTGGGGCAGTACCTTTCCGATGCCCTGAACAGCGTGCGTACACAGACCTTCGAGGACTGGGAATGCCTCATCGTGGACAACGGCTCCACCGACAAATCCCGCCTTGTCATGACCAATTTCTGCGCCTCCGACCAGCGCTTCATCCCGGTAGTCCTTCATGAAAACCAGGGCGTTGCCGCTGCCAGGAACAAGGGCCTGGAGCTCGCGGAAGGGGAGTACATCCTCTTCCTTGATGCCGATGACATGATCGGAAGTGGCTACATGGCCGATGCCGTAGCCGCCCTTGACGCAGACCCAACCCTTACCGTCGTCTACGGAAAAGGCGTCCGCTTCGGGGCTGAAACCACCTGGGACCTCCCGCCCTTCTCCATGGATACCATGCTCGCCCGCAACTGCCTCTACATCAGCTGCTTTTTCAGAAAGGCCGATGCCACCTCCTTCGACCCGGAGTTCAGGACCGGCTTCGAGGACTGGGACTTCTGGCTCTCGCTTCTTGAAGGCGTCAGTGAGCCCAAAGTGCTGCAGCTTCAGAGCGAATGCTTCTATTACCGGACACGCAGGAATTCCCGCAACAGGGGAGTGACGGACGATGCCCTCAAGGATATCCGCCACCGCCTCTGGGAAAAGCACAAGGCCTTGTATTCCAGATATTTCTGCGACCCTCTGAAAACTGTTGAGTATGCCCGCCTCGAAAGTTCCTTCCGCAAGGCATCCAAGTGGTCTCTGGCATGGAAACTCCGTCTTCTCTACCGAAAGATATTCTCATGAAACGCGTTCTCGTCATCATAGTCACGTATAACGGCATGCGCTGGCTCGAACGGTGCCTCTCCTCTGTCATTTCGAGCGAAGTCGAGAAATCTGTCTTTGTTGTGGACAACGACTCCACCGACGGCAGCGCGGACTGGATCCAGGGACATTTCCCTGGCGTGAAACTGGTGCGCTCTGCAGAGAACCTTGGCTTCACCAAGGCCAACAACCTTGGCTTCGAATGGGCGTTGTCGCATAATTACGACTACGTCTATCTCCTAAACCAGGACGCCTGGCTGGCGCCCGGCGCGCTTGAAACGCTGGTTGACGCAGCGGAAAAGCATCCAGAATATGCCGTCCTGAGCCCGCTCCAGATGACAGACGGGTACAAGGCGTATGATGCGCAGTTCGGCAAAATCTATAATGCCGGCGGAAATGCGCCCGTAGTGCAGGTGGGAAGGGTTATGGCGGCGCACTGGCTGGTGAAAGTGGAGGCGCTGAGGGTGATCGGCATGTTTTCCGACATCTTTCCGTATTACGGGCAGGACGATGACTGGTGCAACAGGGCATGCTATCATGGATGGAAGATCGGCATTATTCCTCAGGCGAAGGCTGTTCATGACAGGGCTCAGAGGAAGGAGACGAAGGAGAGGATCATCGACAGGAATTACAGAGTCGGTTCCATGGTGAGGCTGTGCGACATAAACCGGCCGCTGTGGGAGCGCTTTATCTTTGTGGTGCTCTTCACTTTTGTCAAATCAGTGAAGTATTTTAGTTTGAAACCGTTCAAGGACTTTTTCGGCATTTGTAAAATACTGCCGGAATTAGTATCTTTGCGAGATATACATAAAAACAATTATGGCAGTAGCAGACGTACTTAAGAAGATATTCGGCACTAAGAGTGACAGGGACATGAAGGCAATAAAGCCCGTCCTTGACAAGATTCTGGCCGTCTACCCTGAAATTGACAAACTCTCGAACGATGAGCTTCGTGCACACACGGAGGCCCTCAAAGCCCGTATCCGTGAGGTGGAGAAGCCTTTTGAAGACCGTATAGCAGAGATCAAGGAAGAACTGGAGCAGGATATCCCCGTATCCCGCAAGGAGGCTCTTGCAAGCGAGAGCGACAAACTGGTGAAGGACGAGGACGACGCCATCGAGGTCATCCTGAACGAAATCCTTCCCGAGGCATTTGCAATAGTTAAGTCTACCGCACGCCGCTTTGCGCAGAACCCCACCATCGAGGTTACGGCAAGTGAGTTCGACAAGACCCTGGCAGCCGAAGGCCGCGAATTCGTCTCCATCGAGGGCGACAAGGCCATTTGGCAGAATCATTGGATTGCCGGCGGCAACGAGATTACCTGGGACATGGTTCACTATGATGTCCAGCTCATCGGCGGTATCGTCCTGAACGGCGGTGTCAAGACCAACAAGGAGCAGAGGGGCATGATTGCGGAAATGGCAACCGGTGAAGGTAAAACCCTGGTTGCAACCCTTCCCGTGTTCCTTAACGCACTCGCAGGAAAGGGCGTGCACGTGGTTACCGTGAACGACTACCTGTCAAAGCGTGACTCCGAGTGGATGGGCCCCATCTACATGTTCCACGGCCTCAGCGTGGACTGCATCGACAAGCACCAGCCCAACTCCGACGCCCGCAAGAAGGCATACAACTGTGACGTTACCTTCGGCACCAACAACGAGTTCGGTTTCGACTACCTCCGCGACAACATGGCCGTGAGGATGACAGACCTCGTCCAGAGGAAGCATCACTACGCCATCGTGGATGAGGTTGACTCCGTCCTCATCGACGACGCCCGTACCCCGCTCATCATTTCCGGACCTATGGAAAAGGCCTCCGGAGACGAGCAGTTCATGGAATATCGGCCCTATGTGGAGAACCTCTACAACAAGCAAAGGGCCCTCGTGACCAATACCCTGAACGAGGCAAAGCGCCTCATCGCGGCAGGTGACGAGGCCGAAGGCGGCAAGCTCCTCTTCCGCTGCCACAAGGGTCTGCCCAAGTACCAGCCGCTCATCAAGTTCCTCTCCGAACCCGGCATGAAGCAGCTGATGCAGAAGACAGAGGCCTACTACATCCAGGACAACGAGCGTGAGATGCCCGCCGTCACGGACGAGCTCTACTTCGTCATCTCAGAAATCCTGAACTCCGTGGACATGACCGACAAGGGCCACGAGGTGCTCGCAAACAGCGTTTCCGACCCTAACTTCTTCGTCCTCCCGGACATGGGATCGGCAATAGCCGAGATCACTCATTCTTCCCTCACGGCCGAAGAAAAGGCCGAGAAGAAGGACGAACTCATGGAGGAATTCTCCCTCAAGAGCGAGCGCGTCCACACCGTAATCCAGCTGCTCAAGGCATACGCAATGTTCACCAAGGACGTGGACTACGTCATCGTGGACAACAAGGTGAAGATTGTGGACGAGTCCACCGGCCGTATCATGGAAGGCCGCAGATGGTCTGACGGTCTGCACCAGGCCGTTGAGGCAAAGGAAAACGTAAAAGTTGAGGCTGCAACCCAGACCTTTGCAACCATCACCCTCCAGAACTACTTCCGTATGTATCACAAGCTTGCCGGTATGACCGGTACCGCAGAGACGGAAGCAGGCGAATTCTGGAGCATCTACAAGCTGGATGTGGTGGTGATTCCCACCAACAGGCCGGTAATCAGGGACGACCAGGACGACATTATCTACAAGACCAAGAAGGCGAAGTTCAACGCTGTCATCGACAAGGTTGTGGAACTCTCCAACGCAGGAAGGCCTGTGCTGGTAGGTACCACCGACGTCGAAACCTCCGAACTCCTTGCCCGCATGATGCGTATGAGAGGCATCAAGGCCGATGTCCTCAACGCCAAGGAGCACGCCCGCGAGGCCGAAATCGTTGCCAACGCCGGTCTCACCGGCCACGTGACCATCGCAACCAACATGGCAGGCCGTGGTACCGATATCAAGCTCTCTCCGGAGGTGAAGAAGGCCGGCGGTCTTGCCATCATCGGCACAACCCGTCACGACAGCCGCCGTGTTGACAGACAGCTCCGAGGACGTGCCGGACGTCAGGGAGACCCCGGCTCCAGCTGCTTCTACATTTCGCTGGAAGATGACCTCATGCGTAAGTTCGGCTCCGAAAGGATTGCCTCCGTGGTAGACCGCCTTGGCATGAAGGACGATGAGGCCCTTGTCTCCGGAATGCTTTCCAAGAGTATTGAGACGGCACAGAAGAAGGTGGAAGAGAACCACTTCGGCTACCGCAAGCGCACGCTGGAGTATGACGACGTGATGAACTACCAGAGGGAGGCCGTCTATGCCCGCCGCCGCAACGCTCTTTCCGGTGAAAGGATAGAGATTGACGTCCAGAACATGATGACTGACACCGCAATGCTTCTTGCAGAGCAGTCTGAAGGCATGTCCTACCAGGAATTCGAGGAATTCATCATCGCAAAGCTCTCCATCGACCTTGGCTTTGACGAAAAATTCTTTGCCGATGCCAAGCCCAAGGAAATTGCCGAAAAGCTCGCAGAGCACATGCAGGAGGTCTACACCCGCCGTATGGACACCATGACGGAGAAGGTGAACCCCGTCATCAAGCAGGTGTACGAGAAGCAGGGCCAGATGTATGAGAACATCGCCATCCCTATCTCCAACGGCAAGCGCCAGCTCACCCTTTCCGTGAACCTCAAGAAGGCATACGAGACAGAGAGCAAGGAGATAACCAAGGCACTGAGCCGCAACATCATCCTTTACTATATCGACGATTACTGGAAACAGCATCTTCGTGACATGGATGACCTGCGCCAAAGCGTGCAGAACGCCGCCTACGAGCAGAAAGACCCTCTGGTGGTGTACAAGCTGGAGAGCTACAACCTCTTCACGGACATGCTGGAGAAGCTCAACGAGGAAGTCCTTACCTTCCTCCTGAGGGCATTCATCCCGCTGCGTGACGCTTCAGACGCCCGCGAAGCCCGCCCGGCCCAGCGCCCGCAGAGGAACCTGCAGCAGATGCGCTCCACGGATCCTTCCCAGCTTTCCACCAACGGTGAGCAGCAGAGCCGCATGCCCGTACGCGTAGACAAGAGGGTCGGCCGCAACGACCCTTGCCCCTGCGGCAGCGGCCTCAAGTTTAAGAACTGCCACGGAAAGGGCTTAGTATAGAATCATGGCAACAAAAATGGATAATACAGTAAACGTCAACGATGTGAGCCGCATTGCAGCTGGCACCGTTTTCAAAGGCGAGATGACCTCTCCCGGAGACATCCGCATCGACGGCGAATTCGAGGGGCGCATCTTCTCCAAGGGCCGCGTAGTGGTAGGGGAGAAGGCCAGCGTGAAAGGCGATGTGGTATGCAGCAGCGTTGATTTCTGCGGAAAGCTCATCGGCAACCTGTATGTGAAGGATACGCTTATCCTGCGCAAGGGCTGTTCGGTAGAGGGAGACCTCAACGTAAAGCGCCTGCAGGTGGAACTGGATGCCGCATTCAACGGAACGTGCCGTATGATTGACGAGCAGCAGTTCGAGAAACTGTCGGCACAGCTCACCGGAGAGAAACCACAAGAGACGGTAAAGCAATGAGAAAGGCTGTGCTGGTGTCTGCCGTGTTGATGGCTTTCTCCGTCGTCCTTGGGGCGAAGGAAAGCCGCAGTGCAGATTCTCCCTGTTTCACTTACATCGGCCGCACTCTGGTTCAGGGCGGTAAGGTTTCCTATGACTGGACGGGTGTGACCGCTGTCGTAAGCTTCAAGGGCAAGTACCTGGAAATGAGGTATCAGGACAGCGGAACCAACTACGTTAACGTGTGGGTGGACAAGGAACCCTGCGCGGTGCCGGACTTCGTGCTGACGCTTGGCGGATCGGCTCTGGTGCCGGTGGTGGAGAACCTTAAGAAGGAGGAACACACCGTCTATATCCAGAAGCGCACGGAAGGGGAGCAGGGGAAGATTACCCTGGAGGAATTCATTACCGACGGAAGCTTCCTGCAGGCCAGGGGCTTGAAGGAAAGGAAACTGCTCTTCGTGGGCGATTCCTACACCTGCGGATACGGAACCGAGGCAGCAGGCCGCGACGAGCCTTTCAGGGCTTCGGAGGAGAATCCCAGCTACACCTATGCGGCCATCGTCGGCAGGTATTTCAATGCCGATGTGGTCACGGTGAGCCATTCCGGCCGGGGCGTCGTGCGGAATTATGCAGATGCAGGCGGGCTTACGATGCCCGGGAAATACGCCCATGTGTTCGATTCAGAGGAGGGGAGTTCTCCGCTCTGGAAGGCATCGGCATACGTTCCGTCCCTGGTGGTCATATATCTGGGAACCAACGACTTCTCTGTTGGGAAGCAGCCTTCGCTGGGCTCCTGGTGTGCCGGCTACGCAGACCTCCTCAGGCAGATCCGTGCCGATTATCCATCGGCCCCCATCCTCTGCCTCGCCTCCAAGGCCGACGAGAAGATGGCCGCCTACGTGGAGGAAGCCGTGCGCCGCAGCGGCGTTTCCAATGTCCATTGGAGTGCCGTCCATGCGAGCGCCCTCAACGATACTTCCGACCTTGGCGCCAGCTGGCATCCCAACTACGCCGGCCACCGCAAGGTTGCAAGCGTCCTCATCCCCTCTGTCTCCACCATCACCGGCTGGGAAATGCCGCTTTCGGTTGTTGAGTGAGGATACTTAAAAAATATTTTGCAAATTCAGAAATCCTCCTTATATTTGCAGTCCCGTTAAGGGATATGGGGTATTAGCTCAGTTGGTAGAGCGTTTGAATGGCATTCAAAAGGTCAGGAGTTCGATTCTCCTATGCTCCACAAGGTCAAGGATTTAAGGTAAAACTTAAGTCCTTGATTTTCTTTTAGTTACTTCCCTAACCCTTTGATACTCCGCGAGTTTGTGACGTTTTTTGTTCCTCTGGCGTTCCTGTTTCAGAACCAGAAAGAACCAAAAAACTGTAGCCAGTCTGTAACCAACGTGTGACCTAATGTTCCTGTTTGGGTTACAAGGTTACAGAAAAATCGCTTAAAAAACACCCCTTTTCATGCTGGGTTCGATTCACCGAGTGAACATATACCTCGGCCCTCTCACATACGTAGAGGGCCGATTTTGAAAAAAGGGTTACGGAAGGGTTACGACTTTTCCCGGTTGTCAAAGACCTATGCGATGCTTTTCATCTCTTCGGTCACAAATATGGCATCTTATTCCGGGGATAGCAAGTTATTTCTGCACTATCTGCAAGTCTCCAGAAACCCTGTGCTGCTCCACGATTTTGCTGTTCTCATAGACATTGAAGGCATCTTGATAGGTGCCCTCGTCACTTGCCCTTCCGAAATAGCGATCGCGCTTCTGTTTTACAGCCATTTTCGCAGCCTTGAGAGCACTTTCCTTGTCCGGGTGTACAACAACTCTATACTCCTCTTTTGGCTGTTTTTTCTGCCTCGGAATGTACGCTCGATTATACCTCTTGCTGTACAAGACGTAATCCGGGATCTCCGTTGGCGGAGGAACTGAGTCGAAGTCTAACATTGTTTAGATTGCAGGTGGTACTGGAGGATAATTGTTGGGATCATTGTGCTGGGTGTCATCAGATTTCACAAAGATGCCCGCGAGAACCACAAAGATCCCGAAGGCAATGCATACCCACTTAACGACTAAAAGTATGTCCTCCGCTGTGAACTTCATTTCATTGGTGTCCAGCGGTGTGCTTCACAATACTTCATCTCCCAGCGCTCTTTTTCCGGAGAGCCGTAGTGGTCGTATTCGCTGATGATGCATCCGGTATAAATGTCGGTGGCCATCTCCTCGATGACACCCAAAAGTTCCAGATGCTCGGTGTAGTGTGCAGGGATGGCGCTGCGGCCAAGCAAACAACCCATGATGTTGCCGCAGATGGCTCCGGTGGAATCGCTGTCTCCGGAGTGGTTGACGCAGCTCACGATGGCGTCTTCGAAGGAGTCCCGGTGCTTGGCAGCGCTGTAGATGGCGATTGCGAGCGCCTCATGGCCAGTCCAGCCTCCGCCGATGGATTCGATGGCGTAGTGGTCTTCGATGTCTGTAGCGGCCAAATCAAGTGCCTTTTTGAGAAGCCGCTTCTGCTTCCTAATCTCATCCGGCCAGAGCTCGCCATACTTCTTCTCGCCATCAACCTCGGAGACGATTTCCGGGAGCCGCAGCAGCGCCTCTTCCACATATTCCTCAATCCGGCGGCTATTGTCGTCCTGCAGAATCTGCATCAGGATGTCGTTCAGGATGGCCGACGGGATGAAGCCCAGAGGATGCTTGTGGGTAATTCGTGCAGCCTCGGCAGCGCACATGTCGCAGTAGGACTTGTCACCATCTGCGTAGCCATGAAGGTAATTCAGCAGCGCTAAGGGAGCCGTCCGCATTACACCACCGCAGCCGCAGCTATTGTTGCGAGCCTCTTTCCCGGCTTCCAGAGAATGCAGAGCCGCCAGACAGGTATTACCAGGTGCTCGACGGGAATACAGCTCCGGCACATCCATGAGCCAAGAATCCACGCGGGCATCCTCGTGGCGGGACGTCCATTCCTGCGTATGGAGCCAATCCAGATACGTCCAGCGGCAGTAGGTGTCAATGCGGCCCATGACGCCTCGCATAAATCCCCGCGTCATTCCCAGCAGGATGCCCGCAGCGGTGAAAAGGGACATCTGGGTGTCGTCGGAAATCTCTGCGACGCCATGCCTGTCCAGATCAAAACGTGTGATGCCCTTCTCTCCATACTTCTTGACGATGGAATCGTAGGACGCGAATTCCACCGCATAGCCAAAGGTATCACCGACGGCCCCGCCAACCATGCAGCCAAGAACTTGATCCTTGGCGCGAGGTGTCAGTTTCTCGTTTTCTCTCATGACTTAGTCTGCAAGCATGGACAGCAGGATGTTGTCCTTGTATTTCTCGTCCTGTAGGGAGAATTCAAATCCACACTTAGGGCACTTCACCGGAGTCTCAAATTCTCGCTCCTTGGGCATGGGATCAAGGTCGCACTCACTCATGAGGATCCCTTTCATGACTTCGTATTCTTTGCCGCACTTAGGGCAGCGGATGGTGTAGATGTGTGCCATAGCCTTACTTGTTCTGGTTCTTGATGTAAACGATAACTTCTACCTGATTCTCCGGGTGCTCGTCCGGTGAGATGCGCTGGACGCGGACTTCGTAAATGTCATCAAGTCCCATGTCCAGATACTTGGAGATGTCATGGTTCTCGCCACGAGGAATGAAGCCCAGCTTGAAGTCGCCAAGGTAAAGGGCTACGGCATAGGCGTCGAACTTATTGTCCGGCTCGCGGACAAGGTCCAGACGAGTGCCGACTTTCAGCTGCTCAAACGCCTCCGGGCCATCCCAATAGCTGAATCCGGCAATGCGGAAATTAGTCAGATGGACTTTCTTGACGGGTCTGTTTTCTTTTGCTTTCATACGGCTTGCTCTTAAGAGGTTTAACTTTCTGAAAGCAAAAATAAATCGAGGTTGTACCATAGCGTGGGACAACCTCAAACTTTTTTCATTTTATCTCAACGATTCTTGAGACATAACCTTTATCATCATGGATATCTGGCTTAATTGTTAGCGCCTCTCCATTATGGCTGATATATTGGATTCGCTTGCTGTTGAAGTTTCCCCACATCTCTTCATTCAGCGCACACGTTGACAGATAATAGCGACCATCTGCACTTAAGGTAGCTCGCCTCTGAGACATCACTCCTTGCTCACCCTGCAGGTCGTGAATCGGATTGAGGAAAACATCTGTCGATGCAAGCAATTGCTCATAGCGCTTGTTCAACTTGGGGTTAGACTTGAAACGGAAGCTGGCCTTATAACCTTCGGCTTTAGCACTGGCGAGTAGCGCCGTTTCCCCGCACAAAAGAACGGTAAACCGTTTGCCACAGCACTCAAATTGTCTGCGAGGTATTTCATCAAACAGCTTCTCCATAAGGACTTCAAATCCGTTGATATCCTCGGCCGTTGCAAAAACCTGACTCGTAAACATTTCTTCTGATTCGCCATTCTTAATCAAAAACAGTGCGTTATGAAGGTAAAGGCAGCTTGACGGCCAAGAGTCTTCCATCTCCAAAACGACTGTGGTTTTTGAGTTTGTGAGATTGTCCTCCAGAAAGTCCAAGTCATCATAGTTCCGAAGCGTATGGCCGGGGAATAGGAGAAGATCAGCCTCTGAACTATTAATAATCTCTTTTGTTATTTCAAGTTTGGAATTTGGATTCAGATTATAATCGAATCCGATGAGTTGTATCTTCATAAGCGTGGTCGTTGATTTCTATTCTATGCGGAAGCTGTCGACCGATTATGCCGATTCTTTGTTGTATGATGCGCAGCGCGAGATGAGCGGCTGCGGCCAGTCGAGATCCTGTTCCTTTTCAAAAATATTCCCGTCGATCGTGACCGAATCGCAATCATACACCGTGAGTTTGTGATTATCGAGGACAAAGGCGTAGCAACCATTTTTTCCATCTGCTCCAAAAGAACTGAATGCGAAACGGTAATGAGAAGCCCCACGTACAATTTTGCAAACATCACCGGTGAAAATAATCTTGCCATTGGAATCTCGGATGCCTGTCCGAACTCCGGCAAAGGTCACTTTATGAGCATATCCACGCCCTTTGCATTCGTCATGGAAATAGTCTATGACAACACCTTCATTGTGCTCCGATGCCCACATATCGTCACAATCAAAAACATACAGCTCCTGCCCATAGAAGAAGAAATCACCGAAGCTTGCGATTCTCAATTGCCCGTCGGATGACATGTAGCGGATGCGAATTTCTGGCCTTGGAGACTGAACTCCGGAGCCGATAACATATTTGTATTGATTACAGAGATCCCGAAGCACATCTTCGTCGATTACACTGGGTGCTTCGACATCGTCATCAAGAATTCGATGGGGCTCGGCTATCATGATGGGAAGCCACTCCTCCGGAATGGAGATATTGGGGATATCGAGGGCTTCTACAAACAGCGGAGCCATCTCTTCATCTGTGAATCCCGCAATGCCGCAGCCAACTCTGGTGAGCAGAAATCGATTCAACGGATGCTCTTTTGCATAGGCGATGAACTCATCTGCGTAGGGCTTGATGGTTTCCACAGGCCCTTGCATGGTAGGAATCGCATAAGATCTGCCTTGCGGACCGACTCCGTTTCCCCATTCTGCTCCAAACTTATCATAGGCAATCCGTGCTGCACCACCCGCATGATGCCCGGCCAGATTGCTACCAAATACGAAGATTTCACACCGAGAAAGCTCGGTTACAAATGCAGGAGTGATTTTTTTACCTATCTTTTTCATGGTGCTCGTCTTTTAGTTTCCGCAGCAAATATAATGTGGCGTTGTCTCAAACTGTGGGACAACCTCAAACTTTTTTCAAAATTATTTGTATAATTCCGCAGCTTCAATGTGCTGACGCTTAATCTCATCTGCCAGCCACTGCGGAGACAGCACCTTGATGAGCGGCCCTCTGGAGAGAAGCGGTGTATAGAAGTCTGGCGTAGGCCGCAGGGTGAGCTCGAAGTCGGAGTAATCCTCCTCTGTGGCCACTTCCTCTTGGCTGGGATGCAGCGGCAGGTCGCGCAGGTAATAAACCTGCTTCCCAAAGGCCCGGATGGTCACTTTCTCCACCGGGGTGTCTTGCACGGAAAGGATGCCGTAACTGTTGCGGAAGAAGCCGATGGGGTCGAAGCCCTTCGGGTAGCGGAACTTCTCGCTGGTGAGCTCCAGAGACTGCACGCGGTCGAAACCCAGCACAAAGATATGCCCCTTGTCGTCCGGTTTGTGGACGATGCCGTACCAGCGCTTGTTGGTGAGCTTAACAAAGTACGGATCCACCACTCTTTCTCGCACTTCGGATTCTCCGTATTTCCGGTACACCACCTTAACCCGCACACCGCGTTTCATGGCGTCGATGAACTTGTGCAGATGCTCACCCTCGGAAGGAATGGGCTCCAGCACGATGCGGTTATGCACGCCTTTGTTGTCGGAGAGGATGCTGTTCACCGACATCGTGGAGAGCATCCAGTTCTGGATGGTATCCTCTTCCAGCACGTCGGAATTGTCGATGTAGTACCGGAATCCGTTCTTCTTGTTGCACTCGATGATAATGCCGAAGATATCCAGAATGGAATCCCTGTGCCGATTGAACGTGCTTCTGGCAATGGGAATACCCTCGCTTGCATCAGTATCGAGCCAGCGCTGGTTTATTTCCTCCAGCGTGATTCCGTTCTCTGCCTTGTGGATGGTGTTTACCAGCCAGATGTATTGTTGAAAGAGTGCGTAGGTCTTCATGTGCAGCTTCTCGATATCAGTGTCAGATTATTCCTGCTATGTGTCCTATCTTTACTCTTTGAACAGAGGACGAGTTTCTTGCATATATTCGAGAAATTTTACTCGATATGCAATTGTCGGATGGTCACCATCCTTGTCGCCATTAGACACAACCTCATCATCTTTCATGACTTCGAGCGCCTGAATGTAATGATCTGCGCCGACGCCAATCCAATCAAGAATACGGCAAGCGATAATGTCTGCTTCGAGCTCTTGTTCTCTCGAATATTTGAAACGAAATCTCCCGTATGCATCTTCATATGCAGCATCAGCCAACTGGTAAGTGGTATTATTGACATCGTCCCAGTCAACCTGAACGCCTTGAGCCTGAGCATATCCAGCCGCAGCAGCATTAACCCCAGCTGTAATAGCACCAGCTATTTGATTTTTTCTGTACTTTTCCTCGGTTTCATAAGCTTCTTGCATAACATGGAAAAGAAGAGTATGGGCACATTCATGAGCCATTATGCCGAGAAGAGAATTATAATCCAGTCCCTGGGTGTTCATTAGCCCGCTTGTCACAAAGATATTTGCGTCCGGGTCGGCCATTGCATTAGCATAATCGTCATAATAGAAACGGATATTAAAATCGCTTCTAAGCTTCTTTACCTCTAAATCACCCAGCAAATGCATGCTCAATGTATCCAGAAATGGCATATCCGTTATATACGAGCGATTATCACCGAGGTATTTAGCACGCATCATTACATTTCCCACTTTTTGGCGAGCTTTGACAAAAGTCTCTTTCCCTTTTTCAGATGCCTCCATTGTTTTCTTGAGACGAGGGCTGTTTGTGACCACTGCATACCAGAAGTCATATGCAGTGCGACTTTGTAGGTCTTGCACGTATGGGAGACAGTCATATTTATCCAACAACTTGTCGAATTTTCTATTCTGTCCAAATCCAAGAATCGGGATGCATAATGCAAGGATGATAAAGAATTTTTTCATATGCCAATATGGATTATAGTTTTTTTTTCTACTTTCTCTTCTTGAGACGGAATCTGAACGGGATGTTGTACGGCACGCCGACAATTTCATTGGCGTAACTGCCAAGGTACATTTCATACTCGCCCTCTTCTTCGACAACTGTCCAAAGGGCTTCATGAACGGCCCATAGGTCATTATCTTCAAGCGCGAGAGAGGCTTTCCGAGCGAGATTCCATGTGGAGGTCTGCTTGCCAACGCAATGTTCCTTGAGGTATGCGTACAGCATCCTCGCAGTGTCCATCACTTTATTGTTGTTCTTGTCCATCACTATATGAGAAGTCTTATCCGACCCTCTGATTTGCAAAACGTGTCCGGGTGCGACATAATGACAGCGTACACCATCTTGCCATCCACCGGGACCATGTCCCAGCGGTGGAACAGACCGCGCTCATTAATCTCGCGGGCAATCTGCTCGGTTTTCATACCCTGCCCGGAGGAGGCAAGGACAAACACTATGGCTTCCTCAATCTTCATTTCAATATCCTTGTTGGTTTAGATAACTGATTACTTCATCAAGGTCGTCTTCCAGATCCATGATGCGCTCCTCTTGAGCGGCATTCTTCTGCTGGAGATCCTGTACCAGGCTGTCGAGCCGGGCAATCTCCTTCTGGGCCTCCGGATCTGGTACCGGGGCCTGCGTCCGGGAGCCGCATGCGGCCACTCCAAGAATCGCGATTACTATGAGCACCGTTTTTCTCATATCAATCCGCGTTTTACAAGTTCCCAGAAACACCGAGCCGTCGACCTTACATCGTTCAGAGCATCGTGGGCTCCGTCAAAAGAGCGCCCAAATAGGAACTCATGCAGCTCTGTTAGTTTTGGCCACTTGTACATGCAATCTGGATGGTTGTCACTTTCAAAAGGCAGTTTGCACAAATCTGTGGTGCCCTCCATAGTGCAATAGCCAGCGCTGTAGAGGAAGTGGCCGTTATCTACATGGCAGCGCCAGAATTCTGCTGCAATCACGTTGGCATCAAACCAGAGGTTGTGGGCAACGTTCAGGTAATTGCGGCCAAGCAGCTGCTTGAACTTCCGCATTACTTTCTTTCTGGGCTCTCCGACACGCATTGCATATTCCTGTGTGATTCCATGAATGGCGGTGGCATCTTCGGGAATCACAAATCCCTCTGGCTTGATAATCTTGCTGCCGAAGCTCAGCTCGTGCCCTTCGTCATCCGTCTCCACCCATGCCAGCTGCACGATGTGGGGCCAGTTCTCCGGAGCGACTTCTGCGCTGGGACTGTCTTCCTGCGGGAGCCCGTCCGTCTCGGTGTCAAAGAACAAAACCCGGCTGGGGATGTAAATGTGCCCGTCGGCTTTTACGTTGTACTCAAACTGTATGTCACGACCAGAAGGCTCGAATACGTTTTCCTCAATATCCTCAATATTCTCACTGAGGATATCTCCGGTTTCCGGATCAAAGTCAAGGCCGATCTCACCCCCGGTTGGATCTATCCCGGTGGAGTAGTATTCGTCAAGTGCCTCTTGTGTGTGGTCGCGAGACATCTTATTCCTCGAAGTTCAGGATTTCTTTCTCAACATCGAGGTCGATGGTCTTTTTCCCATAAACCCCACGCGTATCTTCGCGCCAAGGAGCGACCTTGGTATCAATCTGGCGAAGGTAGTCTTTATCGATGTCAATGTGATGTGCGTAGGCGTAGTTTAGTGCACTCTTTAGGCTGATTTTGTATACGTCGGAATCGTCGCGGACAAACTCGATTAATCCTTTACGGAGGATTTCTCTAATGGCCGGGACTTTTGTCTTGAAGAGCTTTGAGCAATGATGTGTGCTGATGAGGGTTAGTTGTGACATATGCGGTTACTTTTGAATTTCGACTATAATGAAACTTCCAACATGAACGATGGAGTTAAGCGGATGGTTATGTTCTTTCCAGCCGCATTTGACTTGAAGGTCTTACTGCCATCCAGCACCGTTTTCAGATCCCTTGCGACAGCGCTGCCTTCCAGAATCGGGATTTCGCCATTCAGGATGGAAAGCCGAAACGAATAACTGTCGCGATTCCCGCGCTGCGCAAACTCATGTGCGGACAGCTGGTAAGAACCACCACCGTTCTTGATGAGGGTGTTTATGACGGGACGATACTTTTCCCAAAGATCTACATATTGATTGTTGCCCATATTGTTGCGAGGTCTTGAGTTTTATTTATTTTCCATCTTTTGCCCAATGGCTTAAAATCGCGGCACTCAGTTCTTTGCCCTCTCTGGATGAATAATTGTCTGGATCTTTTCGATGCCTAAGATTGAATTCGCAAATGATGTCCTTTCTGCGTTTTCCCAACTTAAGCTGCTCTTGTACCCACTGATAACCTTTCGATTGTTTCTTCCATTCCTCTGGAGAGAGGCTGGGCTGTTTTTTCTCTTTTGTGGGAGCAGTGGCCCCTTCATCTTTGCTAATGGAAACGACTGGGGGTGTATTTATCACATTAACGCTCGGTAAGTTTTCCACCTCCTCTTTTATAGGGTCGACTCCTACGAATTTCAAGAGGAAGCCGGACTTTGGAGAATAGACTATGGTTTCCACTTCCAGATCATCGATATCGAGGTATGCAAGGTGCGACAAGAGCCAATTCTCAAAGTTGTTGATTGTGGCCTTAAGTTTAATTTGCTTCTTCAGGAAAACCAGATCGTCCTGCAAACTTTGCGTCACATTCAGCCCGTGTTTTTGCATTAAGAAGACAATCTTCTCGATATCTTCTTGTTTCTCTTGCATCCCGGCATTGAACTTTGGGTACAGGATATCGACATCGCGCACATCTCCTCTGTAAACAAAGCTTACAAGCTTGTCTAAACCGCACTCCTCCAGATTCTCGAAAATTGGTTTCACAATTTTAGGAAACTGAATAGCAGCCGCTTTATTGCGCAACTCAATAGTTGCTGCCTGCAAGTCATTTGGGAGAAAGATGACGTCCATAAAAGTGACCCTAAGAATTCTCCTTGATATAATCCAGCAGCTCTCCGGAAAGCCTCATGGCACCTTGGGGGGCACCTTTAAGGCCATGTTCAAGCAGGTCTTCCAGAGATAGCGCATCTGACTCAATCTTCTGAATGAGACGGAGCTTTAAGTACCGATTATGCTTTGAACGCTCGTTAAATTCAGTCTCGGACAACCAATACTCCTTATCATCAATCTCATCGCTATGCGGTATATCGGTTTCTTCTACCTGCATTAAATACTTAATTCGGCTTTCCGGTTTTGTCCCGTAGAGATAAATATAATCACCAACGGAGAAATTGTTATACTGCCGCCAGAAGATAACGCCCCGGTCGTCAATACAATCATCTACCCGGAAAATGTTGTTATTTGAGGGCATCATCCACGTTTCGGACTCGGCATTAGCGGGAGCATCATCTTTTTCCTTTGCAGGAAGAAGAGTAAATACCAGGTCGTCATCGGAAAGATCATAGTTCCGATAAACGCTGCGAATGATACGAATCTTTGTGTTGGTATCATTGGACATGTTCATCCAAACGCCATCAGCGATTTGTTTATGCGGATAGCGCCCGTCTGGATCTTTGGGCACAATCCATCCGTTATTCGGGTCCTTGGCCTCCGCGATTAAGAAGCGAGGATCCAGCTCATATAAGAGTTTAAGAACGGTAATTGTTGCCCCGGCCCAGTCTACAACAGAATACGGTGTGCCACAAAGACGGAAACTCGTGATTTTCCGTCCGGAATAATTAAAGTCCTCATCGCCAATGGGAACCTCATCGTCGAGGCGCACATCCGGCTTATAATCTGACTCCGGATATGGCCAGACGCCTTTGGCAAGCTCAGCCAGCTTGTCCCTGCGCAATTTCATCTCATCTTCCGTCCATTTATCGAACTGCGCGATGTACTGATTAAGGCGTAATCCGCTCTGAGCAAAACCGTTCTCGACAGTTTTCTTTTCGGCGAAGGTGCGGTTGCTGTATTGAGAATTATATCCAGTGAGCGTGAGGTTAGCAATGGTATGCAGCCATTCTTCGTGGATGCGGAAATGCTCCTCACCCAGTGCTTCCTGCCATGCCGGAGTGAGCACCTGCGGCATAATGTGTTCTACGGTCAGCTCGCCCTTCTGGATATAGTCTATAACGTTGTTCTTTTCCTTGCTGCTGCCATTCTCCAGCCTGTCGAATATGTAGGAGCGGTTCTTGGGCCGCATGTTGTATACCGACTTAGTGGTAAAGTCCCGTACAAACTCGTCGTCCTTCGGGAAGATAATCGTCTTGCGCCTATTCTGTAACAGGTAGACCATTACGGAGTAATAGCTGTCGCTTTCCCGCTTGTTTTTCAGAATCTGCTGGTGTAACGTTGCAAAGACCTTGTTTAAGGCATTTGTCGGGTAGCCGCAAACGAGCCTGCGGAAGATAAATACCTCGATGCAAGACAGCACATCTTTAACCTCGCTCTCCTCCATTTGAACATCCTTTGCATAAGCCAAGAAGCCCATCAGATACGGATACGTGACCGTCATCTCAAGGTAGTTGAGGCGGGCCATTATCTCATTAGCTGCAGCATTGCCCACATTGGCGGAGCGAATCTTGTTATACCAGTCAGAATAGAGCTTCATCTCCGACAAAATCGACTCCATATTCTGGCCTTCAGAGAAGGTCTTAAATGCAGAGTAAATTCCTTTAAACTTGGGGATTTCGCCAGTCGGAGATTTCAGCGTCAGATAATCTCGAACAAAATTATCAAGGGCATTGTTCCCAGAGCAATACTTTTCGATGTAACTCCAATACTTGTTGTAGTATTCTTCCTGATCCTTTTCGGAAAGGCCCATAAGGACGAAGTTGCGAATCTTGTCTGCCTCGGTCAACTCAAGCCCGGTAGAGTTGAGGCTCTCGAAAATCAGCTGAGCATCATCGTCGCCACCAAGGAAAATGTCGATGACGATGAGCTTTCTAATGGCATCGTAGAAATCGTCTACTGGGAATGACAACGTCTGAAGTCGCTTATAGAAGAACTCATAATTGGTGACCACTCTGGAATTCTCAAATTCATGGCCGTCCCCAAAATCGACGAGGTGATCGAATGCCTTCCGGTCTTCTTTATTCAGCTTGAGACGGATCTTCTTGTCCTTTGGATCAAACTCATCCACGAGGAATTTCTTATAAATCTTCTCTGCCAGACGAGGGTCTTCGGGCTCAATATTCCCCTGCTTGATATTCCAATAAATAGCGAGAAATATCAAGCAGACCGTCGTCATGCGCTGTTGGCCGTCAATGATGAGATATTCATCTGCACCTGCATCCTTTGCCTGTGCACGGACAATGCAGCCGAAGAAGTGATTGGCCCGGTCATTCTTGACAAGGTCTACAAGGTCATTAAAAAGCTGCTGGCACTGTGGAAAGCCCCAGTCATAGTTCCTCTGGTATACCGGGATAATGAATCGCTTTCTTGCTCCCTCCAAAAATGACAAAAGTGGTGCTGCTGTTCCTTTCATATAGTGTCTTTCTCTTTTAC
>JAFTFV010000056.1 GCA_017458265.1 Bacteroidales bacterium | reverse complement strand
CTGGAGAATATCATCTCGCCGATGGAATCGGCACAGACCTGTCCCGTAAGATCCACCTCTATCGCCGAATTGATGGCGCAGGCCCTGGGATTCTGGGCTATGAGGAAGGGGTTGTTGGTATAGGCTACGTCAAAGAACTCCATGGTCTTGTTGTGGTCTATATACTTGTACATGGGCGCAGAGCCTATGGCTAGGGCCGCGACGCTCACTCCCGGATGCACTTTCTTGAGCGAATTGTCGATTACGCCCTCCTTGATGAGGCGGATGACGCCGTCGGTCATGGCCTCAGTGTGAAGGCCCAGGTGCTGATGGTGCTTGATCCCGTTCAAAACGGCGTTCGGGATGCCTCCGACACCTATCTGCAGGCAGGCGCCGTCAGGAATCTGGGAGGCTACATTTGCGCCGATGGCAGCCTCGATTGGGGTTGGCTCACCGAAGACCATGCCGAGCGGCGGCTCTTCGCAGTATACTGCAGCACTTATCTTTGATTCGTGGATCAGGCACTTTCCGTACAGATAGGGGATGTTCGGACTCACCTGGGCTATGACGACACGCGCGCATTCCACTGCCGATACGGCGATATCGGCAGAGATTCCGTAGCTGCAGTAGCCGTTTTCGTCGGGGAGCGAGCAGTTGATGAACGCTACGTCCACGGGGATTTCTCCGCGGCGGAAGAGGCCGGGAACCTCGCCCAGAAATGCCGGGGTCATTGTTCCGTAGCCGGCAGCGATGTATTTTCGCTGGTCTCCGCTGATGAAAATGCTGTTCACAAGGAAGGAATCCTTGTATTCCGGCTTGCAGAAGGGTGCCTCGCCTGCAGTGATGTTGAAGCCGCAGACAATCTGTACGTCCCGCAGTTCTTCATGCCTCCTTGCGAGTGCTTCCTGAAGGATCACCGGGACGGAGGTTCCGCCCTGACATACGACGGTGTCACCGCTGCGTACAAGCTTGACGGCCTCGTCGGCAGATACATATTTCATATCGGCTTTAGTTTACAAGTTCGACAAAGAGTTTCAGGTGACGGTCAAGAAGTTCGAAGTCTTCGTCTCCGAGAAGGCGGGAAACGCAGACGCGGATTCCGCACTGGCCGCTGCCCGTCGTGTTCAGCGGAATTGCGATGATGCCGCACCTGAGAAGAGCCTCCAGGAGGTCTCGGTTGCTCAGGTCCCTGTATTCCACGGTATAGAAGAAACCGTCGGAGATGGTCTGCTCCATGTCCTTGTCATATACCAGATGGAAGCCGTTGCGGTCGAATATTTCGCGGGAGCGGTGGGCCCTGAAGCCATAGTCGCGGAGTTCCTTCACGAAGTTGTACCTTCCGTCCACGGCGGCCTCGAACATCGCAGAAAGGGCATACTGAGCCGAATGCGATGCTCCGGAGGTGTTGACATACAGGTAGTTCAGGATGAAATTGTCTCCGAACTTGCCGATGCCCCATTTCTTCTTGAGCTCCGGGTATTCCCTGTGGTAGAGCTTGTCTGAAATGCAGACGATAGCGATCCTTTCGCCGGCGTAGCTGAATATCTTGCTGCCGGAGATGAGCATCACATAATTGTCCGTATAACGCGCCACGGTGCTTTGGAACGGCGGCTGGAAGGGGACGGACATGTCCTTTCTGAAATCCATGCACAGGTATGCCATGTCCTCCAGGACTATTACGTCATACTTGCTGGCAAGGTCTCCGATAATCTGCAGTTCCTCCTCCGTGAGGCATATCCATGCCGGATTGTTGGGATTGGAGTACAGGATGGCCGCGATATTGCCTTCCTTGAAATAGGATTCGAGCTTTTCGCGGAGCTTTTCTGCCCTGTATTCATAGATGTCGAATGTGACGTTCTTGATTCCAAGGATGTCAGGCTGGCGTCCGTGGGCGGAAAATCCGGGGCAGATATAGAGGATGGTGTCCTTCTTGGGATCCAGCTGGGAACATTCGAGGATACTGGTCATGCTTCCCTGCATGGAGCCCACTGTGGGAACAATGCCCTTTGGGTCGATGTCTACGTCGATGAAGGCCTTGACAAAGCGTGAGGCGTTCTTCTTCAGCGCCGGAAGGCCCTGCACAGACGGATAGATGGATGGAATGCCGTTGTCCAGTGCTTTCTTCTGGGCCTCGATTCCAACAGGGCATGCAGGAATGCCGGGAACGCCGAATTCGAGGTGGGAAAACTTCTCTCCTGAGCGTTCCTCAAGTGTACTTCCAAGCATGGAGCACTGGCGGATGGTTGTGCGGGAGACGTCCTCTATGCCCATCTCGGCCAGGACATCGTCCAGCATCTGTTTTGATAAGGGTTTGTCCATTCTATTTCTGCTTAAGGGAATACTCCAACCCGGCGTCGAAAGCCTTGAGGTTGGATTCTACGACGGCGTCTCCCTTGCGGGCGAATACGCGGCGGATGCCGTCACGGAGCTTGTCTGCATCCAGGATGCCAAGGGCTGCGGCCATTGCTCCGAGAAGAACCATGTTTGCACCGCGGGGAGTGCCAAGGTCTTTTGCCAGGGCATCGACGTCAAATGCAATTACGTTGGGGTACTTTGACAGCTCGTCCTTTACCTTTTCGATATCCGGATAATTGGGAATGTTCACCAGTGGAGCTGTGTTGGTGATGATCCAGCCGTTTCTTTCAAGGCAGGGAACATAGCGGAGTGCCTCCATGGGTTCCAGGGAGACGATGAGGTCTGCGCCACCCTTGGGAATGAGGTCGCTGAATATGGGCTCCGAACTCAGGCGGAGGTGGCTCTGGACGTCGCCGCCGCGCTGGCTCATGCCGTGAACTTCGGCCTGTTTGAGATAAAGTCCCTGTTCAAGGGCTGCAGAACCTATGACTGTTGCGATGGAGAGGATACCCTGTCCTCCCACACCGGCAAGTATAATATCCTTTTTCATGACTGTTTACTTTTTGGCGGCGTGTCTTCTGAGTGTCTGGATGCATTCGCGGCGGCATACGATAACGGAAACGCCGTGGTATTCGAGTTCTTCCTTGATGACCTTCTCCATGTCGGGATAGTTCTTGGGAAGAGGTACGATGGTGCGGATATGCTCAGGCTCGACGCCGAGTCCCTGGCAGATGGCCTCGATGCGGCCGGTGCCTGCCGAATCCTGGCCGCCGGTCATGCCGGTGGTGAGGTTGTCGGAGATGCAGAGGGTGATGTCGGCCTTGCTGTTGACTGCATCAAGGAGGCCGGTCATGCCGCTGTGGGTGAAGGTAGAATCGCCGATGACGGCAACTGCAGGCCATGTTCCGCTGAATGCGGCGCCCTGTGCCATGGTGCAGGATGCGCCCATTTCAACGCAGGTATGGAGGCTGTTGAAAGGAGGCATCCAGCCAAGGGTGTAGCAGCCGATGTCGCCGAATACCCTTGCTCCGGGATAGTCCTTGAGGACATTGTTGAGGGCGGTGTAGAAGTCTCTGTGGCCGCAGCCCTGGCAAAGTGCCGGCGGACGGGGGACCACTACTTCAGATGCCTTGTACTGCGGAAGTGCGGGAAGACCTACTGCGGCGCGGACGGCGTCCGGCGAGAGTTCTCCGTCCCTTGGAAGGGTGCCGTCCAGACGACCCTTTACGGGAACGGGAGTAGGGAAGTAGCCCTTCATGCGTTCCTCTACAAGAGGCTGGCCTTCTTCAATGACCAGTACGGCCTTGACCTTGGATGCAAGCTCAAGCGCAAGTTTCCTGGGGAAAGGATACTGGCTCACCTTGAGAACCGGGAAGGGGCAGCCTTCGGGATAGTTCTCCATGAGGTAATTGTAGCCGATGCCGCAGGCGATGATGCCTAGGCTCTTGTCAGGACCGTCCTTGAGCCAGTTGAACTGGGTGACGGCTGCATCTTCTTCGAATTCTGCATAGTCCTTGATGAGCTCACGGTTCCTTACCCTTGCATTGACCGGCAGGGTGACCCACTGGCGGGCTTTTTCGGGGTAGTGGAGCTGATTCTGCTCACGCAGGGGAGCGCTTTCCACTACTGCGCGGCTGTGGGCCATTCGGGTTGTGAGACGCATGATGACGGGAATTCCGCGTTTCTCGGAATAGTCCAGTGCGGCGCGCGTCATATTATAGGTCTCCTGCTGGTTGGAAGGCTCAAATACCGGCATCATGCCGAAGGTGCCCCAGAAGCGGGAGTCCTGTTCATTCTGTGAACTGTGCATGGAAGGGTCGTCGCAGGCGGCGATGATGAGGCCGCCGTTTGCGCCTGTCATTGCAGAACCCATGAGAGGGTCTGCACACACGTTCATGCCGACGTGCTTCATGCAAACGAGAGCGCGTTTGCCTGCATAGGACATGCCAAGAGCTCCTTCCATTGCGGTCTTCTCGTTGGAGGACCAGTCTGAATGGAT
>JAFTFV010000055.1 GCA_017458265.1 Bacteroidales bacterium | reverse complement strand
GTTGGAAGGAATGATCGAGCAGATCCTCTCGATGAGTATGGAAAGCCGCAAAACCTTCGAGCTCAAACGCGAAACCATTGAGCTGGAGCCGCTGCTGCAGAAGTTGGCCGACCAGCACATTCTTTCCGCCGGAAAGCCCTGCGACATCAAAGTCAATGTAGATAGTAGCCTGGTGCTCGACGCGGACCGCTTCCACCTTTCAAACATCGTCAGTAACCTCATAGACAACGCCATCAAATACTCCGGAGAATCGGTCCACATCGACATCACTGCAAAAGCTACCGATGAAGGAGTCGAAATCCGTGTCCTGGACAACGGTATCGGAATAGCGCCGGACAAGCAGAAGCACATCTTCGACAAATTCTATCGCGTTCCCACCGGCAATATCCACGATGTCAAGGGCTATGGCCTAGGACTCTATTACGCCAAAACAATGGTCGAGAAGCACGGTGGTACCATAGAAGTCTCCAGCACTCCCGGCAAGGGCAGTGAATTCATCCTGACACTCTGAATCTATGCCGACAATCAAGATACTCCTCGTCGAAGACGAAAAGACCCTCGTACAAATCGTCAGTGAGACCCTTCGCAGCAAGGGCTTCACGGTGGAGACCGCATACGACGGAGCCGAAGGCCTCAAACGATTCTTCGAGACTCATCCGGACGTCCTCATTGCCGATGTCATGATGCCCCGGCTGGACGGCTTCGAGATGGTCCGCCGCATCCGCAAGACCGACGACCATACCCCCGTCCTCTTCCTCACGGCCAAATCCACCCCGGACGATGTCGTAACCGGTTTCGAACTGGGCGCTAACGACTACCTCAAGAAACCCTTCGCCATCCAGGAACTCATCGTCCGCATCAAGGCTCTGATGGGCAAGGCTTATATGACTGAAAGACTTGAACCGGAGCAGAACGAATACACCCTGGGTGATTACCGCTTTACGCCCTCATCCCAAATGCTGGAATACCTCCCGAAAGGCGAGACCACGAGCCTGTCCCATCGGGAAGCCGAAATCCTCCGCCGCCTCTGCCGTGCCCATGGAGAAGTCGTTCCCATGCAGAACCTCCTCCTCGACCTCTGGGGCGACGACGACTTCTTCAACGCCCGCAGCTTCCAGGTCTTCATCACCCGCCTGCGCCGTGCACTTTCCAAAGATCCCCGTATCCGCATCGTCAATGTCCGGGGGACAGGGTATAAGCTGATTGCAGAGTAACGCCCCTACCACCCCGGAATCTGAAAGCACAGACCGAAGTTAATTCCCAGATTCGGAATTATCGTAGTGTGATAATTGTTCTTGGTGCCGTCGAGAACATTAACCAGGTATCCGTCATAACTCACCGATGCCATCAGGCCGATATGCGAAGTGAGATGGACCTTGACCCCGGCGCCGGGTGAAACATACAAACTGAAGCCAGGCTGGTTCCCCGAAATGGATAACTCCTGATTAGTATCTATATTTTTCGGCGCCAGCTTCCAATAAATGCCCGCCTTGAGGTTCACAAACGGGGAGAACCTGCTGTCTGCGAAGAAATAGTGCGTGCTGAAATACACAGGAATCGCAGAAAACTGGTACTGCTGGTGGTAGCTGTAACCAGCACCCGCCCCAACGCTGAACTGTTCGTTAATAAACCTCTCATGAAGATAATTGGCTCCTATAAGCCTGTCACCCAAAGCTCCCAAACCAGGCCCTGCAGTAAATTCAACCACATTGAGGCATCCTTCTCCCGGATCGAAAGAAACCTGGGCTCTCAAAACTTGTGGGAGCAATATAACAGCTATCAGGATGGCGCGTAATACTCTCATACAGTAATAAGGTTCAGTAACGGCTGATGCAGATTTCAAAAATCAAGCCTTGACGGGAATCGTGCACGGCATCTTCACTCTACCTGTCTTTAACGTGGATGACAGGTAATTAAAGGTCCAAGCAAAACCTCACCACAACCTCCCTCGGCCTCAAATACGTCAAAGTATAGGACTGTACCGCCGAGGAGATGTGTACTCGTTCATATTGCGAAGTCCCCACCAGGTTGCGGCCCGAGAGCGACAATTCCCACCGGTCTGCCTTGTAACTGACCGACGCGTCACAGAACCAATTCACGCCGAAGTCCCTCTCGCTGCTGTGGTATAATTCGTTGTGCAGGGAAATCATCCACCTCTTTGCCGGCAGGAAGTTCAGCTGCATCCGATGCTCCCAGTCGTTCACGCCTGCCATTGCAGCCCCTTCCTCACTTCGCCTGGTCATCTCAAGCAGGGAGCCGCCCTCCACTGTAATCCACCGGGCAGGCCTGAAAGAGTAATCCAGGGATACTGTGTATGCGGCTGTCCTGGCATCCGTCACCTTACCGGCCGACAGATAGCCGTAGTCACTCAGCAAGGCCGATCCGGAAAGCCCGATCACCGTCCTGCACCAGGATAATGATTTAGAGATCCTTCCGTCCAACAAATATGTGTTTGCGTCATACTTCTGGCCGCTTGCCTGCTGCACATAAATGCCGGAATCGATGGTGTTTGCATAAAGCAGATTGCCCTTGCTCCGGGTAAACACAGGGTTGATGCTGAAAAACAGGCCATAAACCGGATTCCGGTAGGAGTACGTTCCGGAAACGGTATGGGACAGCTGGACATCCGGGATGCCCGTGCCGACGTACTGACTCCTGTAGGAAGTATAGACCGGCGCATCCACAACCTTCGTCCCTTGTATCGGGCTGGCGGAAAGCCGATAATAAACCAACATTGAGGACGTGGGAGAGAGCTTCAAGTTCCAACGGACAGTCGGCTCGAAACAGAATCCCTGCTGCACATTCCGGTCATACTGCCTGCGCTGGTAGCTTATCCTCAGGAGGCCGTCCAGCTTGTGGTTTCCAATCTCGCGCAGCAGGGCCGGTTCGGCATAAGGCGTCAGCAGGCTCCAAAGGTGGCCGTTGATTTGCTGCCGTTTGGCATCCATGCCCACTTTTCCGCTGAGCATCCATTTGCCAATG
>JAFTFV010000054.1 GCA_017458265.1 Bacteroidales bacterium | reverse complement strand
CCCGTGCAAAAGCCCTCGAAGACGCCACCCTCTATGCTGCTGAAGTGCCCCTGAAGACGATGGAAGCCTCCCTGAAGGCCCTCCCTCTTGCCCTTGAAATGGCACAGAAGGGGAATCCTGCATCGGCCTCCGACGCCGGCGTTGCAGCCCTTGCCGCCGTTGCAGCCGTGAAAGGCGCCCGCCTCAACGTGCGCATCAATTCCGCCTCCCTTGCCGACAAAACCGCCGCCGCTCCACTTCTGAAGCGTGCCGATGAAATCGTCGCAGAGGCAGAGGCGCTGGAAAAAGAGGTCTTGGAAGCGGTTGAAAAGAACATTGCAATATAGATATATGACTTTCAAAGAAGAAATCCTGCAGGGAATCCCTGCAACACTGCCTCCGGTAAAGGTATATGACGATGAGATAAACCATGCCCCAAGGCGCAAGGACATCCTCTCCCCCAAGGAGAAGGTCCTGGCCCTCAGGAACGCGCTCCGCTACTTCCCCAAGAGCCTTCACGAGACCCTGGCGCCGGAATTCGCCAAGGAACTTGAAGCCTTCGGGCGCATCTACATGTACCGCTACAGGCCGGAATACCGCATTTACGCAAGGCCGATAGAGGAATATCCCGCAAAATGCCGCCAGGCGGCCGCCATCATGGCCATGATCCAGAACAACCTGGACGAAAGGGTTGCCCAGCACCCGCACGAGCTCATCATCTACGGCGGAAACGGAGCCATATTCCAGAACTGGGCACAGTACAGGCTTACGATGCAGTACCTTGCAAACATGACGGACGAACAGACCCTGGTCATGTACTCCGGCCATCCTCTGGGCCTCTTCCCCAGCCATAAGGACGCACCCAGGGTAATCGTCACCAACGGCATGGTAATTCCCAACTACTCCAAACCGGACGACTGGGAACGCCTCAACGCCCTTGGCGTCAGCCAGTACGGCCAGATGACCGCAGGCAGCTACATGTATATCGGCCCTCAGGGCATCGTGCACGGCACCACCATCACCGTGATGAACGCGGCAAGGATGCAGCTTCTCAAACGGGGCAGAAACGGTGAAGACCGCGGCGGACTCCTCTTTGTGACCGCAGGCCTCGGCGGAATGTCCGGCGCACAGCCCAAGGCCGGCAACATCGCCGGCGTCGTGAGCGTCACTGCCGAAATCAACCCCATGGCCGCCCAGAAGCGCTTTGACCAGGGCTGGGTGGACGAGCTCCACAGGGACCTCACCGAACTCATCGCCCGAATCCGCAAGGCCGTCGAAAACAAGGAAGTCGTTTCCCTCGCATATGTAGGCAACGTCGTAGACCTCTGGGAAAGGCTTGCCGATGAGGACATCCACGTAGACCTCGGCAGCGACCAGACCTCCCTCCACAATCCCTGGGCAGGCGGCTACTATCCCGTGGGCTACAGCCTCGAAGAGTCCAAGATAATGATGGCAGAAAAGCCCGAGGAGTTCAAGAAGGCCGTCCAGGCATCCCTCCGCCGCCAGGTTGCAGCAATCAACCGCCTCACCGCCAAAGGAATGTATTTCTTCGATTACGGCAACGCCTTCCTCCTCGAAAGTTCCCGCGCCGGGGCCGATATTCTCCGCGAAGACGGCTCCTTCCGCTACCCTTCATACGTCCAGGACATCATGGGCCCGCTCTACTTCGACTACGGGTTCGGTCCGTTCCGCTGGGTCTGCATGAGCGAAAAGCCCGAAGACCTTGCAGCCTCCGACGCCATTGCCGTGAAGGTCCTCTCCGAAATGGCAGAAACCGCCCCCGACGAAATCAAGGGCCAGATGAAGGACAACATCCACTGGATAGAAGAAGCCGGCAGGAACCACCTCGTCGTGGGCTCCCAGGCAAGAATCCTCTATGCCGACTGTGAAGGCCGCACCAAGATTGCCCTCGCTTTCAATAAAGCCATCAAGGAAGGTAAGATCACCGCTCCCATCGTCCTCGGACGCGACCACCACGACGTCTCCGGAACCGACTCCCCCTTCCGTGAAACCTCCAACATCTACGACGGCAGCCAGTTCTGTGCCGATATGGCCGTCCAGAACGTCATCGGCGACGGTTTCCGCGGCGCCACCTGGGTCTCCATCCATAACGGTGGCGGCGTAGGCTGGGGCGAAGTGATCAACGGCGGCTTCGGCATGGTTATCGACGGTTCTTCGGACAGCGACCGCCACATCCGCGAAATGCTGTTCTGGGACGTAAACAACGGCATCGCACGCCGCTCCTGGGCACGCAACAAAGGCGCCCGCTTCGCAATTGAACGGGAAATGAAACGGACACCCACCCTCAAGGTCACCCTCCCCAACGAGGCCGATGAAGACTTAATCCTGAAATCTCTCAAGTAATGCATTATATCTCTAGCAAAAGGCTCTCCCTGGAAGATGTGAGGGAGATATTTGACAAAGGCGAAAAGCTCGCTCTCTCCAAAGAATCCGAAGCAGCCATCATCCGCTGCCGCGAATATCTTGACAGCAAGATGGACGATGTAGGAAGACCCATCTACGGGATCACCACCGGATTCGGTTCACTCTACAACGTCACCATTCCCAAGGAGGACCTCTCACAGCTCCAGCACAACCTGGTTGTATCACACGCCTGCGGAGCGGGTGAAAAAGTGCGCCCGGAAATTGTCAAGCTCATGCTTTTCCTCAAGATAAGGAACTTTGCATACGGTCATTCCGGCGTGCAGCTTATCACGGCGCAGAGGCTCATCGACATGTTCAACGAGGACATCCTTCCCGTTGTTTACCAGCAGGGTTCCCTTGGTGCATCCGGAGACCTCGCTCCCCTCGCCCACCTGAGCCTTCCGCTCATCGGCCTTGGAGAAGTATTGTATAAAGGTAAGGAGCGTCCCTCTGCCGAAGTATGGAAAGAGAAAGGCTGGGAGCCCATCAAACTGCAGTCCAAGGAAGGCCTTGCCCTTCTTAACGGCACCCAGTTCATGAGCGCCCATGCTGTCTGGTCCATCCTCAAGAGCATGCGCCTTTCCCGCTGGGCCGATGTCATCGGCGCCATCTCCCTGGATGCCTATGACGGCCGCATAGAGCCTTTCCTTCCCCTGACGCACCTTATCCGTCCCCATAACGGTCAGATAAGCACCGGAAAGCGCTTCTGCGAACTGCTCGAGGGCAGTCAGCTCATCCAGAGGCACAAGGAGCACGTCCAGGACCCTTACAGCTTCCGCTGCATCCCTCAGGTTCACGGAGCCGTCAAGGACAACATCCTTTATGTGAAATCCGTCATTGAGAACGAAATCAACTCCACGACGGACAATCCTAACGTGTTCCCCGAAGAGGACATGATAATATCGGCAGGAAACTTCCACGGAGAGCCCATCGCAATCCCCATGGACGCTCTGGCAATTGCGATGTCCGAACTCGCAAGCATCTCTGAAAGACGCACTTACCAGCTGATACACGGTCTCAGGGGCCTTCCCAAGTACCTTGTTGCCAATCCCGGTCTCAACAGCGGATTCATGATTCCGCAGTATACGGCGGCATCCATCGTTTCCCAGAACAAGGGCCTCTGCTGGCCCGCTTCCTGCGACTCCATTCCCTCATCACAGGGCCAGGAAGACCATGTCTCAATGGGCTCCAACGCCGCCACAAAGCTCGTCAGGGTTGTAGACAACGTTGAAAGAGTGCTTGCCATTGAGCTGTTCAACGCAGCACAGGCACTTGAGTTCCGCCGGCCGGAGAAGTCTTCACCCACCCTTGAGGGCGTAGTTGCAGAATACAGGAAAGACGTTCCCTTCCTGGACAAGGACTCCTACATGCATCCGCTCATCGAAAAGAGCATAGAATTCATCCGTAAAACCAGCATTCCGTGCTAATCAAGAACATAGGAATACTAGCCGGCATAGTTCCTGAAGGCGTTCTCCGCAAGGAGGGCGCCTCTCAGGGCATTGTCGACTGCCTTGAAAACGCCTGGCTCCTCATCGAAGACGGCCGCATATCCGCCTTCGGCCCCATGTCCACCTGCCCCTCTGTCATTCCGAGCTCACCCTCTGTCATTCCGAGCGAAGTCGAGGAATCTCTGGACGCCCGCGGCGGCATGATCCTCCCCGGCTTCTGCGACAGCCATACCCACATAGTCTACGCAGGCAGCCGTGACGGCGAATTCCTGGACAAGATAAACGGTCTCAGCTATGAGGAGATCGCCGCCCGTGGCGGTGGAATTCTCAACTCTTCTGACCTTCTGAACGCAACTTCCGAGGACTCGCTCTTCGATCAGTCCATGGCGCGTGTGAAAGAGATGATGGCAAAAGGTACCGTTGCCATGGAAATAAAGAGCGGTTACGGGCTCAACCCGAAGGGCGAAATGAAGATGCTACGTGTAATTGACCGCATCAGAAAAACAGTCCCTGTGGCGGTCAAAAGCACTTTTCTGGGTGCTCATGCCATCGGCAGGGGGTATTCCCATGAAGACTATGTGAAGGCCGTGATAGACATGATTCCGGAGGCTGCAAAGCTGGCCGATTTCGTAGACGTATTCTGCGACGAGGGATTCTTCACCGTGGAAGATACAGACCGTATTCTTTCGGCCGCAAATGGTCTTCTGAAACCCAAAATCCATGCGAACGAGCTTGCAGTTAGCGGCGGCGTCCAGGTTGGAGTCAAGCACGGAGCACTGTCCGTAGACCATCTGGAAAGGACTACCGATGCAGAGATCGAGGCACTCCGGGGGTCTGAAACCATGCCCACGATGCTTCCCGGCTCATCTTTCTTCCTTGGAATACCTTATGGCAGGGCAAAGGATTACATCAACGCCGGCCTTGGGGTGGCTCTGGCATCGGACTACAATCCCGGCTCGTCCCCTTCCGGAGACATGCGCTTTGTAATGGCACTTGGCTGCATAAGGATGCGCCTCACTCCAGCCCAGGCATTCAATGCCGTCACCCTGAACAGCGCCTACGCAATGGGTGTCTCAGACGATCTTGGTTCCATCACCCGCGGTAAAAAAGCCAGCCTGATTCTCACTCAGCCTGGCTGGACACTCACCAAACTCCCCTACCTCCACCACACCCCGTTTATCAGCAAGGTGTTTGTGGAAGGTAAGGAACTATAACTCTATTTCAAGCACCTGCCTGCCGGGTTTGTATGGGATGAAAACCTTGCCGCCTTTGCCTGACTGGCGGATGGTAAGGTCATATTCGGCGTCGCGGAAGCGGCGGTGAACCTTATAAGTACCGATTGGTATGCAGGGCTCTACCAGAAGTCCGTCAAACTGGGGCTTGATGCCAAGGAGGGCTTCACTTACTGCTTTCCAAGTCCATGCAGCTGTACCGGTGAGCCAACTGTTCTTGCCTTCGCCCGGCTTTTCGGCATCTTTTCCTGCCACCATCTGGCAGAATACATACGGTTCCACTTTCCTCAGGGTCTGGTCCTTGGTGAAGGCGGGCGTTATCTTGCGGTAATGGCGCCAGGCGTCATCGGCCCTGCCGGCCATGGCCTCGCCGATGATTACCCAGGGATTGTTGTGGCAGAAGATGCCCGCATTCTCCTTGTAGCCTTCAGGATACGAGCTTATCTCGCCGTAATCCTTGATATAGGTCGTATAGGCAGGGGTATTGAGCACAAGTCCGTGCTCGCATTCGAGATACTTCACTGCCGAATCAAGGGCTTTGTCGCAGAGGCCTTCGTCGGCCCCTATGCGGGCCATCGTGCACCACCCCTGGCTTTCGATGAAAATCTTCCCCTCCTCGCACTCATTGGAGCCGATTTTATTGCCGTAATAATCGTACGCACGGAGGAACCACTGCCCGTCCCAGCCGTATTTTTTCACGGCTTGTTCCATATCGGCAACAGCCTTGCGCACGTGCCCAGCATCAATGCCGATGCGCTCCAGAAGCTCTGCATAATCCTTGCCCTCTGCGACGAAAAGGCCTGCTATCATGAGTGATTCGGCCTTTGAGCCCTCGGTCTTGTTTTCCGTTGTCTGGAAGGACTCGTCGGGATTGTCAGAGAAGCAGTTCAGGTTAAGACAGTCATTCCAGTCGGCCCTGCCGATGAGGGGAAGTCCGTGGGGGCCGAGGTTCTCCGTCACATGGGCAAAGCTTACCCGGAGGTGCTCCAGAAGGGACACTTCCGTTCCGGGCTTGTTGTCAAACGGCACCTTTTCCTCAAGTATTCCGAAGTCTCCGGTCTCACGGATATAAGCGACTGTACCGAATAACAGCCAGAGAGGGTCGTCGTTGAAACCTCCGCCGATGTCGTTGTTACCGCGCTTTGTAAGCGGCTGGTACTGGTGATAGCAGCCTCCGTCCGGGAACTGCGTGGCTGCGATATCCAGGATGCGCTGACGGGCCCTTTCAGGAATCAGATGCACGATGCCCGCAAGGTCCTGGTTGGAATCTCGGAAGCCCATTCCCCTGCCGATGCCGCTCTCGAAATAGCTGGCACTCCTGCTGAAGAAGAAGGTAATCATGCATTGGTACTGGTTCCAGATATTGACGGTCCTGTCAAGCTCCGGGACATCCGACTCTACGCTGAAGCGGCTCAGGAGGTCATCCCAGAAGGCCTTGAGCCTGTCAAATGCGGCATCTGCCTGCTCCGGTGTTGCAAATGCCTTCATCATCTTCAGCGCCTTCTCCTTGTTGATGACGCCTTTCTCAGTGAACTTCTCCTCCGGTGCATTTTCTACATATCCAAGAACAAAGATGATTTCCTCGGATGCGCCGGGCTCGAGCGTCAGGTCAAAACGATGGGATGCGACCGGGCTCCATCCATGTGCAACTGAATTCCCGGAAGTCCCGGAAAGCACCTGCTGCGGCGCTTCAAATCCATTGTACATGCCGATGAAGGTTTCCCGGTCGGTATCGAAACCGTCAAACGGGCGGTTTACCCCGAAGAAGGCATAGTGGTCCCTGCGTTCGCGGTATTCAGTCTTGTGATACAGGACATTGCCGTCAATCTCAACCTCGCCGGTAGATAGGTTCCTCTGGAAGTTCTCCATGTCGGTGGAGGCATTCCAAAGGCACCATTCAACGAAAGAATAGAGCTGGAAGGCCTTCCTT
>JAFTFV010000053.1 GCA_017458265.1 Bacteroidales bacterium | reverse complement strand
GAATATGTCAAGAATAGGTAAGTTGCCATCAGCATCCCCGCCGGAGTCCGTTCCGTTGCATACGGGACTGAGAGCACCCTGACCAACCTCGGCACCTCCCCCTGGACCAAGGAAACCGGCATGCCCTCCGTCTGGCTCCTCGGAATGTATCCCCCTTCCCCCTCAACCACCGTATTCATCCCTTACAACAAGGACTTCGAAGGACGAATCGTCAATGATGAATATTTCGGGAAGGTCCCTTCCGACCGCCTCATCGTCGATGACGGGATGATCTATTTCAAGATCGACGGCCAGTACCGCGCCAAGATCGGCCTCCCCGCCGGCAGCGCAAAGGACATCTGCGGCAGCTACGACTCCAAGGCCGGAGTACTGAACATTCTCAAGTACACCGTCCCCGAAGGGGATAATGACTATGTCAACGGCCAGTGGGGCCCTCAGGAAGACCCCTTCAGCGGCGACGTGATCAACTCCTACAACGATGGTCCCACCGAGACCGGTACCATCATGGGCCCCTTCTATGAGATCGAAACCTCCTCACCCGGAGCACCCCTCGTCCCCGGAGCCTCGATGACCCACACCCAGTACACCATCCACCTGGAAGGCAGCTTTGAAGACCTCGCCAGCATCGCCCGCGACCTCTTCGGCGCCGACCTCGAGAAGGTTTCCAAGGCGTTCTAAGGCCTAGAGGATCAAAATCTGACTGCCATTTGTTGCAAAACAATTAATTTTTGTATCTTTGCAGTCCGGACTGAAAGAAAGGTTTGACTAAACCATTCCGCCAAGTACCACTGGAGAGGTGGGTGAGTGGCTGAAACCACCGGTTTGCTAAACCGACGTACGGGTCATTCCGTACCA
This sequence comes from Bacteroidales bacterium, assembly GCA_017458265.1. GTDB lineage: Bacteria > Bacteroidota > Bacteroidia > Bacteroidales > UBA932 > Cryptobacteroides. Next base: position 2,674 of record JAFTFV010000053.1, on the reverse strand, counting down.
CGAGTTCGAATCTCGTCCTCTCCGCTGAAATGCCTTGCAGAACACCCTGCAGGGTATTTTTAGTAAAAAGTATCCCCAAAAATATCCCAAAAATCGAGATTACGCAATTAAAAAAGTTGCTCGCAGGCGGGCAACTTTCGGCGAAGGCTCGATAGTGTCTATCATTCCGTCTCTAGTGTTTACGCTTGCCATCTTTCCCATAATTGCTATCTTTGTTGTTGAGCATTAAAACTAATAAGGCTATGAATTCTGCGATAGACCAAAACAAAGTAGTTGTTGCCCTCGACTGGATAAAAAAACTCGCCAACGGGTTGAATCCTATTGATGGTAGTATTCTCCCCGATAGCGACATCGTCAATAACGTTCACATCTCTCGCTGTTTGTTTTTTGTCTCCAATTTGCTTGAAGAGATGGGGAAAAAGAAGCAAACCCAGCAAAAGCAGTATGAATCGGAATTCCAGCTTACCCCGGAAGCCGCATCAAAGGTTTATATCGCAGAGAGGACGGGGATCGCCATGTTCGTTAAGGAAATCAATAAGGTGATTCCTGAGAACATGAAGCCTTTAGCTGCTTCAAAAGTGACGCAGTGGTTGGTTTCTACAGGATATCTTGAAGAGCAAGAAAGAAGCGACGGCCACAAATATAAGGCTCCGACTGAACTAGGAACATCAACAGGAATCACATCTGCATGGAGAGAGGGCTCTCAAGGGCAGTATCTGGCAATATCCTATGATTCCAACGCCCAGCATTTCATCCTTGAGAATCTGTTTAAGCTATAATTCAATCTCTCCGCGCTTCAGCATATTCTCGTAATAGGTCAAGTTGATTTTCCGATTGCAGCCGCTCTTATCAGCCTTATAATTCGTGCAGCCGAGGAAGGGGGTGCGGTCTTTAGTACGTACAATCAAGTAGCCGTCCTTGCAACAGTCACATTTGAGGATGGGAAGGATGCCGCCGGAGAGGTCGTTGGTCATGAAGTCGCAGATTTCCGGCTCGTTGGTGCATATCCAGAGACGGAGGCCGAAGTCTTTCTTGTGCTTGTACTGGAGCGGGTAGCCACAAACCGGACAGCGCTTTATCATAGAGATATCCGGTGAATCGATCTTAGAGATGTCCAGTTCGCCGTTCACGCAGACGCTATCATATTCCTGGACCAGTTCTGCTACGAAGCGGGACGGGCGCTGCTGAGGAACGGCGATATAGACTCGATTCTTTGTGCGTGTCATTGCCACGTAGAAGAGCCGACGCTCTTCTGCGTATTCGATGGTGCGGTCTTCACGGATGACTAGTTTCATCACCGGATCGTCTTCAATCTTAGACGGGAAGCCATAGGTGGCATTCACGGCATTGATGATGACGACGTTGTCATAGCCCAGGCCTTTGGATCGGTGGGCTGTAAGGAACGTCAGTTTGGCTTTGGGATAGGCCTTCGACTTGACATCGCCGGTTTTCTCGAAGTACGTGAATAAACCGCTGCGGCTGAGATTGAAGGCATCAAAGCCATATCGGCCAATAAGGAGAATAGAAGAGTTTTCCGGTTTTCCCTCCTTGGCGTTTGCTTCCATTATCTGGCCGATGCAGCGTTCAACAGCCTGGGCCTGGAAGAAGAATTTGCCCCCCTTTCCTTCGAGGTCTTTCTTATCGCCGTCCTCGGAATATGCCTCGATGATGATGGGGAAATCGATATGCTTGGGGCTGATGAGCGACTTCTGGATCTGGGATGAGTTCTTCTGGATGAAACTGCCGGCGATGTCGATAACTTCCTGCGAGTTGCGGTAGGTCTTGGTTATCTTCAACTCTTCACCGTAGCCCATTATTTCTGCAAAATGGGTGAAGAGGGTGATGTCTGAACCGGCATAGGCATAGATGGATTGCCAGTCATCACCAACGGCAATTATCTTGGCGTCGCAAATCTGGGACAAGGCCCTGGCAAGGTCGAAGCGCTGCCGGGAGATGTCCTGGTATTCGTCGATGATGATGTACTTGAAGTTCAGCTTCTCGCCCATATCCTGCTGCTCCTGCAGAATCTTGGCGGAATCGTTTATCATATCTTCGAAGTCCACAGCGCCGCGTTCTTTCAACTTCTTGGAGTACTCCAGGTAGCATTGGTGGCAGACGTCCAGGAAGAGTTTGGTGCGGACATTCTCGGTCATCCGGTGCACCTCACGGAACTTGTCGGTGTCGTAGCCGTTGGTCTTGAAGTTCTGGATGAAGGTGCAGAGAAGGCGGACCAGTTTGAGGATGTATTTATTTTCCTCGGTGGAAACAATCTTCTGATAGACTTCCTGCTCGGAGCGGGGTTGGAGCGAAACACCGGCATCGATGAGTTGTTCCTTCAGATGCTCCAGCAGCGGGCGTCCATCTTTATATTGGGAGAAGGTATAGATGAGTTCTGTTCCATGGTCGCGGTGGAACTTGACCTTGTCGTTAACCTCCTTCTTGTAATGCTCCAGTTCGGCATTGGTGTAGCGGTTGTGGGTGCCGTCTTCCGTGATGCCAAAATGCTCGATGTAGATGGTCCTATCGCCCTGCTTGATGGTGAAATCCGGGGTGTAAGGCTTGTGAGACTTCCGGAAACTATACGGATATATCTTCTCGTATTCGTAGTCAACCTTATTAAGATACAGGAAGTTCGCAATCTGCACTTCCTGAGCTGAGCGCAGCGATTCGTAAT
>JAFTFV010000052.1 GCA_017458265.1 Bacteroidales bacterium | reverse complement strand
TTCCACAGCGAAATGGGCATGCCCGCCGTGATGAGTTATGAGAACATGGCAAGGGCGATGGGTGAAGACGCCCTTGAACCAGTGAGCACCCTGGCCCATCCCAACCTCATGTACGGCCTTCACGATTACACGCTTGGCCGCAAGGCAAATGCCGCTCAGCAGACGGAGTCCTTCAATGAACTTCTGGCGAAGGCTTTCGGAGAACCTGCCGATGCCCGCGAATTCGCGGCCCTGTCCCAGTGGATCAATTACGACGGTTACCGTGCCATGTTTGAAGGCCGGGGTGAATACCGCCGCGGGCTTCTCCTGTGGATGAGCCACCCTGCATGGCCGTCCATGGTGTGGCAGACCTATGACTACTATTTCGAGCCCACGGGGGCGTATTTCGGATGCAAGAAAGCCTGCGAACCCCTGCATATCCAGCTCAATCAGTATACCGGCCGCGTCGAGGTCGTGAACTACCACGCCGGTGACCGTACCGGTCTTACGGCAGTTGCCGAGGTGCTGGACATGCATGGCAATCCCGTGGGCAGTCAGAGCATCGGCCTGGATATTCCGGAAGACAGCACCGCCGAGGTCTTTGCTCTCGAGGTTCCGGAAAATGCCGGCGAAGTTTACTACGTCAAACTCTGCCTGGAGGACGCTTCCGGGGCGGCCCTTTCCTCCAACTTCTATGTCCAGGGCGCAGAAGAAGGCAACTTCAGGGCGCTCAGGGGACTGGGCAAGGCCGATGTAAAGGCCTCTTTCGACGGGAAGACCGTGACGCTTGAGAATATCGGCAAGGTGCCGGCGCTTATGATCCGCCTTTGCCTTAAGGACCGCCGCACCGGCGAGATGGTGCTTCCCGTGATTTATTCAGACAACTATTTCTCCCTGATGCCAGGGGAATCATATGATGTAGCCATCGATGCCGACTCCTCTGATTACTCCGGGAAGGCGTCCTTGGAAATATCGGCATTCAACCTAAACCAAATTGAGATTTGAACATGAAGCTAGAGAGATTTTCCGGTAATCCGATTCTTTCTCCCAACCCGGAAAACTATTGGGAGAGCCTCGTGACTTGTAATCCCGGTGTCATCTTTGACAACGGAGTGTTTTACATGCTCTACAGGGCTGCGGGAGATGATGAAGAGCACGTGATACGCTTCGGCCTTGCCAAAAGCACCGACGGCATTCATTTCGAAAGGTGCAGCAGCGTACCGGCATTCTGTCCCAGTGACCATGGCCCGGACGGAGGCTGCGTAGAAGACCCAAGGATAGTTAAAATTGATGATACTTACTGCATTACATATGCCTATCGTCCATACCCTCCGGGAAGATACTGGACTTTCGCCCATGACGAAGTGCTGCTTCCTTCGGCAAATATAAGTCCGGAAGCTCCAAGGGCGTGGAAGGAGAACCTTGGCAACAGCGGCCTTGTAATAACCAAGGATTTCAAGCTTTTCCAGCGTCTTGGCCGCATTACTTCCCCGGTCCTTGACGACAGGGACGTAATCCTGTTCCCGCAGAGGGTCGGAGGCAAGTTCGTATTGCTTCACCGGCCAAAAGAGTATGTGGGTGAAGCATATGGAGTGAAATACCCGTCTATCTGGATGAAGTTCTCCGACGACATTCTTGACTGGGAATCCAAACCCAGCCATCTGCTCCTGACAGGCCGCCCTGGGACCTGGGAAGAAAAGATAGGCGGCGCCGCCCCGCCCATACTCACAGATGAAGGCTGGCTCATGCTTTACCACGGCGTTGCCGATGGCGGCTGCGCCCATTACAGCGTGGGCGCCGTGCTGCTCGACAGGGACAATCCGCTCAAGGTCCTTGCCCGTCTTGAGGACCCTATCCTTTGGCCGGAGGAGTGGTATGAACTTGAGGGCTTCTACGAGGGATGCGTATTCCCTACGGGCAATGTCATTAAGGACGGAGTCCTTTATGTATACTACGGAGCGGCCGACAAATACGTAGGCCTTGCTACATGCAAACTACAGGATTTACTAGCTGCTTTCAAAAAAGTATAATCAATAAGCAAATATTGAAATCTTTTTTTGCAAAAAGGGATGTTAATTTGCACTGTGAATAAATCCAAGACCACAACAATTAGGACACTGACTATCTAACCAGCTAAAGATGAATCGTTTTTGGTTAATTATTATAATGGTTCTCGCATTTTCCTGCGGGCGCGGAGGAGAGCGCCTGCAGGTAAATGTAGGAGATGAAGTCATCAGTGCCTCTTACTGTGGTAACGGCGTGGAGTGGGAACCTTATGACGAGGCCGCCTCCTGGGGATGCGAAGTCTCCGGGGCCGACTGGCAGAAACTCTTCACCCGTGTGGATTTCATGCGCCCCGGTTTCGTGCGCTGCATGATAAACAGTACTTACAGGTATTACGATGACGGGAAATATGTGAAAGAGCGCAACAGCGCATCCCTGCTGAAGCTTCTTGAGTATTGCCAGAGCCGCGGCATAGACGTGGTTTACGGTGAGTTCAATCCACCTGAGTGGTCGATGAAGGGAGATGAACAGTGGGTGAAGATGAGCGTGAACTACCTGAACTGGCTTGTACAGGAAAAGGGCCTTGGCTGCATCAAACACTTCATCATTTTCAATGAGCCGGACGGTGACTGGGCATCGACAAACGGGGATTACGCTTTCTGGAAATCCATGATGGAACGCTTCCATGAAGAGATGCAGAAATATCCCGGCCTCCTTGAAAAAGTATCACTGGCAGGGCCGGACGTGGTAATAGACTACAAGAATCCCGCATCTTCATACGATGCTCCCGGCTGGGTGTCAAGGACTGCCGAAGACCTTGACGCCATCGTTGGCATTTATGACGTACATGCATATCCCGGGCAGTATCAGGTAAGAAGCGGAGCCTTCCGTGACAGCCTTGCAAGTTTCAAGGTCCCCGAAGGCAAGCAGCTCATCCTCGGCGAGGCCGGCTACAAATACTGGAGACAGGAAGATTCCCTCCTCCAGGCCGAATTCGACCGCAGGGCTGCCGCCCATCCCTTCACCAGCGGCTCCGACAGCCAGATGCTTTGCGGCGATTTCTTCTACGGCCTTGACCTCGCGCTCCTTTCGATGGATGTGATGAACAGCGGTCTTTCCGGCATGGCGGTATGGATGCTGGATGACGCCATGCACTCCTGCGGCGACAGCGGCAAGCCCGAAGACCTCAAAATCTGGGGATTCTGGAACATCCTCGGAGAAGAGATTTTTGCCGATCCCTCCCTCGAAGACATCAAACCCGCATTCTACAGCTGGTCCCTCATGTGCCGGTATTTCCCTCGCGGATGCAATATCCTGAAAGTTGACGCCGACGGCAGGGAAGGCCTGAGGACAGCTGCAGCAGAGATGGACGGCAGGCATACCTTTGCCGCTGTCAATTATTCAGACAAAGATTATCGGCTCGACGTCACCATGGAACTGGAGTCTCCGCTCTGCTACATTTATTCAGAGAAACTGTCCCCGGCAGACCAGGACGGTCTGCCCGTGCCGGTAAAGGAGGGGAAGTCCGGAAGCGTTCACAGGCTGTATGTCCCGGCAGGCAGTTTTGTGCTTCTTACTGACATGAAATAACAATCAATTCATTTGCAATATGAACAGATTCCTTGACAAATTAATCCTTGGCGCTTCCGCCATCATGGCTCTTGCGGCCTGTACGGAAACGCCCCGCAACACGGAAGAGCTGGTGGATCCCTGGACCAGGGAGCGTACTCCGGTCAACTTCCGTCTGGAGTCCCAGATCGGCGCGGCCGTCATCTCCGATGACTGGCGCAACGACAAGGAGGGCTCAATATCCGTCAGTCTCATCACGGGCGGTCTGGACATGTCGGCCGTCAAGGTTGAGGCTATTGATTTCAAGTTCCCGGACAGCGAGTTCTGCCCCACGGCATCCGTAAAGAAAGGAAGTACAATCGACCTGAGTTCCGGATCGGCAAAATTCACCGTGACTGCCTACAACGGCGAAACCCGTACCTACACCGTCACCTATTCCCAGTTCAAGGACCCGCTGGAGGGAACGTATACGTTTACTCCTGTGGGCGGCATCCTTGACGGCAGCGCACCTGCATCGGCCTTTGTTATCGTGGGCGGATGGGACGACGCCGTCGTAATGTCTACCGTGCAGGATAAATGGTGGCACTGGGGAGACGGATACCAGCCCAATGACGAGGATGACAACACCCTCAGCTTCCGTCTGGAGAATGCCGATGCCGATACCGGTGCAACCTTTGGTACCCTTGTGAACACTCCCGGCGAGGATGGCAAGTATGCAAACTACGTTTACAACAACAGCATCGACGTGAACGGGATGTACCGTCTTTTCCCTCAGGGAAAGAGCCGCTGGGCAAAACCCGGGGACGGCACCATTCAGGTTTATGCCTATGAGGACGAGGCCTATGCCAATCCGCTCCACAGCGTTTCCCTTATCGGCCCGGGAACCTTTGCTTATGACGGGAAGGACGTTGTCGTTCCGAATCTGGCATTCGTACGTTCGTTCCCCGGACCGTTCAACAATATCGACTGGAACTGGCCCGACACGCGCTGGTTCACCGATAATTTCCGTCACGCTTTCTGGCTGGTTCAGAAGGATTCCGACGAGCCTCTGTCAAACCATTCAAGTTATCTTGAGTAAGCAATGCCCGGAAGAATGAACATAGTATTGTCTGTCCTCATCGCCATGTCGGCCATCTGGTCCTGCGGCGGTGGGTCCAAGGTGGATCCCGCCCCCAAGGACACTCGTTCCATGACCATCGGTCAGGATATTGTCGAGGTGCCGTATCAGGAGAATAAGTTCAGTATTCAGGTGTCTGCGAACTTCGAGTATACCGTTTCCATCGACGTGGACTGGATTCGTGAAGACGAGTCTGCCTTTACGGCATTCATGCGCGCTTTCATAGCTGCAGGGAATGAACATGCAGGTGAGCGCAGCGGTGTAATCCGGTTTACCGACAAGAACGACCGCTATTATTCCAAGAGCGTGACAGTCACGCAGGAGGCGAATCCAGTGAGCAAGGTAACCCTTCATATCGTGGACAAGAATGCCACCGAGGAGACCAAAGCCCTCTTCGCAAACCTGTGGAAGATTGCCGACACCGGCTGGATGTTCGGACATCATGACGACCTCTGGTATGGCCGTTACTGGTACGATGAGGCCGGTAAATCCGACACCAAGGCTGTCTGCGGTGATTATCCGGGCGTATTCAGCGTGGACTTTGCCGAGATCATGGACGACCGCTACGGTTCATCGGCAAATACAATTCGCCGCAGGGTAATCCTGGAGGCGAGGGAAAGGGGAGAGGTAATCCTTGCCTGCGCCCACCTGAACAACCCCAAGACAGGCGGCGATTCATGGGATAACTCCTCTGACCAGGTGGTCAGGGAAATCCTTACAGAAGGAACGTCCACACGGGCCAAATACCTGACCTGGCTTGACCGCTGTGCCGATTTCGCCAATAATCTCTACGATTCCCACGGAAAACTCATTCCGGTGATCTTCCGTCCTTATCACGAGCATACACAGGGCTGGTCCTGGTGGGGCTCCTCCTGCACCACTGAGAGCGATTTCATCTCTCTCTGGCAGTTTACGGTAAAGTACCTCAGGGACACCAAGGGAGTGCATAACTTCCTGTACAGCGTCTCTCCCCAGATGGATGCGGTTTATTCCAATGCCAAGGAGCGCATACTGTTCCGCTGGCCTGGAGACGACTGGGTGGATTTCATCGGCATGGACTGCTACCACGGAACCAATGACAGCGCCTTTTCGGCCAATCTCAAAGCCATTGAGGAAGTCTCCATGGACAAGAAAAAGCCCTGCGGCGTAACCGAGGACGGCAAGGAGTCCTTCACTGAAACCGATTTCTGGACCCGTCACGTACTTGCTCCGCTTGCACAGCGCAGGATATCCCTTGTGACCATGTGGAGAAACAAGTATGTGGGAAGTAATGAAAGTGACAAGCACTACTTCAGCGTTTATCCGGGCCACCCTTCGGAAGATAATTTCCGCACCATGTATGATGACCCCAGAAGCCTTTTCTCCAAGGATCTTCCGGATATGTATACCATCCCTGCAGGATATGAAATAAAATAACAATAAGACTACGATATGAACAAGACACTGAAAACTATCCTTGTATGTGCCCTTGCGGTGCTGCTGGGAAATGCCTCTTGGACCCTGCATGCCCAGGGAACAAGAACAGTGGCCGGTACAGTGGTTGACGAACAGGGAGAACCCCTCATGGGCGCATTCGTGCTCCAGAAGGGAAGTTCCAACGGCGTTTCCACCGACATCGACGGAAAGTACTCCATCAGGGTGCCTTCCGGAGAGACCGTCCTCGAGTTCCAGTTCATGGGTTACATCACCCAGGCCAAAACGGTTCCTTCGAACCAGGCCCGTGTGGATGTCACCCTCGCTCCGGACATCAACCTAATGGAAGAAGTGGTCGTTACCGCTTTTGCCACCCAGAAGAAGGTCAATGTTACCGGTGCAATCTCTTCAGTTAACGGAAGCGACATAGTATCTGCCCCGGTGGCAAATATCTCGAACGCCCTTATCGGCAATACTCCGGGTGTGGCGGGTCTGCAGACTTCCGGTGAGCCCGGCCGCAATGCCGCCAACATCTATGTGCGAGGCGTCTCGACCTACGGCGACTCTACTCCGCTTATTATCATCGACGGTGTAGAGCAGGCTTCCGAGCAGGCCTTTGCCGAGTTCAACGCCATGGACCCCAATGAAATCCAGGGCATCAGCATCCTCAAGGACGCAGCCTCCACGGCAGTGTACGGTGTCCGCGGTGCAAACGGTGTAATCATAGTCACCACCAAGAAGGGCTCGCAGGGCAAGCCTGTCATCAATTTCTCCGCGAACTACGGCCTCACATCGGCAACCATGCTGCAGGAAGGCGTCACGGCCTACGAGTATGCCCTCTTCCGCAACGAGGCAATCCGCAATGAGCAGAAGGCATATCCCGGAAATGAAGGCCTGTCCTCCTATATTTATGATGATTACGACCTCTGGAAGTTCAAGAACAACCGTGACTTCACTCCCCAGGAAGTGGACGCCATGACCGGCCTTACCGACGAGCAGAAGGAGCAGCTCAAGAATACTCCCGCCCTCTACTATGCCGACCATAACCTCTACAAGGAGCAGTTCAACAAGGTTGCACCCCAGTACCAGGCCAACCTGAACGTCTCCGGCGGCACCGACAGGGTCAAGTACTTCGTCTCCTTCGGCTATTTCCGCCAGGAAGGTATCACTTCAAGCGTGAAGTACTATGGGGCCGACACCCAGTCTCTTTTCAACCGTTATAACTTCCGTTCCAACTTTGACATCAAGATAACGGACAGAACCTCCCTCAGCGTCACCTCCGCCGGACAGTTCGGCGAGACCACCGGTCCCGGCAACGGTGCCGATGCCTACGACCTGAGCGCCCGTTACAAGATCATCATGCAGTACATCTACGACTGCAACCCCTTCATTTCTCCGGGTATCGTAGACGGGCATCTGATCAGCGGCTTTGCCGGTATCCAGGGCTCTGTGCAGAATCCGCTTGCTGCAAAGACAAACAGCAGCATCGGTAACCAGAACGCGGTTTACAACCTTCTCATGAGCGGTACGGCTACTATTTACAATAGCCTTCTGGACAATACCATCAAGCTGAACCACAGCATGGATTATCTCCTGCCCAACCTGAAGTCGCACGTAACCGTATCCTACCAGGACAATTACAACCGCTATGTGAAGTATACTCCTTCTCTCCCTTCCTACACCATTCAGCGTAATGCCGACAACCCCCTGGAGTTTGACTTCTTCGGCGGCGGCATGGGTGCGGGCAGCTTCGAGTCCTGGGGCTACTCCAACTGGAACAAGCTGTATTTCGATGCCGGTTTCGACTGGGCACAGTCCTTCGGCGACCACAACTGGAGCGCCCTCCTTCTTGGAAAGGCTTCCAAGTATACCATGCCTTCCGACTCCTATCATGTCCCTTCCGGCATCATGGGTTTCGTGGGCCGTGTCACCTATAATTATGCCGACCGCTACATGGCCGAATTCAACATGGGTTACAACGGCACCGAACAGTTTGCAGAAGGGATGCGCTTCGGCCTCTTCCCTGCAATTTCTGCAGGCTGGGTACCTACCCTGGAGCCCTGGTTCCCCAAGAATGACATACTCACCTTCCTGAAACTGCGCGCTTCCTACGGCGAGGTTGGTAATGACCGCCTTGGTGCAAGCCGCCGTTACTACTATCTTCCCAACACCTGGAATCTGGGTCAGGGCGGATATTGGCTCGGAAACAGCGACGGAAGCGTTCCCAATACCTATTTTGAAGGAGCGAAAGAAGGCAGCCTCGGCAACCCCGCAATCACTTGGGAGCGCGCCCGCAAGTACGATGTGGGTATAGAGTCCAAGTTCTTCGGCAGCCGTCTTTCCATCGACTTCGACTACTTCCGCGAGAACCGTAACAACATCCTCACAACCCTTGGAATCATCCCCGGCATCTATGGCGTGAAGGAGAGTGACGTTCCTCCGGCAAACGTGGGTATTACCACCAATCATGGCTACGAACTGGTGCTTGGATGGACGGACAAGGTGGGCGACCTTATGTATACCCTGGGAGCTGATATCAGTTACTCCCGCAACAAAATCATATATATGGCCGAAGCGAACAATCCGTACGAGTGGATGAACAAGACCGGCCATATGATCGGCCAGCGCTACGGACTCACCAGCCTTGGCCTGTTCAATACCCAGGAAGAGCTTGACGCCCGCCCGTATAACACTTATACCGGCAACCAGGCAACCCTTGGCGACATCCGTTACAAAGACCTTGACGGAGACGGAAAGATCGACCAGAATGACGTGGGTCCCATCGGCCTTCCCAACTATGCCCTGTATCATTTCAATTTCAAGATGCAGTTCGCATACAAGGGCTTTGACCTGAAGCTTCTCTTCACGGGCTCAAAGGATGGTTCCTACTATCTTAACAGCGGTTTTACCATCCCCTTCTTCAAGAATGCCGGCAACGCATGGAAATGGCAGTATGACGGCCGCTGGACAGAGGAGAAATACCTTGCCGGCGAGACCATCACCTATCCCCGTGCAGCTTATTCCGCCACCTCTTCTCACAACAACTATCTGGTCAGTGACTACTGGATGGTATCATCGGACCATCTCAAGCTCAAAAACATCGAACTGGGTTATACCTTCGATCTGGGCAAGGGTGGAAGAAACACCATCCTGCAGGCTGTCAGGGTTTATGCAAATGCCAACAACGTCTTTACTTTCCGCAACGCCCTCACTCCTTACGGCATTGACCCGGAAACTACCGACGGAAGCACCTATGTCTATCCGCTCACCCGCATCTTCATGGCAGGTCTGAGCTTCAGATTCTAATGCTACAGGAATTATGAAAAAGATATTCATCATACTTTCAGCTGCAATCCTTGCACTTACCGCTTCCTGCAGTTACTTCCTTGAGAAGCCGGATACCACCGGAACCGTTGACCAGGCCGCAATTTTCACTACGGCGAAAAATGCCAAGGCCTCTCTCATGAGCTGCTACCGTGATGTTCTGAGGCACGGCTGGCCGGGCGGTATCGGAATCGGCCATTGTACGCTTGGCGCCATCTCCGGAGAGGTGGGCCGCGGCTACAACTGGCACGGAAGCTACAATATAGTTCAGCAGGGCCTGTCCGTAACGGGTACTGACGGCTCCGATGCCGGCGCCGACAACTACGGAAACAACTGGGCTTTCATACGCGAGTGCTACATCGTCTATGAAAACATCGACAATGTGGCCGACCTCTCACCCGAGGACAAGGACAAGATCAAGGGAGAGGCCCTCGCCCTTATCGCATACCGCTACATGGGTATGTTCTACCGCTACGGCGGCGTGCCCAAGGTGACGAAAGCCTTCGAGTCTTCAGACGACCTTTCTGCAGGACGTATGACCATCGAGGAGATGGTAGCGTTCATTTCCGGACTTTGCGATGACGCATACAAACTCCTTCCCGAGAAGTGGGATGCCGCCAATACCGGCCGCATGACGAAGGGTGCAGTCCTTGCCATCAAGGCCCGTACTCTCCAGTTTGCCGCCCGTCCGCTTTTCAACAGCGCCACCCCCTATCTTGACAATGGGGAGAACAATGCTCTCATCTCTTGGGGTAATGCCGACAAAGAACGCTGGAAAGCCGCAATCGACGCCAACGAAGCTGTTCTGGACTGGGCTGCAGCCAACGGAGTGGCACTTGTCAATACCGGCGGCGCCGCCGTGGGCATGCCCAACCCCAACGCTTTCGATGACTATGCAACCGCTACGTCAGTCCCTTCCAACTCGGAAATAATCCTCGCCTACAAATTTGACGATACCGGCGGCTGGGATGCGCTCGTGAACTTCATGAACTGCTCCAATTACCAGGGCAACAACCGTTACGATACAAACTGCAGCGGTGTCCTCACTAACCATCTTGAGAACTACTGGGCTGCCGACGGTACCGAAATGTCCTGGCCGAAGGTTGGAGACGCCGCTCCCAGAAACGGCTCTGACTGGATTGCAAACGTGGCCAAGATTGAACCGCGTGCACTTGCCGACATCAAGTTCGGCGGACATGATTCAAAGAACAATCCCGGCGACTACTACTGGCAGAATATCGGTTGGAACCGTGGCGGATATGCAGCGGACAAGGGCAAGGGCGACGTTTTCCCCAACGCTATCGACTCCGACAAGGGCTGCGGCGAACGCACGAAGTTCTTCTATAAGGCAGGCAGCCGCACGTGGTTTGAACCGCCGCTGTTCCGTCTTGCCGAGACCTATCTGTATCTTGCCGAGGCTTACAACGAGTACGGAAACACCGACAAGGCTCTTGAGAATCTGAACAAGGTTCACAACCGTGCAGGTCTTCCCAAGATCACCGAGACCGATCAGGCCAAGCTCCGTGCAATCATCCAGAGGGAGTGCGCCGTGGAATTCTTCCAGGAAGGCGGACACCGCTACTACGATGCAAAGCATTGGAAGCTCGACAATATCGACAACGGTATTTGCGGAGGTCCCATGCGCATGCTCCAGTTCAACATCAAGAACGATGATGCCGCAACCTGGCCGTATGCCGCCGCCTGGATTGACACTTATTGGGATGCAGTTGCATACAACGCCTTCTGGAGTGATGCCATGTTCCTTGAACCTTTCCCTCAGTCAGAGGTGAACAAGGGTACTATTACTCAGAATCCCGGTTATTGATTCTAAAGAACTTACAGCTATGATACATTCTAAAGTAAGATATATGCTTGCCGCAGGCGCCCTTCTTTTCCTGGCTCTCGGCCTGAGGGCCCAGGACTATGGCACCGGAGCCATATCTACGGCCAGTGGCGAGACCTTGTACAAGACCGAGAATTCCAACCTCTCCAATACCTTTGTCGGAGCCTTCAACGGCATGAACGTATATCAGGGTACGGGAGAATTGGGAAATGATACCGCCAAGTGGCTCATCCGCGGAATGGGAAGCTACGGGGTGGGTTCCTGGAACACCGCCAAGATTTTCGTCGACGGTTTCGAGGTGAATGCCGAGTATATGAGGGCGATGACTCCCTCCGAAATCGAAAAGGTGGAAATCCTCAAGGATGCCGCAGCACTTGCGATTTATGGCGAAAGGGGTGCCAACGGTGTGATAAGGATAACCACCCGCCGCGGTGAGGAAGGTGCTCCCAAGATTCAGGCACGCCTGCGCTTTGGACTCCAGACTCCTTCATCCTTGAACAAGCCCCTCGGTGCAGCCGATTATGAGACTCTTTACAACCAGGCCGTTTCCAATGATAACGGCATGGAGTGGTCTCCGGTATATGCCAATCCGGGCTCGGGCGCAAATGTAGACTGGTACGATGAGGCCATGCGCAGCACCGGTACCTTCTCAGATGCCGATGTAATCATCCGCGGAGGTTCCAAGGACGCCCGCTACAACATCAATCTGGATTATCTAGGCAATCAGGGCCTCCTTGGCGCCAAGAATACGGACCAGACCAAGAATCTTGGTTATAACCGCTTCAACGTCAGGGCTAATCTGGATTTCAACGTGCTCAAGATATTCGAGGTGCGTTTTGACATGGGCGGCCGTATCGAACAGCTCCATCGCCCCAATTATGCAATCTCTTCTCTCTTTGCAGACCTGCAGAAGTATCCGTCCAATATATACAATGTATTTGACGATGCCGACGGTGTGAACCTGAGCGGTACTGCGGTTTATCCCAACAACCCTTACGGTTCCGTAAACAGCCTTGGCTGGTACTCCTACAAGGGCCGCAGCCTGCAGACCAACCTCGCCGTGCGCGAGCGTCTGGACATGATCACTCCCGGTCTGTACCTGGAAGAGGCCGTGTCGCTTTACAGCTACACCCTCAGCACGTATTCCAAGACCAAGGACTATGCCCGTTGGCACAATGGCGCAAATACCACCACAAACCAGACAACGACCATCACCGCCAGCGGTTACGGCTCCGGTGGCATGCAGGACTGGAAGCAGGGGCGCTTCACTGCAGGCTATGACTACAGCGAAGGCGGCCATAACGTCAGCGCAACCCTTAACTTCGGGGTGTCAGCCTACAAGGGCGACGGCTACTTCTCCTACAAGTACAACACTGCAAACATCTATGGCACTGTTCATTATGACTATGCTCACAAGTACATTGCAGAGTTTGCCTTCTCGGAATTCGGCAATGACGCGTATGCCAAGGGCCACCGCTGGGCCTTCTATCCCACAGTGTCCGGCGCCTGGGTGCTTTCGAACGAAGATTTCATGAAGGGAAGCGGCATAGACTGGCTCAAGCTCAGGCTTTCTGCCGGTATGAGCGGATACTCCGATTCAGGAGCCACCTCAGTCCTTTCCAACTATTCTTCCAACGGCCGTTACCTCTTCAAGGACTACTACACCTACAGCTATATCGGCAGCTTCTACACCGGTGCGGGCACTCCTTCATGGCAGAGCTCACTGGTGCCGATGTTCACCCCTTCGGATGACATCCACGCAGAAAAGAGCCGCAAGCTGAACATCGGCGTCGACTTCCGCATGGGCGGTCTTTCCGTCACTGCCGACGCCTTCCTTGACAAGCGTTCCGATATCCTAACCCTTGACAATTCCCTCATGGGCTATTATGGAAAGCAGTATGTGTTCTCCAATATCGGCCGCATGACCAATTCCGGATTTGAACTTGAAGTGGCATATTCCGGCAAGGCAGGAGATTTAGGATACAATGTCCACGGGGCGGTTTCTTACGCTCACAACACGGTGGATTACATGGCCGAGGTAACTCCCGCCCATTCCTACAATGCCCAGACCGGGCGTCCTTACGGAACATACATCGGCCTGGTTGCAGACGGGTTCTACGATGTGGCCGACTTCGACAATTCCGGCAATCTCGTGTCCGGCCTTCCCACTCCGGCATTCGGCAGCGTCCAGCCTGGCGATGTCAAGTACCAGGACCTTGACAAGAACGGTGTCGTGGACCAGAACGACGTGACCAGGATCGGCCGCAGCTGGGTTCCCGAATGGGGCTTTGTCTTTGGCGGCGAGCTCACTTACGGCAAGTTCGACCTCCAGTGCCTCTTCCAGGGCGTTGCAGGCGTATCGGTCAACCTCCTCAGCAACTGGAACCAGACGGTGGCCTTTGTGGACAACGGCAATGCTTACGAAATCGCCAAGGGAGCTTGGGCTTATTATCCCACCCAGGGCATAGACAACCGTACAAACGCCACATACCCGCGTCTTACTACCCAGAGCAACGAGAACAACTACCGCACCAGTTCTCTCTGGATCAAGGACGGAAGTTTCCTCAAGCTCAGGAACCTGGAACTCGGATATACCGTGAAAGAGGGTTTCCGCTGCTTCGTGAACGGACAGAACCTTCTTACCTTCAGCCCTCTTCTTGCGAAGTACAACCTGGATCCGGAGAATGTATCCGGACTGTATCCCGCATTGAGGACCTTCAATGCCGGCGTAACAATAACCTTCTAAACCGAATCTGAAGATGAAAACAAAGTCAATAATCCTGACCATGGCCGCAGCGGCACTTCTTGCCTCTTCCTGCGACAAATATCTGGACACCGGTCTTGACATCAACAACACTTCCGAGACGGTGGCCACTTCCAGAAGTTCCCTCTGGAGCTTTGCGAATGCGTTCTACACCCCTATCATTTATGGGTACTCCGTAATCGACAGCAACATTTTTGCATCGGCATCGGATGAGGCACAGCAGACGTCTGCATCCTCCAACGTGATCTACTTCAACAAGGGTATAGTAAACGCCAGCGTCAATCCTCTGTGGACATACTACAACAACTGCTATGAGGGTATCCGTGCCGCTAATTTCTTCCTTGATTATGTGGCGGACGGAAAGGGCATGGCGCTTCTTGAACTCAACCGCAACCTTATCACGGATGCAGTGGGTTACGCCAGGGACGTCGCCTCCCTTAATCATTATATAGCAGAAGCCCATGTGGCTAGGGCATACTACTACTCGGAACTTATCAAGATGTTCGGTGGAGTTCCCATCGTGGAAAAGACCCAGGAACAGTCCGGCGGAGAAAAGGTTGCCCGTTCCTCGTATGACCGCTGCGTAGACTACATCGTCTCTGAAATCGATGCCTGGAAGGACAAGCTTGCAGAGAACTGGAACGATGACAACACCCGTGAAGGCCGATTCACGCTGGGTGCCGCCCTCGCCATCAAGGCAAGGACGCTGCTCTATGCCGCATCTCCCCTTCACAACCCCTCGGGCGACTGGGATAAGTGGAACAAGGCCGCCCAGGCCGCTGCCGATGTGATTAACCTCGGCACATATTCCCTGGACCCCGACTACGGTGCATACTTCCGCGGGGGCAACTCCCTGTCAAGTGCAGAGTCCATCTATATCGTAAGGCGTGCCGCTTCCAACACCATGGAGACAAACAACTATCCTATCGCCACATCCGGCGGAAAGAGCGGTGTCTGCCCTACGGAGAACCTGGTATCGGCCTATGAATGGACGGGGACCCCGGACGAATCCGACCCTTATGCCAACCGTGACCCCCGCCTTGCAGCATCCATCGTCGTGAACGGAAGCTCCTGGAATGGCCGTGTGATTGCACAGGCGGCCGGAGAAACCGACGACATGGCCCGCGCCAATGCCAGCCGTACCGGTTATTATCTCAAGAAGTTCCTTACCGACGATCTCAACCTCACCCAGGGTGCAACCGCCCAGCATAACTGGGTTGCATACCGCTACGGCGAAGTCCTTCTGAACTATGCCGAGGCCGTGAATGAGGCTTACGGTCCGTCTTCGACGCCTGCCGGTTTCCCGATGAGTGCAAAACAGGCCCTGCAGATGGTCAGAAACCGTGCAGGGGCCAGTCTCCCTGCCGTTACTGCCTCTACCGTGGATTCCTTCCGCGATGCAGTAAAGCATGAGCGCCGTGTTGAACTCGCATTTGAGGACCATCGCTACTGGGACCTTCTTCGCTGGAAGGATGCCATGACGGTGCTCAACCAGCCTGTCAATGGCGTGAAGATTACCCGCAGCGGAGCTGTTTATACTTATACCGTCCGGAAAGTGGCGGACAGAACCTTCAATGAGAGGAATTACTATCTGCCTTTCCTGCGCTCGGAAATCGAGAATTCGGCAGGAACACTTGAGCAGAATCCCGGTTATTAGTATGAAAAGGAATTTGATATCCATGCTTGTTCTCTGCGTGTGCGCCGCTGCGTGCACGCAGGGAATCAGCGTTGAGGGCCCTTCTGAGATAGCTCTGTACGGCAGGGGAGATTTCCATGTGATTACAAAGGAACTCCCTGCCAATCCCTACCTGCAGGAAGAGGCTTGCCTTGACATGGCCCTGACCGCTCCGTCCGGGAAAGAGCTTCTCCTTCCGGCTTTCTGGAACGGCAAGGATGCCTGGGAGGCCCGTTTTACACCCCAGGAAACAGGCAAGTACAAATACCGTTTCATATATAAGATGGGCAACAAGGAGATGAAGAGCGGCTCAAAGAGTTTCGTGTCTTCTCCTTCAGACGCTCACGGAATTCTTCATACGGATGGTATGTGGGTGCTCCGTTATGATGACGGAACGCCATTCAGGGGCGTAGGCGAAAATATCTGCTGGGAATCCCGTGCGAGCGATGACTCCAAGTTCTTCAAGGATCTTCACGAGCAGCATGACCGCTTCAATTATGAGGTGATGCTCCCTGAATTCACTCAGGCCGGCGGAAATTTCACACGCATGTGGATGTGCGGATGGAATTTCCCCATCGACAAGAAGGATCACTTCAACAATACCCGCTATACCCCTTCCGATGAGTATTACAATCCCAGCGCAGTTCAGCATCTGGACGACGTCCTTGCCCTTTCTGAGGGGCTGGACCTCAAGATAATGCTTTGCATGGGGCAGGGGGATGTGAGGGCAAACAGGGATTTCTTCAATTCCGATGAAGCCAAGGCCCGCTACCGCAACCGCCTGCGTTACATCGTGGCCCGTTGGGGCTACAGCCCCTCTATAGGCATGTGGGAATTCTTCAATGAGATAGACAATATCCAGTTCCGGAACCGTCCCGAGCCCATTCCCGCCGAAGAAATCGTAGCCTGGCATGCCGAGATGGCCTCATATCTGAAGTCCATCGACCCGTTTGGCCATATCGTCACCACTTCCATTTCCCACCGGGATCTGAAGGGACTCAACGATGTCCCGGATATCGACCTGAACCAGAAGCATATTTACAGGGCGACGTCGGCAATGCCCGAGACCATAGTCTCCTATGAAAAGCGTCATGGAAAGCCTTATGTCATTGGCGAATTCAGTTACGAATGGGACTGGAATAAGAATTTCGATGATTTTGCCGAGGATATGGACCTCGATTTCAAGCGCGGCCTATGGTACGGCATCTTCAATCCTACGCCGGTCACTCCTATGAGCTGGTGGTGGGAGTTCTTCCAGGACAGGGGACTTGTTCCGTACTTCAAGAACGTCCGCACCGTGAGCGACATGATGCTCGAAAGAGGCGGCGGAGAGTTCGAGCAGGTTCCGGTTGAGGCCGATGGTGCCGATGCCTTTGCCGTCCGCTGCGGAAAGTCTGTCTTCGTATATGCATACAACCCGGGCAAAAAACCGGTGACAATCAGTGTGAATGTCCAGGGAAAGCTTAGTGAATTCGACTTCTCTTCTGCTTCATTCAAAGATGCGGCCGGCATTCAGCCTCTGAGGTCAAGGACCGAAGCACTTTATCTGATTGAACAATGAGACGCATCCTCATAGCCCTTTGCATGGTTTTCCCCCTGAGCCTCAGTGCCCAGAGGGAAATCCTGCAGTGGGTTACAACCCCCGACGGGCAGTCTTTATATGCCCGGGGTGAGAATGTGCAGTTCGGGAAGAATCGCATCGACCGTTCAATCCCCATTATCGTAGACGAGAGGCAGAGCTATCAGGAGATGCTCGGATTCGGTTTTTCCCTTACCGGAGGCAGTGCCGAACTGCTCATGAAAATGGCCCCGGGCGCGCGTTCCCGCATCCTTTCCGAACTCTTCGGGAAGGAACCCGGACAGATGGGAATGAGCGTTGTGAGGCTCACTGTGGGAGCATCGGACATGAACAGTTTCGTCTTCTCCTATGACGATATGCCTGAAGGAAAGACGGACTGGGCTCTGAAGAAGTTCTCACTTGCGCAGGATCTCAATGACGTGGTTCCGGTAATGCGGGAAATCCTGTCTCTGAACGGTGACGTGTGGATTATGGCATCGCCTTGGTCGGCCCCGGCATGGATGAAAGAGGAATATGACGTGAGGGGGCCGAAGCTTCGCCGGGACTGCTATGATGTATATGCACGTTACCTTGCAAGATACATCGTCGAGATGGGAAGGCAGGGTATTCCGATACATGCGCTTACCATCCAGAACGAGCCGCTCAATTCGCGGAACACCCCGTCCATGCCATGGAGCCCGGAAGACCAGAAAATCTTTATCAGGGACTATCTGGGGCCGGAATTCTCGAGGCAGGGCCTGAGTACGCAGATTCTCGCATTCGACCATAACTGTGACCGCCCGGACTATCCTCTTTCACTTTTGGAGGATCCGGAAACTGCAAAGTATATTGCAGGAAGCGCTTTCCATCAGTATATGGGAGACATGTCGGCAATGAGCATGGTGCATTCCTTCCGTCCCGATAAGGATATCTTCTTCTCGGAGCAGATGATAGTGGACAGGAGTGGAGGGGCTGTTACTGCAAGGATTGCTCCTTCAGTGAAGCGAATGCTCATCGACATTCCCCGTAACTGGAGCCGGGATGTCATTCTCTGGAATCTTGCCGCAGACCCCAAGGCTGAACCTCATACCGGGAACGGCGGATGTCCTTTCTGCTTCGGGGCCATCACGATTGACGGAGATTCTGTCACAAGGAATCTTGCATATTATGTGGTGGCGCATGCTTCCGAGAACGTCCCCAAGGGTTCTGTCCGTATCAATTCTACCGACACGGCCGACCCTTCTGGATTCCTCTTCGAAGATGAGCAGGCTCCCGGAGTCATGCGTTTCATGCCTTACACCAAGGCTGGCGTGCTCCCCAATGTGGCTTTCAGGACTCCTGACGGCAGGATAGTTCTCATCGTGGCAAATACTGCCTCCGACAATCAGAGGGTGACCATTCAGTACCATGGCGAATTCGCTGCCGTGAATCTGCCCTCCGGTGCTGTTGGAACTTATACATGGAATCTATGAAGAAACTGCTGACAATATCGGCTCTGTTGCTGTCAATGCTGGCCGGAGCCCAGACCTTCTCAACCAAGGGCTGGTGGGCGCCTAAGGGCGAACCGTTCTCTCCGGTGGTATCGGCCGACGGACATATCACCTTCAGGCTCAAGGCCCCGAAGGCGCACGTCGTTGAACTGCAGTTCGACGAGTGGACGGTGCAGCATCACGAGATGGCCGAAAAGGATGGAGGTGTGTGGGAAGTTACCATCGGCCCGGTGAAGCCCGGCACTTATGAATACAAGTTCATGGTGGACGGGATCAAGGTCCTCGATTACGGAAATCCTGCCGTGAAGGCCGGAACTGAGATATACTGCAATACCGTTGAGGTCCCCGGAGACCGCTTTGATTCCCGCAAGGTGGCGGGAAGCCAGGTGGATGTGATAACTTACAGGAGCTCTTCGCTCGGGACACTTCGCCGTGTCTGCGTATATGTACCTTACGTCTATTATGAATCTCCCCGGAGAAAATTCCCCGTACTCTACCTGCGTCATGGCGGCGGGGACAACGAGAAAGGCTGGTGGGAAGGTGCTTCTGCCGATGCCATCATGGACAACCTTATCTCGGGCGGAGAGGCAGTTCCCATGCTTGTAGTAATGACTTATGGCCTTACAGACGGCTCCTGGGCCGGAGGAAGCACTCCTGACGGCATGAAGGCCCTTGAGAGGGAACTCCTTGACGATGTGATTCCTCTTGTGGAAAGCCGGTACCGTGTATATAAGGGCAAAGCCCACAGGGCGATTGCCGGCCTCTCCATGGGCGGCGGCCAGTCACTGGTCATCGGACTCAGGAATCTGGACAAGTTCTCCTATATCGGAGAATTCTCGTCCGGCTTGCTTTCCGACCCTGATACAGACTATGCGGCATATGGAGTTGATTTCAATGCCGCGGCAATCAACAGGAATATTAAACTGCTGTGGGTCTCATGCGGAACCCTTGACAACAGGTGGAACGGCCATCAGATTTTCGAGCGCCGCCTTGCCGACAAGGGAATCCGTTTCGAATCCCACAAGGCAGAATATGGACATCAGTGGCAGTTCTGGAGAGAACAGCTGCATGATTTTGCATCCTCGATATTTAAGTAAAACATAATAATAACATGGCTATGAAGAAATTAATGATGATTCTTCTCTCTGCAGCACTTGCATTCTCCTGCGGAGACATGATTGAGATCCCGGATGTCACGGATGAGACCCCGGAGACACCAGGGACAAATCCTGGCGGCGAGACACCTGCCTTTGACGGCAAGATTACTTTCTCTGCCACATTCGAGGCTTTGTCTGACGGCACTCAGCCCTCCTGGGCAGGCGGAGACAACATCCTCCTTTACGATGGCTTCACCGCCCAGACTCTCACGAATACGGCTGATTTCGGCACTCTGGCAAAGTTTCCTGCTACCGTAAACAAGGAAGCCAAGGCTTATCTGGCAGTTGCACCTGCCGCAGAAGGACTCAAGCTTGAGGGAACCACCGTGTCATTTACCCTTCCTGCAACCAGGTCCCTTGACTACGATGCAAGCCTCTACAGCGTTGCCAAGTCTACCGGAAACCAGCTTTTCTTCCGCCCTCTCATGTCCATGGTCTCCTATACCGTGAATGTCGAGGGTGCAACCAAGGTCGTCTTCAAGACTGTGGGAGGTGAGAAAATTGCAGGTGAGGTGAGTATCGATTATGCAGAGGATACACCTGTGGTGGCAGCGGTATCCGACCAGGTTGAAATCACCGGAAACTTCGAGAAGGGCAAGCTCTATAGTTTCGCCGTTCCCGCAGGTGATATCAGCGGCTACACTGCAGTAGTGTATGTGGGTGAGACCGAAAAGGCACACATCACCGGAGATGCAGTAGAACTTGCCGCCGGACTCGGCGCCCAGCTTCCCGCATTCACTTCCGACATTCCTACCTATCAGATTGTCGCATTGCAGCTCTGGGGCGGTACCGGTCCTGAATATGACTGCACAAAGGTCTATGAACTCTATTCAAGGCCCGGATGCTTCAACACGGAAGATGGCCGTGGCATTGAAGCCCTAAAGGACAATTACCTTCTCTTCAAGGACGACGGCACATTCATCAACTATGCCGGCGAAGACAGCCGTAACTGGTGGTTTGTCTTCAACGGAGAACAGAACACCGAGACCAAGAAAGATGTCGACCTCCGCGCTTTTTATGACCTTCTTCCTCTGTCTGAGGGCAAATGGTCAACCGAGGATGGCGTGAACATCACCTTTACCAAGGCCGATGGCACCCAGACTCATGCCCAGCTGGCCCCTGCGGGTGAATATTCCATGCCCGGAACCAAACCGGAGAAGAAGGTTGTTACGACACACGACGCCCTTGTATTCACTATTGTCGGCGGCAAGGACAACTGGAACGGAGAAAATCTCTGGAACAACTATGGCGTAATAGCCTGCCATCCAAGAGTCCTCTTTGTGGAACTTGAGAAAATGCCGGACGGCTTTGTGGTTCCCGAGGAATCCAAAACTTTCGATGCAGACTTCGAGTATATTCCTCCGGTAGATCCTGTCACAACCTTCGATTGGGAGAGTCTTGAGGGCAGTTGGAATGTCTATGGCGGCAACTCTTCTCCTTTCGGCATATTTGTTCTTGGCGGCTCGGGAGATGATCCTGCATTCGTGAGCCCTATCGACAAGAGCTGGGACTGGAATGATTCCATCTGGAAGGAATCCGACAACGGCTTTGTCATCCACTTGACAGGCCTGAATGGCACAGTAATCAGTGGAACTACCAACTGGTGGTCCGGAAACGACGGCGCTTTCTGGGATTATGTATGGAAAGGTACAGGAGAAAGTCTTGCCCAGTATTACGACAAGATTCCTAAGGGCGAGAAGAGTTTCACTCTGGACGTTGCTACGCTCAAGATGACACTTGGCAATGGTAATGAAGCCAGGTTCCTTACCCCGGGAGTACAGGAATTTGTATACGGAAAGACCATCACCATTCCGGATGGCTGCTTCGGCCTCGCATTCCACAATATGGATCCTATCGCCGCCACCAGCCAACGCTGGACCGACGTAGACCGCTTTGTGAACGCTCCTCTGGAGTATGTAATTATCTTTGAGAAATAGCCCTTTTACACCCTATTCAGGACAGAGATAATTCCTGATTAAATCTGGCTTCAGCATTGTCAATAAGATGCTGAAGCCTTTTTTCTGAGCGCGCAATCCATAGTTCAAAGAATCTGTCCCGGAGAAGATAGCCTTTCCCATTTCGCTTTACCAGATTTTTTTCGTTACTTGTCAAAACACTCAGCGCGTGTTGTACTGACGAAGCATTGTCAAGATTATACTTTTTAATGATTGCCGTGGATGTCATACCAAGCGCGATACCCTCTCTTGCCACGCAGAAGAATACGGAGCGTTCTTTGGCATTGTTCAATCTGTCAAGTGCATCCCTGAAATCCGGATCGCGCCTGTCAAGTATATCATCTATACTGTCCATTATGATGGAAAGATCGGCCTTTTTCCCCTTGGGGGTAAAAGAAAATGCCCCCTTCATAACTTCCTGCATATCGTAGGTGTTGCCTGAAAAAAGGTTATATACTATAGAAACGGCATCCTCATCAACATCCTTTCCGTAATATCTGAACATTCTTACGGCAAATTCCTGATAAGCGTTTAAGGGTATACGTTCCAGATTAATTGGTGTGGCGCTCCTGTAGAATGGCTCGTTTGGGTATTCAAACATTCTGTCCAGCTGGTGTCTTGAACTCCCGGAAAAGATGAAAGTGGTATTTGTCAGTTTCTGAACCTGGGCGCGGATTATTGCCGGAGCTTTTTCAGGATAATCCAAAACCGTTTGGAACTCATCAAAAACAATGATATTTGGTTTGTCAGTGTTTTCCAAAAAAGAGAACATCTCTCTCATAGGCACTGACAAATCCGGTGTTGGATTAACCCCAAGTTTGAAACCGCTGACGGTTCCATCTGGGGAGAGATTCATTTGTACATAGGCTCCAGCCAGAAGCTTTTTAACCTTTTCTGCCCCTCGTTTGGATTTGGCGAAAGGAGCATCTAAAAAAGCATTCTGAAGCTCTTGCGTAAACTCCTGCATGTTTTTAGTCCCATAAATATCCACAAACAAGGTGTTATATTGTTTTCGGATTTCGTCTTGATTAAAAACATGCATTAATAGGCTGGATTTTCCTAATCTTCTGGGGGATTTTAGCACAATATTGTATCCATTTTTGATAAAAAATACAAGTTTTTGGGTCTCTATCTCTCTGTCGCAAAAGTATTCATCAGGAATAACTATTTTTGTAAAGAATGGATTTACAGCATTTTTCATAGGACGTTTTTCTAAAGTTATATATGGTGCAAATATATAAAAAATTATACAAATAAAATAATTTTATCTGTATAATTTATAACGAGTATGTAAAAGACGCTTTACAGTCCCCAGTCGGAAGCGCTGTAAGTGCTCTTGGGCGCGTTTGGAACGTTGGTGAAGTAGGTGAAGCCGGTTATCTTCTCAAGGTCTGAGATACTCATGAGCTCCCTGGAGGATGGTTTCTGACCCTTGAGGTTGTTGGTATGCGTGCGGACGAAGGCTACGCACTGCAGTTCACTCGCCGAACAATCCTTTACGCTCTTGCCGGAGGTCCCTTTCTTCGTGCGGAGGACGGCGTAGTAGAACATGGTGGGGATGGAGACGTCGTTGCGGCCGCCGAAGCTGATCTTGTCGGGCGTGGCGGTCTCTCCGTAGCCGTCAGTGTACTTGTCAAAGTAACAGCCCACAACCTCATAGAGCGTGTCTCTGCAAACCTGGCTGTCCATGTAGTCTTCCAGCAGGTTCCATCCGCCGCCACCGGTGTTGAAGCCGCTGGAGAGCTGCGGTGCTATGTTCGAATAGTAGAATACCTGACGGTTTGTCTCTACGGAGCATGTGCGCTCTGCCGAGCCAAGCATATGGCCCTTGTTGCATCCGCCGCCGGTAGACTTTGAGTTGTATTGGAGGTCTGAAGGGATGTCGGGATCTGCGCGATAGGAGTCGTTGCGGCCCGAACTGCCTACATACATGGAGTGTCTTGGTGCAGCTACCCAAAGCGGGCAGTGGTCCTCGGCGCTGAAGCAAACCGTATAGTTGCGCGCCGGTTTGTTTCCGGGACCGTAAACGTCAGGGCTGAAATGCCAGGCATAATACAGGTTGTCATCCGATGCGCTGATCTTGTAGCTGCCGTCCTGTTTGACGTCCATGGCGGGAAGTTCCGCCCATCCGGGCTGGGTGCCGCTGGTGACCTCCTGCGGCTTCTCAGTCGTGAATGATATGACCTTTCCGGTCACGGTGACATACTTTTTCCTTACCGGGTTCCATGCATCCATGCTGGCCTGGAAGTAATAGGTCTGCCCGCTTGTGAGCTCCTTGATGGAAGCGGAGAATGTCCCGGAAGGGCCGTTTACGTCCTGCTGGGCCGCCACGACGTTTGTGAGCGAAGAAGCATCCGTGCCATAGCGGAACACGGCTTCCTGCGGTGCGAACTCTTCGTCCACGCCCTCGTATGAGGCGTGCAGCACTGCCGATGAGGTGGTTACATCCGTTGCCGCCTGAGTGGTGACTTCTGCCTTGAATACAATAAGTCCCTGGTTCTGCCCGGAATTATTATTGTCAACGTCGTTTCCATTTCCGATGACAATGTTATTGCCCGAGCAGCTGTAGAGCAGCACAGCTGCCAAGATGAACAATGATTTTTTCATTTCCTATCCGATTTGTGCACCGTTGGTCACGACTTCCTGGGGAGTGATGAAACGCATCTTGCCGTCTCCCTGCTTTGCCATGAGTATCATGCCCTTGGATTCGATGCCGCGGATTACGCGGGGAGCAAGGTTTGCAAGGATGCAGATCTGCTTTCCAAGCATGTCCTCGGGGCTGTAGTACTCTGCGATGCCGGATACGATAGTCCTCTGGTCAATGCCTGTATCGATAGTGAGTTTCAGGAGTTTGTCCGTCTTGGGAACGCGTTCTGCGGCAAGCACGGTTGCCGTACGGATGTCCATGGCGCCGAACTGGTCGAATGTAACCTCCGGCTTCTGAGGCTCAACCTTCTTTGCGGCCTCTGCTGCGGCCTTGGCGGCCTCGGCGGCTGCGCGTGCAGCCTTGATTGCCTCAAGTTTTGCAATCTGGGCGTCGATCTCGGAATCCTCAATCTTTCGGAACAGCAGCACGGCCTCTCCAAGCTGATGTCCGGCGGGAATGAGCTCTGCGTCGCCGAGCTGGTTCCAGGAAAGAGATTTCTCGACTTCGCTCGAAATGACAGCGGAGGGGCGAGTATGGACGGCCTTGCCTTCATCGGCACGGAAGAAGTTCACGGTGGGTGTGCCTTCGCCGGCGCGGTGGTCGAATCCGGCGTCGATTCCTACGCGGAGGATGCTGCGGAGCTTCTCTGCGCTGAAAGGAGTGAAGGGCTCGAAGGCGATTGCAAGGTCTGCGCACAGCTGCAGGCATGTGTAAAGTATGGAAGCGGTGCGGTCGAGGTCTGTCTTGGCCACCTTCCATGGCTCCATGTCTGAGATGTACTTGTTGCCGATGCGGGCAATGTTCATCGCCTCTTTAAGGGCCTCGCGGAAGTGATAAGTCTCGATGTTCTTCTCCAGGGCTTCACGGCAGGGCTTTACGGCTGCAAGAGTCTCCGCATCGATTGCTTCCGGCTTAAGGTTCTGAGGTACTGCGCCTCCAAAATACTTGTGGGTGAGGACCACGGCCCTGTTCACGAAGTTTCCGAAGACAGCGACGAGCTCGGAGTTGTTGCGGCTCTGGAAGTCCTTCCAGGTGAAGTCATTGTCCTTTGTCTCGGGCGCATTGGCCGTGAGGACGTAACGCAGCACGTCTTCCTCCCCGGGGAAATCCCTCTCGTACTCATCCACCCATACGGCCCAGCCGCGGGATGTGGAAATCTTGTCGCCTTCCAGGTTCAGGAATTCATTGGATGGAACATTGTCCGGCAGGATGTAGTCTCCATAAGCCTTGAGCATTGAAGGGAAGACAATGCAGTGGAAAACGATATTGTCCTTGCCGATAAAATGCACCAGGCGTGTCTCGGGGTCTTTCCACCACTTTTCCCAGCTTTCGGGAAGGAGTTCCTTGGTGTTTGAAATATAGCCGATAGGAGCGTCAAACCACACATACAGCACCTTGCCTTCTGCGCCCTCTACGGGTACGGGCACGCCCCAGTCCAGGTCACGTGTGACGGCACGGGGAAGGAGGCCGCCGTCCAGCCAGCTCTTGCACTGGCCGTAGACGTTGGTCTTCCACTCCTTGTGCTGCTCCAGTATCCAGTCACGGAGCCAGGGCTCGTACTTGTCGAGGGGAAGATACCAGTGCTTGGTCTTCTTCTTTACGGGAGCTGTGCCGCTCAGGCGGGACTTTGGCTCAAGAAGCTCTTCGGGAGAGAGGGTGGAGCCGCACTTTTCGCACTGGTCCCCGTATGCATGGGGATTGCCGCACTTGGGGCAGATGCCCTCGATGAGACGGTCCGTAAGGAACATCTTTGCCTCTTCGTCATAGAGCTGCTCAGACTCCTTGATGATGAAATCGTCCTGGTCATAGAGCTTGCGGAAGAACTCCGAGGCGTTTTTCTCATGCACCTGCGAGGATGTCCTGGAATATATGTCGAAATTGATTCCAAGGCCTGCAAAGGCATCCTTCATTATCTTGTGGTATTTATCCACAATGTCCTGAGGGGTAACGCCCTGTTCCCGTGCCTTGATGGTGATGGGGACGCCGTGCTCATCTGAGCCGCAGACGAATACTACGTCTTCTCCCCTCATCCTGAGATACCTTACATAGATGTCTCCGGGGATATAGGCACCGGCAAGATGGCCGATGTGTACAGGGCCGTTTGCATACGGCAGCGCGCAGGTTACAAGTGTTCTCTTACTCATTTTTTCTCTCTTCCAAGTTTGGAGTTAATAGTCTTTTTCATTTCGCTAAGGCGGCTCAGGCTGGCCATTATCTGGGTCTGGCGCTCCGGGGCGGCATCGGCAAGTTCCTTCATGAGGTTGTTCTGCATGAGGGTAATGCGCTTTTCGTGGTATGCCAGTATGGCGCGGGGGACGAAGTTGGTGAGCCAGGATTCGTGCGTCGTGAGGGCGTCGGAGAAGTTGTGCACCGTGAGCTCGTATTTCTGGGTGGAAATATCGGCAGCGACGGTGGCGACTGTCCGGTCCTCGCCGTTCAGGAGCTGGAGGATGATGTCATCCTGGGGGAGTCCTTTGTCGTAAAGTTCGAAATATGCCTCGTAGGTGGCCTGGTAGGCCGGATTTGTGAAGACGGTGTCATCGGCAGCGAGGGCTTCGTCGATGAATTCCGCTACGGTCTGGGCGCCTTCGGGGTTGTAGAATTCGGAATCAGTCTCGAAGTTGAGGGGGTCCTGGCCGCTCTGGAGGATGAAGCTTAAAAGCTCCCTTTCCGACGGACCGGTGATTTTATCGGCCTCGAGGATTTGCCTTTGGGTGGACTGTTCGGCCTGTATTGGGGCCTGCTGCTGTTCCCTCTTTTCCCTGGCTTCTTCACGCATTCTTGCGGCGCCGGCCTCACGGGCGTTCTTGTCGCGGGTTTTGGCAACGCGCTCCTGGATGATATCGGCCTCGATGCCTACCTTGCGGGCGACGGTGTCTACGTATACCTGGCGCTTGATGGCGTCGGGTATGTCGGCGACGGTGTCGGCAATTTCGTTGATGAGGCCTGCCTTTTTCAGGGGATCATCGCCGGCTTCGGAGAGGAGGAGGTCTGTCTTGAAAGCGATGCCGTCCTGCTCGTGCGTGTCGATGAATTCCAGAATTTCCTCCAGCGTATGCTTGCGGGAGTAGGAGTCGGGGTCGTCCCCGTCCGGGAGGAACACCACGCGTGGATTCATGCCCTCCTTGAGTATCATGCCGATAGCGCGGATTGCGGCGTGAAGGCCGGCGCTGTCGCCGTCGTACATGATGGTTATGTTCTCCGTGAACTTGCGGATGATGCGGATCTGCTCTTCCGTGAGGGAAGTGCCGCTGGAAGCCACGCAGTTGGTGATTCCGGCCTGGTGCATGGACAGTACGTCCAGATATCCCTCCATGAGGTAGCACTTGTCCCGCTTGGAAATCTCGCTCTTTGCGAAGTATATTCCGTAGAGGGAACGGGACTTGACGTAAATCTCGCTTTCCTTGGAGTTTACATATTTTGCAATCTTGTCCGATTTCTCTTTCAGAAGCGTTCTGCCGCCAAATGCGATTACTCTGCCGCTCACGGAGTGGATGGGGAACATCACTCTCTCATAGAAGCGGTCATGGATGCCCTTGCCTTCCCATTCAGAGGCAAGGCCGGTTTCCAGAAGGTATTCGTCCTTGTAGCCGGCCTGCTTTGCGGCGGTGACAAAGGCCTCCTTGGACTTTGGCGCCCATCCGAGGCCCCATTTGTCAATGGTCTCGTCCAGCAGTCCGCGGCTCCTGAAATACTGGTAGCCGATGGAACGGCCTTCCACGGTCTTGAGCTGGTCCCTGTAGAAGTTGAAGGCGAATTCGGAAACGGCCATGAGGCTTTCGCTTCTCTGGCGTGCAGCTATCTGCTCCGGCGTTTCGTCCTCTTCCTTTATTTCTATGTTGTATTTCTTTGCAAGCCACCTGAGGGCCTCGGAGTACGAAAGCCTTTCATAGTCCATGAGGAATCCAACGGCAGTGCCGGATTTCCCGCAGCCGAAGCACTTGTAGATACCCCTTGCCGGTACTACATGGAAGGAAGGAGTCTTTTCATTATGGAAAGGACAGCATGCCCACAGGCTGCCGCCCTGGCGTTTCAAGGTAACGAAATCCCCCACCACGTCTTCTACGCGCGCGGTGTCAAGGATAAGGTCTTTCGTTGCCTGAGGTATCATTCCTTCTCGAAGTCTGCTTCCTTTATTTCGTGTGAATTCGTAAGGGTAATCTTCCCGTCATCCTGTGCCTGTGTGGTGATAGGGCCCTGCTGGGGTTCCTGCTCCTGCATGGCTGCTGCCTTCTTCTCCAGAATCATAGCCCTGGCTACGTTGTACAGGTCATATCCGTACCATGCAATGACTATAAGCCCGAACAGAATGGGCAGAAACCTTCCGGTAGAAATGAGCCAGAAGGCGATAAACAGGAAAATTATGTCTTTAGTTATTCTCCAAGTTCTCATAAGAATACAAAGATAAGAAAAAAACGTCAGCCGTCCTTAGAAATGGTCATTTTTGAGGATGAACACCTCTATATAAAGTATCCGTCCTTAAAAACGGGCGTTTTCAAGGACGGATACCTATTTGAGCCATTCTTTAGAATGGCAGATCGTCTCCTGGCATATCGTCAATGGACGGAGCGGGAGCTTCGTATGCCGGGGCCTGAGGTGCCGCAGGGGCGCTCTGGTAGGCGGGTGCTGCCGGCTGATATGCCGGAGCCTGTGGCTGGTATGCAGGGGCCTGCGGTGCTGCAGGGGCAACTGCGCCGGCGGGAGCAATCCTCCAGACGGAAATGTCGGTGTACCACCTGCCGTTGAATTCACGGCTGCGGAGGTTGAAGGAAACCTTCACTCTGTCTCCTACCTGGTACTTCTGGAGCTCCTGGACCTTGTCCTGACCGAAGGCGGTAAGGCACACCTGGGCGGTGTAGTTGCCGTCCGGATACTCCAGGAGGAATTCCTGCTTTACCCATGCACCGCGTGCCGATGAACCGGACTGTTCGCCCAGCTTCTGGCGGATGGTGCCTTCCAGTTCGAGTGCCATGGCTTACTTCTTCTTTGCAGGTACGGGAGCGGGCTCTACGTAAGGATGAACCTCGAGGAGGTCAACGTCGAAGATAAGGGTGCTGTTGCTGCCGATGTTGCGGGGACCGCGCTCGCCATAAGCGAGTTCTGCAGGGATAACGAGGGTGATCTTGCCACCTTCGCCAACGAGCTTCATGCCTTCTGTCCAGCCGCGGATAACACGGTTAAGAGGGAAGGTGATGCCTTCGTTCTTGTCGAATTCCTTGCCGTCGATGAGGGTACCGCGATAGTTGACCTTTACGGTGTCACGGTCGGAGACTGCGTGAACCTCGCTGCCGGAATCCTGGATGAGGTAAACGATACCGGATGCTGTGGAGTCTGCGCTGTTCTTTGCGTAGAAGTCACGGCGGAAGATGTCACCCTTCTCCTTGTTGAGAGCGCCTTCGTAAGCGGTGCGCTTCTGGAGATAACCGTTGATGATCATGTTCATCTGGGAAGGATCAATCTTGAACTGCTTTACGAATACGGAGTCCATGGGCTCGCCTTCCTTTGCGTTCAGAGCGTCCTTGAGGCCCTTCTGGAGCTGGGACATGTTAAGGTTGCCGAAACCGTTCTGGGTGATGACCAGACCGAAGTTTACACCAAGGAGGTAGGAGGTGGAATCAACCTCGCCTTTGGAAGGAAGAAGGGACTGGATTTCCTTTGAGCCCTCTACCTTGGGGGAGCCACAGGAAACAACTGCGATTGCAAGTGCTGCAGCTGCAAAAATCTTTGAAATCTTCATAACAATATAACTTTATAACGTTCTAAAATTCAAACTTGGGGGCGTTTTTCGTGCCCAGTCTGCAAAGATAATCATTATTTTTCATAAAACTCTGATTTTTATTTTCTCTTTGGAAAGCGGACCGATTATTTTGTTTTGTCGATTTTATTCGCTATATTAGGACCAACAGAACTACCGCATATGCCCGTTGATTCCGTAGCCATGCATGCAAAACTGAAGACTTTCTTCGGTTATGACGCCTTCAAAGGGGACCAGGAACAGATAATCCGTCACCTTGTAGAGGGAGGAAATGCATTTGTACTTATGCCCACCGGCGGAGGCAAATCACTGTGCTACCAGCTGCCGGCTCTTCTCATGGAGGGAACTGCAATAATCATATCTCCGCTTATTGCACTCATGAAAAACCAGGTGGATGTAATCCGCGGGTTTGAAACAGAGCAGGAAGGCATTGCGCATTTTCTGAACTCATCCCTGAGCCGTAACCAGCTTGCAGAAGTGCAGCAGGACCTCCTGAGCGGGGTTACAAAGATGCTGTACGTCGCGCCTGAATCCCTTACCAAGGAAGAGAATATCAACCTTCTGAAGGAAATCAAGATATCCTTCTACGCCGTTGATGAGGCACATTGTATTTCGGAATGGGGGCACGACTTCCGCCCGGAATACCGGAAGATACGCTCAATCATCGAAGATATCCAGCCGGCGCCCGTCATAGCCCTTACGGCAACGGCAACCCCAAAGGTCCAGAGCGACATCCTCAAGAACCTTCGCATCCAGGATGCAAAGGTCTTCAAGTCTTCATTCAACAGGCCGAATCTCTATTATGAGGTGAGGGACAAGGTGGAACCGGAAAAGGACATAATACGCTTCATCCGCCAGAACCCCGGCAAGAGCGGCATCATATACTGCCTCAGCCGCAAGAAAGTGGAGGATCTGGCACAGGTGCTCGCAATCAACGGCATCAAGGCTCTGCCTTATCATGCCGGCCTGGATGCCAAGACAAGGGCGGAAACCCAGGACAAGTTCCTCATGGAAGAGATAGATGTCATAGTGGCAACCATCGCCTTCGGCATGGGCATAGACAAGCCGGATGTGCGC
This sequence comes from Bacteroidales bacterium, assembly GCA_017458265.1. Classification (GTDB taxonomy): domain Bacteria; phylum Bacteroidota; class Bacteroidia; order Bacteroidales; family UBA932; genus Cryptobacteroides. The sequence goes on along the minus strand of JAFTFV010000052.1, from coordinate 28,384 downwards.
TTTGTCATCCACTATGACATCCCAAAGAGCATAGAAGGCTACTATCAGGAAACCGGTCGCGCCGGCCGTGACGGCCGCGAGGGCGTCTGCATCACATATTACAGCTACAAGGACATCCAGAAGCTGGAAAAATTCATGCAGGGGAAGCCCGTGTCAGAGCAGGAAATCGGCAAGCAGCTGCTGAATGAAACCGTCGCCTATGCCGAATCCGGCCAGTGCAGGAGAAAGCTGCTTCTCAACTATTTCGGGGAGGATTATCCACAGGAGAACTGCGGCTGCTGCGACAACTGCCTCCATCCCAAAGAGCGTTTCGACGGCCAGAAAGAGCTTTGCATGGTGCTGGAGCTCATGGACAATCTGAAGGAGAACTTCAAGCTGGAACATCTGGCAAATATCCTTGCCGGCGTTTCAACCGCCATGGTCAAGTCCTATAACCATGACCAGCTGCCCATGTTCGGCGCCGGAAGCGACCATGACACCCGTTTCTGGGCCGCCGTCATCCATCAGGGCCTCATCTTGCACTATCTTGACAAGGACATCGACAACTATGGCCTCATAACTGCAACTGACGAAGGCCTTGAATTCTTCCTGCATCCACATCCGGTAATGCTGGTGGAAGACCGCACCTTCTCCGACGGCGTTGATGACGAAGACGATGATCCCGTACCCGCCGGTGGCGGCGGCGGAGGAGACGAGATTCTCCTCAAGATGCTTAAGGACCTCCGCAAGGATGTCGCAAAGAAGCTTAAACTCCAGCCCTGGATGGTGTTCTCAGACCCGTCCCTGGAGGATATGACCATAGTATACCCGCTCACGCTCAAGGAACTCTCCGAAAAGTGCCAGGGCGTGGGAGAGGGCAAGGCCCGCAAGTTCGGCCAGCCGTTCGTTGACCTTATCGCGAAATATGTTGAGGAGAACGAAATAGAGCGCCCGGACGACTTCGTAGTAAAGTCAGTAGCCTCCAAATCCGGCAACAAGGTCTACATCATCCAGTCCATCGACCGCAAACTCTCGCTTGAAGACATTGCCGATTCCAAAGGCCTGGACATGGATGAACTCCTTGCAGAAATCGAAGGCATCGTCGCCACGGGCACCAAAGTCAACATCAACTATTACATCAAGGAAGTGCTTGACCCTGAGGTTGTAGAGGAAATCTACGACTGGTTCAGGAACGAAGCCACATCCGACTCCCTGGACGAAGCCCGCGCAGCCCTCTCATCGGACTACGAAGACCTCGAAATCCGCCTCGTCCGCATCAAATTCCTCTGCGAAGTCGCCAACTGATACGCGCGCATTGACAAAAATGCGCAGAGGTCGCAGCCTACAGGTATACCAGCTCAGACAGCACCGCCGGTGCAAACAGCCGCCGGGCCATGGCCTGGATGTCGGCAGGGGAGATGGCTTCCAGTTGTTTGCGGGTCTCTTCGGGGGACATGATGGCGCCCCAGGAGAGGAGGCTCTTGCCCATGGAAAGGCAGCGGGCTTCTGAGGATTCGCCGGATAGGGCAATCTGCCCCAGGAGCTGCTTTCTGCAGGCCTTTAGGCGCGTTTCCGAAAGGGGAGTGCTGCAGAGCTTCTCGAGTATCTTGTAAATGGCCGATTTGCATTTCTCAAGATTCTCCTTGTCGCAGCCGAAGCTTATCGCTACTATGCCGGTGTCGGCATATTGGGTGTACGAACACTCTATTCCATATACCCAGCCGCGTTTTTCCCGGAGCTCGGCGTTCAGGAGGGAATTGGATGCCGGGCCGCCAAGGATGTTCACCAGGAAGGCCGCAACAAGTCTGTCCGGCATCTCATGAAGAGACGGTGCAAATCCTCCGATCACCGCATTAACCTCATGGTTGTGCTTGTCAACTGTTTTGTGGAAAGACATCGCGGTCAAGTTTAAGGATTTGTTTTTCCATCTTCGCCTCGTCGATATCGGCAACGATGGTGAAGGCCATGCGTGAGGGGAGGAAATTCTCCTGAACGAAGCGGCGGAGCATGGCGGGTGTGATTTTCTTTACCGAGGCAGTGATGCCCAGGATGGGCGTTTCAAGGTCTGTCCCTTTGAACAGGAGGCCCTCGAAGGCGTCGTAGACGTCATCGGCAGGGGTGTCTTTGTAAGAGATTATCTCGTCCAGGATGACGCCGCGCTCGGTCTCGATTTCGGCATCGGGGAAGGTGGGTTCGGTGGCCAGTTCGAAAAGGAGCCGGGCGGCCTTGCCGATGTCTTCCTTGAGCACGGTGGCGTGGATGACGATTTCCTCCTTGGTGGTATAGGCGTTGAGTTCGCCTCCGAGGCGGTCAAGGCAGGAGTTGATGTAGGATGCACTGTGGCGCTTGGTGCCACGGAAGATGGCGTGCTCCGTGAAATGGGCGGTTCCGGCGGGGAAGCCCTTTTCACAGCGGGTGCCGCAGCTTATGGACAGGGCACAGCAGGCTGCAGCCCTGCCGCTGCGCTCAACGGCATAGCGGAGTCCGGAAGGTGCTGTTCCTGTAATCATCGGCCCCGGGCGATTTTCTTGAAGTCCGATGTGAGGAATCCCGGACCTTTCATTGCCGACAGTTTATGCCTTGTGATGTAGAAGAGCCTGCCGGTTCCCGCCTCGAAGAGCATTGTATAGCACCAGGAACCCTGGTTGAGGCCTGCGGGTGCAACCACGTAGCTGCAGAGGGTGTTGAAATTCTCTGTAAGGAAGGCGTTGTCTACATCGTCCTCCGGAACGATCTTGAAGTCCTCGTCCAGATACTTGGACGGGTTTTTCACGCTTTGGTCGATGTCGTCCTCTGACATGAGTATCTGCATCATTTTCCCCTCCCTCGAATAGATGGAATTGAACCAGTCGGGGCCCATGTAGGCAACCTTTTCGGATTCCATGGCTTCTGCCGTGAAGGTCTGGACGGCGTTCACGATGGCGCCAAGATAGACAAGGTCCCTTCCGGAGCTGAGGCCGGACTGGCACATCGGCAGGGATATTACTTCGTGCATGCCGCTGATACCTTCTGCGGCCTCAGGCCCGCCTTTTACCAGCGTAAGGAATACGATGGACGGCGCCATCTCGCCCTTGAACTGGGTAGCGGCCGACAGCAGGAAATAGTAGTCTGATGACTTCTTGAGCTTTTCGAACTCTGCGGGAGTGCAGAACTCGAAGGGGGAGATGGTCCAGGAGCTTACGACAGCCTGGCGGATTGCCCCGTCCAGCACGTTGCTGCCCGGAAGCACCACCTTGGTAATCTTGTCGGTGAAGTCCGAAATGATATATTTTTTTGTGGACACCCTGCCCTGGGCTGACAGCGTGAATGCGGCCGCCAATATCATGAAAAGTGTCAGGATGATCTTTTTCATTGTGCTATGAATGCATAAGTTATAGTCCCCATCTGCGTTGAGGGAGCCGTCTGGGAGGATGAGAACTTCGAAAGTCGTGCCGCGCGTACGGCGAAGGTTCTGAGGCAGTCATCCTTTGAGGAAGTACTGTCGTCCACCTTGGCCTTGACCACGTCGCCGCGGTTGTTTACGCCGATAATAACCGTAACCTCGCCGGCTCCGTAGCAGCGGTATGCGGGAATCGGCAGATGGGATGCCTTCCTGCCGTCCAGGCTCCAGGAAAGGACAGAAGGCCCGGAATAAGGCTTCTGCTCTTCCTTTTTGGGCTCTTCTTTCTTGATGGGAGCGGCAACTACCTCGTCTTCTTCCCGGGTGCGGTTCTGGCCGTCTTTCAGGTCCTGGGCAAGGCGTTCAGCCTCTTTGTAGAGTTCTTCGGCATTGGTGCCCCTGTCGTCCTTGAGGGCGCTGCGGTCCACGGCTACGTTCCTGATGGGAATGCCCTGGGCTGCAGCGATCAGCTCTTCCAGCTTTTCGGCGGTGAGCTCCTTGAACAGTTTCTCCTCGGCCTCTTTTTCCTTTTCCTCCATTTTGGTGAAGTCAAGGACGAAGCTGTTCTCTTTTTTCCATTCAGAACCTATCCGGGTAACCAAAAGTACAATAATCACCGCGACATGAACAATCGCGGTGATGTAAAGTCCGGCTTTGGTTTCATCGGATAAGCGACTCATTATCTGCGTTTTTGCTGCTTGCTCTGCAGGGCTTTCTCTACGGTGTTGGTGATAATGTCAATTGCAACTTTGTTATGGCCGCCCTGCGGGACAATCACATCGGCATACCTCTTTGAGGGCTCGATGAACTGGAGGTGCATGGGTTTGACGGTGTCGCAGTAATGCTCGATTGCGGTTTCAATGGTGCGGCCGCGTTCGGCGATGTCGCGCACTATTATGCGCATGAGGCGGTCGTCATCGTCGGCATCGACGAAAATCTTGATGTTCATCTGGTCCCTGAGTTCCTTGCAGGTGAAGATGAGGATGCCTTCTACGATGATTACATCGGCGGGTTCAACTGTGACGGTTTCCGTAGTTGAACGGGAGCAGGTAATGTAGGAGTATACAGGCTGTTCTACTGTGCGTCCGGCCTTGAGTTCCCTTACCTGCTGGCACATGAGTTTCCAGTCGATGGCGTCGGGGTGGTCGAAGTTGATGTTCTTCCTTTCCTCCACGGGAACATGGCTTGAATCCTTGTAGTAGGAATCCTGTGGTATTACGACCACGCGGCCATGAAGCTGTTCCGTTATTGCCCTTACAACTGTTGTTTTTCCAGAGCCGGAACCTCCGGCGATACCAATTACTAACATACTCTTGTCGTTCTGAACTTTCTTGTCATTCTGAGCGAAGCGAAGAATCTAGAATTCTGCGTTTTTCGGTGTTCTGGGGAAGGGGATTACGTCACGGATGTTTGACATGCCGGTAACGAAGAGAAGGAGTCTCTCGAAGCCTAGTCCGAAGCCGCTGTGGGGGACAGAACCGTAGCGGCGGGTGTCGATGTACCATTCGAGGTTCTTCCTTGACATGCCAAGTTCGTCGATTCTCGCTTCCAGCTTCTCCAGGGATGCTTCACGTTCTGAGCCGCCGATGATTTCGCCGATCTTCGGGAAGAGGACGTCCATGCCGCGGACGGTGCGGCCGTCTTCGTTCTGCTTCATATAGAAGGCCTTGATATCCTTGGGGAAGTCGATGAGGATGACCGGCTTCCGGAAGTGTTTTTCTACGAGGTAGCGCTCGTGCTCGCTCTGGAAGTCAGTGCCCCAGTGTACGGGATACTCGAACTTGACGCCGTCTGCAACGGCCTTTTCGAGGATTTCCACGGCCTCGGTGTAAGTGACTTTCTGGAAGGGGATTCCAAGGACGCCCTGCATGCGCTCGATGAGGCCGTCGTCGTACTTGGAATTGAGGAATTTGAGGTCGTCCATGCAGTTGTCAAGGGCGTACTGGACAAGGTACTTGACAAACTCTTCGGCCAGTTCCATGTTGTCGTTGATGTCGTAGAAGGCCATTTCAGGTTCAATCATCCAGAACTCTGCCAGGTGGCGGGGAGTGTTGGAGTTCTCTGCCCTGAAGGTGGGGCCGAAGGTGTAGATTTCGCCTACTGCGGTTGCTCCGAGCTCGCCTTCCAGCTGACCGGAAACGGTGAGGGAGGTTTTCTTGCCGAAGAAGTCGCTGCTGAAATCCACGTTGCCCTTCTTGTCAAGAGGGATGTTCTTGAGGTCCAGGGTCGTTACCTGGAACATGTCTCCGGCGCCCTCTGCATCGGATTCAGTGATGAGGGGAGTGTGGAGGTATACGAAACCCTTCTCATTGAAGAACTTGTGGATGGCGAAAGCCATGGCGTTGCGGATGCGGAGGACAGCACCGAAGGTGTTGGTCCTGAGGCGCATATGGGCAACAGTCCTGAGGTATTCAAGGGTGGTGTCCTTCTTCTGGAGGGGGAAGCGCATGGGGTCGCATTCACCAAGGACCTCTATGCCCGTAGCTTGGATTTCCACAGCCTGGCCGCTGCCTACGGATTCCACAAGTTTTCCGGTCACGGAAAGGGAGGCTCCGGTGGTTACGCGCTTGAGGAGCTCTTCGTCAAAGAGTTCGGTGTTTGCAACTACCTGGATGTTATTGATTGTAGAACCGTCGTTGAGGGCGATGAACTTAATCTGCTTGTTTCCTCTTTTGGTGCGTACCCAACCTTTTGCGAGTACATCGGCACCGGGCTGCATGGCCAGGAGGGCCTTAATTTTTGTCCTTTTTAGCTTTTCCATTGCGCTTGATTGTCAAATCATGCAAAGGTAACAAATTCTTCCAATAAGCGCAATCTTTCTTCTCAAGAAGGGCGGTATATTTCAGCCTCCGCCCGTTTTTACCTTTCCATATTTTCTTGATGAGACGCCTTTGGGCATAGTACACCTGCTGGACTTTCGTAAAACTGAAGACTTTCATGAGCAGATTGGCCTTCGCTCCCGTCAGCATGCTGCAGTACATGTTCCGTTCAAGAGGGGAGAGGTCCGGATAGTCTTGGGTGAGGCTGTCCAGGACGCCGTCGAAAACAAAGTTGAAAAATGGCTGCAGTTTCCCATCCATATCCCTGTCGCCCAGGTCATTGCGCAGGGAGAGCAGTACGGCTTTCTCAAGTTCTTCCTTGCTGGAGCCCTTGTCCAGCCTGTAGAATATTTCTTCTGCGAGTTCCATTTTCGCGCGGCAGGTCATTTCAAGGATAATGTGGTCGAGGATGTCCCGTTCTTCCTGCAGTTCTTCTGCAATGATTCTGTAATGAGAGACCAGGGCCCTGAGATTGTGAATAGTCTCTTCCTGTTTTCGGCAAATGATTTCATGGTCAGTTAAAATATTCTGCATTATACTGTTTGTGTTTTTCAAACAGTAAAGTAAGGCGGTTGGCGAGAGACTTTTCAATTTTATTTTTCCGGTTTTTTGACATTAAAATGCTTTATTCACCTGCATTTACGAAAAAACGTCAAATAATCTTGGAAAAAAAGGGATCAAATCCGTAAATTTGTAGAGACTGAACTTTTACTGATTATGAAAATGAGAATATTGCTGCCGGTGCTTGCACTTCTGTCGCTTGGCGCATGCAAAAGCCAGCCAGAAGTGAAGTATGTATTCTACCTTATTGGAGACGGTATGGGGATTAACCAGGTTTTTGGCACCCAGGAGTTCAATATCGCTACGGGCCTTGGTCCTGCCGAGATAAACTTTGCCAATTTCCCGGTTCACAGCTTCGTAACCACGTATTCTTCATCGTCCAGGGTAACTGACTCTGCGGCAGGCGGAACTGCCCTTGCGAGCGGTGTTAAGACTTACAACAGTGCAATCGGTGTTGATCCTGACGTGAAGCCGGTCCTCTCACTTACAGACTGGGCAAAGGCAAACGGCTATGGTACAGGCATCTGCACGTCCGTGGGCCTTAATCATGCCACCCCGGCCTGTTTCATGGCACACACTGAGAAGCGCAAAAACTACGAGGATATCTCCACGCAGTACCTTACCGCGCCCGTAGATTTTGCCGCCGGTGCCGGGTTCATCAAACAGAAAGGTTCCGACAAGGACAACAACTACTTCATCGAGGCCTCCAGGGAAGCGGGCATAACCGTTTTCCGCGGTCCCTCATTTGACGGCGTTGCCGATGTGTCCGGCCGCGTCCTGTGCCTCAGCGGCAAGGACCAGGAATCCCTCCCTTATGCCATCGACCGCAAGGAAGACGACACCAAACTTAGCGACTTCGTAAAGGCCGGCATCGATTACCTTGATGCCAACTACGGAAAGAAGGGCTTCTTCTTCATGATTGAAGGCGGCGAGATAGACTGGGCAAGCCACGGTGACGACATTGCCGCCTGCGTGCACGAGCTCAACGATTTCGCCTCTGCAATCGACGTCGTCCTTGATTTCTATTACAAGCATGCCGATGAAACACTCATCGTCATCACTGCCGACCACGAAACCGGCGGCCTTATGCTTGGCGCCGGGAAGTATGAAATGCATCCTGAACTTCTTACGAACCAGAAGATGTCCAAGCCGGAACTGACGGTCCTCTTCCGCAGAACCTTCTTCCCGGATGGCCAGAAGCCCGTAGCCCCTTCATGGGACAAGGTAAAAGCCTTCTTCAAGGAGAACCTCGGCCTCTGGGATGCCGTTCCTGTGAATGAAAAGGCCGAAGCCAAACTCCGCGCTGTCTATGACGACACCCTAGGAAAGGGCCGCGACCTTTCCGAGGCAAACCTCTATGCCGTCAATTCCGCCCTGGTGGTTGAGGCCGTGGACATTCTTGCCCGCGCCGCAGGCTACCAGTGGAGCTACGGCTCCCACTCCGGCAGCCCCGTGGGCCTCTATGTCCAGGGCAAGTGCAAAGAGCAGTTCTCACCCCTCCACGACAACACCGAGATCGCCCCCCTCATCGCAAAGCTTGCGGGCTATAAGCATTAGGCCTTGCATAAACAGAAAAACCGCAGCCTTAAGGAACTTTGCCAGCTGGCCGAAATCAATGACTCAGTTCGCATAACAACTTATAAAGGGAATGTCCGTCATGATGACGTTTATTCCAAATGGGAACTCGCTGACTCCATCAAGGCCCAGTCCATGACCAAATTCAACAATTTGTTGTAATGGGAGCCAATTTTTCTTTATTTTTGTAAAAACTTGAAGGCTATGACCGAAAAAGAAATACTGGAACTGAGAGATTTGGCCGAAGTGGGCAAGGTCCAATTCAAAGAGCGGATTGTAGATAACTACGACATTGCCTGCGAGATGTGCGCCTTGAGTAATTACAAAGGGGGGCGAATCATAATTGGCATCAACGATAAAACAGGTGCAGTTAATCCTCTTTCCTTCAAAGAAACACAGGAGACCACCCAAGCGCTGGGAAATATCGCCAGCACTATGCTCAATCCTTCCATTCTCATTGAGACCGACTCGTCCAAAGTGGAGGGCGGGAATCTTGTAATTGCCTCTATTAAAGAGGGGACGAACAAACCCTATCATGACAACAAGGGCATCATTTGGATAAAGCAAGGATCGGACAAGCGGAAGATTTTTGATAACATGGAACTCAAGGCCATGATGGATGATTGTGGCATCTTCGAGGCAGATGAGGCTGTTGTACCCGACGCCACGATGGAAGACATGGACATGGAGTCTATCAAGACTTTCCTTCTGAAAAAGTTCCGTGATGCCTTGCCAAAACAGACAGATGATGGAAGAAAGCCGGCCGATTTGAACGCCGATGAAATAGCATCGCTGCTTATTAAGGACAAAACAGCCGCCGATATTCTCAGAAACCTTAAACTTATTAAGCCGGACGGTCGTTTTACCGTAGCTGCAGTCATTCTCTTTGCCAAGGCAGTCCAACGCTTCTTTCCCACCTATACGGCTAAGTGTATTAGTTTCTTCGGTAATTCCATCGGCGGAACCGAGTATCGCGACCGTTTTCCGGACACTTCGATGGAGGGGAACATCCTTCACCAGTTCAACGCCATCATGCAGTTCTTTACACGGAATTTAAGGAATGTCCAGGTGGAAGAGAATTTCAACTCGCTGGGCGAGCTTGAAATTCCGTCTGTCGCACTTATGGAATTCACAGCCAATGCCTTGGTCCATCGTAGCCTGGTGTGGACTATGCCTGTACGTATGTTTATCTTTGATAATCGCGTGGAGATTCACAGCCCCGGCAACCTGCCGGCAGGGATGACGGTAGAGAGCGTCGTCTCTGGCATTTCCATGCCCAGAAACGACCTCCTGTTTAACAATGCCGCCTTCCTTCTTCCTTACACAGGAGCCGGGAGCGGGCTCAAGCGCGCCATGGAGACTGGTATCGAGGTGAATTTCTCCGACAATGAGAAGACTAAAGAATTCGTGGTCACTATTCAGCGCAAAGAGCACCATGTAAATGCACCAAGTAACCAAGGCAACCTCGAAAGTAACGAAGGTAACCCAGGAAGTAACCAGGGAAAAGTAACCATGGTTACTCGTCCCCTGATTACGAAAAAACAATTGGATATTGTTAATTTCTGCTCCGTCCCCCGAACAGCAAAAGAGATTATGGATAGGTTGGGCATAACGAATCAGACTAAAAACCGTCAGCATTATATCACAGAGTTAGTTGAGAAAGGGTATCTGGAACTCACGATTCCAGAGAATCCAACGCATATGAATCAGAAATATCGCCGTACTCAGATATCTTACAAAGAATAAACCATTCCCTCTTATGGCTCAAAGCTTCGGCCTCACCTGGTGGGGACAGCGTTGGCTGGACTCGCTCACCCACATTGATTTCGCAAACAGGATACCGCGTGGCGCCCGCTACGCACGTAATGGCAGTGTGCGTGAGGTGGTGTTTGACAAAGGCGGAGTGGTGAAAGCAAGAGTGAAGGGCTCACGCCCGTCTCCATATAAGATCGAAATTAAAGTTCCTCAGTTCTCCGAAGCCGGAAAGAAGGCCCTGGTGAAGGACCTTTCAACCCATCCCGCCATTCTGTCACGACTCATGAACAATGAACTCCCCCAGGAGGTGCTTCCGATGGCGGTTAAATGCGGCCTCAAAGTTTTCCCTTCAAGTTGGAAAGACCTTGGGATGAAATGCAGTTGCCCGGACTGGGCTGTCCCTTGCAAGCACATTGCCGCAGTCATCTATAAGGTGAGTCAGGAAATAGACAATGACCCGTTCCTTGTATTCCGTATGCATGGACTGGATATCCCCTTGGAGATAGAATCTTTAGGAGTAAAGTTGAATTGCGGCAGGACCCTGTCTATTGAGAAAATCTCGGAAGCATTTGTTCTTGCCGGTAAGACTTCTGATATCAAACCGTGCGCGCCGGACTTTTCCATCATCCCGGACCTTACGGACAAGCTTATAGGCATTTTGGAGGAAGACCCACCATTTGAAAAGGGCTTTCGGGAAAAGTACAGAAAACTTCTTCACAGAGCTCAGCGCTCTCTTGCAAAACAGGCCCCGAAAGACTTACTGCTGAACCCCGTGCGAGCCTCTTCGGATATTCGGATTGTTTTCTATCCCGATTTTGAAATCCTCGGAGAAGTCTATGACTTCGGGGGAAAAACAGGGAAACTGCAATCCGGAATTCTCATTGAGGCTTTTCGGGAGTGGGAGAACAAGGACCGCAGCATGATGCAGCCATCGGCCCATCTTTTATACATGATTTACCGGACAGCCGTATCTCTTGTACTGAAAGGCTGCGTCGTGCCCAAGATTATGATGACCGATGACGGGGATTACAAAATAATCTGGGAGCCAGCCATGATGGACGGAGTTGTATCTGCGCTTGTAAAAGACCTCTCTGACGCATCCGGAGACAGCCTCGCCGTCAATGCAAAAGGACGTGCTCTGCAAAACGGCGCCACGCTTGTCCTCGAAGCGTTTATCACTCTCCTTATTCAGGAAAGCGTGACGCCGCAGGACCATGACCTGTCCGACATGTTCTTTTGCGGGAACTTCTGCAGTTTTGACGCTATCGGCGAAAAAGGAATTCCGGGCAGCATCAAAGCCTGGTTGTCTTCATTCAGGATTGCGAGCAGCGGATACAAACCTTTTCTTAAAGCGGATGACGTCGGAGAGGGTTTCGCCATAGATTTCGGCTTTGAGATAAAGGGGCGGGAAGTGGCGCTGCGCAACATTCTCTCAAGGAAAATATACGAGAATGACCGTTTTAAAATGCTTCAGCAACTGGGCATCGTTCTAAGACACGTTCAAGGAGCATCGTCATGGGTGGACAGCGGCGCCAAAGAGCCGATGAAGATGACAGACAGGCATTTTTTCGACTTCCTCCGGGACATCATCCCCGTCGTCAGGCTTCTTTCCGTGAAAGTAGTCCTTCCCAAGGGTCTTGAAACGCTGATTCACCCCAGGCCAAGCCTGCGCATAACAAAGAAAGCATCTTCCGGGAAATCTTTCTTTCGGGCCGATGATCTTCTGGACTTCAACTGGGCTGTTGCCATAGGCGATGAGATGATCGACAACGCGGATTTCACAAAGCTCCTTAAAAACGCACATGGGCTTATCCGCTTCAAATCCAGTTATTTCTGCGTCGATGATGACGATCTGGTCCGGCTGAACAAGGCTTTTTCATCGGCAAAAGGACCTGGAAAGATGCGGCTTATGCAGGCTGCCCTTTCCGGGGAGTTCGAAGGGGCACAGGTTTCCCTCTCAAGCGACGTGCGAGAACTCATCCGGGAACTTACAACCATAGAAGACATTGATGTACCAAGGGGAATTGATGCACGGCTCCGGCCTTACCAGATTCGCGGTTATTCGTGGATGTACAAAAATTTCCGCCTCGGCTTTGGCAGCATCATTGCCGACGACATGGGACTTGGAAAAACCCTTCAAGTTATCACGCTGCTGCAAAAACTCAAGGAAGAAGGCGCACTCGAGAGCAAGAAGGCACTCATAATTGTTCCAACAGGCCTTCTGGTAAACTGGGAGGCGGAACTGAACCGATTCGCACCGTTCCTCTCACACGCAAGATACCACGGCATCGGACGCAGCATCAAAGATTTTAATGCAGATATTCTCCTCACCTCTTACGGCGTACTCAGAAGCGATGCCGACACTATCGGCAAACTCAAGTGGGAAGTTGAAATTATTGATGAAGCGCAGAACATCAAGAACACCACCGCCGCACAGACCAGCGCCGTAAAGTCCATCCAAGCCGAAGTGAAGATTGCCATGAGCGGAACCCCTGTCGAGAATCGTCTCAGCGAGTACTGGAGCATCATGGATTTCGCAAACAAAGGTTATCTGGATACAGCCAAGCGTTTCCGTGAGCAATATGCCGCACCCATCGAACAGGAGGGAGACAAGGCTTGTGTAGAAAGATTTCGCCGCGTTACGGCGCCATTCATAATACGACGACTCAAAACCGACAAAAGCATCATTTCGGATCTCCCGGACAAGGTTACCCGAAATTATACGCCTTCACTTACGCCGTCTCAGGCAGCCTTATACCAGCAGGTGGTACAAGAATACATGTCCACGCTGGAGGGCGCCCAAAACGAGTCCCTTTTCAAACGGCAGGGTATTGTTCTCCAGATGATTCTTGCGCTCAAGCAAATCTGCAACCACCCGTCGCTTTTCCTCAAAGACGGAAAGGAAGAAATTGGCCTTTCCGGCAAGTGCGAAATGCTGGTAGATCTTGTCCGAAGCATTCTGGAAAGCGGCGAAAAGGTTCTCGTTTTTACCCAATTCAAGGAAATGGGGGACTTGTTGTCAAATATAATCCGCCGCGAACTCAACGTTGACCCGCTATTCTATCATGGAGGATGCTCGCTTAAGCAGCGCACCGAGATGATAGACCGGTTCCAAAACGTCAAAAGCGAACGTATTTTCATCCTCTCTCTCAAAGCTGCCGGGACCGGACTTAACCTTACCGCAGCATCGCATGTCATCCATTTTGACCTTTGGTGGAATCCCGCCGTAGAGGCCCAGGCAACAGACCGTGCCTACCGCATCGGTCAGCACAAGAATGTCCTGGTCACTCGATTTGTCACTGCCGGCACATTTGAAGAGAAGATAGACAGAATGATCGGCGAAAAGAAAGCACTGGCCGACCTCACCGTCACTTCCGGAGAAAGCTGGATAGGAAAACTTTCCGACTCGGAGCTGCATGAAATCTTTGATTATCAGTAAACAAGCATCGAAGCCCCAAGAGAGTTTCAGTGCCTTGAGTAAACTTACTGTGTGTTTCCATCTTTCACCAACCAGTCCATGACCAAATTCAACAATTTGTTGTAAGAATCAAGATTATTTTGGTAACTTCGCCCCTATGAAGGTTTTTAGATCATTTATTCTTGCTCTCTGTGGCAAGAAAGAAGGATACGAGGTTGAGTTTAAGGGAGCCAAGGGCGGCTTCCCCGGTAGTTTCTGGGAGAGTTACTCCGCCTTTGCCAACACAGCCGCCGGCATTATCGTGCTGGAAGGAGAACAAATGGCCGGAACCGGAACTCAAAGAGCATTTCGGCCCCAATACAGACCGGGTAGAATTGACCTTACACTTAGGTGCTATTTCCGGACAAAACGAAAAAAGTGAGGTGAAAAGTGAGGTGAAAAGTGAGGTGAGAGGGAGGGTGAAGACAAAAGTGAGAATTAAGGAGTTGATGGAGAAGGATAAATATATCACTTATATAGAAATAGCTCAGAATATTGGCATAACGGCTAGTGGCGTTGAAAAATCTGTTCGTAAAATGCGCGAGAGCGGAGAAATCGTGCGTCATGGCGCCGAGAATGGAGGCTATTGGGAAGTCCTTAAATAGAGCCAACCATCAATACCTCAAAAGGTTCCACCAACTTTTGAGAAGATGAAAAGGGTGTCATAATGACCTTGGATACACCACTGGTGCAATTTTGGTGCATCTTTTTAGAGCCCTAAAATAAGAAAAACCCCTTCTGAGTATATTCAGAAAGGGTTTTTGATTTTAAATGGGTGGAGGTAGTCGGATTCGAATTAAAAGTACAAAGCCCTCCTGAAACCCTTGTTTAAATGATTTCTATTGCGTATTTTTGCGGGCGGAGTTAAATAACTCCACCCGTTTTTGGGGCACTTTTGGGGCATTATTGAGACATTCGTTATGGTTATTAAACGCAAGATTTCTTTTAAGACACGGGCCATCGGGAAAGATAAGAACATCTTTCAAATCAGGATGAGAGTATCATTCAATTCGCAGAGAATTGACTTCAAAACAGGGCATTCAATCCTGGACCCGGATTATTGGGACGACAGTATCGGCTTTGTCAAAGACGATTACAAAGGGCCCAAAGGAGAGACGGCACTATCCATCAACAATAGTCTCCGGAATCTCCGTGACCAGATGGACACGGCGTTCAAATACTATGAGGCTATGGATGTCATCCCCACACTGTCACAGATTCAAAAGAAATACGAAGAGAGGTTAAGTGGAGTGATACCCAAACGCCCAGAGCCCGAGAAGAAGAAACGGGAACAGAAGCCCAAGGAGCCGGACATGTTCGTTGTTTTCGACGAATTCACCCGCAAATGCGGCGAAAAGAACGCCTGGACCATCGCCACCTTCGAGAAGATGTCGGCACTCAGGGCCGATTTGCAGAACTTCGGTCCCAAAGTCAAGCTCTCCGAGCTGAACGAGGATGCCCTAACAAGATTTGTCGGCTACCTCCGTGATGAAAAGAAGGTATTCCCTGCGAAAAAGAAGAAAAACGCCGAGGAAGATGAGGAAGAAAAAGCTGTACAGGTAGGCCTTAACAACACCACCATCAAGAAAAAGCTGGAGTATCTCACCTGGTTCTTGCGATGGGCGCGCGACGTGGGGTATCCCGTAAATCCCGCGTTCAAGACCTTCAAGCCCACGCTTAAGCAGACGCAGAAGCCCATTATCTACCTTACCAAAGAAGAGTTACAGCGTGTCAAGGACCTGGATTTGTCAGGGTCCAAACTGGAGCCCGTCCGGGACATCTTCCTTTTCTGCTGCTTCTCCAGCCTCCGGCATTCCGATGCCGATAACCTCCGCCGCAGCGACATCAAAGAGGATCACATGGACGTGACCACCATCAAGACAGGTGACAGCGTGTCCATCGAACTGAACGATATTACCAAGGCCATTCTGGAAAAGTACAAGGACGTCCCTTTCAAGGACAACAAAGCCCTTCCCTCTTTCACCAACCAGGCCATGAATCGCAGCCTGAAAGAACTCTGCCAGCTGGCCGAAATCAACGAGCCCATCCGCATCACTACCTACAAGGGAAACGTGAGAACCGATACTGTCAATCCCAAGTGGGAACTGGTGGGCACCCATACCGGCCGCCGCACCTTCATCGTCCAGGCCCTCTCCATGGGAATCTCCCCCAACATTGTCATGAAGTGGACCGGGCACTCCGACTACAAGGCCATGAAGCCCTACATTGACATCGTGGACTCCATCAAAGCCCAGTCCATGACCAAATTCAACAATTTGTTGTAGGCTAAGGCAAAAAATCCTTAATTTTGTAAAAACATTGAGGCTATGACCGAAAAAGAGATACTGGAACTGAGAGATTTGGCCGAAGTTGGCAAAGTACAGTTCAAGGAGCGGATTACCGACAATTATGACATTGCATGCGAGATGTGCGCAATGAGCAATTACCGTGGCGGGCGCATTGTTATCGGTATTAACGACAAGACGGGAGTGATCAATGCCCTCTCATACAAGGAAACCCAGGAAACCACTGCCACGCTGGGCCAGATTGCCAGCGACATGCTCCATCCTTCCATTCTGATTGAGACGGAAACGTCCAAAGTGAAGGGAGGAAACATTGTGATTGCCATTATCAAAGAGGGGACGAACAAGCCATACCACGATAACAAGGGCATAATCTGGATAAAGCAAGGTTCGGACAAGCGGAGGATTTTTGATAACATGGAACTCAAGGCCATGATGGATGACTGTGGCACCTTCGAGGCGGATGAGGCTGTGGTGCCAGACGCCACACTGGAAGATATGGACATGGATGCCATCAAGACCTTCCTGCTCAAGAAATTTCGTGAAGCCTTGCCTAAACAGACGGACGATGGGCGAACCCTGTCCGATTTGAACGCCGATGAAATAGCTTCACTGCTTATTAAGGGGAAAACATCTGCCGACATTCTCAGAAACCTTAAACTCATCAGACCGGACGGCCGTTTTACCGTAGCGGCTGTTGTCCTGTTTGCGAAAGCCACCCAGCGATTTATCCCTACCTATACCGCCAAATGTATCAGTTTCTTTGGTAATTCCGTTGGAGGGAGTGAGTATCGTGACCGGTTCTCCGATACCGCCATGGAAGGGAATATCCTCCATCAGTACAACTCCATCATGCAGTTCTTTACCCGTAATTTAAGGAATGTACAGGTAGAGGAGAACTTCAACTCTCTGGGAGAACTTGAGATACCACCTGTTGCTCTTATGGAGTTCACAGCCAATGCCTTGGTACACCGAAGTCTGGTATGGACAATGCCTGTCCGCGTCTTTATCTTCGATGACCGCATTGAGATTCATAGCCCCGGAAACCTGCCTGCAGGGATGACAGTAGAGAGCATGGTCTCTGGAGTATCCATGCCAAGAAATGACCTTCTTTTCGACAACGCTATCTACCTTTTACCTTATACAGGTGCCGGCAGTGGACTCAAACGTGCTATGGAGACTGGTATCGAGGTGAAGTTCTCCGACAATGAGAAAACCAAAGAGTTCGTGGTAACAATCCCCCGGAAAGAGCACCATGTAAATGCTCCGAGTTCGGGAGAAACGCACCAACCTCAGGGTAAAAACGCACCAACCTCGGAAATAAAGCACCAACCTCGGGAAAATAAGGCACCAACCTCGAAGAAAAAGCACCAACTTACCAAGAAGCAGCAGGACATTATAAATTTCTGCTCCATTCCGAGATCTGCTCAGGAGATCATGGATAGGCTGGGCATACAAAACCAGTCAAGAAGTAGAAAGCGTTATATCCAAACAATGATTGAAGACGGTCAACTGGAAATGACAATTCCGGAAAACCCTAACGACCCTAATCAAAAATACCGTCGGGTTAAGAAATAATCCATGAGCAAGGAAGAATCCAAAAGCATCATCAAGCTTTATAAAGACATTTTCGGCCGCATAGACAGCGACTGGAAGTCCCTGCTCTACCCTATTGCGGTTGATATTGAGGAGATGGCGCCTACAGAAGTCAGGCATGCAAGGCTGTACAACACGGTCTTTTGGTGCATCTTCGGCGCTCTGGCGCTCTTGGCTGTGGTCTTTTCTTTCCCAAGCATCTGGAAGATGATAACGGGTCCGGTACTCACCCTGTTTCTCCTGATGCTTTTCAGCGCCCTGTCGCACAATGTTCAGATTCGAAAGAGCAAGGCGGGTCGGAGGGAACTCCAGCCCGTCGCCTCTTTTGCCGAATGCTTTACGGATGAATCATTCTACCATAAGGTGGATAATTTCATTACGCATGCGCACGATGCCAAAATGCCGATGAGTTCCGTTGAATGCCATGCCCTTTTGGAACATGTCCTTAAGAATTCCGCCTTTCTCATCTCCGATGTCAGCCTGAACCGCCTGTCAAGTTTCATCATCAAGGATTACGGCCCGTCCGGATTGCTCTCTTTTACCACCGCCCGCGCCGTTAGCAAAGCTAAGGTGACAAAGGGAGACAGGGAGCGCATCAAGTGGCACTTTTCCAGGTAGAGTTCCAACAGAGTTCCATTTAATTCCACCCTTATTTTCAAGAACCGAGATAGAACTTAACTTATTGTAAATCAATTTGTTAAGTTTTGTTTTGGCATGATAAATGTATATATTTGCAGCCGGATAGAGCCACTGCCACGCAGTCTCTATCCGGCTGACATTATATATTAACAATTAAAACTTTTGATCATGGAAAGACATGACAACGAAAGTCTCCTCGGGAAGATGCTCGTCCAGATGACGGGAGAGGAGCTCGTGGCCATTTTCAGGATGGCCTCGACAGTGGAGAATGGTGGGACCGGCACTTCGACGGAAGCGACGAAGTATGTCTACGGGATTCAAGACCTGGCGGCATACATCGGCTGTTGTGCCAGTACCATCTATGATCTTAAACGTCGCGGCGTTCTGGATGCAGCGATTGTCTCCAAGGTGGGCAAACGCATCGTGTTCAACGCCCCGCTGGCAAGGCAGCTTGCCGATGAATACCAGCAGCAAAGGAGGGCCGAACTATGACAGCCCGAAGAATGAGGGTAGCGAGGTTGTGTTTGCGTAAACGCAAACCTTCCTCGCAGCCTGCTCCCGAATGGTCGCAGGCTGGAAAGTGGCCAACGCCGCAGGCCGGAAGATGCGGTGAAAAAGAAAACCTTTTCATTATTATGGACCAAGTGAAAAAAGACAGGAAGGGTGGGCGTCCAAGAATAGAGAAGCGCACCCGTGTACGCGGAAGGAGGGTCTCCTTTGCCGTGAATGAGTATGACAGGATGATGATTGACTCGAAGCTGCGCCGGGCAAAAAAGGAAGCATCCGTTTTCTGCCGGGAAGCGCTAGAGAGGGCCGACATCGGCAGGAAAAAGTATGATGCATTCCTCAGGGACATTGACAGGATTACCGAATCTGTGTTCTGCCGAATGGTGGTGATGTCAGTAACGTTTAGCGAAGCATTGTCGGACGATGACCTCTATGTCATCCGCAACCTTCACAAGATGGGGCAGCGGCTGAACCAGCTCTTCGTCCAGGGCCGCTTGAAGGAAGATGCCGATGCCCTGCAGACTTACATGCAGTTCATGACGGACTTTGCCGACATCAAGACGTATTACCAGATTAAAGTGAAGAAGATATGATGGCGGTAATCACTACAGGGGCATCGTTCGGCGGAGCGCTGGACTATGACCGCGACAAAGACCAGCAGAACCAGAAGATAGCCACCTTCCTGGACAGCTGCGGGGTGGATATGAACTACAAGCCGGACGGAACGCCGGACCCGGACATGAAGGCTGTTGTACGGAGTTTCGAAATCCAAGCGGCCTTGAACCCAAAGGTCTCAAAGCCGGTGGTTCACATTGCCCTCACCTTCAAACCGGAGGATAAACCGCGCCTTAGCAACGACTATATGGTGAAACTGGCCAAGGATTACATGCGGGAAATGGGGTTCACCAACACGCAATATGTCATCCATCGGCACGAGGAAACCAGGAATCCCCACGTCCATATCACCCTTAACCGGGTGGACAACGACGGAAAGCGTATAAGCGACAGTAAGGAACTCCTCCGGAATACGGATGTATGCCGGGCCATTACCTTGCGGGAGGGCCTCACCTGGGGTGACAGCAAGGTGATTTCAGAAGCCAAGGTGAACGACAAGTCGGAACGCTTCCGTTACGATGTGGCCAAAACCGTTTACCGATGCCTGCAGAAGTCATCCAATTTGTCCCAGTTCAAGCAGGAAACCGCCAAACACGGCATAGAAACCTCGCTGAAACTGAGCCAATCCTCCGGAAAAGTCATCGGCATCACCTTTACGGCCAAAGATTCCGAAGGGAAGGAGCATGTTTTCAAAGGTTCCAAACTAGCCCGTGAACTCAGTGCAGGATCCATCCTCAAGTCATTGGGGCAAGAGCGAATGCTGAATGACGTTTCCACAGGGAAAGCCGATACCGGAAGCCGGTTCTTCCCTGCAGAGGAAATCAAGGATGCGCCTCAGGAGAGAAGTTCTGTGTCCTTCCAGGATATTGCCGTGGGCGTGGGAGAGATTGTTGTTGCCGGTATCTTTGCCGATGGAGGCAGCAGCTCAAAGCAAGAAGAGGAGGATGAAGAAATCGGCGAGAAGAAAGGCCGGGGAAGAAGTTATTAACCAATTAAAGATGAAAAACTTATGACTAAATACTCTAATAATGAGGACATACAGGAAGTCCTTACCGACCACAACGTAGATATCAAGAACCTGAAAGAGCGTATGACCGACCAGGAGCGCCGCGCCGTCGCACCCATCTATGCGGTAATTACTCCGGAGATGCAGGAATCGGTGGCTGATGCCATTGCCTCGCAGGTGATGGAGCAAATAGAGGATTGCGAACTTCCGGCACCGGACATCTCGGGGCTGAAAGAAAGAATCGAACAGTTTGCATCGATGGGCTTTGCGAAGGCTGTTGAGACATACAAAATCCGCATAGAAACGGACTGCGTCCACCGTCTGGATTCGGCGCACGAAAGGAAACTGAACGAAGCTGTGAATACGTTAGAATGGGCTGTCGATAAGCTGGACGAGACCAAGATCGCCCCCTGGCGAATCTGGCTCCGGGACCTGGCGGCATGGCTGTTCATCCCGCTTGCTATCGCCTTTGGGATAGTAATCCATGTCAATTACAATAGCGCCGAGCACTGGGGCAAACGCTACTATGCCGTCTGTCATCACCGCCTTCAACAGAACGAGGGGAACATCTCCCACCGGGGCGACGCCTACGAGTTCGTCCGTGCCTACTTCAATAAAGGAGGAGATGAGAAGGAAAAAATGAAGGTGTATATCCGCGAACAGGAGCAGAATCTCAAACTCCGGGAGATGGAGGCGAAAGGAGGAAAGAGCAATGCAAAGAAACCTTGACCCCATACAAGCCATCCACGCGGACATCGCTCTCCGAACCCACGGCGAGGAAATAGGGATGTTCACCGTGAAAACCGCCAATCAGACGGTGGCCGATGCCGCCCTCCGCCCCGAACCCAGAGACCTTTTCATGAGCCTCTGGTACGAAGGCGAGGCCGCCTGCCTCTTCGCCGATTCAAACCTGGGAAAGTCCATCTTCGCCGTCCAGATTGCCGACGGCCTGGCAAAAGAAGAGCCTGTCCTCTATGTGGATTGCGAGCTCTCCGACAAGCAGTTCCAGCTGCGTTACACCAACGAGGTCACCGGGAAGCAGCACCGCTTCCCGGCAAGTCTCTTCCGTGCGGAAATCAACCCCGCCGCCTTCGATTCAGAGCATTACGAGGAGAGAATCCTCACCCAGATAGAGGAAATCGCCGAAAAGAAAAGCTGCCGCTCCATCATCATCGACAACATTGGCTACCTGTGCAACGCCTCGGACAAGAGCGTTGATGCGGGCAGTTTCATGGTCAAGCTGATGTCCCTGAAAAAGAGAAGGGGCTGGTCTGTCCTGGTCATCGCCCACACGCCCAAGCGCAACCTTTCCAGCCCCATCACCCAAAACGACCTTGCCGGCAGTAAACGCCTGTACAACTACTTCGACAGTGTCTTTGCCATCGGCCAGAGCGCAAGGGACGCCAACGTCCGCTACGTAAAGCAGCTCAAAGCCCGCAGCACGGAAATCCTGTACGGCAGCACCAACGTCCTTGTCTACGAGATTGTCAAGGCCGATGACTTCCTCCAATTCTCTTTCATCGACTTCGGGAAGGAGTACGAGCATTTGAAGGAGGTTGGGCCTGACGATGTTGAACTTCGCCGCCAGAGAGTACAGGCCATGAAGGAAAGCGGGAAGAGCGTCAGGGATGCTGCTACAGAACTCGGCATGAGTAAATCCACGGTTGGCCGCATATATAAGGAACTGTCGTGTCCCGCTGTCCCAGCGTCCCGCCCCGGGACAGTGGGACAGCAAGAGGAGGAAAGCCATGAAAGAGATTGATTTCATTCCGGATGAATACGTGAACCGCTCTGTTTCTTTTCATCGGGACAGTTCTTTTACGGCGTATCTTGGCACCATCCTGGACCCGCTCATCGTTGAAGGCTTGGTGGATGAATACCGGCTTGGCGTTACCAAAGACGGCTCCGTCATCTTCTTCCAGATAGATGAGGAAGGCCGATGCCGCTCCGGGAAGGTGATGAGGTATGACCCCGTGACCGGACACCGGATCAGGGACGGCAGAAGCGCCTGTCGCATTACATGGGTGCATGTTCTGATGAAAAAACAAGGGCTGCTGCCAGAAGAATGGGACCTGAGCCAATGCCTTTTCGGCGAGCACCTTCTGCAACGCTATCCTTGGAAAACCGTCGCGCTGGTGGAATCCGAAAAGACCGCCGTCATCTGCGCAGGGCTCTTGCCGGAATACGTTTGGCTGGCCACTGGCGGGAAAAACGGCCTGGGGAATAAACTCGACTGCCTTGCTTACCGAAAGGTGGTTGTTTATCCCGACGTGGACGCCTATGACTACTGGTGCGAACAGTTGGCTGGGTATCCTAATATCAAAGTCAGTGATCTGCTGCAGAGGGTTAAGGGGCCAGGGGATGAGAAGATGGATTTGGCAGACTGGCTAGCACCGGGCTAGTCTTTCTTGTCTCCGGCATTGCGCTGGTCATCCTATCATCGACCCTGGTCACTTTGACATCCGGAAAGATGCCGGTGTTTATGCTCGCAGAGCCGGTGATTCTTGTGATATCACTTGTTTTGTTTGTGCTTTGTCTTTTCAGGGCCCGAAAGAACTTGATTGCTAAGAATTATTTCATTTTCAGGTGGTCTCCGATAAAGAGGTTGATTGCCGTCTTGAGTCTCTTCCCCTGCAGAAAGGGCAGATTCACATGATAGGCCGACGGCCAGATGCATAGGGCTTTTGCGGCCTGAATGTGGGCGATACGGTCCATCTTCTCCCGCAGTTCGGCTGAGCCCCAGCGCTCCCCGAAATAATGTCTCTCAAAAGACTCATAATAGCGGCGCAGCGTCTTACGATCTACATGGAAAACATGCCTGAGAAGTGGATTTTGCCCCAGATGGCTCATATGCTCCATAATGCAGAAATCCAGCAGCGGGTCTCCGTAACCAAAGTCGCCCAAGTCTATCCAATACACCTTACCCTCAGCCGTAATGATGTTGCAGGGGTTCAGGTCCCCGTGCAGACAGGTAGTAGCCGGCTCCAGCTCATCGATGTAGCCTAACACGCTTGCCTTGATATCCTCCGGGATGGTTTTGTTCGCGGCAATCATAGCCCGCGTACTCCGGGCCATATCGTCAAAGACTTCCGTATTGCAGGGCGTTGCATGCAAGGTCTTGGCATAGTCTGCCGTAATTCCCGAGAGCTCTTCCAGCCGCTCGGGGTGATCGGCAAGGATTCTGCCGAAGGACTCCTTCCCCCGAATGCGCTGGACAATCATGCCGTAGCGCTCGCCGTCGGTGACAAACTCATAAGGCTCGGCAGAGGGAATGCCCATGTCGTACACGGCCTTGGAGCGCCGGAATTCTTCCTGCGCCTTCTGGGCCGAAACACTGGTCTTGTTGAGCTTGAGTATTACAGAGTCGTCCGTTTTGTTGTAGAATGACTCTCCGAATCCTCCGCCTCCGAAGGACTCCCATTCATTCAGGTTGATATGCTTTGCTTCCATTTCTGTCATCATCTACTTTACAATTCTTTCTTTCCGGAAAGCATCAGCCGCTTGGCGAGGCTTGTTTTGGGAGCCGTGATTTCAGAGGTCTTCACTGTCTGCTGCTCTCCTTCCACGTTGAACTGGAGGGTAGCACCGTCGGAACGTACATCAATTGTGACCGGAGAGCCCATAATCATCGGCAGGTTTACGTCACCATGGCCGGCAGGGAAACCGCATAGCACGGGGATGTTGTATTTCACAAGGTATTGGCGGAGCATTTCTTCACAATTCTCGAAGGTAAACTCCGTGCCGCAGTCGGTGAATTCTCCCAGAATAACGCCTTTGCAGCGGTCCAGGACACCGTTCATCGCCAGGATGTTGAACTGGCGGTCGATGTTGTGCATGGATTCCTCTACCTCTTCGATAAAGAGGATGATGTCCTTGCCCAAGGTAGCATCGGCCTGCGTGCCCAGGTTGGGGGCGAAGGTGCAGATGTTGCCGCCAACGAGGATACCGCTGGCTTTGCCTGTGATGTTCTGCGGATGGGCGGGGACTTCATATTTGGGCACTTTGCCCAGCAGGATGTCCCTCATAAGAGTGCTGGTCTTGTCCGTGCCTCCGGCGGCCAGGAAGGAACTCATGGTGCCATGGATGCTCATCACCCCGGCGCGCGTCCAGAGGCCGTGGAGCGTTGTGATATCGCTGAAGCCGACAATCCATTTGGGATGCGCTGAAAGCTCAGACAATTGTATTTCATCTATCAGCTGGATGGTGCCGTATCCTCCCCGATTGCAGATGATGGCTTTGATGGAAGGGTCGTTCAGTGCCCAGCGGATATCGCTGACGCGTTCGCCGACAGTCCCTGCATAACGGCCGTCAACAACCTTTCCCACATTGGGACCCACGACGGGCTCCAACCCCCAGCCTCGCAGGACCTCGGCCGTTTTCTCTACGTTCTCCATCGGAGTGAAATAGGACGGGGAAATGAGGGCCACCTTATCTCCCGCCTTGAGGAAGTCAGGCTGTTTACAGCTCAACTTAACAGAGCTGTCAGGTGATGGGATGGGGTCATCTTTGGTACAGGCTACCGTAAAAGAAGACAGGATAAGCCCGAAAAGTAATAATTTACTGTGTTTCATTGTCATCTGTTGTAGAAGTTTTTTACCAATCTGGTGATGTGCATCTTGAAAAATAGCTTCTCCAGGAAGGTGGGCCTGACGAATATGGTGCGGAGTATGATATCCAGCGCGGCATATTTCCCGGCCAGGTGGTCAAACTCGGCGTGGTCTTTCTTCCCCGTATAAGCAGCGGCAAAGGCATCCCAGAAGCGGTGAAGCTGGTCTTCCTCCATATGGAAGAGCTCACGTGCCTGTTTCATGGTCGAATAGACCATGCATACCAGGTACAGATGGCCGATGTCGAACATCGGGTCTCCGTGGGCAAAACGGTCCAGGTCTATCCAATAGCATTTGTCGCCCGCCTGAATCAGGTTCCCCATCTGGAAGTCGCCATGGACGCAGTGGTCGCTGTCCTGAATGGTTTCGGCAAAGGCGCGGATTTTCAGGCGTGTTTTTTTACTGATGAAGGTGGCACCGTCCAGCGCCTGCATCATCTGCTGCCGGCGGCTGGGGAAAAAGTCGGTCTTGCAGGGCGTTGCAAAAAGCTGCTTGCCTTTGTCGCACAGCAGCTGCGCCATTTCCTCTATATTCTCCGGATGGTCGTGGCATATACGGGACAGGGATTGCTTGCCCACGATGCGCTCCGAGATCGTAGCATAGGCATCTCCGACGCGCACCATATCCTGCATCCGCGGGACCGGGATTCCCAGACTGCCCACAGCCTTGGAGACTTCATACTCTTTCCTTACGGCTTCCAGCGTACTCAGGCGGGCGCTATTCACTTTCAGGATAACGTCAGGCCGGGTGGAATTGATATAGGTTTTTCCATTGCCTCCTTCGCCCACCTGTTGCCACTGGGAGAGGTCAATTTGAAGATATTGTTGTTCTGCCATTATTTCAGATACTTGTTTCGTAATTGCTCCTGCTCCCGTGCAGTGAAGCCCAAGGCTTTTTCCAGATAGGCACTCAGGCTTCCATACTGCGCATCAATCAGGTCCAGGGTGCGCTCAAAGTTCTCTACGCTCACGCCCACCATGGCGCGGATGAAGGCGAGTTCCGCCTCGGAGCCGCCCATTTCCCTGATTCGGGCCGATAAAGTCTCAACATAAGGCGCGTAAAAGATATTGGACTGGTTGAAATCTTCCAAGATGGTCTTCCTGTCGGCACCCAGCGCCGCGAGGACAAAAGCGGTGCCCCAGCCGGCGCGGTCTTTCCCCTGTGAGCAGTGCCAGAGGACACTTCCTTTGGAGTTCAAAACGCCCCTCAGGAATGCTCCATAGCGCTTCTGCGAGAGGGTATCCGTTACGATGGCGGGATAAAGATTCTTTGCCAGCTGCTGCGCCCTGGAATCAAAGGCGTATCGGGTGAGCGCTTCCACGAAATCCGCTTCTTTCACCTGGGTGGTATCTGCTCTTCCGGAGGAAAATCCGTCTATGAAAGCCTGCGGAAGCGTGGAAAGGCGGGTAATGGTGACGCCCTCGATGATTCGGTCAGGGTCGGCCTGGGCCTCGGCATCGAAACGAAAATCATACACATCGCTAAGATGAAAACGGTCTTTGAGGATGGCCACATCCTGGTCGCTTGCCTTGGAGAGGTTTCCGGAGCGGACCAGCATTCCATGGCGGATACTGCGCCCGTCCGGCATCACCAAACCACCCAGTTCACGGCCGTTCTCGATCCCTTCAAAAGGGAGGGTTCTTTCGATGGGCTTTTTAGCACAAGAAGATAGCATTATCAAGAATAACAGGAGTTTACAGGCTGTTTTCATAATTCTACAGATAGCGGCGTACAAGGCCGATGACAGCATCGGAAGGAACGTCGAGGCCGTCATGCAGTTTGCCGATGACAAAGAGAAGCTTCAGCGCAAAATACGGGTACAACGCCCGTTCCTTTTCCATTAATTCCCCTTCGTCAGTAATCCCGTAATAGGCCTTGGCAAACAACGCCCAGTGTTTCTTGAGCACGTCCGGAGTAAGATGAAAAATGTTGTCGGCCCGCTGCTCGTTCATGAAGTTGGCCGAATAGAAGAGCATACAGAGGTCCCACTCCGGGGCGCCAAAGGCAAAGTCGCCCACGTCAATCCAGAGGGTACGTTCCCCATCCGTGATGATGTTGCCGATATGGAGGTCTCCGTGCAGGCAGGTGGTGGTGTCCGGGATGGTATCAAGGCGCTGCAGCGCTTTTTCGCGCACGTCTTCAGGTAACCTCTGGTAACGGAGAATTTGGGTACGCACCAGATCTTTCATGGCCGGAAGCCGGGTGGTGTCAGCGGGAGTGTTATGGAGTTGCTTTGCCAGCTGGGCGAAGCGCAGGGAAAGCGGTTCCAGTTGCGCGGGTTCCTGGGAGATAATCCTGGTGAAAGAGCGCTTGTTCGGAATAAGCTCATATTCCGCCCCGAAGCGGGTGCCGTCCGTAACAAGACGAATGGGCTCCGGCGTGGGAATCCCCATCTCAAACACTGTCTTGTTAACCAGGAATTCTCGCTCGGCAGTCTGGGCGCCTACACCGGGCATGAAGAGCTTTGCCAGCGTCTTTCCGTCCTTGTGGTTGTAAGAGAGGGCGGTTCCGCCTTCTCCCGTCTGGAAGTAATCTTCCAGGTTGATGTGTTCGTATTTTTCCATCACTATTTTACCGGGAAAGTGAAATAGGTGTCCGGGAAAGGCTCGTCTTTGAGGGTGAAGTGCCACCATTCGGTATCCAGGGGCTTGAAGCCGTGGGAGAGCATGGCGCGGCGGAGTATCATGCGGTTGTGGAACTGCTCCGGGGTGATGCTGCGGCCGGCAGGGCTTTTGCTGTTGTCGCCTGTGTATTCACCGGTGTCAGGATTTCCTTCTTCTTTCATGTGTGCTATGTGTAATATTCTGTTACTAACCGCTTGGAATTTATTGTTCGATTCGGGTAAAGATGACTGGTTGTGGCCGGGCGTGACGTGCAGGCACACAGAAAACTGCGGAACTCCTCTTGAAGTCCGCGATAAAATTTTTTATATGGTTGATTACGAGATGTTTATCCCCCCCCCTAAATGCGGCGAGGGTGTCGTCAAAAAGAATATGAGAAGCGTTAATGTGCACTACTGTCGCTTTAACCAACTCGCAAAAATACGATTTTTCCGGCTAACTTGCAATGGAGAGGTACTCGTTCCCAAGCTTTTCTATGCAGCGCATAATCTCCTGCTCCCGTGCCGGGGAGGGCGTCTTGAAACCGTTGATATAACTTCGCAGGAGCGAAGCGCTGAAGCCAAACTTTTTTCTTTCAAATTTTGCGCCTAATCGCGGTAATCATATGAGTCCATAAGACTCCAGATGAGTTTTTGCATAAAAGTTTTAATATTTTTGGGGCAATATTCGGGGCACTAAAAGTAAAAACCGCAGCAGAATTGCTTCTGTTGCGGTTTTTTGTGGAGGTAGTCGGATTCGAACCGGCGACCCCATGCTTGCAAAGCATGTGCTCTACCAGCTGAGCTATACCCCCAGGAGTAGGCCCTGGCAGAGTTGAACTGCCGACCTCTACATTATCAGTGTAGCGCTCTAACCAACTGAGCTAAGAGCCTATATAATAATGAAAGACTAAAAGCACTCCCTTGTACTCACTAAACGTGCGTCGTCAAGGAACGCGCTCCAAAAAGGAGGTGTTCCAGCCACAC
>JAFTFV010000051.1 GCA_017458265.1 Bacteroidales bacterium | reverse complement strand
CCTTATCGTCGTATGGAATGCACGTCATTCTCATACCGCCCTCCTATACTCTCTAACCAGGGGTAGCCGCGCGGCCAGGGGCGGAACGCCCCTATGAGCGCAATAAATATCTACAAACTACACTGCTGAATCGAAGGGAAACTTTTTCTTCACTTTTTTCAAAAAAGACTTGGAAAAGTCTTAGAATACACCCCTGCCGCTCCGGGCTAGAAGTCTTTGCTCGTAAGACACCGCCCATTCTGCAAAGACACGCCCTCCGCGGGGCGCCTGATGGCGCCTATATCTATCAGCGGGGCATTTGAATTATGTTCATTACGGCGAGGTCGTCATTTTCGACCATTTTTGACAATCTGTGCGTCGTACATGACGGCGGGGTTAGCATTTTGTGGCATTTTTGACGATGTGCACGTCATTAATGACGGCTACGGCCACGTTTTTGGGTGTTTTTGTTACCATGCACGTCGTTGATGACGGCGGCGGGCACGTTTTTGGCCATTTTTGTAACCTTGTGTGTTGCTGCCTAACAAAATAGCAGTGCTTGGGTATGGTTAAAGCACGCTTTGGGCTGTAGGATGCAGATAATGTGCTTTAGCGGGGGTTGGTAGATGGGGTTAAAGCACACTTTGGGGCGTGGAAGGGCGAAAACGTGCTTTAAGTGTGGTGTGGGTGGGTTGAGATGGTGGGGAGGTATGTTGTCACGCGGCGGGGAGCAGTGACATGCAGTGAAATGTCATTTCACTTTTTTATTTGTCATCTCGAGCGAAGTCGAGAAATCTCCTACCTCTTGGATTTGAAGAAGTCGAGCATGAGCTGGGAGCATTCTTCCTGGAGGACGCCGCCGGTGGCGACGGTCTTTGGGTGGAGGAGGGAAGGGGAGAAGAGGGAGTAGCCGCGGCGTGGGTCTGGGGCGCCGTAGACTATGCGGCTGATCTGGCTCCATGCGAGGGCGCCTGCGCACATGGGGCAGGGCTCTACGGTGACGTACAGGGTGCAGTCAGTGAGGTATTTGCCGCCCATGGCTTCGGTGGCGGCGGTGATGGCAAGCATCTCGGCATGGGCTGTGGTGTCATGAAGCTTTTCGGTCATGTTGTGGCCGCGCCCTATGATACGCCCTCTCCACGTAACTACTGCGCCGATGGGGATTTCTCCTTCCGACGCTGCAGCCTGTGCCTCGGCAAGGGCTTCCTTCATGTATTTGGAGTCATCATTGATTTGCATGGTGCGAATATAGTAAAAAAAGACAAGAGTATTTGCTATTGCAGTATTTTGTACATATATTTGTGCAAAATATTGTATTATGCAGGTAACGACCATTTCCGCCTTCAGGGCCGGTATCAAACAGTACTATGACAACGTTCTTCTCACGGAGGAGCCTCTCATCATCACCAAAGGGGATAACGGAGCCGTTCTGATCCCGCTCAAGGTATACAATGCCATGCAGCGCCGTCTGGAGTTCCTTAACAACACGGGCGCAGTCCGGGATCTCACCGAGGCCATACACCAGATGCATGCCGGGCAGCTTATAGAAGTCACAGATATCGACGCCCTATGAAACTGTATCTTAGTCAGAAGGCCCAGTTCCAGTATCAGGCGCTCAAGGGGAAAAGCACCGCTTATGCAGCCCAGGTGAAGGCAATTCTCCTGGATATGAGGGAGCACCCGCTGGAAGGCATCGGCACGCCTCAGCTGTATAATGAGTCAATGCCGGACCTGTGGGAGCGCCGCTTCAACGGCAGCGGAATGATCCTGTACAGCTATGAGGAGGATGAGGATTACGTGGTGGTCCTGAGCATAGGCAATGAGCTCCTGCCTTCTCATGAGGAACTGCCTTCGAAGATAAGGAAGTACTCCGAGCAAGATTATGCTGCAATTATAAAGCAGATGGAAGCCAATCGCGGTCATGGAGACGACCCCAAGGTGGGTATCTTCTGGTATAACCCTTCATGGAATGAGCTGTTTGGCGTTGTTACCCATCCTGCAAGGGATTACACAAAGGCCAACGCATCTAACGGCAGAATTACCTGTTCGGAACTGCATGAGGATGTGTGGCGCAAGGAATACAACAAGCAGAAATATCACGGTGACGGAACCGGCCCTTTCATCGGCCCTTATGAAAACAAGCCAAGAGGCAGGATTTTTTATTTGCCGGACAAAGATATCTATGAGGTCGCTACAGGCCACTGGATAGATGAATACCCTCAGGCAAAGCAGCTTATCCTGGAGGAGTTCGACCTCCCTCAGGAGAAGACCGTCTTCCA
Source organism: Bacteroidales bacterium (assembly GCA_017458265.1). GTDB lineage: Bacteria > Bacteroidota > Bacteroidia > Bacteroidales > UBA932 > Cryptobacteroides. Next base: position 75,555 of record JAFTFV010000051.1, on the reverse strand, counting down.
GTATGCAATCCACTGGGATATCGGTCACTCCTGGCGGTGAGGCGTCAGAGCTCGTCGTAGGCGCGGATGGCGTCTGAGAGGCGCTGCTCCACGTCCTGCAGCCGGTAGAGGCCGTCGGCATTGGCCTGAAGGCCGTTGAGCTTGATTTTCACGCCGCCGGGGGGATTGCTGTAGGTAAGTGTGCTCTCGGAACGAAGCTGTTCTGCCTTGGCATAGACCAGAAGGAGATCTGCGTAGTTGTTGCCATCGGCCCCTTTGAAGCATTCGATGATGAGTTTTCCGCCGATGGGAGTGCGCTGCTCGATTGCCCCGGGAAGCTCCGGAATGCCGGCGTCAAGTGAGGCAAGCACGCTGCCGATGTTGGAGTCGTGGCCGCAGAGGAGGGTGAAGACGCGCTTGTCGTTCTGAAGCTCGTCAAGTATTACCTGAAGCAGCGGGTGGGCGACGTTAACTGCAACGGAGGGGGCCGTGAAGAGGGCATCCCCGTACCACTCCTTTACGGATGCTATGGTTGTCCAGTCCTCAAAGCTGAGGTCCTTGCCGAAGGCGGCTTTTTTTATGTCCGGCTCTTCGTAGTACTGGAGGCTCAGCGCATCGGACACGGTGCAGGCCATCTTGAGACCGCCGGTCATGAAAGGCTCTGCATTCAGGCTGAAGCCCACCTGAGAGGGATACTGGCTGAAGGATGTGGTGTCCGGGTATGCGGGTGATCCGCTTATATCGATGACCCTTTCAATCAGGGAGTAACCGTCGGCAATGCCCGCGTTCAGGTCTCCGAACATTTCCTGAATCTCATTCTGGGCCTTGGCGGTGAATGAGGAGGTAATTTTTGTAATCTGGGGGTTGAACACCGGGTCCATGGAGTCGTACTGGACGTTCATCTCAACCCTGGGGTTTTTGCCGGGGAGAAGGGCATCGGCAAATGTGCGTGCGGTGAGCTGGCAGCGCTGTTTGGCGTTGGCATAGAAACGGAAGCGGTAGTTGTCTTCCCCGTACTGTGAGAGCATGTTTTTCTTGGACAGCCATTCCCCAAAGAAGGTCCCCATCTTGTTTTCCAGGCGTTCTCCCTTTGCCGTAAGTGAACTTGGGGCGCCTTCCCAGGCAAACCACTGGTAGGTGCTGTTGGTGAGTCGTGTCAGGACAGAATTCTTGCTCACAAGGGGGGAGCGGATGTTATGGCGGCTGAGCACAATCATCTGCTCAAGGACGTAGTTTTCCTCAAAAGTATCGGTGCGGGAAAACCATTCCGTTTTCTCTTTGGGCTGCGGTTCTGCTTGATTGCCTTTCTGGCAGGAGAAGGCCACGAGCATGCATGCCACTGCCAGGATATGGTAGAATGCTTTTTTCATGGCGCGAAGATAGCAAAATTTTTTGGAACCGCCACCAAAAACGCTCTCCCAGAGCAAAAAGTGGTGGTTTCTATGATGGGTTCTGTCCATTGATTCGAAGGGGTAGCCGCTGCCCGTAGGTGAGCATCCGCCAGACCCATTCGACCGGGCCGAAGCGGAAATGGCGCATCCAGACTCTGCTGAAGACAATCTGGAGGGCATAGACACCGAGGGCAATCAGCTCCGTTCCGAACAGCCCTACCCGGTTCCCGAGGCCGAATCCGATGCCGTAGAAAAGGATGATGCCCATGACCGACTGCCCGAGGTAATTGGTGCAGGCCATTCTTCCGGGGCTCGAGAGCAGCTTCCAGCCGGGAGCCTCTGCGCGGCGGTCGAACAGAAGGGCGAACCCGGCGGCATAGGCAAAGCCCATGGGATAGACGCTCAGAAGGTAGAAGGTCTCATGCATGACCCTTCCGAGCGGATGTCCCGCCATCGAGCTCCAGGTGTAGAGCACGCCAACGGGGATTCCAAGAAGAAGCCCGCAAGTGAGGATGCGCTTAAGAAGGGGAGCATGTCCCCTGATATCGGCATAAATCCTTTCCCTCCCAACCGCAAAGCCGATGAGGAAGAGCCCGAGGACCTTGAAGAGGCGGTGGCCGATGACGAATTCCCACATCCTCTCCACGCTTCCCTGGTGGAGGAACTGAAGCACCTCCCGGTAGCTCCCGGCATCGGCGAGCCAGGTGCCGAAGTTCGCCTCGGTGATGCCGTAGAGGGCGCAGATGCGCCACTGCTCCCTTTCGAGAGGGTCGGCAGGAGAAGTGCCGAAGAGGGCGTCCAGGAGGATCGGCAGAAGGAGAAGTCCGCCAGCGCAGAGGAGGATCCCCCTGGTGGGGAGCTTCCGGAAAAGCGGGAGAATCATCCCGCAGACGGCGTAGAGCATCAGGATGTCCCCGCTCCAGAGGAAGCAAAGGTGCAGAAGGCCGATGACCCAAAGGACGGCCATCCTTCTGTAGAAGGTGCGGAGCTTCCCATCGGCATTCGCAAGCTGGATGCTGAACCCCATCCCGAAAAGAAGGGAAAAGAGGGTGTAGAACTTCCCGTCCACGAGGAAAGTCTGCACGGCGCGGGTCACCCGGTCGGTCAGCGTCCAGGTGCCCGGGTCGGAGAAGGTCCACAGGGAGAACTCCGGGAAGTTCGCGAGGATGATCCCGAGGATGGCGAACCCTCTGAGGGCATCCAGTATGACGTATCTTTTTTTCTGCATGGGTGAGATTCCGAAGGGACTAATTCTCCGTTGTGGCGTAAACCTTTGGGATCTCGACTGCCGGCCAGCCGTAGTCCTTGTAGACCTTTACGGGGAGATTGTGTTTGGAGACATAGGCGGCGATGGCGCTTTTCCTGGCCTCTTCCCGGCCGGTCTGGTCAGAATTCACTTTCCGGAACTTTTCGAAGTGCTCCCCGAAAATCTTTTTCGCAGTGGTGAGGAACGTGCTTCCGTCACCGACCTCGTCAAAGGCGGTCACGGCGAAATGACCCTCGCTGTCCCGTTTTACGTGCATCTTCCCCGGGTGGCTGCCGCCGGAAACGGACACTAGGGTGTCCCCCGATACATTGAAGTTATCTATCCAGAAATCACCCAGGACCTGGATGTCTTCCGGATTGCTTTCGTCAACGGCAATGACCCTCTTGGACGGGATGCATATTTCGCCCTGGGCATACTGGCTGCCGATGACCGTGGTGAGGTACTCGTCGATTGCGGTGAGACAGGTCTCGGTTTCTTCTGCAGCTTTAGTCTCGGCAGCGGGCTCAGAGGTGGCTTTCTTGTTCCCGCGGGTTCCGCAGGAGACAATGACAAGAACTGAAAGAGCGGCCATGATGGCCATTTTGAAGATTTTCATTTTGGTGTTTTTTAAGATTTATCCCCATACCTCCCTGGCAACTTCCTGGACGAGGCGAAGCTTGGTCCACTGTTCTTCCTCCGTTAGCTTGTTCCCGATCTCGCAGGAAGCGAACCCGCACTGGGGGCTCAGGCAGAGCCGGTCGAGGGGGATATACTGCGCCGCTTTCTCGATGCGCTGCCGGACGATGGACTTGAACTCCAGGGCAGGGGACTTGGTTGTGACAAGGCCCAGAACCACCATCTTGTCGCCAGAGACATGCGCAAGGGGTTCGAACCCGCCGGAGCGGGCGTCGTCGAACTCCAGGAAGTAGGCGTTGACGTTCTCCTTTTCGAAAAGGACTTCGGCCACCTTGTCGTAGGCACCCTCGTTAGCATAGGTGGAGTGGTAGTTGCCACGACAGACATGGGTGTTGATGAACATGTCGGCTGGCTTCCCTTCGATGGCCATGTTGTTGATTCGGAGGTTCATCTCCTGAATCCCCCTGAGGCCTGCTTCGTCCGTTCCCCACATCCAGAGGGCGGCAGGGTCCACGAGCATGCCCCATGTGCAGTCGTCAAACTGGAGCCTGCGGCATCCGGCATCGTAGACGGCCTTGATGAAAGCCTTGTAGGCGGAAGCGATGTCCCGGATGATGTCCTCGTTGTCGGCATAGAACTTTCGGGTGTTCTCCAGGGCGAAAGGCATGACCATCTGTGCAAGGAACTGCGCCGGGGCGGGGATGGTGAGCTTCGCCTGCACGCCGTGCTCCTTCGCGAGCTCATTGACGAAGCGGAAGTGGCCGATGAAGGGATGGCTGCCTTTCCATGCGATCTTCCCGGTGAGGAAGGTATCGTCAATCATGGCCTGCTCTCCATGGAAGGGAAGACCGGTCTTGGTGGGGGCGTGACCAACGCCGTCAAAGCCCCACATGAAATCCAGGTGCCATGCCTGGTGGCGGAACTCGCCGTCGGTGACGACCTTGAAGCCGAGCTCTACCTGCTTGGCTACGAGCTTGCGTATGGCCGCATCTTCGACGGCCTTGAGATCTTCCGGGGTGATGGCTCCGGAGGCAAGCTGGAGCCGGGCGTTCTTGACGGCCTCCGGGCGGAGGAAACTGCCGACGAAATCGGCACGCATGGCGGGGAGAGTATTCATGTCTTGTATGTTGTTTCTGAATTGTTTAATGCTTGTTACGATGTTAGAAAATGGCTGTTATGATAGATACTTTCCGCACAGGCTATCCCTCCAGAATCTGCCGGGCGGCATTCTTCGTGTCGACCTTCTCGATGATGCGCTGGAGGATCCCGTTCTCGTCAAAGATGAAAGTGCGGCGAAGGGTCCCTACGACAGTCTTCCCGTACATCTTCTTCTCTCCTATGGCGCCGAACGCCTCGTGCATCTCCCTGGTGGTGTCTGCAAGAAGGGTGAAGGGGAGGGAATGCTTCTCTGCGAACCCCGCATGGGACTTCTCGCTGTCCTTGCTTACTCCGATAACGTTGTATCCTGCGGCCTTCAGAGCCTCGTAGTTGTCCCGGATGGAGCAGGCCTCGGCGGTGCAGCCCGAGGTATTGTCCTTCGGGTAGAAATAAATGATTGTCTTCTTTCCGATGAAATTCCCGGATTTCACGGTATTGCCCTTCTGGTCCCTGACCTCGAAGGAGGGCATCTTGTCTCCAATCTTCAGCATATAGTCTGTTTTATTGTATAGTACTTCCGTTTTTAGACAGGTACCGTCCTGTTGCTAGTAATCGAAGGATCCCTTGGTAAAGCGCCGCGCCGTTTTCCTCCGGCTGGATGTAAATGTAGTCATATTTTATCGTTCTGCAAAATCACGCCCAAAGAGTCGCTACCGGTCCAGCTAAATGACAGGGTGGCAACGAAAACGACCTATTTTGACGCTACCCTGCCGCCGGTGTGGACCCGTACTGGCATACCGCGCCAGCCGGCCTGTTCGATGGCTGGCTTTTTTACATGAAGATAGTTGCATATATATTAAACTTTACATATCTTTGCAAAAAAGACAACTATGTATAGAATTGCAAACATAGCGGCTATGCGCAAGGCCAGGGGAATGACACAGGAGCAAGTGGGAATACTGGCCGGAATGAGCAAGTCACAGATATCCAGAATGGAAAATGGTCAATTGGGCAGCCCGGCAACCTATGCACGGGTATTGGATGCCTTGGGCTATAAGGCCGTTGTGCGTTATGAGGATGTGAGAGGGGGTAATGGCCTTGGAAAAGAACAAATCCTTTCTATGCTAAAAGTTTACTATTTATGCAACAAAGATGAACTGGGCATAGAGAAAATCGGCCTGTTTGGCAGTTTCGCAAGAAACGAGGCTGGTCCCGCCAGTGACATAGATGTTATTATCACACTTACAAAGCCGGATTTATTCCTGTATTCAACGATTACCCGCCATTTGGAAACCGTATTTGGACGGCATGTAGACCTGATTTCTTCCAAGTCTCGCTTGCCTGAATCCTTCAGGAAGCATCTTGAAAAGGAGGTTGTCTATGTTGACTAAGAAAGAACGCGTGCTATCCTTATTGGATGCCAGCATTCAAGAGATGGTACTCCTGAAAGAGATGAGCAAGGACATCCTGCAACCTGACGACTTTGTCTCAAGCACCTCCGGAATGATTGTTTTCCGCGCTTGCGGAATGAGTCTTCAATACATTACAGAGTGTTTTGTGAAGATCCGGAATCTATGTGGACGTGAGTTTTTCAATCCATACAAGGCTATTCCATGGGACTCGGTCTTTGGCATGCGCAATTTCCTTTCCCACGAATATGGGGATGTGGACACTGAGGGTATATTCAATACCGTTAAGACAAACATTCCGGAACTGCTGCAGATTTCCCAAACTATTCGACAGGACGTGATGGAAGGAAACCGAGATACATTCTTGCCAGAATAGGTCTTCGAAAATGTCGAAGCGGAAATTAGCCTAATCATCGGGGACACAGGGCTTTGCACATGAGCCAGTATTGGCATAATGTTTTTTTAGCGTTTTTTAAGTAAAAATGCTACATTTGCATGATGCAACAAACGAGGTTAACAATTGCGGTTGCGGCCCTGTTTGCGGCCATGCCGCTTCTGCATGCGCAGAACAATCCCTATCAGATTCACGACTCGTGTTATGTCTACATGGTCAAGGCCGATGCGCTCATCGGCCGGGAAGGCTTTGCCGCGCAGAATGAGAACCTTCTGCGTACGGCCATAATGTACTCGGACAAGAAGGCCCAGGTGCTGTACTATGTCGAAAGGCTCAGGAACATCTGCACCGGGAAGGATTCGTCAGAGGCCGACGTCCTTGCAGCCCAGGAAGACCTTAAAAGAATCGCACGCGACAACGGTTATCTCCAGTATTTCTACCAGTCCTACCAGTTCGTGAAGAACTACTTCTTCAACCATGAACAGCAAATCCGGGCGCTGGAAGTGATGCGGGACATGCAGCAGACTGCCGTCGATGAGGATAACGAATACGGCAAATGGCTGGCCGAAAAGGAGATAGCATCCTACTACAAGGTGTTCGGGGCCTATTCTGCCGCGCGCTCCCACATACGGGAGGTCATTACCATCTATAACCGCAGCGAGGATCCGGTGATACGCCGGCAAAGCCTGTGCCCGTTCTACCTGGATTATTCTGCCACCTTTGCCCCGGAGTCTGATTCGGCCAGATTCTTTCTGGACAAAGCCTGGAAAAGCGCTGTCGTCCCGGTGGATTCCGTAAAGTGCATGGTGGAATCGGCAAAACTTGCGGCAGTGGACGGCGATTATGAAAAGTATGTATATTACAGGGACCTGAGCCTGAATTCTCCCCACAAGCAGGCGATAGGGAAGACCACCCCTGTTCTCTTCGAATCCATAGACCACCTCTTTGACGGAACCTACGACAGGGCCGACAAAAGCGTCTTCGGCAGGATTCCCTCCGAGTCCCTGGCTCTTCTGTCTTCCGTTGCGGAAAAGGTGAGCCGCCCCTACGTTGCCCTGGACCTCAAGAACCATTGCATCAGGGCCAACCGCAGCGATTTTGCCTGGCTCCTGGAAGCCAACCTTGCCGAGATGAACGCCCGCTACGAAAACGACCGGCTCCAGGCTTCCCTTCAGAAGGAGTCCCGCCAGCGGGAACGCTACTCCGGCATAGCGCAGGTTCTTGGCTTGCTGCTTCTTCTGGTTGCCCTTCTGTCCCTGCTTTTCTACATCCGGAACCTTCGCCGCGCCCGGAAGAAGGATGAGGAGATGATCGCCAGCCTCACCGCGGCCAATGAAAAGGTCCGCCTTGCCGATGCAGCCAAAGACCGCTTCATCCAGAACATGACTCACGAGCTCCGCACTCCGCTTAACGCCATCACGGGCTTTTCGCAGCTTCTGGCCATGCCCGACGGCATGTTCAGTTCGGAAGAGAAAGAGGACTTCGGCCGGCACGTAATCAACGGAACCCGGATGATGACCATGCTTCTGGACGATATCATGAGCACATCGGCAATGGATTCCGGCGGCTACCGTATAGTGTATGAGGAAACCGAATGCGAGGCTGTCTGCAGGGAGGCCATGTCATCGGCCGAACACCGCCTGCAGCCGGGCGTGGGCCTGGTTTTCAAGCCTCAGATGGAGCTGCCTTTCACTTTCCGTTCAGACCCTCTTCGCATCCAGCAGGTGCTCACCAACATCCTTACCAACGCCTGCAAGCACACAGCCTCCGGAGAAATCCGCCTGGGCTGCTCGCTTGAGGAGAATCCCGGCATGCTCTCGTTCTTCGTAGAGGATACCGGTCCCGGCATCCCTGCCGATGAGGCCGAACGCATCTTCGAGCGCTTTGTCAAGCTGGATGATTTCGTGCAGGGCACCGGCCTCGGCCTCAGCATCTGCCGGGAAATTGCCACAAAGATGGGCGGCAAGGTGTACCTCGACACCTCCTACACCGGCGGCTCCCGCTTCGTCTTCGCCGTTCCGCTTTCCTAAGCTATTATGGCCGCAGGGCATTGTAACGCTTCGTTTTTACACCCTATGGGAGAAGTCAATTGAAAAGAAACTTAAACGCATTCTTGCGAAGTACGGAATCCGATAAAAATGCTTATCTTTGTACTGGCTTTAGGGCAGGGGTATGAAAATCACAAAGGCAGAATTCAAAGGCAGCAGTACCAGGGTGGGGCAGAGGCCCCAGCCCAGGCTTCCGGAATTTGCCTTCATCGGCAGGTCCAATGTGGGAAAGTCTTCCCTCATAAACATGCTCACCGACAATTCCAAACTTGCAAAGACCTCCCAGACTCCCGGCAAGACGCAGCTTGTGAACCACTTCCTCATAAATGACAGGTGGTACCTCGTAGACCTTCCCGGCTATGGCTACGCCCGCCTTCCCGACAAGGACCGCGCCCGTCTCCGTCACATAATCTGGGACTATATAAACAACTCTCCGGAGATGGTCATGCTGTTTGTCCTCATGGACTCCCGCCATGACCTCCAGGAGGTAGACCGCCGTTTCATAGCCGAACTGGGAGAAAAAGGCATACCCTTCGGCATCATATTCACCAAGGCAGACAAACAGGGCCCCGAGGTCCTTCAGGCTCAGGTCCTGAAGAACAAGGGACTTCTCCTTCAGGAGTGGGAAAGCCTGCCGCCCGTTTTTGTATCATCCTCCGTTACCGGAGAAGGTAAAACTGAAATACTTAATTACATCGGCCAAATTCTTCAAAACCTATGATTAATGATGTTCACGAGCACCGTCTGGCGCTTTTTACCTGTGATGCAAGCCGCTATTTTGCGGAAAAGGTAGTTGATGCTATGAACCGCATGAGGAACCCCGGAGACCCCGAAATCTCCCTCGGGCCCCTCGAGGTCACTCATTTTTCTGATGGCGAGTTCCAGCCGTCTTTCTCGGAAAGCGTCCGTGGTGCCACCTGCTTCATCATCCAGAGTACCTTCCCTTCGACGGATAACCTCATGGAGCTTCTCCTGTCGATTGATGCCGCAAAGAGGGCATCGTCAGACAAGGTGATTGCCGTCATCCCTTACTATGGTTGGGCAAGGCAGGACCGCAAGGACAAGCCGCGCGTCTCCATCGGCGCAAAGCTGGTGGCGAACATGCTCAAGGTGGCCGGAACCGACGGCCTCATGACCTGCGACCTCCACGCAGACCAGATCCAGGGCTTCTTCGACTTCCCCGTGAACCATCTCTATGCCAGCTATGACTTCCTCACCATCCTGAAGAAGCTGCAGCGGCAGTTCAAGGATACGCTAACCCTCGCAGCGCCCGATATGGGCGGCGCAAAGCGCGTCCATGCATACGCCAAAAACCTCCATACTCCGGTGGTTATCTGCCACAAGACCCGTGCAAAGGCAAACGTCGTGGAAAAGATAGTCCCTATCGGAGAGGTCGAAGGCCGTGACATAGTCATCATCGACGATATCATCGACACCGCCGGCACCCTTACCGAGGCCGCCAACGAACTCATCAAGCGCGGTGCAAACAGCGTACGCGCCTTCGCAACGCATCCCGTCCTCTCCGGCCCTGCTTATGAGAGGATCGACTCATCGGCCCTCACGGAAGTTTATGTGACCGATACTATCCCGCTGGATCCCGCAAAGAAGGACCTCCAGGGCAAGATCAGGGTTGTTTCCCTTGCCGAAACATTCGCCCGCATGATCCTCCGTGTGTATAACTACCAGCCCATCTCATCCGAATTCCCCCTGTAGCAGTGAAAACACTTCTTGCCGCCATCATCTTCGTCGGAGCAGCCGTGCTGCTCCTTGGAGTGAATATCTTCTTTTTCCACCGTCCATTCCCGAACGGCGAGATATCCTCCAACCCGGAGATGCGCAGGCGTGGCATAAAGTGTGCAAAACAGGAGGAGATGGAGATGCTCTCCAAACGGAAGAAGGCATGCTCCGGCAATTATTCAGACGCATGTTCCTCCTGCGCGCTCTACAATAAGGAATGAAGAAAAAGATAACTTTCATAGTAAACCCGATTTCGGGTGACAAAGACAAGTCCAAGGTGCTTTCCGTAATAGGGAGGCACCTTGACACGGCCTTATATAATGCCGAAGTCCTCATGACCGAGAAAGGCGGCCACGCAGAACGCCTGGCCCGCGAAAGCACCTCCGACATCGTCGTTGCCGTCGGTGGCGACGGAACCGTTAACGAGGTGGCGCGGGGGCTCATCGGCACAGACAAGGTTATGGGAATCATCCCCTGCGGAAGCGGTGACGGCCTTGCCCTTCATCTTGGGATAAGCCGGAGGATTGCATCGGCAGTGAGGGTGCTCAACAAAGGGGTGGCTGCGAAGATTGACGTGGCGCAGATCAATGGCCGGTATTTCCTGTGCACCGCCGGTTTCGGCCTGGATGCAAAGGTGAGCCAGGACTTCGCAAAATCCTCGCGCCGCGGCCTTGCACGCTATATCCACTATGCCTGGAATGAGTGGAAGAACAACCCCGTAGAGCACTTTACAATTACCGCCGGGGGCGAATCCTGGACCGGAGACGCCATCTTCGTGACTGTGGCCAACGCCAACCAGTGGGGCAACCAGGCCAAGATTGCGCCCATGGCTTCCCTCAGGGACGGCATGCTGGACGTGGTGGTAGTGAGACCTTTCCGTACAATCGTCATCCCTTCGCTTGTGAGGCGCCTCATGACCGGCTATGCCCATACAAGCTCCTACGTGCTCAATTTCCGCGGGGAATCAGTGCATGTAAGCCGCTCAAAGCCCGGAGCCGTGCACTTTGACGGAGACCCTTCCGACGGCGGCACGGAATTCGACCTGTCTGTTATCCCTCAGGCGCTTAACGTGCTGGTTCCGAGTTCCATGATAAAGAAGATATGAAGAAGTTCTGGAGCATATTCTGGAGAGTCCTCGTGACGATAATCCTGGTTGCGGCGCTGGTTTTCACCGGCACTGCCGTGAGCCCTATATACAATTTCCAGGCACCCAAGCCTTTCGAAGGGGCCGATATCTTCAACCCCTACAGCCAGCTGGATACGGCAATTGGCTGGAAGCGCTCCCTTTTCCACTGTCATTCCAAAGTGAAAGGCCCGCTGAACGAGTGCAAGTTCACGGCCGGGGAAACGCTTGAGGTTCTTCAGAAGCTGGACTATGACATCGTGACCTTCTCCAACCATAACGAGATTACGCCCCATCCCACGGACTCCGCCCTTCAGGTGAACGTGTACGAGCACGGATACAGCCCCTTCAAGTTCCACAAGCTGGTCTTCGGAAGCCGCAAGGTCAAGCACTTTGACCCGCTCCTTCCGCTTCTGGCATCCCAGAAGCAGTTTGAACTGGATTATCTTGGAGACGGCTCGGACTTTATCCAGATGAACCATCCGTACCGCACCGTGGGTACCTCCAAGGCTCACATGGAGAAGCTAACGGGCTATGAGATAATGGAACTTGACACCCACATCAGCACCCAGAACGAATACTGGGACTGGGCCCTGAGTGCCGGCCATTACAGCTTCGGCCTCGCCAATGACGACCTCCACTATCCCGACTGGACTGCCGCAGTGGGCATCAGGTGCAACTTCCTCAATACACCTTCGGGCCGATATGAGGACCTGAGGAAAACCCTCATGGGAGGCTGCTACTATTCCATGCGCGTCCCGGATTATGGCAACGGTGACTGGGATGTCAAGTATGAGAGGAACAGGCATCTTCCGTATGTCAGGAACATCGGCCTTGACGGCAGCACGGTGTTCATTTCCCTTTCAGAGAAGGCCGACAGCATCCGCGTCAACGGTCAGGACCACGCCGTCCTTGCGCTGTACAGGGACACTGCAAGCGCTTCATATACAATGAAGGCCGATGACCACTTCGCCCGTCTGACAGCCTTTTTCCCCGGCGGGGAAGTCATCTACACCAACCCGTTCGCAAGGTATGATGCGTCGGTTCAGGAAACTCCTGTCAGCGTTTCCGACCATCCCGTAAACATCCTTCTCACCGTGCTTTACAACCTTGCCGTGCTTGCCCTGTTTGCGGCGCTGGTTTATTTACTGTTTGGATTATGGAAAAGAAAGTAAAACTCTGGCTGTACTGCCTTGTCCTCAGCATATTCACGGTGGTGGCATACCACCTGCCGTTTTTCAAGCATGCCATTGGCTGCATAGACCCCGGCTTCAACGGAGTCATGCTCATCGTGAGCGCCGCCCTCATGCTTCTTATCCTTGACTTCTTCCTGTACTATGTCCTGGTGTTCCTGGGACGTTTCGTCGGAAAGTGCATAGTGGCCTTCACACTGTTTGGAGACGCCGTCATGCTATACTTCGTCAACAATTACGAGGTGCTTGTAACGGACGAGATGATGGGCAATGTGATCAACACCCAGTATTCGGAGGCATCGGGCTTTTTCTCGCTGGCGTTCGTGCTGTATATTATCGGCCTCTGTGTAGTACCGTGCATTTATGTCTTTGGCAGAAAGGTGGAGTACGGCAGCTGGAAGGGCTTCCTTGCAGGCAGCGGAATCGCCGTCGCAGGGCTTCTGGCGGTCATTTTCGGCAATATGAAGAACTGGCCGTGGATAGACCGCAATTCCACTGAACTGGGCAGCCTTCTCATGCCCTGGTCTTATACGGTGAACACCTTCCGGTATTTTGACGCGAAAAAGAAGGCGGAAGCATCGGAAATCCTGCTTCCTGACCCTACCTCTGTTAGCAGCAGCAAGGATGTCTGCGTGCTTTTCATCGGCGAATCCGTCCGGCGGGACCACTTCTCCCTGTACGGCTACCCCCGCGAGACCAACCCCTACACCTCCAAGGACGGCGTCAAGGCCTATGTGGCTGAATCATCGGCAACATATACATCGGCAGGGGTCAAGGCCATCCTCGAGTACACACCCTCGCGCGACCTTTACGAAATCCTCCCCAACTACCTCCAGCGCATGGGAGCCGATGTCTCCTGGCGCACCAGCAACTGGGGAGAGCCGCCCGTGCATACGCCCAAGTACTACAAGATGGGAGACCTCAAGAAGCGTTTCCCCGGGGCCGATGCTCATTATGACGGCATTCTCCTGGAAGGCCTCCGGGAAGACATCGAGACCAGTTCTGCCGACAAGGTCTTCATCGTAATCCACGCCTACACCAACCACGGTCCGGCATATAATACCAACTATCCCTCAGAGTTCGAGGTGTTTACGCCCGTATGCAATACTGTGGAGATGTCAAAGACATCGCAGGAGGAGCTTTTCAATGCCTACGACAACAGTGTTGTCTATACGGATTATCTGATTCACTCAGTGATAGAGGTCCTGCGCTCAGTTATTGACCGCAGAAGCTGCCTCCTTTTCGTCTCCGACCATGGTGAATCCCTTGGCGAAAACAACCTCTACATGCACGGGGTGCCGTTTTCAATGGCTCCGCGCGAGCAGATAGAAATCCCGTTCGTAGTCTGGACATCGGATTCTTCGATGGTGTACAAGGACCTGGAAATGGTGGGCCAGCACAGCGTTTATCACACAGTTTTGGATTTCTTCGGGGTGGAAAGTCCCATTTTTGACGAAAACTTGACTATCTTTGCAAAAAATTAGAATCTTATGGCTTTAGTGGCAATAGTCGGGAGACCGAATGTAGGAAAGTCAACTCTTTTCAACCGCCTGGTGGGAATGCGTCAGGCAATAGTGGATGAAACTGCGGGTGTCACCCGCGACAGGCATTACGGAAAGTGCGAGTGGAACGGCCGCGAATTCTCCGTAGTTGATACGGGCGGCTACACCTCCAATTCCGATGACGTCTTCGAGGACGCCATCCGCCGTCAGGTAGTCATCGCCATCGACGAGGCCGATGTGGTCCTGTTCATGTGCGAAGCCGCCACCGGCATCACCGACTACGACGCCGAAATCGCCGACCTCCTCCGCCGCAGCACCAAGCCCGTGGTCATGTGTGTGAACAAGGTGGATTCCGGAGAGAAGATGTATGATGTCTTCGACTTCTATGCCCTGGGCCTTGGAGAGATCTGGTCCATATCGGCAGCCAACGGCTCCGGCACGGGAGATCTTCTGGACCGCATCCTCGAAGTCCTTCCGGAAGATACCGTTGCCGATGACGACCACGCAGACCTTCCCCACATCGCCATCGTGGGACGCCCCAACGTGGGCAAGTCATCCCTCACCAACGCTCTGCTGGGGGAGGAGAGGAATATCGTCACCCCCGTTGCCGGCACCACGCGCGATTCCATCTCTACCTACTATAACAAGTTCGGCCATGAATTCATGCTGGTAGACACCGCCGGCATGAGAAAGCGCGGCAAGGTTACCGAGGACCTCGAATTCTACTCAGTGCTCCGTGCCATGAGGACCATCGAGCACTCCGATGTGTGCATCCTCATGATCGATGCCAACCTTGGCATGGAATCACAGGACATGAACATCTTCAACATCATCCAGAAGAACCGCAAGGGCTGCGTGATTGTGGTGAACAAGTGGGACCTCTTCGAGAAAGACGTCAACACCATGCGCGACTACACAGAGTCCCTCCGTGCACGCCTCGCCCCGTTCAACGACATTCCTATCATATTCACTTCCGTTCTGGAAAAGCAGAGGATACTCGACGTCCTTGACGCCGCTGCACGCGTTGCCGCCAACATGGCACGCCGCATTCCCACGTCGGCCCTCAATGACGCCATGCTTCCTGAAATCGAGAACTACCCGCCGCCGGCATGGAAGGGCAAGTACATCAAGATCAAGTACGTAACCCAGCTTCCCACGCGCACCCCGCAGTTTGCCTTCTTCTGCAACCTGCCTCAGTGGGTCAAAGACCCCTACAAGCGCTTCCTGGAGAACAAACTCCGCCAGCACTTCGACTTCGAAGGATGTCCCATCCAGATATATACCCGCTCAAAATGAGCGGGTATTATTTTGCAAGGGGTGTCAGTTCACGACGGCGGGGTTGTCATTTTCGGCCATTTTTGTCAATCTGGACGTCGTTGATGACGGCGGGGTTGTCATTTTGGGCCTTTTTTGTCGATGTGCGCGTCATCAATGACGGCAACGGTTACGTTTGGGGGCATTTTTGTCACCGTCAGCGTTGTCGATGACGGCGGCGGACACGTTTTCGGCCATTTTTGTAACCTTACGAGTCGCGGCCTAGCAAAATAGCAGTGTTTGGATATGGTTAAAGCACGCTTTGGGCCGTAGGATGCGGATAATGTGCTTTAGTGGGGGTTGGGAGATAGGGTTAAAGCACACTTTGGGGCGTGAAATGGCTAAAATGTGCTTTAACGATATGGGTGATGAGTGATGGGGAGAGAGTATACGAATATCAGAAGGTGCCGAGGAGCGCCTCCGGGGTGTCGTGGAATTCTATGAGATCCCGGTCTTCCGGTGTGAGCATGTGCTCTGAGACATAGTGGTCCAGGAGGGCCTTGAAGGGCTTATAGAAGCCGCCGGTGTTGAGGACGATGATGCGTCCGTCGTACTGCCTGAGCTTTCTGAGTACGTGGGTTTCAATGAGCTCGTCAAGGGTGCCGGTGCCGCCCGGGAGGGCTATGACGGCGACAGTGCCACGGCGCATTTCCTCCTTGCGCTCTGCCATGGTCTTTGTCCAAACAACTTCAGACAGGCCGTCGTACACGAAGGTGAGCATGAACTGCGGCAAAACGCCCTTGTGGTAGCCGCCGGCAGCTTTTACTGCATCTGAGACGGTGCCCATGGTGCCTCGGTAGGAGCCGCCGGACACTATGCCGTAACCTTTATGGCACAGGCCTTCAACCACCAGACGTGCCGCTGCGGTGTATTCGGGGTTGATGTTTTCGCTTGATGAGCAGAATATGGCTATCTTTTTCATGGCGTTAATCGAGCATGAGACCGTGACGTACGTTTGCGGCCACCTCGCTGCCACGGAGATATTCGACTATGGCGAGGGCAAAGTCCACGGCGCAGCCGGCGCCGCGGCCGGTGATGATGCGGCCGTCCACGACGGCCTTTTCGGGAGTATACACTGCTCCTTTGGCAATCATGGCTCCTTCGAAACCGTCAAAGCAGGTGAATTTCACGCCTTTGACATCGTCAAGTTGTGAGAGTACCAGTCCGGGAGCGGCGCAGATTGCCGCCACGGTGCCGCCGGCTTCGTAATGTTCGCGCATGAGGAGCATGAGGTCTGCGTCCGAGGCCAGGTTCTTGGAGCCGGGCATGCCGCCGGGGAATATCATGACGTCTTCACGTGTGGTTCCGCTTTCCTCGAACTCGAAGTCGTGACGGTTGGAGTCAACGCCCACGGAAAGGCCGTGGGAACTTTCTACCATATATTCGTCGGTAATCGATACCAGGTTCACGTCTATTCCACCGCGGATGAGAACGTCACGGGTTGAAAGAGCCTCCATGTCCTCAAAACCGGAAGCCAAAAAGATTGTTACTCCTTTCATATGCTGTAGATTTTCCCAAATTTAACTATTTTTGTGGAAAAATGGAATGACATATGGAAAAGTTCGATGCAAAAAAGACTGCCGCAGCAGCGGTGAAATGGATACAGGACTGGTTCGAGGAGAACGGCAAGGGCTGTAATGCCGTTATCGGCATATCCGGTGGAAAGGACAGCAGCGTGGTGGCCGGCCTTTGCGTCAAGGCACTTGGAAAAGACAGGGTAATAGGCGTAACCATGCCCAACGGTGTCCAGCCCGACATTGAAGACAGCATCAAACTCATCAATCATCTTGGAATAAAGAGGTACGACATCAATATCGGCACAACTTTCACCGCACTTATGGAAGAGGTGGAAGCAAAACTTGGACATGCCGCAAGCGACCAGACCCGCATCAACATGGCGCCACGCATAAGGATGACGGCGCTCTATGCAGTGTCACAGTCCAACAACGGCCGTGTGGCTAATACGTGCAACCTCTCAGAGGACTGGGTTGGCTACAGCACCCGCTACGGAGACGCCGCCGGTGACTTTTCACCCCTCGGAGGACTTACGGTAGCAGAGGTGATTGCAGTGGGAAAGGAAATCGGCCTGCCTGTAGACCTTGTGGAAAAAACGCCCTCTGACGGCCTCTGCGGCAAGACTGACGAGGACAACCTTGGCTTTACCTACGCCGTTCTTGACAAGTATATCCGCACCGGCATCTGCGAAGACCCCGCCACAAAGGCCCTCATCGACCGCAAGCATGAACTGAACCTCTTCAAGCTGAAGCCCATTCCGCACTTCGAACCTTAAACGTGAGTGGTAACTGATTGGCTATTAGCGAATTAACAGATATCCCCAAGGAGAATTCTCCTTGGGGATATCTGTTAACTTTATGTTCTACAAGTACTTACCGCTCACGGCGATTCTAGTTCCTGCGCTGGGCCATGGAAATGTAGTACAGGAGGGTGGCAAGGGAGCCGATGGCGGCGATTACGTAGGTGTATGCAGCCCACTTGAGGGCGTCTACGGCCATTGGCTTGGTCTCATATGTGACTATACCGGATGTTTCCAGCCACTTGACTGCCCTTGCGCTGGCATTGATCTCTACCGGCAGGGTGATGAAACTGAAAAGGGTTGTCATGGCAAAGAGGCCGATGCCTATCCACAGCAGTGACGGGAAGGAGTTGACGAAAATGACACCCGCAAGAAGCACCCAGGATACGATGCTGTTGGAGAAAGACACAACAGGCACCAGGGCGGAACGCATCTGCAGGAATGCATACTTTGTAGCATGCTGCACCACGTGGCCGCATTCGTGGGCGGCCACTGCCGCCGCAGAAACGCTGCGACCGTAGTACACTTCTTCTGAAAGGTTCACGGTCTTGGTGGTGGGGTCGTAGTGGTCAGTGAGCTTTCCCGGGATGGAAACTATCTGGACATCTCTTATTCCGTGAGCGGCAAGCATGCGGGATGCAACTTCTGCACCGCTCAGGCCAAGAGGTACTTCCGAATACTTCTTGAACCTGGACTGCAGCATGTTCTGGATTATCATGCTCAGAACCATGACAGCAATCATTATTATCCAAATCGCAGAGCTTGACATAATCTTCTCCTTTTCTGCAAAAATACAATTTTATTTCGTAATTTTGCATGATTTAAATGAGATATGCACATCGGCACAGATGATTTCTCCAGGCTGGAGCTTTCGCTGAAAGGCTGCACCGAGAACTACAGATATTTCCGCTCCCTTCTGGAGCCAAAGACCAAGCTTCTTGTTCTGGTCAAGGCCAACGCTTACGGTCACGGCGCTGTCGAATTTGCCGCCATGATGCAGCGCGCCGGGGCCGATTATCTCGCTGTCGCATACCCCGTAGAAGGCCTCGAACTCAGGAAAAACGGTATATCCCTGCCGATAATCGTCCTCACCGCCGGAACTGATTTCTACAATGAAATCATCGACACCCGCATGGAGCCCAGCATCCCCAACCTGGAGTCATTGAAGATACTCGTGGGGATACTCAGGGAGCGCGGCATGAAGGACTACCCCGTGCACATCAAACTGGACACCGGCATGCACCGCCTGGGCTTCGTCCAGTCTGAAATCAATGACCTCACGGACTATATCAAAACCACCCCCGAGATACGCGTAAAGTCCATGTTTTCCCACCTCTGCGTTGCCGAGGATCCGGAGCAGGACGCCTTCACCCTCTCCCAGATAGAACTCTTCAAAAGCCTTACCGGTCAGGTTGCCGATGCCATCGGCTACATGCCCATGCGCCATATCCTCAACTCTGCCGGCATCGAGAGATTCCCGCAGTACCAGTTTGACATGGTGCGTCTGGGAATCGGCATATATGGTGTGAGCGCAATTCCCGGCCGCCGCCTTGCCCCCGTTGCGTCGCTCAAGTGCAAGATTTTGCAAATCAAGCACCTGCAGCCCGGAGACACCGTAGGTTACGGCCGATGGGGCCACGCCGGCGAAGGCACCGTCATCGCCACCATCCCCGTGGGCTATGCCGACGGCATCGACCGTCACCTCGGCCGCGGCGCCGCCTCGTTCAGCGTGAACGGCCACAGGGCACCCACCATCGGCAACATCTGCATGGACATGTGCATGCTCGACGTCACCGGCATCCCCGCCGAAGTGGGCGACACCGTCACCATCTTCGGAGAAGACCCCGAGGTCACGGAACTTGCCGATATCCTTGGCACCATCCCCTACGAAATCCTCGCCTCCGTCCCGCGCCGAATCGAGCGCATCGTTATCCGGTAGTGACCGTGAGCGGTAAATGATTGTAATCCTGTGAGCTAACGAATATTCCCAAGGAAATATTTCCTTGGGAATATTCGTTAAAGTGTTGATGGATATACATTTGCCACTCACGTTTATGCATATCGTAAATTATTGCCCAAAGAGAAAAAAGATGTGAAACCGGCTCACCCGCAAAGTTCCGGGTATGACTACCCAAAGATTTGACAGACTCTGTACATGAAGAAGGGTAGATCAGATACACCTCTTACCTGAGCACGGAAGCCCTTGAGTTTGGAGTTGAGTGATTCTGCCGCCGCGTTGGTGGCGCGGTTGATGAAGTAGTTCAGCACATATTCCTCCCTGTCTTTGATAGCATCCCTGGCTGATTTCACTTCACGAAGCGAGCAGTCTGCGATGGTTTGATACCATTCATGCAGTTTCACCTTGGCAGCATCTCTTGTGAGTTTTTTGCTCTTGAAGATGGAGCGAAGTTTGTGGACCAGATCATAGGCTTCCTTGAGCTTAGGATACTTCGTAAAGAGTAGTTTCATCCGCTCCTTCATCCTTGCAGACCACTTGTCATAGGTTTGTGTCAAGGCGTATTTTGACCGTGACAACAATTCCAGAAGCGTATCTCCGTTCTCCAGCACGGGCGGGTGGAACTTTGCGTTCAGCCGCAGCGGTTTCGGACCGCGACGCTTGCCCCGATACTTTTTCGGGTGCTTTTTGCGGCGCCATTTGCGCTGGTAGGCATTCCTCTTGAGCTTTACCTTGAACTGTCGCTCGAGTTTCTTGATCTTCTTCTGCGCATCGCGTTTATAGCGGAGCCGGAGTTCTTCCACGGCTTCAAGGCAGCGTTTGATGATATGGAAGCAGTCCAGGGTAATGAGGGCGTTCGGAAAGACCTGTTCGACGATGGAACGCATGCTTTCCGACATGTCCAGCGTCACCTCCTTGACCTTCAACCGGTCTTCCTCCGGTATCTGCATGAGGACTTTGATAACTTCGCAGGCCTTGGTGCCACGCACCATGGAAATGATTGTGCCTTGCCGTCCGTGACCGGCCTTGTTGGACAGGATGGTGAACAAGTCATCCTGAAGCGAGGTCTCATCAATGCACAGATGCTCTCCGATGTTGTCGGGCACCAGGACCCAGTCTCCGGCGTGCTCTTTCTGGACCCACGTGCTGTAATCGCTGAGATGGTACTTGTAGGAGCGCTCAAGGTTGTCGCCGTCTACGTGGTAGGTGTTACCCAGGGAACGTGCAGTTACTGGCGTCGTATCCAAATTTTTTTTTCAAGAACCCGGCGAACTCTTCCGAGAACCGCGTCCCTTTTGCCACCAGACGGGGATATACATCCAGTACGCAACTGCTGCCATCCGGACGGAGCCAGCGCCTGCGACGGATGTGCAGGACCAACTTCTTGTCGCGTACAGGAAAGTCATTCAGGACTGTTTCCTCGGTGAACCCCTTCGGCGAGTAGTCCTGCGTCTCTTCGGTGCGGTTGTCTCGCTCGTCAAAGTACAAATGAAGCGCCGGGACTTGAGCTTTGGTCGTAGGGTTTATATGTGTCTTCTGCTCTGCCATCACGGGCTCGAAGAAGTCAAGCAGCCCGTCGGGAAGAAAGTAATGAAGGAAGTCTTCGTAGATCTTGAACTGTAAATCGCTGGACATATGCATAGAGGTTACATCTATGCAAAGATACCCCACGTACACAGTTTCTACAAATATTTATACCCGGAGATTTGCAGGTGTCCCGTGAAACCGCACTTTTTTTCTTACGATTGTTTGACGGAGGCAAACGATTATTTATGTTTGTTTCAAAAACGGCAATGGAGAAGAGAAGAATTGCGTCTGGAATTATGGCCCACTGCTATCAGCGAACAGTGAATGGAGGATTGTTATTTTATTCTGTCAGTGACCATCTCGTTTATTTTACGTCATACTGCCTTCTGGCAGAAAAGTATGGAATCAAGATTTATGGGACATGCCAGATGCCGGATCATGTCCACGACAGTTTGGCCGCTGAAAGCCTTGAGTGCCTTTCATCCTTTAAACGTGACCTGAATTCGCTGTTTGCGAGGAGGCAGAATGAATGGTGCAGCCAATCAGGTCCTCTGTTTGAGAATCCTTATGGTTCTGCTGTGAAGATAGGGGCAAAGAATGCAAGAACAAATCTGATATATGTTGGTAACAACCCGGTTGAGAGACAGTTGGTGAAACGTGCTGAATTATACAGATGGAATTACATTGCTTATGCCGTCTCAGATCATCCGTTTTCTGACCGACTGGTAAAGCGAAATGTTTCGTGGGCTTTGCGGAACTCTTTGCGAGAAGTGGAAATACAAAGGGAACGGTGTCTTCCCTTGACATATCCTCTGCTCGGAAGGATATCAAGGAAACTTGACATCAATGAGAAACGTCAGTTGACCGACTTTATTGTAAAGACATATAATGTGATCGACTATGATGCAGCCTTGAGTTTCTTTGATGGCAGCTATGACAAATACCTTGTTGCGCTTCATTCCACAACGGGTTCAGAGTATGACCTGAACGAGATATCCGTCGGAAGGTCAGACAGATGTTATGCCCAGATGACAAGCCTCCTTTTAAAAGAATATGGCATCAGTGACATTCATGATATCCTAAGAATGAAAGACAGGACGGAAGTATTCAACAGACTTCGCTCGAAAACCGACATATCTCCAAGGCAAATTAGGAAATACCTCAGGCTGCCGTGAGTGTTTTTTGTTATCTTTGTGACATGATAGAGAAAGACAGTTTGTTTGCCATCGCGGAAAGATATGTGGAGAACACGTCATTGTCCATATTCCTGACAGGCAAGGCCGGAACGGGGAAGACGACGTTCCTGAAATATATTGTGGAAAACACGTCCAAGCGCTGTGTTGTTCTTGCCCCCACCGGAGTCGCGGCGGTCAATGCACACGGAAGTACAATCCACTCTTTCTTTTCGCTCCCTTTGTGCCCTTATCTTCCGGATGTCCCAGAGTTGAGGACGGAGTATCAGATGCCAGAGCAGTACCGTAGGCTCAGGAAGGATAAAATTAAGATCATCAGGACATTGGACCTTCTCATCATAGACGAGATATCAATGGTGAGGGCTGATCTTCTGGATGCAGTTGACATGACTCTCAGGCGATACAGACGAAACACTAAGCCTTTCGGCGGTATCCAGCTGCTCATGATAGGTGACGCTCAGCAACTGTCTCCCGTGGTTACGGAGGCTGAGCGTCCTTTCATTGAAAGGGTTTATAAATCACCATATTTTTTCAACAGCAAGGCATTGGGACAAGTCCCATACATCACTATTGAATTGCAGACTGTATATCGCCAGTCAGATGGCGGTTTCTTGAACATACTCAATGCCATACGTGATTCACGTATTTCAGGTGAACAGCTGAGGCAATTGAATTCCAGAGTCAATGCACCATACGCTGATGATTGGATACGTCTCACGACACATAACTGGCAGGCAGACGGTATCAATACTGCCAAAATGGACGCCCTCCCTGGAGACGGGACTGTATACACGGCCCATATTGAGGGAGATTACCCAGAATCGCTTTATCCGGCAGCTCCCCAGTTGAAATTGAAGGTGGGAGCAAGAGTAATGTTCATCAGAAATGACCCCGAAGGGCGCTACTACAACGGTAAGATGGGCACTGTCACGGCACTTGACACAGAGAGTGTTACAGCGAAGGCCGATTCTGGGGAAATCATAGATGTATCGCGCTCGGACTGGGAAAACACCGTGTACACAATGGATGATGCATCTGGGGAAATAGTTCAGGCAGTATCTGGAACATTCAGTCAATTCCCGCTTAGGCCTGCATGGGCGATTACAATTCACAAGAGCCAGGGCCTTACCTTTGACCATGTTGTCATTGATGCCGGAGCTGCTTTCGCTTTCGGACAGGTATATGTCGCGTTGTCCAGATGCCGTTCCCTTGAGGGTATCTCTCTTGCAAGTCCAGTGAATTCAAGCATCCTCTACAGGGACTCCGAGGTTGCCTCCTTCCATTCCTCTTTTTTGGATCTTGATACAATCAAAGACTCTCTCCCAGCATATGAGCAGTCGTGCAAACAGGAGGAACTATGTTCCTGCTTCAGTTTTGACACTTTGAGGCGTCTGCTTATGTCGCTTAGAAAGATATGGAGGGATTCATCTTTGTCGCGGACATACCCATCTCAGATGGAACGGCTTGAAGAATCGGCAAAGGAAACTGCTGACTTGGAGTCGGTTGCTGAAAAATTCCGTCGGCAGCTGGCCTCGCTTCAGGGCAATCCGGAAAGGACTGCTGAAAGAGTCTCCAAGGCCTGCGATTATTTCCTGCCCCGTCTCGAATGCCTTCCTGTAAGGGAACTCTTAGCCGTGGAAGTGGATTCGTCCGATGTCAGAAAACAAATCAAGAACTTGTCGGCAGACTTGCTCCCTCAATATCAGGCTCATCTTGATACTTTGCGGGACGTGAAAGCTGACGGTTTTGACATGCATCGCTACCGCAGCGTTCGCAATCAGGTATTCATTGAGGAAGCATCTGCGCCAAGAAAGAAGAAAATCGAGACCCGAGACATATACAAGGACAATCGGCACCCTGAATTAGTTGAGGCTCTGGTAGCATGGCGGCGCAAAAAAGCTGAAGAGCTTGATGTTCCGGCATTTCATATCCTGCATCAGAAAGCTTTGCTGGGGATTGCCGATACTAAACCTGATTCGCGTGCGCAGATGCTGTCGGTTAATGGATTCGGCCCGGGATTATGGGAAAAGTACGGACTGGAAATACTGAAGGTAATCCGTGATGCGTAAGTAATTGTCCCTCAGCGTGCTGCGTGTTTTTCCCAAGGGAAAATCTCCTTGGGGATATTGGATAATGGACTATAGATTAATAAGTTGCTGCACGCGGGCGAAAGGGTTTTTGCTTTTGTGAAGAATCTTGAGTACATTTGTAGGGTTATGGGAAAGGAGGAATCATATCTGGAACTGAGCACTTTGCTCGCCGCGGTTAAGGAAACCGTGGCGAATGCTTTCCAGGCGCCGGTGTGGGTAAAGGCAGAGATAAGTTCATGGAGCCCAAGGGCCAACGGACACTGCTACCTTACTCTGAGCGAGTCCCGCGGCAGCAAGCTCATTGCCGAAACCCGCGCCATGATATGGAGCTGGAAGTATCTTCCGCTGAAGCGTTTTTTTGAGAGCGAAACCGGCCAGCCGCTGCAGGCCGGAATCACCGTCCTTGTACAGGTCAAGGTCAATTACAGCGAACTGTACGGCATAAGCCTCTACATAGAGAACATAGACCCGGCATTCACGGTAGGGGAGAAGGCCCTGGAAAAGAAACGCATCATAGAGCGTCTTCAGAAGGACGGCTACATGGACATGCAGAAGGAGCTTGCACTTCCGCGCATCCCGTATCATCTTGCCGTAATCACATCCAAGACCGCCGCCGGCTACCAGGATTTCCGCAATCACCTGATACAGAACCCTGAAGGTTACGTCTTCGACCTCCGTCTCTTTGAGGCCTGCATGCAGGGCGCAGACGCCCCGGCATCCATCTCCGAAGCCATCGCCAAGGCTTCCCTGAGCGGCTCCGACGCCATCCTCATCCTACGCGGAGGCGGCAGCGAAACGGACCTCTCCTGCTTCGATGACGAAGGTCTTGCCATGGCAATCGCAGAGTGCGAGGTGCCGGTAATCACGGCCATCGGCCATGACAAGGACGTCCACATTGCCGACATGGTCTCCTCCCAGGCCGTCAAGACCCCAACCGCCCTTGCCGATCTTTTCCTGAACATATACCGCGAAGAGGACTCCGTAATCGACTCCCTTCAGGACCGGATTTCGAATGCCTGCGCGCGGAAGATATCGGCCATGGAACTCAAGGTGCAGCGCTGTGAAAACAGCATTTCGCTGGCGATATCGCGCCGTATCGGAGCCCTTGAAACCGCCCTCCAGAAGGCTGCAGGCCGCGTTTCCAGGGGGCTCCTCAGAAAGTATTCAGACACGGCAAAACTCTCTGAGGCCGCCGCCCACAGGATAAAGTTCGCGGCACTCTCAAAGCATTCCCTTGCAGTGTCGGACCTCGCCCTCAGGGAGGCCCGCATCACGGCAACGGACCCCCGCAACATACTGTCCCTTGGCTACGTACTTGTAACCGGAAAGGACAACAAGGTTCTTAAGACCGTCGGCCGCGTGGCAAAGGGAGACCGCATCGGAGTGCGTTTTTCTGACGGCTCCCTCACCGCAAAGGTAGATGAGGTCTACAGCGACAAAACTGATATTCAAAAAGTCAATATAGCATGAGCGAAAAATTTGATTACGCAAAAGCCATAGCGGAACTGGAAGAGATAGCCGCCAAGGTGGAGAATCCGGAAACAAAGCTGGATGACATAGACGCCCTTGTGGGCAGGAGCAGGGAACTGCTCAAACAGTGCCGCGACTATCTTCGCAGCGTGAAGGAAAAAATAGACTCTCTGGACAAGGAATAGCATGAAACAGATTTACGAAATCGACCCCTGGCTGGAGCCTTTCAAGGGTGCAATCGAGGCAAGGCATGAACGCATTGCCGCAATGAAGAAACACATTGCCGGTGACGGACTCCTGAGGGATGCCGTGAACAATCATCTTTTCTATGGTCTCCACCGCAAGAATGATGGCTCTTGGGTGTTCCGTGAATGGGCCCCGAACGCCTCAAAGATTTATCTCATCGGCGATTTCAACAACTGGAAACGCACCGATGCCTATGCCCTGAAGCCCACCGGAAAGGGCAACTGGGAGATAGAACTCCCCGAAATGTTCCTCCACCACGGAGACCTCTTCAAACTGTACATAGAATGGCCCGGCGGCGGGGGAGAGCGTATCCCTTCATATGCCACCCGCGTAGTCCAGGACCCCGTGACCAAGGTCTTCGCCGCCCAGGTCTGGGCACCCGAAAAGCCCTATCAGTGGAAGCATAAACATGCAGGGAAGCGCCCCCATCCCATGATTTACGAGTGCCATATCGGCATGGCTTCAGAGAAGGAGAAGGTTGGAACATTCGAAGAGTTCCGCAGGGACGTCCTCCCGCGCGTGAAGGCGCTTGGCTATGACACCCTCCAGATAATGGCCCTCCAGGAGCATCCGTACTATGGCTCCTTCGGCTATCAGGTGTCCAATTTCTATGCACTGAGCTCCCGTTTCGGCACTCCTGAGGAGTTCAAGGCCCTGGTCGATGACGCCCACGGAAAGGGAATCGCCGTGGTCATGGACATCGTCCACAGCCACAGTGTAAGCAACACTGCTGAAGGCCTTTCCGAGTTTGACGGCACGGACCATACATACTTCTACAGCGGCCCCCAGGGCCAGCACCCTGCATGGGGCTCCCGCTGCTTCGACTACGGCAAAGACGAAACCAAGTACTTCCTCCTCTCCAACGTAAAGTACTGGATGGAAGAGTATCACATCGACGGCTTCCGCTTTGACGGCGTCACCTCCATGCTCTACTGGGACCACGGCCTTGGCAAGGACTTCGGCAATTACGCCCTCTACTTTGACCAGGGTGTCGATGAAAACGCTGTCACGTACCTCTCCCTTGCCACAATGCTGGTCAAGGAAATGAATCCCAACGGCCTCACCATAGCAGAGGATGTCTCCGCAATGGCCGGCCTTGCCGCCCCCTTCGAGGCCGGCGGCGTGGGCTTTGACTTCCGCATGTCCATGGGCGTTGCAGACCACTGGATCAAGTGGATAAAGGAAAAGAGCGACGAGCAGTGGTCCATGGGCGAAATCTGGTGGGAACTCACCGGCAAGCGCGCCGAAGAGAAGACCATCTCCTATGCCGAATGCCATGACCAGGCCCTCGTGGGCGACAAGACCATCATCTTCCGCCTCATGGACAAGGAGATGTATTTCGCAATGAACAAGGCCTCCCAGAATGACCTGGTGGACAGGGGAATAGCCCTTCACAAGATGATACGCCTCGTCACCGCCGCAACCGCAGGGGACGGCTACCTGAACTTC
This sequence comes from Bacteroidales bacterium, assembly GCA_017458265.1. Taxonomy (GTDB): domain Bacteria; phylum Bacteroidota; class Bacteroidia; order Bacteroidales; family UBA932; genus Cryptobacteroides. The sequence goes on along the minus strand of JAFTFV010000051.1, from coordinate 48,239 downwards.
ATGGGCAACGAGTTCGGCCATCCCGAATGGATAGACTTCCCCCGCGAAGGAAACGGCTGGTCCTACAAATATGCCCGCCGCCAGTGGTCCCTTGCCGATAACGACCTCCTCCGCTACGGCCCCCTCCGCGATTTCGACGCCGCCATGGTCCACCTCATCCGCAAAGAAAACCTCCTTTCGGAGAAGCCTCAGATACTGGTTGCCGATGAACAGAAGAAAGTATTGATTTTCCGAAGGAAAAGCTGTATCTTTGCGCTGAACTTTTCCCCCGCAGGGTCCTATGCCGATTATGGCTTCAGCGCCCCCGAGGGAGATTGGGTGAATGTTCTCGACAGCGATGAAGAAGTCTATAACGGCTTCTCAAGGCTTGGAAACGGGGAACATCACGTTGCCGTGCCCGGAAAGAACCCCAACGGTCCGCAGGAATATGACCATACCCTGTACCTGTATCTTCCCGCCCGTTCGGCCCAGGTATTGAAGAAAGTTTAAACATGTCCATATGGCTTTTTTGAAATTCAACAAGTCTGAACTGGTCAACCTCTCCTATTCGCTCAAAAGGGAGATCATCCTTGCGAACAAGACCGGAGCCTACAGCAACACGTCCATCGTGACCTGCAACACAAGGCGCTACCACGGTCTCCTCGCAGTCCCGGTTGACGCATTCGGAGGCTTCCGCTACATCCTCCTCAGTTCCCTGGACGAAAGCCTTACCCTCAGGGGCAAGCGCTTCAATCTGGGAATCCACTGCTACGGAGACATCTATGAGCCCCGCGGTCACAAGTACATCGTAGACTTCGACGCAGACCCGGTCCCCGCCGTTACCTACAAAATCGGTGAAATCGTATTCAGGAAATCCATCGTCCTCACTCCGGACACAAACCAGCTGATGCTCCGCTATGAACTGCTGGAGGCACCTGCCAAGGTAACCCTGGAGCTGAAGCCATTCCTGGCATTCCGCCGCGTCCATGACCTTACCCACGAGAATTCCGAAGCCCGCACCGCTTTCGACGCTGTCGCAAACGGAGCGGCTTTCCGCATGTATGAGGGCTTCCCGAACCTCAACCTCCAGCTCTCCACCAGTGCCAGCACGTTCAAGTACAACCCTGTCTGGTACAAGGGAGTAACCTACTCCGACGAAATGCGCCGCGGCTTCGACTGCCGTGAAGACCTCTGGGTCCCCGGCACCTTCGAGACAGAGCTCCACGCCGGAGATTCCATCGTCTTCGCCGCCACCGCAGGCGATCCCGTCACCCCCGCCGGCCTCAAGAGGAAGTTCACCGCCGCAGTCGACAAGATCGGCCCCATCACTTCCTTCCATGACCAGCTGGTGAAAAATGCCGATTCCCTCATCCGCCTGAACAAGGGCCGCAAGCAGATAGTCTCAGGCTACAGCTGGGGCTACACCGGACTTCTCCGCGAAACGCTCCAGTCCCTCGCCGGCCTCACTCTTTACGGTAAGAACGACCCTCAGGAGTTCGAGGAAATCCTGGACAACCTCATCGAAGACGAGCCGGAACGCCTCACCAAGCGCACCACGCAGGTGGAGGCACCTCTCTACCTTGCCGTCACGCTCCAGCAGTATGCGTCGTATACAGGCGATGTGAAACACGTCTGGGCAAAGTACGGAGACACCCTCAAGAGCGTAATCGAAAGCTACCTTCCCGGTGTGCGTGCAGAGGTTGCAATGCAGCCAAACGGCCTTCTCTGGGCCCAGATGGACGGCGTCGCCCTTACCTGGATGAACGCCTACATCGGCGGCCGTGCAGTCACTGAACGCGCCGGCTATCAGGTAGAGACCAACGCCCTTTGGTACAACGCAATATGCTTCGCACTTGCAAACGACCGCAAGAACAGCGCCTTCTCAAAGCGCTGGGCTCCGGTCAAGGAACTTATCGAGAAGAATTTCCAGCCCATGTTCTGGAACGCAGACCTCGGCTTCCTTGCCGATTACGTAGACAACGCCGGCCAGCACCTTGAGCTCCGCCCCAACCAGCTCTGGCCCGTCTCCCTGGACTACAAGCCCGTGGACGACGAAGTCATCAGCTCCGTGATGAGGGTTGTGAACGCAGAACTTGTAACCCGCCGCGGTATCCGCACCCTGAGCCCCAGGGACATACGTTACAAGGGCGTGTACGAAGGCAACCAGCTGGAAAGGGACGAGGCCTACCAGAACGGCAGCGCCTGGCCTTTCCTCCTCTCCCAGTACTGCTATGCCAGCTTCAACATGATGGGCAGGAACTTTATCAAGAGGGCCGAATGGCTCACCGAAGGCTTCTATGAAGACCTTTCCAAGCACGGAGTGGGCTGCTTCTCCGAACTTTACGACGGAGACCCGCCCCACGAGCCGCACGGTGTCATTTCTTCTGCAATGACCACCGCCGCACTTCTCAACATTAACTGGCTTATCGACAAATACAGGGAGGAATAAGCAATGAGAGTACTTATGTTCGGCTGGGAGTTCCCTCCCCATATCGCAGGCGGTCTCGGAACAGCCTGTGAAGGTATCGTAAAGGGTCTGGCACACAACGGAGTTGAAACCCTCTTCGTGATGCCCTCCGCCTCCGGAGACGAAGACCAGAGCGCTACCACCATCATAAACGCATCGGATGTGGCCGTAGACACCGTCTCCGAATCCGTAGAGGAATATCTGGACAAGGTGAAATTCATCCACATCGGCTCCAATATGGTACCTTACGCAGATCCCCAGGAGTTCTCCAAGCTCGTGGAGGAAGAGCGCAAGCGCCAGGTAAAGGACTTCTCCATCTCCTATGGCCAGAAGTTCAAGTTCTCGGGCAAGTACGGTGCAAACCTCATGGAGGAAGTTGCACGCTACGCCATGGTGGGCGGCACAATCGCCCTCCAGAGGAAGGATGAGTTCGACGTCATCCACGCTCACGACTGGCTCACTTACTATGCCGGTATCGCAGCAAAGGAACTCACCGGCAAGCCCCTCGTGATTCACGTGCACGCCACATCCTTCGACCGCGGCTCCGTCGACAACATCGACACCCGCGTCTTCGCCATCGAGCAGAAGGGCATGCAGGTCGCAGACCGCGTCGTCACCGTGAGTGACCTTACCCGCAACATCGTCATCAACCGTTACGGAATAGATCCCGCAAAGGTTGTCACGGTTCACAATGCCGTTGATTTCAGCGGCCGTGAGAACCTCGAGGTCGAAAGGGGAGTGAAGGAACCCGTCGTCACTTTCCTTGGCCGTATCACCTACCAGAAAGGCCCTGAATACTTCATCGAGGCAGCAGCAAAGGTGCTGAGGCGCACCAAGGCCGTACGCTTTGTCATGGCCGGCAGCGGTGACATGATGAACCGCGCCATCCGCCATGCTGCGCGTCTTGGCATCAGCGACCGTTTCCACTTCACCGGCTTCCTCCGCGGTGCGGACGTCCAGAAGATGTTCGCCCTGTCGGATGTGTATGTCATGCCGTCCATATCTGAACCCTTCGGCATTTCCCCTCTTGAGGCAATGCGCACGGGCGTTCCTTCCATCATCTCCAAGCAGTCCGGCGCCGCAGAGGTACTGAGCTATGCCTTCAAGGTGGACTTCTGGGATGTGGACGCCATGGCCGATGACATCTACGCCCTCCTCAACTATCCCGCACTGGCCAAGTTCAGCGCCCGCATGGGATATGACGAGGTGAACGCCCTCAAATGGAATGGCGCCTGCGCCAAGCTCAAGAAAGTTTATGAATCAGTAGTAAAATAAGATAATATGGCAACAAAGAGCATTTGCCTGTATTTCCAGGTCCATCAGCCCACAAGGCTTCGCCTTTACCGTTTCTTTGACATAGGCAAGGACTCCCACTATTACGATGACTTTGCAAACAGGACCATTCTTCGCCGTGTGGCCCAGAAGTGCTATCTTCCTGCAAACAAGATCATCCTGGATCTCATCAACCAGAACAAGGGCAAGTTCAAGGTGGCTTACTCCATCTCCGGCAGCGCCCTGGAGCAGTTCCAGAGATTCGCCCCGGAGGTGATCGACTCCTTCCGCGCCCTTGCGGCAACCGGCCGCGTGGAGTTCCTCGCAGAGACCTATTACCACTCCCTGGCATCACTCGGAAGCGAATCCGAGTTCCGTCATCAGGTGGCAAAGCATGCCGCAAAGATCGAAGAACTCTTTGGAACAGCCCCCGTCACCTTCAGGAACACGGAGCTCATCTACTCCAACGGAATCGGCGAAATGGTATACAGCATGGGCTACAAGACCATCCTCACCGAAGGCGCACGCCACATCATGGGTTGGCAGAGCCCCAACTTCGTCTACACCGGAGCAACCCAGCCCCGCCTCAAGGTCCTCCTCCGCAACTACGGCCTCTCCGACGACATCGCATTCCGCTTCACGCAGAACCACGTCACCGCAGACCAGTACGTAGGCTGGCTCAAGGACAATGCAAAGGACGGAGACATCGTGAACCTGTTCATGGACTATGAGACCTTCGGCGAACACCAGAGCGCAGAAAGCGGCATCTTCGACTTCCTCCGCGCCCTCCCGGACGCCGTCATCAAGGACGGAACCTTCGGCTTCGTAACCCCTGCAGAGGCCGTCAAGAAGCACAAACCCGTCTCCGACATCGACGTAGAGGATCCCATCTCCTGGGCCGATGAAGAACGCGACGTCACCGCATGGCTCGGTAACGAACTCCAGAGCGAGGCCTTCAAGAAGGTCTACGCCATGACCGAAAAGCTCTCCATCGTCGGAGACCCCGACCTTTGGGAAGACTTCGGCCATCTCCAGGAGAGCGACCACTTCTACTACATGTGCACCAAGTTCTTCTCTGACGGAGAGGTCCACAAGTATTTCAACCCCTACGATACCCCGTACGAGGCATTTATCAACTACATGAACGTGGTTTCTGACTTCTAGATACGCCTCGACGAGAAGCGTGCTGCACTGGATGTGAAGGAGACGGCCCAGAAGGAGCTCGCTGCCCCCTCGAAGCCCGTGCGTAAGAAACCGGCAGCAAAGAAGAAGAAATAAATGAAAAGCAAGACACTGACCCCCGACTACCTTTTTGAAGTAAGCTGGGAAGTTTGCAATAAAGTAGGCGGAATTTACACTGTTATAGCTACCAAGGCTCTTCACATGGCTGAAGAGCTTGGTAAGCGTCATATCCTCATCGGCCCGGATGTATGGATGCACAGGGCCGACAATCCCGATTTCCTGGAGGATCCCACCCTCTACAGTTCATGGAAAGCAGCCGCCGCCGAAGAAGGCCTGCGCCTGAGAATCGGCCGTTGGAACATCCCCGGAAAGCCCATCGCCATCCTCGTGGACTACAAGCATTACCTCCCCGAGGCCGATGACATCCTCACCAAACTCTGGAACGACTACGGCGTGGATTCTATCTCCGGAAACTGGGATTACAAGGAGAACGTCATCTTCGGCTGGGCCGCCGGAAAGACCATCGAGAGCTTCTGGAACTACAACCTCCAGGGTACCGAGAAGGTGGTTGCGCAGTTCCACGAATGGCAGACAGGCGCCGGCGTCCTTCAGCTCAAGCACTCCGGCATCCCCGTCGCGACCGCCTTCACCACCCACGCCACCATGATGGGCCGTTGCATCGCCGGGAACAACCTTCCCCTCTACGACGCCCTCTCTTCGTACAATGCCGACGAGATGGCCCGCCGCTTCGGCGTAGTGGCCATCCACTCGATGGAAAAGACATCGGCCCTCAATGCCGATGTGTTCACCACCGTCTCCGACATCACCGCCCGCGAATGCGCGCAGTTCCATGGCCGTCCGGTGGACGTTGTCACGCCCAACGGCTTTGAAAACAGCTTCACGCCCGCCTCTGACGATGAGTACAACGCCCTTCACGACAGGGCCCGGCTCCGTCTCCAGGAGGTCGCAAGCGCCATGAGCGCAGAGGAAGTGCCTTCAAATGCGATTTATATCGGCATAGGAGGAAGGTATGAGTACCGCAACAAGGGCATTGACGTTTTCATCGACGCCCTTGACAAGCTCAACCGCAGCGGTTACAGCGGCCGCAGCATCCAGGCTTTCATCATGATTCCTTCCGGTCACCACGGCCCTGACAAGGAACTTGTCGCAAAGCTCTCCGGGGCAGGGGACCAGCTCTACCGCACCCAGACTTCCCACTATCTGCAGAACGCAGAGTATGACACCATTACCAGGCGTCTCCGTGAGATCGGCCTGGTGAATTCCATAGGCGACAAGGTGAAGGTCTACTTCATCCCTTCGTACCTGAACGGCAATGACGGCGTCTTCAACATGCCGTACTACGACCTTTTGTGCGGAATGGACCTTGCCCTGTTCCCGTCATACTATGAACCTTGGGGTTATACCCCTCTGGAGGCGCTTGCCTTCAGGATTCCCACCCTCACCACAACCCTTGCCGGTTTTGGCCTCTGGGTGAACGACCATTACGGGAAGGAGCATCCCGGAATCACGGTGCTTGAAAGGAACGATTCCAATTACGGCGAAGTCGTAGACGGAGTTGTTGCCCGTATCCGTGAAATTGCAGGCCTCGAGCTCGATGAGCGTAACGCATACCGCGAAAACGCACGCGAGGTCGCACAAATTGCCCTTTGGGACAATCAGATTAAGTATTATAAGGAAGCATATTCCATTGCACTTGCGAAAGTTCAGGAGAGGAAGGCTTCCTACAAAGTGAAAGAGAAAACGATGCAGTATTCAAAAACCGACGTCAACAACCCCGCATGGAGAACCATCCTGGTTACACGCCATCTCCCCGAAAAACTCTCCCGTCTGGAGAAACTCTCAAAGAACCTCTGGTGGTGCTGGAATGAAAGCGCCAAAGACCTCTTCAGGAGCATTGACCCCGAGGTCTGGCACGCTTCCGGCCATAACCCCCTGGTAGTGCTTGATACCGTGAGCATCAAGCGTTTCCAGCAGCTTTCCGAGGACCAGGAATTCCTGGCCCGTATGAAGAAGGTTCTGGACGAATTTGACACATACATGGCCGCAAAGGAGAAGAGGACAGATCCTTCCGTTGCATACTTCTGCATGGAATACGGTCTGGATACCTCCCTCAAGATCTACTCCGGCGGTCTTGGTATCCTCGCAGGTGACTACCTCAAGGAGACTTCCGACATGAACGTCAACCTTGTGGCCGTAGGTCTTCTTTACCGTTACGGTTACTTCACCCAGGTCATTTCCGGCCAGGGTTATCAGGTTGCTAACTACGACGCACAGGACTTCACCAAGATTCCTGCAGAGCCTGTCATGGACAAGGACGGCAACTGGGTCACCGTGCAGGTGGCATTCCCGGGCCGCAACCTCAATGCCCGTCTCTGGAAGGTGGAAGTGGGCCGTACGGACCTCTACCTCATGGATACCGACTATGAAGACAACATCCCCGAAGACCGCGAGGTTACCTATCACCTCTACGGCGGCAACTGGGAGAACCGTCTCAAGCAGGAACTCCTCCTTGGCGTAGGCGGTATACGTGCCCTGCGCAAGCTTGGAATCGACACCCAGGTCTATCACTGCAATGAGGGTCATGCCGCATTCATCGGCCTTGAAAGGATGCGTGAATATATCGAGAAAGACAATCTGAGCTTCCCCGAGGCTCTCGAGGTCGTGCGCTCAAGCTCCCTGTTCACTACCCATACTCCCGTTCCTGCAGGTCACGATGCCTTTGACGAGGGTATGCTCAGGCAGTACATCGGCCATTATCCGGATCGCCTCAAGGCAGATTGGGAAACCCTCATGTCACTCGGAAAGGACAATGCTCTGGACCCTCACGAGAAATTCTCAATGTCCAACCTTGCCGCCAATATTTCCCAGAACGTGAATGGCGTCTCAATGCTTCACGGTAAGGTTTCCCAGGATATTTTCGCACACATGTATCCCGGTTACCTGCCGGAGGAACTCTATGTGAGCTATGTCACCAACGGTGTCCACTATCCCACATGGTGCGCCCCCGAATGGAAGCCCATCCATGCACGTGTGTTCGGCCCCGCCTTTGCCACGCATCACTATGACAAATCCTGCTTCGACGGTATTTACGGAGTTTCCGACAAGGAAGTCTGGGATGTAAAGAAGGAGCTCAAGCGCATGCTTATCGCTTTCCTGCATGAACGCCTTCAGGACAAGACCATTTCCAACCATTACAGCCCTTCAGAGCTGGTGACCATCCTGGATACCCTCAGGGACGATGTGCTCACCATTGGTTTCGCACGCCGTTTTGCAACCTACAAGAGGGCAACCCTTCTGTTCCGCGACCTTGACCGCCTTGACAAGATTGTGAATAACCCTGCGCAGCCCGTCCAGTTCCTCTTTGCCGGCAAGGCCCACCCTGCCGACAAGGCCGGCCAGGACCTCATCAAGCAGATTGTGGATATCTCCAAGGATCCCAGGTTCATCGGCAAGATCGTATTCGTTCCCGGATATGACATCACCCTCGCAAAGAGGCTTGTCCAGGGCGTGGATGTGTGGATGAACAATCCTACCCGTCCCCAGGAGGCTTCCGGTACATCCGGAGAAAAGGCCGCAATGAACGGCACCATGCATTTCTCCGTGCTTGACGGCTGGTGGGTCGAAGGTTACAAGGAAGGTGCCGGCTGGGCTCTTCCCATCGAACAGGCCTACGAGGACAACAACTTCCAGAACGAACTTGATGCGGCAACCATCTATCAGATTCTCGAGAATGACATCGCGCCTGCATACTATAATGTAGACCGTACCACTCTGCGCAGTTCCGAATGGATTGGCTATATCAAGAACACCATCGCCAAGGTTGCATGTGATTTCACGACCAACCGCATGCTTACCGATTATATCAATCAGTACTATGCCCCTCAGGCCAAGCGTTCAACGGCCGTGAAGGAAGATGACTTCCGCATGGCACGCGACATAGCCGCCTGGAAGACACACGTGCGCCGCGAGTGGAACAATGTCCAGCTCGTGAGCCGCACCAGCCCCCAGACTTCTTATGACCTCACCCTTGCCAACCAGTTCCATATCGACATGGTGCTCAAACTCGGGGACCTCACTCCCGAGGATGTGGGCGCAGAGGTGGTTTTCACCAATACCGATGCCCGTGGCCAGCGTCACATCGTAGATGTCCAGGAGTTCAAGGCTGTGAAGTTCGAAAAGGGCGAAGCTACCTATACCGTTGACTTCCTGCCGGAGAAGACAGGTGCATACGAAGTCTGCACCCGCGTATTCGCCAAGAATGCCCTCCTGCCTCACCGCCAGGACTTTGAGTGCGTGAAGTGGCTGTAGTAACTACCGGCTTCTTTGACGGGGTCCATCTTGGACACCGCCATGTTATCGAGACAGTGGTCTCCTCTGCCCGCGAAAGGGGAGAGGAGGCCGTTGTCGTATCATTCTGGCCCCATCCCAGGGCCGTTCTCCAGCAGGATGCGCGGGACCTCCGCCTCCTCTCAACGCTGGAAGAAAAGAAAGCCATGCTGCTTTCACTGGGTATAAACCGGGTGGAAGTCCTTCCATTTACCCGCGAATTTGCCGCGCTCACGGCTGCCCAGTACCTTGACATGCTCCGTGACCGCTACGGCGCAACCCTCGTTGTCATGGGTTATGACAACCGGATTGGTTCTGACAAGAAGACGGGACGGGAACTGTATAGTTCCCAAACCGTCTGCTTCGCAGACCCCTCCCAAAGCAAGCTTTGGGCCCCTCCCTCTTATGTGGCCGAGGGTGGCCACAGGTTTGGGAACCATACAGTTCCCGTCCCTCAAATACTTATTTCTGAGGAGTATCACCCTTGCCATTCTGAGCGGAGCGAAGAATCTGTTTCATCCACTGTAATCAGAAGAAAACTCTCTGAGGGAGATGTGGAAGGGGGGAATGCGATGCTGGGGTATGAGTATACTCTTACCGGAGCGGTTGTGGCGGGGAACAGGATGGGGAGGACGATTGGCTTCCCTACGGCTAATATGCAGCTTTACGAGCCACTGAAACTGGTGCCGGGGAATGGAGTGTATGCCGTTGAGGTTGAGGTGCTTGGCGCAACATGGCGGGGGATGTGCAACATCGGCACAAGGCCCACGGTCGGAGGGGCTTCAAGGACCATTGAGACGCATATACTTGACTTTGACCAGGATATCTACGGTCTGCCGCTCACCATCCGCTTCGGCCGGCGCATCCGTGACGAACGCCGGTTCCCTTCACTGGAGGCCCTGCGCATGCAGCTTGTAAAAGACCGCGCCTTGGTTTAGTATCAAGAGCTTGCAACGATGAATACACAATTTGCATCTTTATTGTATTATTTGCTGTGATATGAAAAAGTTCATTACTCTGGTCCTTGTTTCCGTATTTGCCCTGTGCGGGTGCATCAAGGACATGGATCCATTCCAAGGGGGAGACGGCGTAAGGGTTAATGTGAACGGGCGCAAGTGTGTGATGGTAGGTGTTCTTGGGGGGCGCTATGCACAACTGAATAACACAGGTGATACCGGAGAGTTCTCTACGACTATTTCTCTGATGTCATCCATGCCGGATAATATGATGTTCGATCTTGCTTTTGCCATAAAGGAAAACGAGCCTCTTGTCATCAATAAAGAATACAAGGTGGGTTCCGGCAACAGTACTGTCGGGATGACTGGTTTTTCAGTCGGTGCTTCACAGGAGTCCCGAATTCCCCTCCAGGGGTGGGTGAAGTTCATCAGTCTTGGCACTACGATTCAGGCTCGATTCGAACTTGACGGAAAAGGAGAAGACGGCACGGGATACGCTTTGCGCCATGGTTTTCTCCGGTTAAAGCAAAAGGAGGAGCGGCAATGAGAAAAACTATTCTGGCACTTGTCTGTGCCCTTTCCTGCACTGTCTGTTTTGCACAGCACTGGGATTTTAACATCGGTCTTGCATTGAGTCTTCCGGACCGCTATCTGTTTGGAAACTCGGACATATATGACGATTCCGGCACTACTACCGTGAACGGCGTCTCCTATTCCAAGGATCCGAAAATCCTTCCCACAATCACGGCCGAGGCCGGCTATGTTTTCCCCAACAACCGCATAGGAGCCTTTATGGGCGCATACTGGACCTATGCATGGAATGACCTTTACGGAGGTCCCAGCCCCCTGTATGAGAAAGAGCATATACTCCATCTGGTGCCCCAGGTGCGCGTTTACTACATGTATTCGGACAAGATGAGAATGTATGGCACCCTTGGAATGGGAGTCAGGTACCGTACTTTCGCCGAAACCTTCGAAGGGGATACTATCCGCAGCAATTACTTGTCGTTCAGCTATGTGTTGTCCCCGTTCGGAATGTCCTTCTTCGATAAATGGACGGTCTCCTTTGACGTAGGGTACGGTTCTCCGTGGTCCATGGTAAAGCTTAGCGCCGGATATCGTTTCTAGGTGGGCGCCTTAAATTTTGCTTTTAAGGAAATAATTCATATATTTGCCTTTACATAAGCGCGACGGCCGGTAAAATGGTCGTCGGCTCCTTTTTTTGACAAGAATAAAAAACAAATATGGCACAGATTGAAATGATGACCCAGGCGGGCCTTGACAAACTCAAGAAAGAACTCGCCGATGCACTGGCCCAGAGGCCGGTAATCTCTGCAGCTATTGCAGAGGCACGTGAGAAGGGAGACCTCTCCGAAAATGCAGAATATGACGCTGCGCGTGACGCACAGGGCCTTCTGGAAGTTAAGATAGCACGTCTCAAGGAGAAAATTGCAAATGCACGTGTCATCGACGAGAGCAAGCTCTCGGCCGACACCGTTCAGCTCCTCTCCAAGGTGAAGATCCAGAACCTTGCCAACAAAATGGTGATGCAGTTCCAGATAGTGGCAGAAACAGAGGCCGACTTCTCCAAAGGCCTTCTGGCTGCAACAACCCCTATCGGCAAGGCTCTGATCGGCCATGCAAAGGATGACGTGGTTGAGGCAAAGGTGCCAAGCGGCGTTATCAAATTCAAGATCCTGGACATTTCCCTTTAATATATGGCAACCATTTTCACAAAGATTGCGGCAGGGGAGATTCCCTCCTACAAATGCGCAGAAAGCGAAGATTTCTACGCATTCCTGGACATTTCCCCGCTCGCCAAGGGTCACACCCTGGTGATCCCCAAGAAGGTGGAGGACGACTATATCTTCAACCTCGACCCCAAGACCTACGAAGGCCTGTGGGCTTTTGCGCGCAAGGTCGCATTGGCCCTCAAGGCTGCCGTTCCCTGCAAAAGGATTGGCGTTGCCGTCCTGGGAATGGAAGTTCCCCATACTCATATCCATCTGGTGCCCCTCAAGACAGAGGCCGACATGGACTTCCGCAAGGAAAAGCTCTCCCTCGACCCTGCCGAAATGAAATCCATCGCCAGCTCCATCCTTGCCGAATATGAAAAGCTCTAGAATCATCCTCCTGACGGGCCTCATCGCCCTTGTCTCATGCTCCGGCAAGAACACCACTATCAGTGCCGTAGTGGCCGACGCTCCCGATGCCTCCATTGTGGTTAAGTCCTTGGACGTGAATCGTTTCAAGGTTCTCGACACTGTCAAGACAAATGCTGCGGGAGAGTTCCGCTACGGCCTTGAACTCACCGAGCCGGAATTCGTATACCTCTTCTACGGAGACAGGCAGATCGCTTCTCTCGTCCTTCAGAAGGGAGACAAGGTTTCCGTGAAGACAGACACCCTTGGCGCCTATAGCACCGAAGGCTCGGAGGAGAGCCTGAAGCTCCAGAAGGTAGAGAACTCCTACAACGCCTTCATGCGTGACATGGCCCGCATCCTCAGGGAAGACCCCTCTCCGGACCAGGCCCTTTCCCGCCGATATATAGAATACTACAGGGACCGCGTAGGCTACGTGCTCTCGAACGCCCGTTCCCTTACCACCGTACCGGTATTCTTCCAGCAGGTAAACGAGAATCTCCAGGTCTTCGACCAGCCCACAGACGGTATCCTGATGGCCTCCGTGGCCGATTCCCTTGCCCTCGCATATCCGGAATCCCGTTACGTGAATGTCCTTCGCAAAGAGGCAGACCGCCGCAAGAACATCATGGAACTGGCCGCCAAGTTCCAGGATGCCGGTTCAATCGGCTATTTTGACATAGAACTGCCCGGTATGGACGGCAAGAAGGTCAAACTCTCCGACGTGGAAACCAAGATGGTAATGCTTTATTTCTGGTCCTCCACCGCAGAGCAGAAGATGTTCAACATATCGGCCCTGCTGCCTCTGTACGAGGAATTCCATCCCAAGGGCCTTGAAATCTATGCCGTTGCGCTTGATGCGGACAAGACCGCCTGGGCAACTGCCGTAAGGAACCAGAAACTGCCCTGGGTTAACGTCTGCGACACCCGCGGCGCCGCTTCTCCCTACGTCCAGTCCTACGGCGTCGCTTCCCTCCCGATGCTCTGGATGATAAAGGACGGAGAGATAGACCCCGTCACCGGTCTTGGCAACATAGACGCCCTCAAGGCATATCTGAAAAAGAACCTCCGTTAAAAGAGGTTCTTTTTTGATACCGTGGCGACGAAATCCTTGAGGTAGAAGGGCTCGAAGTAGGCTACGTCTTCGAAGCGGCCTTCCCTGAAGGCCTTGAAGGCGAGGGGCGCCATTGCCGATGCCAGCGGTACGGATTCGCGGAATTCGGCATTTGCCGATGTAATCACCTCCTTGCATTTTAGGGCGCCGTCTCCGATGAACAGAACTTTCCCCTTGGCAAGGTACTCATCGTATGAACCAGGCTCCACAACCTTGGCTTCGATGGGCGTAATCCTCTCTCCTGCAGCATTGTAGACGGCGGTGTAGACCTCCATGCGGCGGGCGTCGATCATGGGGACGATGAAGAGGGGGATGTCATCTCGACCAAGCGAAGCGCGTGGAGAGATCTCCATGACGGAGGAAACGAGGATGTCCGGTGTATCGACGGCGATAAGCGGAATGTCGGAGCCGAAGGCGATGCCCTTGGCGGTGGAAACTCCTACGCGAAGGCCCGTGTAGGAACCGGGGCCCTTGCTCACGCATACGGCGTCAAGGGCATCAAAGCCGATGCCGGCCTCGTCCATCACTTCCTTCACCAGCGGAGCGGTGAGGGAAGACTGCATGCGGGGCTGGGTGCAGATGCGTTCCGCCACCACTTTCCCGTCTTCTGCAAGTGCCACCGAAAGCGTGGCTGCCGATGTCTCAAGAAGAAGTATCCTTGTCATAACTTGATATTGCTAATTGCCTCTGCGGCCGGCTCAAACAGTTCCTTTAGGAAGGGGAATGCCACGGAGGTGAAGTCCCTCAGGAGCGAATACATCACGGATTCCGCAATGAGCTTGCTGTCCTTTACAATCTCGAATTTTTCGTTGAGGCTGTCGAAAACCGTGATGAGGAGTCCAAGTACCAGTGCCGTAACGAAAATGGACAGGATGAGTCCCAGGGCCCTGTTCAGCCACCCCAGGGTGGCCATTTCTATGACCTTTGTAAGAAGCTTTGCAAGGAGAATCAGGATAACCAGCGCCACAAGAAGGAGCAGCACGAATGAAACTATTGCAAGGGCGGTGTCCGTAATTCCCAGCACAGGGCCGATGAACTCACCCACCTTGCCGTAAAACTTGTATGCCAGATACACGCTGATGAATATTCCGGCCAGCGAAACGGCCTGCTCGAGAAAGCCTTTCGTGAGCCCGCGGATGACTCCGGGAATGAACAGAATCAGGAGGATAATGTCCAACGTATTCATTTTGTGATACCAGTTAAAATGATTATCTTTGTAGTCTTATTTACGGATACAAAAATAGCCAAAAAAAATGACATTTAAAGAATATAATGGACTGGACCTGACTGAGGCAGGGCGTGAAGTGCTGGAAAGGTGGAAAAAAGAGGACGCATTCGGAAAGTCCCTCAAGATTCGTGAGGGCGCTCCGGAGTTCGTGTTCTTCGAAGGGCCGCCTTCCGCCAACGGCATGCCCGGAATCCATCACGTGATGGCCCGTTCCATCAAGGATGCCATTTGCCGCTATAAGACTCAGACGGGATACAAGGTGCGCCGCCGTGCAGGCTGGGACACCCACGGTCTTCCCGTGGAACTTGGCGTTGAGAAAAAGCTCGGAATCACCAAGGCCGACATCGGCACCAAGGTGAGCGTCGAGGAGTACAACAACACCTGCCGCAGCGAGGTCATGAAGTACACTGCGGAGTGGGAATCCCTTACCGAACGCATAGGTTACTGGGTAGACATGAAAGACCCGTACATTACCTATGACAACCGCTATATCGAAACCCTCTGGTATCTTCTCAAGAAGATCTACGACAAGGGTCTCCTGTACAAGGGATACACAATCCAGCCTTATTCTCCTACAGACGGCACCGGCCTCAGTTCCCACGAACTGAACCAGCCCGGCTGCTATCGCGACGTCACCGATACCACGGCAACCGTCCAGTTCGAGATAATCAAGGACGGCGCTTCCCAGATGCTCTACGGCACTGAGCCCGTCCCGGCATATTTCCTCGCCTGGACCACTACGCCCTGGACCCTGCCTTCAAACACAGCCCTCTGCGTAGGACCGGAGATCGAATATGTACGCGTTCTCTCCACCAATCCCTATACCGGAGCGCCCGCAGTGTATGTGCTGGCAAAGGACCTTGTGGAGTCGTGGTTCGGCGCAAAAATCCCTTACACCGTCCTCGACGGCGTATTCAAGGGCAAGGACCTCGTCGGAATCCGCTATCACCAGCTCATTCCCTGGTTCCGTCCGGACGGCGAAGCCTTCCGCGTTATCCCCGGAGACTACGTCACCACCTCTGACGGTACCGGCATCGTACATATCGCCCCCACCTTCGGCGCAGACGACAAGAGAGTCGCCGCCGCTGCAGGCATCGGTGCAATCATGCCCGTGGACAAGGACGGCAACCCCCAGGCCCAGGTAGACCGCCAGGGCCGCTTCATGCGCCTGGAAGACATGGATCCCGCCTTCGCCGCCACCGTAGACCCTTCCTACAAGGAATATTCTGGCCGATACGTCAAATCCGGCTACGTCCAGTACTTCGAACATCGTGAGGAAGAGACCTCACTGGACATCGACCTCTGCGTCATGATGAAGGCGGACGGCCGTGCATTCAAGATTCAGAAACACGTCCACAGCTATCCCCACAGCTGGAGAACGGACATGCCCGTGCTTTACTATCCTCTGGATTCCTGGTTCATCAAGGCCAGCGCCGTAAAGGATGAAATGGTCGCCCTGAACAAGCAGATACTCTGGAAGCCCGCTTCCACCGGTACAGGCCGCTTTGGCGTCTGGCTGGAGAACATCCAGGACTGGAACCTCTCCCGCAGCCGCTACTGGGGCACCCCGCTCCCCATCTGGAGAACTGAAGACGGCAGGGAGGAAAAATGCATCGGCAGCGTAAAGGAACTCTTCGACGAGATCGAAAAGGCCGTCGCCGCCGGCATCATGCCCTCCAACCCTCTCAAGGACAAGGGCTTCAACCCTGCCGACATGTCCCTCGACAACTACAACCGCATCGACTTTCACCGTCCCTGGGTAGACAATATCTTCCTGGTGTCAGATTCCGGAAAGAAGATGACAAGGGAGACGGACCTCATCGACGTCTGGTTCGACTCCGGTGCCATGCCGTACGCCCAGGAAGGCCTCCGCGGCCTCGAGAGCGGCCGTTTCGGCGCAACCGCAGACTTCATCGCAGAAGGCGTGGACCAGACCCGCGGCTGGTTCTATACCCTCCATGCAATCCATACCATGATAAGCGGCACTCCCGCTTTCAAGCGCGTGATTTCCAACGGTCTTGTCCTTGACAAGAACGGAAACAAGATGTCAAAGCGCCTCGGAAACGCCGTAGACCCGTTCAAGGCCCTTGACAACTACGGCCCTGACGCCCTCCGCTGGTACATGCTCACCAATGCCGAACCCTGGGATAACCTCAAGTTCGACGAAGGCGGTGTATCCGACGTCCGCCGCAAGTTCTTCGGCACCCTCTACAACACCTACGCCTTCTTCGCCCGCTACGCCAACATCGACGGCTGGCAGCCCAATTCGAGCGAAGTCGAGAAATCTCTCACCGAAATGGACAAATGGATGCTCTCGCGTCTGAACACCGTCATCCGTGAGGTCCGCGCAGCATACGAAGACTACGACGTCAAGACCGCAGGCCGTATCATCGAGACCTTCGTCTGCGACGATGTCTCCAACTGGTATGTGCGCCTTTCCCGCCAGAGGTTCTGGGCCGGTGAAATGACCGGGGACAAGGCTGCCGCCTACAGTACTCTGTATCAGGTGCTTGTTGATGTCGCAATCCTTGCGGCCCCCATCGCCCCGTTCTTTATGGACCGCCTCTACCTGGACCTCGTTCCCGGTGCGGAGTCCGTCCACTTCGTCACCATGCCAGATGCCGATGAATCCCTCATCGACACTGAGGAAGAAGAGCGCATGGCACTTGCCCAGCATGCTACTTCGCTTGTTCTGGGTATCCGCAAGAAGGTGAACATCCCCGTGCGCCAGCCGCTGTCAAAGCTCATGATTCCCGTCATTTCGGAGAAGGTGCGTCAGCAGCTGTCGGCAGTCGAGGGCATCATCCTTCCGGAGGTGAACGTGAAGGAGATGGAATTCATCGAGGACACCACAGGCATCATGACCCTTAAGATAAAGCCCAATTTCAAGGTCCTCGGCAAGACCTACGGCGCCCGCATGAAGGAAATCGCCGCAGGATTTGCAGGCCTTGACCAGGCCACTATATCGGCAATCCAGAAGGCTGAGGCCGCCGCAGAGGTGTTTACGCTGAACCTTCCCGGAGGCGAGGTCGTCCTGAATCCCGGAGACTATTCCATCTCCTCCGAGGACGTTGAAGGATGGCAGGTGGCTTCCGAAGGTTCGCTCACCGTGGCCCTTGACGTAGAGGTCACTCCTGAGCTTCGCCTGGAAGGCCTTGCAAGGGAGCTTGTGAACCGTATCCAGAACCTCCGCAAGTCCAGCGGATTCGAGGTAACGGACCGTATTGACACTGTAGTATATGCCCCTCTCGAAGAGGTGCTTGACAAATATGGCGCCTACATCGGCGCGCAGACCCTTTCCCGTACCATCAACGTGCGCCCCGCTGCAGAGGCTCCCGCCGATGCCGCAGAGGTCGAATGGCTTGAAGGTACCATCAAATTGACAGTAACGAGGTAAATCTTTTTTGTTATGGAAGAGAACAACAGAACACGTTATTCAGATGAAGAGCTTGCGGAATTCCGCACCATCATCAACGACATGCTGGAAAAAGCCCGTGCGGAGTACGCTACCCTGAGGGAAGTCGTAACACATGCCGGCGGCAATGATATTCTGGACACGGCCCCTACGTTCAAGACCGTAGAGGATGACGGAGCCTTCCAACTTTCCAAAGAGGAAGCCGGCGCACTTGCCCAGAGGCAGTACAAGTTCATCCAGAACCTTGAAGCCGCCCTTGTGCGCATTGAGAACAAGACCTACGGCATCTGCCGCGTCACAGGAAAGCTCATCCCCAAGGAGCGTCTGCGCCTTGTACCCCATGCAACCACCACGGTTGAGGGCAAGGCCATCCTGGAAAAGACCGGAAGGAAGTAATGAAGTCCTCCTCCTCGAAAGGCCGTAACCTCATAATCCTGGGGGTTATCCTCGTAGTCATTGACCAGGTCATAAAAGTCCTGGTCAAGACTAATATGCAGATAGGGGAGAGCATCCCCGTCCTGGGGAACTGGTTCCAGCTCCTGTTCGTCGAGAACAAGGGCATGGCCTTCGGCATGTCCTTTGGGGGCGTCATCGGCAAGTACCTTCTCACCGCATTCAGGATTGCGCTCTTCTGCGTGCTCTGCTGGTGGATAAGCAGGCTGGTAAAGCGCAAGAACGTCCCCGGCGGTGTTCTCGTGGGCCTCACTCTCATCACTGCCGGAGCCTTCGGCAATATAGTGGACTGCCTCTTCTACGGGCTTGTTTTCACTGAATCTGCCCCGGGAGTGGTTGCAACCCTTGGTTCCTATGCTCCTTTCATGCAGGGAAGGGTAGTGGACATGTTCTATTTCCCGCTCTGGGTATGGCCGGACTGGGTTCCCTGGCTGGGCGGCCACATCTTCTTTGAGCCTGTGTTCAATTTTGCAGACAGCTGCGTCACCGTAGGCGCAATCTATCTGATTCTTTTCCACTGGAAGTTTTTCTCCAAAGAATAGACTTATGAATACCTTTATGAAAGTTATCGCCTGTATGGGTGTTGCCGCAGGCGTCGCTGCATGTGACGCTCCCGTGAAAGAGCCGGCAGAACCCGCTTTCAAGTATACCATCGACTCCTTCGCAGACCTCAAGGTCATGCGTTACCGCATTCCCGGCTGGGAGAGCCTGTCTTTCCAGCAGAAAGAGTATGCATACCACCTTGCAGAGGCCGCCAAGTACGGCCGCGACATCCTCTGGGACCAGAACTGCAAGGAGAACCTGCGCCTGAGGCACGTCCTTGAGGCTATCCTCGAAAACGTGGACGCAGAGGAAGGAAATGCCGACTATGACGCCTTCCTTACCTATGCCAAGAGAGTCTTCTTCTCCAACGGCATGCATCACCACTATGCAGAGGACAAGATCCTTCCCGGATGCTCAAGGGAGTATTTCGCATCCCTCATGGAAGCAGCCGGCGTCAGCGACCCCGAACTGCTTGAAATCATCTACAACCCTGCAATCTACCCTCAGCGCCGTTCTACGGAGACTTCCGGAGACATCGTCAAGAATTCGGCCGTGAATTTCTACGATGGTGTTACCCGTGAAGAGGTGGAGAAGTATTACGCCTCCATTGCCGATCCAAATGATCCGGAACCCATCTCATACGGCCTCAATACCAAGGTCGTCAAGAATGAGAAGGGCAAGGTGGTGGAGCTTCCCTGGAAGGTTGGCGGCATCTATTCGGCAGCGCTCGAAAAGATTTGCGAAGAGCTCTCCAAGGCTGCTGCAGTTGCAGAAAACGACATCCAGAAGCGTGCGATTGCACTTCTTATTGATTACTACAAGACCGGAGACCTCCGCACCTGGGACAAGTTCAACATCGAATGGGTGAAAGACACCCTTGGTACGGTCGATTTCATCAACGGTTTCATCGAGGACTACAACGACCCTCTCGGCCGCAAGGCTTCATGGGAAGGCTATGTGAACATCAAGGACTTCGAGGCTTCCCGCCGCACTGAAATCCTCTCCCAGAACGCCCAGTGGTTCGAGGACAACTCCCCGGTAGACCCCCGTTTCCGCAAGGAAAAGGTCAAGGGCGTGTCGGCAAAGGTCATCAACGCGGTGTGCCTTGCAGGTGACAGCTATCCGTCCACTCCTATCGGCATCAACCTGCCTAATGCAGACTGGATCCGCAAGGAGCACGGCTCCAAGAGCGTGACCATCGCAAACATCACCCACACTTACGACCTCGCCGCCCAGGAGCTCCCGAACAGCACCCTCAAGGAGTTCGCATACAGCAAGAAGGAGATCGAGCTCGCAAAGAAGTGGGGCACCATTGCCGATGAAATCCACACAGACCTTCACGAGTGCCTTGGCCACGCCTCCGGCCAGCTCCTCCCCGGAGTGAGCTCCACCGCCATGGGCGAGTATGCATCGGCCCTCGAAGAAGCGCGCGCAGACCTCTTCGGCCTTTATTACACTGCCGATCCCAAGATGGTCGAGCTTGGCATCATGCCTGATCCTGAGGCCTACAAGGCGGAATATGCCAACTACATCCGCAACGGCCTCATGGTCCAGTTCACCCGCGTTGAACTAGGCCGCCCCAACACCGAGGCCCACATGCAGAACCGCAAGCTCGTTGCCGAATGGTGCTATGAGAAAGGTGCGAAGGACAAGGTCATCGTGAAGAAAGTGAAGGACGGCAAGACATACTTCGTGGTCAACGATTACGTAAAGCTCCGCGCCCTCTTCGCAGAACTCCTTGCTGAGATCCAGCGCATCAAGTCCGAAGGCGATTACCAGGCCGGAAAGGCCCTCATCGAGACCTATGCCGTGAACATCGACCCCGAACTCCACAAGGAAGTCAAGGCCCGCTACGAATCCCTGGGCCTCAAGCCCTACGGCGGTTTCATCAATCCTGAAATCCGTCCGGTCCTCTCTGCAGAAGGTGCCGTAGTAGACTACGAACCCGTCTACACCGACGACTACCTTGGCCAGATGCTCCTCTACGGCAAAAAATACGGAACGCTGTAGTTTAAGCGCAGGCCGATACATTCAAACCACCGTTTCCCCTCACCAGAGGCCGAAAACGGTGGTTTGCCTATGTTTAAACAGCGCCAAACCACCAAAAACGCCCTCCTACGGCCAGAAGTGGTGGTTTGAATGTATCAAATGCCCGTTAATGGCACCCCAGGCGCCTGCAGGCGCCCCGTGGAGGGCGTGTCTTTGCAAAATGGGCGTCCGCATACGAGCAAAGACATACTAGCCCGGAGCGGCGGGGGTGTGTGAGGGGGCAGAGCCCCCTGTATTAACAGGAAAGCGGCCCTTGGAAGAACTCCTTGGACCGCTTTCTTGACGTGTACTAAAACCTAAACCTACTATATAGATGCAACAAAAAAAAATTTGTTGCAGAAAAAATGAATTTTCTGCAACAATTTTCTAAAAGTTGTAAAGTTCAGTTTACTTTGCAGCTTCAACAGAAACCTTGCGGAATTCCTTGAGGTCCTTCATGAGGGCGAGAGCAGCCTTGCGGGCGCGTGCGCCGGCGGCCTTGTTACCCTTTACTACCTGTGCCTCTGCGTTCTTTGCGAATTCAGCTGCTTCTGCGTTGATCTTTGCGACAAGCTCTTTCATAATTGGTTGGTTTTATTGGTTTTAAAATGTACTTGTTTTCTGCAGGCTAATTTAGACAAAAAAACCTTGAATTCAAAAATTTTTTGCCGAAAAAGTTAAATTTCAGGCATTTCCGTGCTTTTTTTTGCCTCTTCAGCCGGTTTTTTCTTCGTGTTCAGAGTATTCATCGCCCTTGCGGGACCGATCGTGGATATGTCCTTGATACCCTGAATAATTTTGGGAGCGAGCTCTGAAACCTCTTTTTTCTGGTCTTCGGAGAGTTCGCCAAGTACAAAATCAATCTGACCGCCGGCCTTGAATTCATTGCCGATACCAACCCTAATCCTTATCCACTGGTCCGTGCCCAGGGTTTCGGTGATGTTCTCCAGGCCGTTATGGCCGCCGGAAGAGCCGCCGGTACGCATGCGGATTGTTCCGAAGGGGATGTTGAGGTCGTCAGAAATGACGATGAGGTTCTCCGGGGTGTATCCGAGTTTCTGCAGCCAGTAACGTACGGCATTGCCGCTCAGGTTCATGTACGTAGAAGGCTTGAGGAGGGTGAAGTGCCTTCCCTTGAAGGACGTCTCAGCTATGTCACCATAGCGTTCTGTCCTGAAAAGGATATTGGATGCCTGAGCCCAGGCATCCAATATCATAAATCCCATGTTGTGCCTGGTGGAAGCGTATTCAGCCCCTATGTTTCCCAGACCTACAACCAGGTAGTCCATCACTCACTAGGCGTTCTTTGCAGCCTCCTGAGCGGCCTGCTGCATTGCACGGGTAGTCTTGACAGAGCAGATGATGGTGTTCTTGTCAGAGAGGATCTGGAGACCTTCGACCTTGACGTCGCCGGCAACCATTCTCTTGTCAAGCTCCAGGGGAGTTACATCGAGTTCGAGCTCGTCGGGGAGGTTCTTCATGAGACCTGAAACCTTGAGTGAACGTGCGCTCTGGGTGAACTTGCCACCGGCCTGTGCGCCGACCGGGTGACCGGTGAGCTTAAGAGGAACATTGATGGCGATGGGCTTGTCTTCGCTGACTGCGAGGAAATCCACGTGGAGGCAGGTGTCCTCTACCGGATGCCACTGATACTCGTGAGCAACTGCAGTGTAGGTCTTGTCACCGAGGACGAGGTCTACGATGTAGGATGCAGGAGTGTGGGTGAGACCCTTGAGTTCTTTCTCAACAACGGTGAAGAGGATGTTGTCGATGCCCTGGCCATAGAGGTTGCAAGGAACCAGGCCCTGACGGCGGAAAGCCTTGATGACGGCTTTGTTGCCCTTCTGGCGGATTTCGCCTTTAAGCGTAAAGTGCTTCATTGTACTAAAAAATGTTTAAAATGTGTTACTCAGTGCGATTTTTCACGCACCCCATTGCACCAAAAAGCCTGCTTCGGCTTTTTTAAGCCCGCAAAGATACTAATAATTATTGAAATAGCAAATAATTATCTCCCGCAAAGGTCCTTGAAGTCGCACCAGGAGCAGGTGTCGGTCTCGGAGGTGCGAGCCCAGGGGATGGAGACGTCGGTGATTTCGCTCAGCAGGGCGCTCAGTTTTTCGGAGACGATGGAAGTGAAGACGGGGCTCACGGGCATGTCCTTGAGCGGTTCCGTGTACAGGCGGCCCGTGCTGTAGATGGAATTGACGATGGTGTTGCCGGCGAGCGATGCGTCGGCCGATGCAAGGAGTCCGTAGATGTAGAGCTGCAGGGCAATGCTGGGGCGGCCCTTGTTTGAAGTGCCGAAGAGCTTTTCGGCCACGGCGGCGGCGTTGTCGTCGGTGATAAGGATGTCGTCGTCCTCCACGCGGCCGGTCTTGTAGTCCAGGATGCGCACTTCTCCAGGCCGATAGCTGTCTATGCGGTCCAGGAAGCCGATGAGCCTGTACCCGTCAAAAACGGTCTCCCGGAACTGCTCAAGGCCGATTATCTTGAATCCGCCCTTCTCTCCGATGAGCGAAATGTCGTGGCCGAGGGTAGCCTTTACATAGTCGCAGAGGATTTCCCCGGTTACGAGGTTTCTGCCGCTCACTTCGAAGGAGCGCATCTCCTTCATGATCTCTTCCTTCACGATGGCGTGGATGAGGACGTCGTCGTCCCGCATCTTCTCTATATCGGCCCGGGAGAAGAAGGTTTTACCGGAGTAGAGGCGCTGCATGACGCTGTGGAAGACGCGGCCTATCATGGATTCGTCCAGGGATTCGGCCACCTCGTCGGCTGTTTTCAGTTTCTTCACGAAGCTGTAGTAGAACTTAGCCGGGCAGTAGAGGTAGTTCTTCAGGGCCGATGCCGACAGGGCCCCTTTCCTCACGGCCTCTGCGTCCTCGTCGGTCTTAGGGATGTCTCCCTGCGGGGTTAGGGGCTGAAGGGGAGCGCTTGCGACAAGGCGCTTGACAGGCACATTGAAGTGGTACTCCAGCTGCTTTATGTAGCGGCTTTCCTCGCCGGAGTGGAGGCCTTCCGTGCGGCTGTCATAGACCAGCCATACCTTCGATGCCCTTTGCAGCAGGCGATAGAAGTAGTATGCCCAGACGGCGTCCTGGAACTCGTAAGTGGGAAGGCCGAAGGCTTTCCTGAGCTCCGGCGGGATGAACGAAGTGCTCACGCTGCGCCGCGGGAACATGCCTTCGTTTGCGCTCAGGATGACTATGTTCTTGAAATCCAGTGCCCTGGTTTCCAGCGGCCCCATTATCTGGAGGCCCTTCAGCGGCTCTCCCTTGAAAGGTACCGATATGCCCTGAAGGATGCTGTCAAGCACCCGGAGCCAGGTGGACGGCATCAGCTCCAGGGAGATGCTCTCCAGGATGTTCAGCTGAGTATGCAGCCTCTTTGCAAAGTCAAGTTCCAGAAGGGTTTCCCCCTTCCCGGACACCGCCCTTCCAACCGTGCCGATGATGTCGGAAAGGTATCGGCAAAGGTCCCGGCAGGAGGCGGCCGACGGCGTCTTGACATCAGTGAGCACCGGCCTGAAAACGGCTCTCAGCGTATCTCCTTCTCCGAAATCGGCCTGGGGAACGTAGTATTTGGCGTCGGCCTTTATTTTCTCTACGGTCTCCTTTTCGGAGGGGGTGAGCATGGCCGAGAACAGGCTTGCTGAGAAGACTTCCCGGATGTCCTTGTGGTAGAAGTAGCAGCCGTCGTCGCGGTGCCTTGCCCTGAGCTGGAGCCTTCCCAGCGCCTGCACCAGCGTATATACCGCACTGCCCTTCATGGGGTAGCCCATGGTTACGTTGATGCTCTCCTGCTCTGCGGGGATGGAGTTCAGAAGCGGGAGGAGAAGGGTCTCGTCGGGGAGGACGAAGGCGCTTTCGACGGGGGCTCCGTCCATCTCCTGAAGCAGTTTGGGGGCTATTTTCACCTGCCCCACTGCCGAAGGTACGCTCACGGCAGTTATCTCAGGAGTGCCGCCGGCAAGGATGGTGAACGCCTGCGGGAACTCCTCCACGTTCTTCTGCATGAAGAAGGAGGACTTGTTGGCCTTGTCCCTTATCATGGGAGTGACGTAGTCCCACACGAACTCTGCCTTGTGGGCGTCCCGCATCTTCCGCATGAGGAGTTTTTCACATTCGTTCAGGGCGTTGAGGCCGATGAAAACGTATTTCTGCGTATCCGGGAATGCGTTTTCCAGTATGTCTACAACCGGCTCCCCGTCCTTGAGGCGTTGGGCAAGGGCCCTGTACACCATGCCTTCGTATGCCATCCCTTTTTCCGAGAGGGAACGGTTGAAGGATTTGTAAAGCGGAAGAAGCAGATTCCATAGCCTGAGGAAACCGCCCTTTACGGTGGAGGGGTTCAGGTCCTGGGCGTCCCTGAAGTGGCCCAGGAAGCTTTGGATGGCTTTTTTCTGGATGTCCGTAAGGTACTCGAAACTGTCCTGGATTTCCTTAAGGTCTGCAATGTTGGTGAAGAGGGAATCAGGAGAAGCGAGATACTTGTCCACATCGTCAAAATCGGCAAGGAGGACGTCTCCCCAGAAGATGAAATCGTCCAGGGGCTCCGCCTTGGGATTCAGGCGGGAATATTCCTCATACAGGACGGTGAGGAGGCGGAGGCGGTCCGATGTCTTTCCGCTGTACAGGCTGCCGAAGAAATCGTTCACCGTGAACATCGGAGGGCACAGCAGGGGCCTGTTTCCCTTCACCAAATCTCCAAGGTATTTGGTGAAAAACACCATGGAGCGGCGGTTGGGGAAAATGAAGCAGGTTTTCTCCAAATCGGGCAGGTTGTAGTAGTGCCTTGCCGTCTGTAATAAAAAAGCATCCATACCGTCTGTAAATTTACACATTTTTATTATATTTGTAAAAATACATTTAACAACAACCTTTATGAAAAAGAAATTCAGATGTCTCGTTTGCGGGTATGTATATGAAGGAGAGAATCCTCCCGCAGAATGCCCGGTGTGCCACGTTAAGTCGGACAAGTTTGTGGAAGTGAAGGAAGAGGCAGAAGGCAAGTGGGCCTGTGAACACGAAATCGGTGTTGCAAAGGGCTGCGATCCCGAAATCCACGCCAACCTCAAGGCGGATTTCACCTCAGAATGCACAGAGGTGGGAATGTACCTCGCCATGAGCCGCCAGGCCGAAAGGGAAGGCTATCCCGAGATTGCCGAGGCCTTCAAGCGCTATGCATTCGAAGAGGCCGAACATGCCGCAAAGTACGCAGAACTCCTTGGAGAGATCGTCTGGGACACCAAGACCAACCTCAAGAAGCGTTACGAGGCTGAAGGCGGCGCCTGCGAAGGCAAGCTCAAGACCGCCCTCAAGGCAAAGGCCCTTGGCTACGACGCCATCCACGACACCGTTCACGAGATGGCAAAGGATGAAGCCCGTCACGGAGCAGGTTTCCTTGGCCTGTACAAGCGTTTCTTCGGCGGAAAGTAAACTACCTCCTGGGATGATGCTCCAGCACGGAGCGGTGCCAGGTAGATGTGTTTACATGTGTATAGATCTCGGTTGTGAGAATGCTCTCATGACCGAGCATTTCTTGTACTATGCGAAGGTCTGCGCCGTTCTCGATGAGGTGCGTGGCAAAACTGTGGCGGAAGGTATGGGGTGAAATCTCCTTGTTGATTCCAGCCGCCATCGCCTGGTTTTTCACAAGATTGAAGATGGAAACGCGGCTGAGAGGCTTCCCGAAGCGGTTGAGGAAGAGATAGTCGTCGAAGGCCATCGAAGCAGGCTCAGGGCGGGTGGGGAGGTAGGCGAGGATTGCATCGGCAGCCATTTCTCCAAGGGGGACCAGCCGCTGTTTGTCTCCCTTGCCGATTACATCGACAAAGCCTTCTTCAAGATGTATGTGGGACAGCCTGAGAGAGGCGGCCTCGCTCACGCGGAGTCCGCAGCCGTAGAGGACTTCAAGGATGGCACGGTCCCGGCGGCCGTACTGGGCATTGAGGTCAACAGACTCGATGATGGCGCTCACTTCGTCCACGGTGAGAACCTCCGGGAGATACTTCCCGAGTTTCGGGGATTCAACCCTGTCGCAGGGATTCTCCTTCACCTGTCCTTCTTCAACGCACCATGAGAAGAAACTTCTCAGGGAACTCAGGAGCCTTGCGCTGCTGCGCTTTGAGAGCCCTGCAGCCGTTGCCTTGCCAAGGTAGGCGGAAATGTCATCTGAACATATCTCAGAGGGATTTTTCCCGGTAAGGGAGAGAAACTCTCGGATATCATGACAATAGGATGTTACCGTATTCGGTGACATCCTTCTTTCTATCCTGAGGTATGTTCTGTAATCTCTTACTATGGGTGAATCCATGGGCCCGATACTTGTTTACATACAAAATTACAAAAAATGTTGTATATTTGTAAACTATGTTGTTCGAAAGGAGAAACACATCACTCATAATTGCGGCAGTTTTTGCCGCAGCGGTGCTGTTTTCCTGCAACAAGGACGACCGTTTCTCCTACAGCAGGTCCGAGAATACTTCCGCAGTGAGTACAAAGGCTGTGGTCCCCACTGAAAAGGCCCGCAGCGTGATGCTCCTCTATTCTGCTGGATTCAACAGCCTCTCAGGCTGGCTCCGGGAAGACATAGACGATCTTTCACAGGGATATGTCCCTTATGGAACACCCGAAGACAAGTTTGAAGGCAAGCGTTCCGGCGGCGCTCCGGAGCATGTGCTCCTTGTGTATTCCCGCAACGGCCGCTACCAGGCCACCGGATCGGCCCTTTTCAGAATCTACATGAAGACCGACAGTACGGTCGTAAGGGATACTATCAAGGTCTGGGATGCCGACGTGTCGGCCTGTACCAAGGAAACCATGACCGAGGTCCTTACGCTTGCCCATGAGTCATTCCCTTCCAAGACCTTCGGAATGGTTTTCAGCTCGCACGCCAGCGGCTGGCTCCCGTGCGGTTACTATAACGACCCGAACAAATACGAAAGAGGGGTTACTGACGATTTCTGGATTTTCCCGGCATCCGTCAGAAGGGCCTCACAGGAGTATTTCCCGCCCATCCCGGAATATCCCGCGGTGAAGAGCTTCGGCCAGGATGAGTATCCTGAAGGATCTGTGGAAATGAGCCTTCGGGACTTTGCCGATGCCATCCCGTTCAAACTGGACTACCTGCTCATTGACGCCTGCCTCAGCGGCGGCGTGGAGGTGGCGGCCCAGCTCCGCGGCAAGGCGGACATCGTTGGATTCTCCCTTACCGAGGTCCTTGCCGACGGCTTCAACTACAAGACCATCGCAAGCAGGCTCCTCAGGAATGAACCGGATCCGGTTACCGTCTGCAGGGATTATTACGAGTCCTATGCCGTCCGTTCAGGTGTCAATCAGTCCGCTACCATTTCCGTTGTGGACACAAGGCAGATGGACGACCTTGCAGATATCTGCAAGACGCTTTTTTCAAAGTATCATTTCTATCTTGAGAATATAAGAGGCTCGCAGGTTCAGGGCTTTTTCCGCTACAACCGCCACTACTTCTATGACCTCGAGGATATCCTGGTCAAATCCGGCATCGATGAATCAGAGAAGGCGGCCCTTGAAGCCGCCCTTGAGAAATGCATCGTCTACAAGGCCGCAACGCCGTGGTTCATGAGGGGCTATGACGGGTTTGAAATCAAGACCTACAGCGGCCTTTCCATGTATCTTCCTTCCATGGGGACGGATTTACTGAGCCGTTATTACAAGGAAACTGTCGCCTGGAATGCCCTGTCAGGATTAGTTAAGTAATTACAGTATAATATATGCGCGATTTTGCAAAAATGCTCCTGGCCGTAGTATGCGGTCTCATTACCGTACAGATTATCAAGTGGGTGTTTTTCTTCATCATGATAGGCTCCCTGGCTTCATCGGCAGAGGGTGGAAAGGTCTCCATTCCCAAGGAAGGGGTGCTGGACCTTAACCTATCGGAGATTTCATTGGTGGAACAGACTTCCCAGATGCCGTTCCCGGCCTTCAGCTTGGGCGGAGGCTTCAGCATGAATGTTGTTCCTGTGGGCCTCAGGGATGCCGTCAAGGCCATTGAGACCGCTGCGGCAGATCCCGGCATCAAGTACATCCTGCTTCGTCCGGATGGCGTTACCGGCGGCATGGCCGACATCGAAGAGCTCCGCAGGGCGCTCACTGAATTCCGCAGGAGCGGCAAGGCCGTTGTTGCATATACTGAGGCTCCCGGAAACGGCTCCTATTACCTTGCAACCGCTGCCGACAAAATCTACATGAGCTCCTACAAGGGCGGCACCTACCAGCTCATCGGCCTTTCCGGCCGGATGACTTTCCTCAAGGAAATCCTTGACAAGGTGGGCGTGAACGTGCAGCTCATCCGCCACGGAAAGTACAAGAGCGCGGGCGAAATGTTCATCCGCGCAAACTCTTCCCCTGAGAACAAGGAGCAGAACCAGGTGATGATTTCATCGGCCTGGAAGAATATGTCCACCACTGTGTGCGAGGCCCGTGAGATTACGCCCGAGGCCTTCAACGCACTCATTGACGACCTCTCGCTCGTTTTCCCGGAAGACTTCCTCAAAGCCGGCCTGGTGGACGAACTCATGGACCACGAGGCGCTTCTTGACAAGCTCACGACGCTTGCCCAGGTTCCCTCGGCCGACACATTCAAGCTCATCCGCTTCTCAGACTACGTCACGGCCCATCAGCCCCTTCCGCTTCCCGGACGCAACAACGTCGCAATCATCTATGCCGACGGTGAAATCACCGACGGAAACGCCTTCGAAGGCGTGGCAGGGGACCGCTTCGTGAAGGTGATCGACGAGGTCCGCAAGGACGCCAGCGTCAAGGCGGTTGTCCTCAGGGTTAACTCTCCCGGCGGAAGCGTCAGTGCATCGGCAAAGATAAAGGCCGCTCTGGACATCCTGAAAAAGGAAAAACCGCTGGTGGCCTCATTCGGAAACTACGCAGCCTCCGGCGGATACTGGATTTCCAACGGCTGCCAGAAGATTTATGCCGATGCCAATACCCTCACCGGTTCCATCGGCGTATTTTCCATGATTCCGGAATTCTCCAAGGTGGCAAAGAAAGTGGGTGTCGGCGTCGAGACTGTCGGCTCCAACAAGCATTCTGACATGTTCACCCTCATGCGCCCGTTCGATGCCCGGGAACTCGCATTCATGCAGGCCTCCGTGGAGGACATCTACGACACCTTCGTAAACCTCGTTGCCGATGGCCGCTCCCTTGAGCCCGCCCGCGTTGACGAGATAGCCCAGGGCCGCGTGTGGCTTGGTTCTGACGCGCTGGAGATTTCTCTAGTAGATGAGATCGGCACGCTGGAAGATGCCGTGTTCTATGCAGCGTCGCTTGCCGGGCTTGAAAGGGATACTTACAAGGTTATTGGATATCCCAAGCCTCTTACACCCATCGAGCAGTTCATGGTAGCCATGGGCGGCACGCAGGAAGAGCCCTCAATCCTTGCAGGAACGGGCTTCGAGACCCTTGCACGCACGTTCGGAGACCTCACCAAGGCCGATCCTTCCCGCGTCTACGCAAGGCTGCCTTACGATTTGGTCATCCGTTAACCGTTATCTGCATCATCTGAACCGCTGGACGCCACAAAGGTCTCCAGCGGTATTTTTATCTCCGTGGAAGAAGATGCATCGGCGTAGCCAAGGCCGCCTTCAACGTTGGAGGGAATGGATACCGGCTCGGAGAAGAGGAAGCCAAGGTCGTTCTGGCCAAGGGCCTTAAGGTAGATGTATTCACCCTGGCTGATGCTGTGAAGGCTGACAGTGAGCCAGAGGGTATGCTCACCGGCATCTTTCGTTATTATCTCATAGCTGCCATCTTCATTCATTTTATATTCAGTATTGTTATACTGGCGGGAATAGTATAGCGTGTTCTCCGGTATGTAAAGCTTGAGCGTGTATTCCTTGTCTGTGAAAAGGTCGTCGGTGAAAGTGTTGTAATTGTTGCTGTTTTCAAGGGCTGAGACGAGGTCTGCAGACGATGAGATTCCGGCCGTGAGGACGGGCTCTGAAGAGGAATCTACCCAGATGAAGTTTTTGAATCCGGTCTTCTTTCCGTCTTTTTCATAGCAGTCTTCAATCCCCACCTTGATGCGGTAGTAGCTTTTGTGCGAGGGAATATCCTTTATCCTTACCTTCAGGAGGTGCCAGGCGTCCATGGCGTACGGAGCGTTTTCGTCCTGGTATGCAGGCGAGGGACTGTCTCCGAAATCCAGGAAACTGTCTGAGCTGGAATGGGGGACATCGCATGTGAGTTCACTGTCGACTATGGCAGGACTATCTGGAATGTAGAATCTTGCGGCAGCGCTCAGACCACTCTTCTGTGCTTTGATCTCTACCTTGTCACCGCCTTTCAGGGTTTCGTAGAATAGGTATTTTCTGGATGAGCCAAGCTGCCCGTCCAGTTCTTCGGCATTGATGAATGGCCCGTCGTTGATGCTCACCTTTACGCTGGCGCCCTTGACTTCCCTGACGGTGGAGCGGGTGCTGGTGGAAAGATGGATGGTGTGGACGTCTTCGTCAGTCGTCATCTGCGCGTTTATCACAAGGACGGAATCCAGTTTCTCTACATCTATGTATTCAGTGGATGTGCATGACATGACAGCCATTACAGCGAGAATTGTATATATCGTTCTTTTCATGGCTTTCTAGAAATTATAAGTCCAACTGAGTGAAGGCATGATGGGCAGGATGGTGACTTTCTCTACGGCTATCTGGTCCTTGTAGGTGTCGGACTTCTCGTCATAGCGGGTTACGTAGTTCACGAACACCAGGTTGGGGTTCATGCGGTTATACACGTTGTAGACGCTTAGAGTAAGGTCCCTGGTGCCATGCTTTTTCTTCTTGTGGTGCGTGAGGCCCACATTTAGGTGGTGGCTGGATGGAAGACGGTAGTTGTTCCTCTGCTGTACGTATGAGGAGGAGGATACATAGTCAGAGTCCGGAGCCAGCATTCCGGTTGTGCGGTAGGGGATTGTGGTTGTACCGCCGGAGGCATACACCCATGCGGCGTTTACATCCAGCTTGGGAGAAATCTTGTAGTTGATGTTTATGTTGAAATTGTGTCTGCGGTCATATTTGTAGGGATACCACTCTCCCAGGCTGATGGTGCCGTCGGGGAAGCGCCTTTCGCTCTTTGCAAGCGTGTAGGCCATCCATCCCGTGAGTTTCCCGGCGGTCTTCTGGACAAAGAACTCGGCCCCGTAGCAGCGTCCTTCGCCCATTTCCACCTTGTCTTCCCAGGTGGTTTCAGAGACCAGTACGGATGCGCCGTCCTTGTACTCAAGGATGTTGTTCATATGCTTGTAGTAGCCCTCTATTGAGAACTCCCATCCCTTGATGCCGTCGTGATAGATGCCGGCGCTGAACTGGTCTGAGGTTACGGGCTTGATCTTGGCGGTAATCGGTACCCAGAGGTCCATCGGCAGGGAAATCTGCGTGGAACTCAGAAGGTGCACGTACTGCGCCATCCTTGCATAGCCTGTCTTGAGGGTGATTCCGCCGTCGAATGAGTATTTCGCCGATACCCTTGGCTGCAGCTCGAAATACGGCCTTCCGTCCGTATAGAAGAAGGAGGCGTTGACGCCGGGGTTGAAGGTGAGGTGTTCCGTGACGGACATGTCATCCTCGGCATAGAAGGACAGTTCGTGGCCGTAGAAATTGCGGTCCCTGCCGATATTGAATTCCTCTTGCCTGGTTTCTCCCTCGGAGGTTTCCACGATTACACCGGTGCTTGTCCTCGGGAAGAAGGTGTGGTAGGCGTATTCGCTTCCGAACTTTATCAGGTGCTTAGGCGAGGGTACATAGTCGAAGTCCAGTTTGGCGCTCCAGTCGCGTATCCCGGAGTTGTAGCCAAGGTCGAAATCCATAATGTAAGGATTGCCGTCCTGATAATCCCGCACCTTGACACCCATGTCCATGAGCATGCGGTAGTTGTTGTATGCTACCGTGGTATTGGCAAACAGTTTCTGGGAGAATATGTGGTTCCACCTCAGTGAAACCACCGTGTTGCCCCAGCCGATGCTGGTTCCGGTGCGTATCATGCTGGATCCCTGCTCCCAGTCTTCATTGAAATCGGCAGCAAGGCGGTCCTTGCCGTTATAGGCCATAAGGTAGAAGCGGTCGTTGTCTGAAAGGCGCCAGGAGAGTTTGCCGTTGAGGTCATAGAAGAAGTAGTTGCCGTATACGGAGCCGTCGAAGCCCCAGGATTTCGGGGCATATTTCCCGTAGAGGCGTATCAGGGGATCGTACATGAGTGAGTGAAGGCCGCGGGCGCTTACGGAGTAGCTCAGCTTGTCCTCGATGATGGGGCCTTCGATGTGCAGTTTGTCAGTGAGAACGCCAAGGCCGACGCTTCCGCTGGTCTTTTTCATGTTGCCGTCGTTGGTGCGGATGTCCACTATGGACGACACGCGGCCGCTGTAGCGGGCGGGGAAGGAGCCCTTGTAGAGGGTGACTTTCTTGACAGCCTCCGTCTGGAACACGGAGATGATTCCCAGCATGTGGTCTACGTTGTAGATGGGGACGCCGTCAAGGAGGACAAGGTTCTCGTCGGGGCCGCCGCCGCGCACGTAAAGGCCTGTGAATCCTTCGTTTCCGCCCTGGACGCCGGGGAGCATCTGGATGGCCTTGAGGACATCGGCTTCACCGAAGAGGACGGGGGTGTTCTGGATGTGCACCAGAGGAATGTCAATAGCGCCGAGGTAGGTGCTCTGGATGCCGGCGTCCTTCTGGCTCACGACGGTTGCAGCCTCCAGAACTGCCGACGGATTCAGGACCACGTTGATTGTCGTGTCCTTTTGGAGGTTAAGCTCCATTTCCACCTGTTCGTAGCCAAGATAGCTGTAGAGCAGCGTGGCGCGGCCTTTCGGCACAGTGAGGGTGTAGTAGCCGTAGACATTGGTTACTGCTCCGGTCTTTGACTCGGCAATGAGGGCGCCGGCGCCGATAAGGGTTTCGCCGCTGTCGCCGTCTGTAATGTAGCCGCTTATGGTGGCGGTCCTTTTCTGTGCCTGCATAACCGTACACAGAAGTACTGCCGATATTAGTAGTATAAGTCTCTTCATTCCTGGTATAAAATCAGCTCTTCCTGAAAACTTGCATCAGAAATCGAAAGAATCCCAAAGCTGCTCAATTTCGCGGCGGTCTTTCTTGGTGGGACGGCCGGCTCCGCGGTCGCGGGTTACGAAGAAGGTTTCCACCGGGGCCTTGAGTTTCTGGAGCTCTTCCTCGGGGGTGAGGTTTTCGGCAAAATTGGGCACCAGGGCTGCTCCTACGCGGTTTTCCGTGGGCATTACCACGCGGTAGGTATAGGTGACGGCGCCTTTTCGGACGGTGATGATTTCGCCTTCCTTGATGGAACGGGAGGGCTTGGCGGGGACATCGGCAATCTTTACCTTGCCGCCTTTGCATGCGTCGGCTGCTTCTGAGCGGGTCTTGAAGGCGCGGATGGCCCAGAGGTATTTGTCAATGCGGACTTCGGCCATGTCAGTCTGTCACCTCCTGGACGGGCTCTTCTTCGGGGCGGGGGTCCATCCTCACTTCCAGGAGCACGGTGTCGCGGTCGCTGGGGATGAGGAAGAACTTGTCGGTTTCGGCTGGGATGAGGACCACTTCGCCCTTCTTGACGGGGACTTTTCCTTCGTCGGGAACGTCTATGACGGCGCTTCCGCTCAGGCAGATGTAGAGGAGGAACGTGTCTTCAAGGCCTTCGGAGCTGTTCTGTAGGGGTTCCTTCAGCTCGATCTTCTGCAGGCCGAACTGCGGTACGGTGGTCCCGTTCTGGGGAAGGACGTTCTTCCATGAACGGAAGTCGATGAGGTCGATGGCTTCCTCAAGATGGAGCTCACGGTCTGTTGCGCCCCAGTCGTGCAGGCGGAACCAGAGTTCGGAGCACTCTGCAACTTCCAGGAGCTTCACGTCCTTTGCGGCGTGAACCAGGCCCGGGACGATGAGATAGCTCTCTCCGGCCTTTGGCGTTATGCTGTGCAGAAGGGGAGTGACGTTGTTGTTATTGCAGGCTTCCCAGAACTCGGAGGCGGTTACGTCGCGCTTGAAGCCAAGGTAGAGACGGGCGTTGGGACCGGCTTCCTCTACGTACCAGAGGGCGGTTTTGCCGAAGGCGTCGTAGCGCTGCTCGGCGCTTTCGTCGTCAGGGTTCACGTGCAGGGAGGTGCGCCCTTTCACGTCAAGGTGCTTTACCAGCACCGGGAACTGCGTTCCGTACCAGTTGAAGGAAGTCTCTCCCGTAAGTCTCTCAAGATAGGTCTGTATGATGTCACTCAGCGTGTTGCCACCAAGCCATCCCTCGGAGACCATCGAATCTATGAAGCCGAGGTCTGCAAGTCTGTATTCCACAGTGCCCCACGGCATTTCTGTCCTGTCCGGCAGGAACTTCAGCGGCGGGAGTTTTTTGTTCTCATTTTCCATAACCCGCAAAATTACTCATTCTCCTCCGTTTTCCCAAATCCTTTATCGGCACGTCCAATCAGCGCGACCAGTACGGACATCAGCGGAGAGATGATGTTGAAAAGGCAGAAAGGGGCGTATGCCAGCGTGGTATAATAGCCCGAAAAATTACAAAAAAATCGGCAATAGTTTCAAAGGTTGGGCTTTTTTTGAAAAGTGCTATATTTGCACTTATGGAGTCTATCGTTCATACCGTCAACGACATAGTCTGGAATCCGGGTCTGGTGGCCCTTTTGATTGTGGCCGGGCTGTATTTTTCCGTCAGGACAAGGTTCGTTCAGGTGAGGAGGTTCGGCCTCATGCTGCGTTCGCTGTTCTCGCGCAGGGCCGGAAATAACGGGATTTCGTCCTTCCAGGCGTTCTGCATCGCTCTTTCCGGGCGCGTGGGAACAGGCAATATAGTTGGTGTGGCCACGGCCATTGCCTTCGGCGGACCAGGTGCAGTGTTCTGGATGTGGGTGGTGGCATTCTTCGGGGCATCTACTGCGTTCGTGGAATCTACGCTTGCGCAAAAATACAAGTTCAGGCACAGCAGCGGATGGCGCGGAGGTCCTTTCTCATTCATAGAGAAAGGCCTTGGAGTCAAATGGCTGGGAGTAGTGTTTGCCGTGATAACTGTCATTGCCTGTGGCATTTTCCTCACGACAGTGCAGGCCAACGGCGTTTCCACGGCGGTGAACAATGCCTTTCCGGTATCCACGCTCACGGCCGGGATAGTGCTGGCAGTTCTTCTTGGACTGGTGATTTTTGGCGGAGTGCAGAGAATCGCCCGGGTGGCGTCTGTAATCACTCCGTTCATGGCACTGGGCTACATTATAATGTCGCTGGTGGTCATCGGCTTCCATATAAATGAAGTGCCGGCCGTCCTTGTGGCCATAGTCAAAGGCGCTTTTGGCATCAATCCCATAGCCGGCGGCATCATAGGCTCAACCATTGCCATGGGAGTGAAGCGGGGAATCTTTTCCAACGAGGCAGGTCAAGGCACCGGCGCAATAGTTTCTGCAGCGGCGGATGTCCCCCATCCGGCCCAGCAGGGCCTTGCACAGGCATTTTCAGTGTATGTGGATACGCTTCTCGTTTGCACCGCAACGGCGCTCATGATACTCACCTCCGGAACATATAATATACTTGATTCTGCAAGCGGAGAGGTGCTGTATGCCGGGGCGCCTGAGCTTGCAAACAATTACGTGAACTACACGCAGAGCGCCGTTGACAGCGTATTTGCCGGCTTCGGCAGCCAGTTCGTGTCCATTGCTATGGTGTTTTTCGCCTTCAGCACCCTCATGGCATATTACTTCTATGCAGAGACCGGACTCATCTACCTTTTGCATGGAAAAAAGTGGGAAAAAGCCGTCATCCGGGTATTCCAGGGCGTTATGCTGTGCGCGGTAATCTTCGGGGCCGTCAAGGAGGCCGATGTGGTCTGGCAGCTCGGAGACATCGGCGTAGGTCTGATGGCCTGGGTGACCGTTGTCTCGCTGCTCATCCTATGTCCGCAGGCAATCAAAGAGCTGAAGGATTATGAGGGCGGCAGATTGTCCTGATCGGCGGCTTCGTACCCAAAGTAGCAAAGCTCCATTCCCTGTGAGTCTTCACACTACACCAAATCGCTGCAAGACTTGCAGACTTTTCACTATATTTGTACTGTGGTTATCATAAAACAGTATCTATATGACCGAACCCGTCCTCAATGCCCACAACAAGGAGGAATACCCTCCGGCACATACCGCCGAGGTGGGGATATTCAAGATTATCAGCCACGACTATGAAGAGGGCCGGTGGCGCGTCCGATGGAAAGTGTCACAGTCATGAGAGCAGTACGCATACTCTTTATCACCGTTCTTCTGACAGTATCAGCCACCTGCAGCAACGACTCGGAAGTATCCCCTCCCAGGGTTGCCGATGGGCTTTTGGACCTGTGCGATTCTGTCAGCGTCGGTCTCGAGTACGCCCCTGCGGAGTGCATCATCCTACCGTCACCAGAAGGATATTCGAACAACGTTCTCCTGACCGGTTTCAAAGGGGAGTACTACTGCATGTGGCAGCATTCGACAAGGGATGAAGACTCTCCGGATACACATGTCCTCCTTTCCACCAGCGCGGACGCGCATAATTGGTCCGACCCCGAGATCCTTCTACGCGGAGATGAGGATTTCTTCACCTCGCCAGGTGGATGGATTCAAAGGGGCGACTCCCTCTGCGCTGTCATCAACCGCATCCGGAGCGGCGGCAGGAAAGGGGGAGAGGCCTGGTATGTCACATCGCACGGCGACGGAGTATGGAGCACACCAAGAAGGCTCCTGATGGCTGGCGGCGAACCACTTGACGGTATCTTCGAGCAGGATCCCCTCGTGCTTCCATCCGGGCGGACCATAGGGGCCGCACACTTCGGAGAGACCCTGGATGTCTGTCCGCTTTTCACGGACGACCCTTCCGGGCTCATCGGCTGGCGGAAAGCACTTCTGCCCCTTGGTCAGGGGAAACCCCTGGAACCCAGCCGTTACGTGTCTGGGGACGGTTCCCTTGTCATGCTTTTCCGAGACCAGGAGTCGTCGTTCCGAAAGCTGTTCTCCGTCTCGCGGGACTGCGGAGAGAGCTGGTCGGCGCCCATGATGACAGACATCCCGGATTCACGTTCAAAGCAGTGTGCCGGCAACCTCCCGGACGGCAGGCCGTTCATGGTCTGGAACCCTTCCGCGAGCAAGTCACGCAGGCATCTTGCAATAGCGGTATCGGGCGACGGGCTGCTGTTCGACAGGGCGTGGCTTATTGCCGGACCCCGGGAGCTGCCTCCACAGAGGAGGGAAGGCAGGTACAAGACCATCGGATATAACTACCCCAAAGCGACGGTTATCGACGGCGTCCTGTGGGTGTCATTGTCCGTGAACAAGGAGGACGTCACGCTTTTCAGGATTGCTCCGGAGGACCTTCTGAGAGATTACCATACAGAAAAACCAATATAAAATGAAAAGGACTGTCACAATAACCCTGGTGACCATGGCCGCAGCAATCCTGATGGCAGGCTGCCGCCAGGCTCCACGCTTCTGGAAGGGCGCCTTCGACTCAGAAGGGAAACCGACTGTTATTATGGACGGATTCGCTGAAAACTGATGGCGTACACTATCATTGAACCCCCAAAGACATAAGAAACTCCGTCGCATGTTTTCGCATCCGGCGGATTTTCAGTAAATTCGCAAGATAAAAGCCTATAGATATGAAAAGAATTGTTCTTATCGCAGCAACAATAGCTCTGGCAGCTGCTTGCGGCCAGCCTTCCGGTACAAAGGATGCTACCGTCAACCCATCTGAATATAAATCTATTAACCAAGATAACATGCAAAGAGTAAGAGATTTCCTGCACGGGGCAGGCGTATATTTCCTCGCCACCGTGGACGGCGACGCTCCCCAGGTGCGTCCTTTCGGAACGGCCGAGATCATAGAAGGCAAGCTGTATATACAGACCGGCCATGTCAAGAACGTCGCCAAGCAGATTGCGGCCAATCCGAAGGTTGCCTTCTGCGCCTACAAGGCCGATGAAGGCCGCTGGCTCCGCATCAGCGCAACGCTCGTTGAAGACCAGCGCGTGGAAGTGAAGAAAGCCATGCTCGATGCCAATCCCGGCCTCCGCTCCATGTATGACGAGAACGATGGCAACACCGCGGTCTACTTCCTCAAGGATGCCAAGGCCACCATCAGTTCTTTCACGGCCGACCCCATAGAGATTGATTTCTAAGATGGAGACAATAACCCTCAATAACGGCATAAAAATGCCGATTCTCGGATACGGCGTCTATATGGTGGACCCGTCTGTGACCGAGCGCTGTGTCCTTGATGCCATCAGCGTAGGCTACCGCTCGTTGGATACGGCGCAGTACTATGAGAATGAGGCCATGGTAGCTTCGGCCGTCCGCAAGTCCGGTATCCCCCGGGACGAGTTCTTCATCACCTCCAAACTCTGCCAGTCCCGTCCATCTTATGAGCAGGCCAAAGATAATGTGAAGGGCTCGCTAAGGCGTATGAAACTGGACTATCTTGACCTCATGCTCATCCACTGGCCGATGGGGAACGACTCAGACATCTGGCAGGCCTTCGAGGACCTGGTGAAGGAGGGGTGTCTGCGCTCAATTGGCGTCTCCAACTTCTATCCCAAGACCTATGAAGCGCTGGTTAAGAACGCTGCCGTTATACCTGCCGTCAACCAGATAGAAACTCATGTCTTCTACCAGCAGAGGCCGATGGTTGAGCTGATGGGAAAGCATGGAACCGTAGTTGAATCATGGGGTCCTTTGGCCGAAGGCATGAATGGGATATTTACCAATCCGGTGCTGACGGAAGTCGGCGCCGCCCACGGAAAGACTGCCGCCCAGGTGGCGCTCCGCTTTCTCATTCAGCAGGGAATCATCGTCATCCCGAAGTCTGTCCATAAGGAGAGGATGATTCAGAATATGGATGTCTTCGACTTTTCGCTCACAGACGACGAGATGGCGGCTGTCCGCTCACTTGACACCGGTCACAACCTGGAGGGATGGCCGTCAGATGCATTGAAGTATAATCCTAAATGAACGGTAATGTCGTTCCATAAAAAGAAAAGACCTAATCCATACAAGGAAGCCAACGAGGCCTTTCTTCAGGTGAAAGCACAGGAAGAGGGGATTCATGTTCTGGATAACGGTGTAATGTACCGTGTTTTGGAAGAGGGGAGTGGGACTCGAAAACCTACGCCCCGCAGCATCGTGTATGTAAACTATACCGGCAGGCTCATTGACGGAACCGTCTTCGACACCACCGAAGGCCAGCCTCTCCCGGCCCTCTTCATGGTCGGAGACCTCATCATGGGCTGGCAGATTGTGCTGACCCGCATGCATGAGGGCGACAGGTGGGAAGTATACATTCCTGCCAAGTGGGGCTATGGCTCAATGAAGATGGATGACATTCCGGCCCACAGCACCCTGGTTTTCGAACTTGAATTGGTAAAGATAGAACGATGAGACAGGAACTCATAGAATTGTCAGAGACATACAGGAAGGCAGGAGACGCTATCCACGACGCCATCAAGGCCAGCGTCCTCAAGGCGGACGGATTCGTAAACTGCTCCAACAACAAATTCGACAAAAAAGACATGCTTGCCCTCGT
Source organism: Bacteroidales bacterium (assembly GCA_017458265.1). Classification (GTDB taxonomy): domain Bacteria; phylum Bacteroidota; class Bacteroidia; order Bacteroidales; family UBA932; genus Cryptobacteroides. Next base: position 7,532 of record JAFTFV010000051.1, on the reverse strand, counting down.
CTATGACAGCAAGAAAGGCTATACGCAGTCCTTTCCCATCCGCGCCATGCGTGTCAATGCGGCGGGTAGCGTTGAGGTCTATATAGGAACACCGGGCGCAATCTACACAGACAAATATCTGAGGGGACGCGGAGGCGAAGAGCACTGGATGCCCCTGAAGGGCTCGAGCATCCTTTTCTACCAGACCATCCTCTCGATTACCGGAGCCATCGACGAATATCTTCCAAACGAAGGATAAGAACACGAGCCCTACCCTGCATTTTTAGTGGACCTGTAGGATCAAAAAAGGCTTAAATTGCTTATACTCTGTAAATTGTATGGACCAGTAGGAGCACCCGGAGTCCAATTGGCGCTCTGAATGGCGGTAACGTAATCGCAGATACAGTTTTGGTACCTAATATCGACACGGACAGGCAGTGAACGCATTTAACCTTCTGAATTACAGGGAACGGTACGGTAGGCGCCTCCAGAGGCTCACCGTCGACGGCGGTTTTTCCTGCCCCAACCGGGACGGAAGCATCTCCACGGGCGGCTGCACCTTCTGCGACAATGCGGCCTTCCATCCGGGGTACACCCGGGGAAAGACCATTGCCGATCAACTTGAGGCCGGCAAGCTTTTCCATCAGAAAAGGGCGTCCGACGGGTATCTTGCCTACTTCCAGGCATTTTCAGGCACCCATGCCGATATCGACACGCTGAGAAACCGCTACGAGGAGGCCCTTGCCGTCCCCGGCATCTGCGGACTTGTCATCGGCACCCGCCCGGACTGCATCGACAGGGAAAAACTCCGGCTTCTTTCTTCCGTCAAGGAGAGGGGGTACATCGTCGAGATGGAATACGGCATAGAGTCCGTCTATGACGCCACCCTGCAAAGGGTAAACCGCGGGCACGACTTCGCCTGCACGCAGAAAGCCTTCGAAATGACTGCCGATGCAGGTCTCGACGCCGGAGGGCACATCATTTTGGGCCTTCCGGGCGAGACCCGGGAGATGCTCGTCGCCCAGGCGGAAACACTGAATACCCTTCCATTGAGTTATCTGAAGTTCCACCAGCTCCAGGTCATCAAAGGGACGCCTATGGAGCAGGAGTTCAAGGAAAAGCCCGGGGACTTTTTCCGCCCCGGGCCGGATGAATATATCGCCCTCCTTGCCGATATTATCGAACGCCTGCGTCCGGATATCGCCATCGGCAGGATCGTAAGCAGCGTTCCTCCAAGGTTCACGGACGCCCCGTGGGGACTGCTCCGGCAGGACGAGCTTCTTGGAAAGCTTGAGCTCTGCCTGGATCAGAGGCGGAGTTTCCAGGGACGTCTCTTCGCTCCTAAGACAGAAGTTCTTTGACTGCAGATGAGATTGTCTGTCCCGTGAAATGCAAGTAGCTGATTATCAATAGATAAGCTAAAAGGCTTTCCTCCAAAACGGGGAAAGCCTTTTGCGTAATTCGCTGTCTAACAGGTTGTTACATTTCACGCCACCTGTCGGTGGTTGCTGCCATTACAGCGTCTGAAAGCTGGTTTCAATTATTATTTGTATCTTTACGTCAAAACAAGTGGAATCATGTGCAAATAAAAGGAAGTTAGAAGAAACGTTTATGTCCTGAGCCTGGACAATCACACTGAGGTGGCAGAGGCGCTCAAGGCCTTCTGCGCCCCTGTGGGTGTCAAGCCGCGTCGGCGGAAAAACCATCCCAAGAAGTATGAACCCCGTTTCCTCACGTCTTCTGAGCCAGCAGCTCGCCGTCCCGCAGTTCAATGAACCGGCGGAGGTGGTGTCGTGGTTCGGCGCCATGCAGGCGCAGGACTACCGGGCAATGCGCTGGGCTGTATCCATGAGAACGGGAAAACCATCTTACAAGGCCTTCAGGACAGCCTTCGACGAAGGCCGGATTCTTAGGGCACATCTTCTTCGCGGCACCTGGCAGCTGGTGTCATCTGACGACTACCACTGGCTGCGGGCTCTCTGCCATGACAAGGGGACGGCAGTTCTCGATGGATGGACCAAATCCCTGGGGTTCAATTATTCCGGGAAGGAAAAAGAACGGATCCTCACCATCATCCAAGACACGGTCGCTAGCAGGGGAGAGGTCACGGAAGACGTCATCGGGGAAGCCCTTATCGAAGGAGGTATCCCGAAAGAGAAGCTTCTTTACAACCACCAACTCCGTATGGCCGAACTGGAGGGACTCGTCTGCAGCGGGTCGCTCGGCCCGAGAAATACCTACAGGCTGGTCCGGGACAGGGTTCCGGTGGCATCACCCGTCAGCAGGGAAGAATCCATCGCCCTTCTTGCGAGGAAATACTTCAGGAGCCATGGTCCGGCTACGCTCGAGGACTTCGTGTGGTGGAGCGGGCTCACATCGGGAGATTGCCGACAGGGAATCGCGTCACTTGGCGATGAACTTCATGCCGGGCGCTGGAGAGGAAGAGAGTTCTATATCCATGGCGAGGCTCGCACGAGAGGCGTTCGCAGCGGCTCGGTGCTTCTTCTTCCGGCATACGACGAATATCTTATCGGATACAAAAGCAGGGACATTGTTCTTCACCCTGACCATGCTCACCACGCCCATAACAACTTCGGCATCTTCCGCTCCGTGGTGACGTGGAACGGCGAGGTTGTAGGTAATTGGAAACCTTCGTCGGAGGACGGGGGAGTCACGCTTTTCAAGGAAGACATCGACATCCCGGAACAATCAATGGAAAAAGCAATCAATAAATATCATGCATCGCACAAGACATAAACTCCAGACTATTCTTTCAGCCCTTGTCATCGGAGCCTCGCTCATCAGCTGCGGGACTCAGACAAAGTTGTCCGGCACACCGACGATAGACAGGATTCAGGAGCGCGGGACGCTACTTGTCGGCACGACGGGGGACTACCGCCCACTGAGTTACAGGGAGCCGGAAACCGGCGCATACTGGGGATTCGGGATTGACGTGGCTGGGGAGATTGCGGATAACCTGGGGGTAAGCATAAGCTATGTCCCCACCTCTTGGCCCACCCTGTCGGCAGATGTCCAGAACCCGGATCTGTTCGACTTCGCCATCGGCGGAATCACCATCACGGATACGCGCCTGGAGACCATGGACATGTCCGAGGGCTATCTCTGCAACGGCAAGACCATCCTCTGCAGGAAGGAAGATGCCGGGAAATACATGTCGCTTGAAGACCTCAACAAAGCGGACGTCCGTGTGATGGTCAACCCGGGAGGTCTCAATGAGAAATTCGCCCGCGAGAACCTGCCGTCATGTACGCTTATCGTCTTCGAAAAGAACGAAGAGATTCCCGGCAAGGTTGCAGAAGGGGAAGCCGATGTGATGATTACGGAAATCACCGAGGCGCCATGGTATGTCCACAATGACTCCCGGCTTGCGGCTCCTCTTCTGGACAGTCCTTTCACCCACGGACAGATCGGGGTTCTGATGCGCAAAGGACAGGACGACCTGCTGAAGAAGATTAATTCAATCATAAAGGAAATGAAATCTGGCGGGAAACTCAAGGATTTTCACGACAAATATGGATTAGTTTACGGCTATTCTCAAACCATCAAATAAACATGATGAGAAAGGAACTCATAGATTTATCGGAGACATACAGGAAAGCCGGTGACGCCATCCACGATGCCATCAAGGCCAGCGTCCTCAAGGCGGACGGATTCGTAAACTGCTCCAACAACAAATTCGACAAAAACGGAGCCGTGGTCTTCATGATTCTAAGACCCGGTCGGTAGATGATGGTACATATTCAAAATTGTTGTACCTTTACAGCAAAATACTCCCTGATGATCACTCCTCTCACAGATTGCCATTGCCATATCCTCCCGGGGTTGGATGACGGAGCCACCTGTATGGCCGAGTCTGTCCTTCTTGCGAGGCATCAGGTGAAATGGAGTTCGACTCGTTCGGGTACAGAGTAAGCCAGTTAGACATGGACCATCTTCCGCTTTCCGACATACCCATGCTGGTGTCCAGTATCAACTTCCTTCTAAGGGACGAGGAGTTTGACAGCCTCGACCAGATCTGCTACTGCTACGGCGTCGATCGAGAGGAAATGGACCGCCTTCTCGCCAGCGAGGGATATGCCTACAAGGAAAACCTGAACTGCGTGAAATGAGTGCCACTGACCCATATATCATCGAGCAGGCCTATGCGTTCTTCCACCAGAAAGAACGGGTCTACGTGCACTCAACATCCGAGAGGGAAAAGGACCACATCGAGGATGCCATCGCCTCCTATGTAAACGCTATGTCGCCGGCTCTTTACGCCGTCCTGTCCGAGGGGAATGACGCCTATCTCAAGGAACACGAAGGATTCGGCGGGCAGCTCCGTGACGCTCTTGAGAAAATGGAACGGATGCTTTCCGGTGACTCTGCCGAAGTGCAATAGAGATGGAGAGTCCAATCACATTGTACAGTTTCAAGGGACGCCCATGGAGCGGGAGTTCAAGGAAAGCCCCGGGGACTTTTTCCGCCCCGGGCCGGATGAATATATCGCCCTCCTTGCCGATATCATCGAACGTCTGCGTCCGGACATTGCCATCGGCAGGATTGTCAGCAGCGTGCCACCGAGATTCACGGACGCCCCCTGGGGGCTGACGAGTCCCGATGAGCTCAAGAAAAAGCTGACAGCACTTCTGGCTGAAAGGGATTCCTTCCAGGGTCGTCTCTGTGCTTCTAGGACAGGAGTTCTTTGACTGCGGATGAGATTGTCTGTCCCGTGAAATGCAAGTAGCTGATTATCAATAGATAAGCTAAAAGGCTTTCCTCCAAAACGGGGAAAGCCTTTTGCGTAATTCGCTGTCTAACAGGTTGTTACATTTCACGCCACCCAGCGTCAGTCGTCGAAAGTGAACGCCACTTTCTTCACATTGTCGCCGTAAATCGTCCGGAAGTCATCCCGCATGGAGATGACGTGGTATCCGGCTTCCCGCCACTGCTCACCCAGTTTCAGGGCTTTCTCGCGGTTGGCATGGTCGCGGGCCTCGTCATCGGCGATGAGCATGAAGGCGGCGGACTTGTGTTCGGTGTTGCTCAGGCAGAAGTTGTGCATGGCGCTGTCTCCACCGCTGTTGCCAAACGAGAGCACCGGCACCTTTCCGATCTCCTGGGTGATCTGCAGCACCTTGTTGGTCTTGAGGTTCTTTATGATCAGCTGGTCGGTGCGGATCAGGTCCTCCTCCTTGCCGAAGGTGTGATTGACTCCCTCCTCGTCACCCTGGAGGGTGGATTCCAGCTTCACGTCCATGCCGATGACCCGGTTGGGGGCGATGCCGATGGCCTGGACCAGCGCGCGGCAGATGAAGCGGTCGGAACCGGAGACCACGTAGTAGGTGAATCCGTTGTCTTCCAGGTAATCGAACACCTCAAGCATGGGCTTGTAGAAGCTCTGGCCGTAGGTCATCCCGGTAAAGCCGTTCGCCGGCTTGGCGGCGTATGCTTTCACATAGGCGTCGAACTCGGCAAGGGTCATCCCGGAGTAGGCAGTGGCGGCCGCTTGCGCATGGATCATGTCGAAATGGTCGGGGAGCGCCGTTCCCTTGCGGACAAAGTCCCGTATCTCCTGGGCGGCCTCCTTCACCTCTGCGGGGGCCTTGTCCTTGTAATCTGGGTCATCAAGAGCCCGGTATTCCAGAAGGTTGTATTCGAAGTATGTGGGATAGAGTTCGCCGACGAAGGTGCCGTCCATGTCAAAGGTGGCGATACGGTCCGCAGGCTTGATATAATTCCTGGAAGAAGGGTCCGTCACATCCTGGACATACTCCTGCAGGGCCGTAAGGGCTTCGCAGGAATTCCACTGGGTGAAATATTGTTTCGGAGTATCCGGGTCACTTTTTGAGCAGCCGGAAAACAGTACCAGAACGGCTGCAATCAACACAATATGTCTTGTTCTCATCATTCGTTTACAGTTTCTTTCTTCCCGGACAGCATCAGACGCTTTGCCAGGCTGGTTCTGGATGCCTTGATTTCTGAAGTCCTTATGGTCTGCTGCTCTCCGTCAACGTCAAATTGGAGGGTTGCACCGTCGCCTCGCACGTCGATGGTGACAGGAGCCCCCATGAGCATCGGCAGGTTCACGTCGCCATGCCCTGCAGGGAAACCGCAGAGAACGGGGATATTGTACTTGGTCAGGTACTCTCGGAGCATCGCTTCGACATTCTCATAAGTAAACTCCGTTCCGCAGTCTGTGAACTCACCAAGGATTACCCCTTTGCATCGGTCCAGGACACCGTTCATCTGCAGGATGTTGAACTGACGGTCGATGTTGTGCATGGATTCTTCGACCTCTTCGATGAAAAGGATGAGATCATTGCCGAGAGTGGCATCGGCCTGGGTGCCCAGATTGGGGGCAAAGGTGCAGATGTTGCCGCCAACAAGGATGCCGCTGGCTTTTCCGTTAATATTCTGGGGATGGGCCGGGAGCTCATACTTCGGTATCTTTCCAAGTAGGATGTCCCGCATCAGGGTGCTGGTCTTGTCCGTGCCTCCCGCTGCCAGGAAGGAACTCATGGTCCCATGGATGCTCATCACCCCGGCACGGGTCCAAAGGCCATGAAGGGTGGTGATGTCACTGAATCCGACGATCCACTTGGGATTGGCGGACAACTCCGGGAGCCGGATCTGGTCGATGAGCTGGATGGTGCCATACCCGCCCCTGTTGCAGATGATGGCCTTGATTTCCGGTTCTTCCAACGCCCAGCGTATATCACTTACCCTTTCGTCAACGGTACCTGCATAGCGTCCGTCGACAAGTTTTCCGACATTAGGGCCGATGACCGGCTCCAGGCCCCAACCGCGCAGGACATCGGCGGTTTTCTCCACATTCTCCATCGGAGTGAAGTACGACGGAGAGATAAGGGCCACCTTATCTCCGGCCTTCAGATAGTCGGGCCGGGTGCAACTAAGTACAAGCTTATTGTCAGGAGCCGGAATCGGGTCATCCTTGGTACAAGAGACCGCGGCTGCTGAGAACATAATCAAAATCGGCAGAATCTTTCTTAATCGTATCATCGCATATTGATATTTCTTTTTTCACAGGAAAGCGGGCGCAAATATATGGAATTTTTCCGTGTGAGCCTCTTTTCATTCTCATTGTTTACGACAGGAGTTCCTTCACCACGGTGGATATGGTCCTTCCGTCGGACTGGCCTGCGAGGGCCTTGTTCGCGGCGCCCATCACCTTGCCCATGTCCTTGATGGAGGTGGCGCCCACCTGGGCGATGATCTCCTGGACCTTAGCTTTCACTTCCTCAACTGAGAGCTGCTTGGGAAGGTACTTCTCCATTGCGGCCGCCTCGGCGAGCTCGTTGTCGGCAAGTTCCTGGCGTCCTGCGGCGGTGTACTGTTCGGCGGACTCCTTGCGCTGCTTGATGAGCTTCTGGATCATCTTCAGAACATCGGCGTCAGTCACTTCCTTGCTTCCGCCTTCGGCAGTCTTGAAAAGGAGAATCTCTCCTTTGATTGCACGTGCCGCGGCAAGAGCCACAGCTTCCTTGGCCTTCATAGCGGCCTTGATGTCTTCCTGAATCTGAAATTCGAGT
>JAFTFV010000050.1 GCA_017458265.1 Bacteroidales bacterium | reverse complement strand
TCCTCCGCCACCATCGTCTGCCAGGGAGAGACCTTCACCTTCAAGCTGGACCAGGCCCTAGCCGACAACGGCGGCATCTACCTGGTCATTGAGGCCACCGAAGGCCAGTCCAACGGTGTGACTCGCGCCCATGCCAAGGCTTCCGTCATCAAGCTCGTGGAAGAGCCCACCGCCGAGGCCATCGACATCCGTGCGGACTAAGTGGCCAAGTGCCGAAATTTGCTTATCTTCGTTGTGTAATACAATTGGATGCGTAATCTTTATTTATTGGATAGGGCTCAGTAGCATTTGACTTCACTTTTTCTATTGTGAATCAAATGCGCCCGTAATCGGTTTTCGGTACTTGGAAAGACCAAGCACCATTTTGTTTGTATAACCCTGACAATCAAGACAATGAATAAAGAATATATTATCCGCCATGAGCGGCCGTCAGAATACTATCAAGTCGAGAACCTCGTTCGTGAATCCTTCTGGAACGTATATCGTCCAGGCTGCCTGGAGCATTATGTCCTTCACTGCCTGAGGGCGGATCCTGCCTTCATTCCTGAGTTGGACTTTGTGATGGAATCGAAAGGAAAGCTTATCGGCCAATGTATCTACATGCATGCTGACATCCATGCAGACAGCGGGGAGATTGTTCCCATCCTTACCATGGGCCCAATCGGCATCCATCCTGACTTCAAGCGCCAGGGGTTCGGAAAAACCCTTCTGGATTACAGTTTGGAAATAGCAGCAGGTATGGGATTCGGCGCCGTCTGCTTTGAGGGGAACATCGGCTTCTATGGTAAAAGCGGCTTCATATATGCCTCTGATTACGGCATCCGATATCATGGACTGCCAGAAGGGGCCGATGCTTCATTTTTCCTCTGCAAAGAGCTGATATCAGGCTATCTCAATGGCGTCACCGGCGAATATGCTACGCCACAAGGCTACTTTGTAGACGAGTCGGAATGCGACGCGTTCGATAAACTGTTCCCTCCTAAGCAAAAACTGAAGCTTCCCGGTCAGCTCTGGTAGTATCCGGCAACACAGCCCCCGGCAGGAAGAGCCACCTGTCGGGGCTTTGTTGTGTAGTGGGAACGTCCCGCGAACGTTGCATGAACGCGTATACCGTTGAGCAAATGATTCGTTCAGAAAAATGGGTCAATTCGAGCAAAACTCGTTAGAAAAATTACGGCGGCCATTTGAAAACTCGTTGGAAAAATTACGGTGACTATTTGAAAAGTCGTTGGAAAAAGTGTATCTTTGTTCCCGTACAAAGTATCAGACTATGCTGAAAAGGAAAATCGAAGACGCTCTCATAGTGTGGAAAAACAAGCCGGGACATAAGCCCTTGGTGATTATGGGTATCCGCCAGTGCGGTAAGACCTTTATCGCCCGGCACTTCGCTGAAGCGAACTATAATAATGTCGTTTACATGAACTTCATCAAAGAGCCTGAGCGGATTGGTGCCTTCGTCGGATCTAAAAATGTGGACAGCATTCTGCTCAACTTGTCGGCGCAGATCAAGGGTGTCAAGTTCATCCCTGGAGAGACCTGTCTGATCTTTGATGAGATCCAGGAATGCCCCGAAGCCAGGACTTCGCTCAAGTTCTTCAAAGAGGACGGCCGCTTTGACGTGATTGCCACCGGCTCCCTGCTGGGCGTCCAGGGTTACGGCGATGAGCTCAAAAAAAGGCGTCGCAAGATGATACGGAAAAAAGATCCGGGCATCAACTCTGTTCCTGTCGGCAGTGAGGATATCATAGAGATGTACCCCTTGGACTTCGAGGAGTTTCTATGGGCCAACGGCTTGAACCAGGATGTAATTGAGGCTCTCCGGAAGTTCTACACGGAGGAAACTCCGGTTCCGGAAGGAATCCACGTGGCCATGAAGAAATATCTCAATCTCTATGTCGCCATCGGCGGACTCCCCGCCCCCATCAACGCTTTCCTGGCTACGAACAACATGAATGCCGTCAGCGACGAGTATAAGGGCATACTGAAGGAGTACCGTGACGATATGGTCAAGTATGCTCCTGACAAAGACAACCCCCACATCCGTGAGTGTTTCAATTCTGTCCCCAAGCAGCTTGCAAAAGATAACAAGAAGTTCCAATGGAACAAAGTCAAGCCCGGAGGACGAAGCGAAACTTATATGGGCTCCCTCCAGTGGCTGGAAGATGCCGGCATTATCTGCCGCTGCTACAATACCGATATCACCGGACTCCCGATGGAGGGAAACGCCAAGGACAATGTGTTCAAGGTTTACATTGCAGACATCGGTCTCTTGATTGAAATGCTTGGGCCTGGAACCAGGGCTGATATCCTTCAGGGCAATTTGGGAGGGTTCAAGGGCGCCATATACGAAAACCTGATGGCGGACACCCTTCACAAGAAGCAGCAAAGCCTGTATTATTTCCAAAAGGACTCAGGCCTTGAGCTGGACTTCCTCGTCCGGATGAAAGGCGAATGCGTGCCGCTTGAAGTAAAAGCCCAAACGGCCCAGGCCAAGAGCGCCCAGACCGTTCTGAAACACGCGGACAAATATCACGTGAAACACATCATCAAATTCGGCGACTACAATGTAGGCCGGGACGGTCAGCTGCTCACACTCCCGAGTTACATGCAGTTCCTCCTGGACCTGGAGCCGGAAGAAATCATCCTCGAACCCATAGACGTTGATGCCATAAACGCTATGGCCAGTGAGATTTTGCAGTAATGGTTTTTAATCCTTGTTTTGCCGGAATATGTACCGCATTTGTACCACGAATCCCGTAACTTATTTAGCTTAAATACAGTCTGTCTTTCGCATCGGGAAATAGACCGCCATTTAATTTACCGGCAATGTCCTTTTTGATAATCATAACAAACCTGTTGGGGCGCCTGCCTGACTTGGGGGCATGGGGTTTATGGGGCCTGTTTATCGGGACTTTTCTGGCTGCGACAGTGGTGCCTTTCAGTGCCGATGTCCTGTACATTACGGTGCTGCAGATGACATCCAACCCATGGGCATGCCTGGCTGTTGCCGTAGCGGGGAACTGGCTTGGCAACCTCACCACCTTCGGCCTTGGCTGGATAGGCCGATGGGATTGGATAGAGAAACTCTTCAAGGTAGACCGCGCAAAACTGGAAAAGCATAAAGTCTATATCGACAAATACGGCATCTGGCTGGCTTTGATCAGCTGGGTCCCTGTAGTTGGCGACATATTTTCCATCGCACTGGGTTTCTACAAGACCAATCCCTGGCTTGCGGCCCTTCTCTTCCTCGTCGGCAGAACGCTCCGCTTCCTCGTGTGGACCCTTCTGCTGGGTGTGTGACAGGCATCCTGAAGGAATTTTCTTTCCCGAAAAGAATGCTTATCTTTGATACTTTAAATCGTGGACGATATGGTGAGAGTAATCGTAATAGGTGCAGGCATTTCCGGGCTTACTGCCGCCATATATACCAGGCGCGCAGGATGCGAAACAGTCATATTGGAAAAATGCATCAATCCCGGAGGAGTATCCACCAGTTGGACCCGCAAAGGGTATACATTCGAAGGCGGAATCCACTGGCTCATAGGTGCCATTGAATCAATTCCCCTCCATAACATATGGATTGAAACCGGAGCCCTTCAGGACAACAATCCGGTGTTCTTCAAGAACCCCATCTATACACTTGTTGACGGTGCTGACAGGATTCCCCTGTACAGGGACCTTCACGGTCTGCCGATAAAGGGCCTCAGGGACAGACTGGCCCTCATGACCTTGAAGTTCCACATTTGGTGTTTCCGCTTTTTCCATCAGCCAATCAATGATTTACCGGGTCTTAAGGCAAGATCCCCGCGTCCTTTTTCCGTCGGGGAATACGTCCGCATGCTTCCTGCAGTTCTCATTACTCCGTTTCTGATGCTGCAGTCGGCAGGAAGCTATGCCCGGCGCTTTTCCAGCAGGCAGATACGCGCGCTTCTGGGCGCCGTAGTACAGCCCAACATCAACGCCCTTTCCCTCATCTATACCCTGAGCACCTTCTCCTCCGGCGACAGCGGCTATCCCTCCGGAGGCTCAGCCCGCATGGCAGGAAACATGGCCGATACTTTCATTTCCCTCGGAGGAAAAATCCATTACCGTACCACTGCGACCGCAATAGAAAAATCCGCCGACGGCTGGACCGTACGCACAGACGGCGAGGTCTACAATGCCGATGCTGTCATAGTCTCCGCCGATGCCCGTACCGCCATCGACAGGCTGTTTTCGGAACCAGTCAAAGATAAATGGGCAAGGAAAATGCGGAAAGGACTTGAAACGACGCAGTGCATGTTCATCGGCCTTGGGATAAAGCAGCCTCTTTCTGATTGGCCGCGCTCGATGCAGATAGTTCTCAAGAGTCCGTTCAACGCAGCAGGCCTCAGTTACAGCACCCTGGTAGTGAACAACTACAACCGTGAGCCGGAATTTGCGCCTGAAGGCTGCACCGTGCTTACCTGTCTGCTGCACGGCCCCTCCTACGCTTTCTGGAAGAAGGCGAAGGAAAATGGAACGTATGCCATGGAAAAGCAAGCCGCATTGGAAAGGTTCATCCTGGCCCTTGGCGAGATTATTCCTGAAATACAGGGCAATGTAGCTGTAACCGATATGGCTACGCCGCTTACCTATGAGCGCTACTGCTGCACATTCGAAGGAAGCTATATGAGTGACTGGCGCCCCCTCAAAGGCCTTTTCCATGCCCCTTTTCGCTACAAGCACGGGCTTTATTTCACAGGTCAGCGCACTTTGTACTCAGGCGGTCTCCCGATCGCGGCCCAATCCGGCAGAACAACCGCCCAGACCCTATGCAAGGATTTCGGAATTGTATTTTAGCGCTGTCCAAGCAGCGAAGCGCAGATCCGTTCAGCCTCTGGCATGGTGTCGAATTTGCCCACGTCCACAAGGGTGAGACCGCTCTGAAGATGGCCGATGACCGGATAGTCGGCACAAACTTTCAGGTAGAAATCAATGATTGGGAAGCGGTCGGGAGCATTTATGGAATCAAATACCCTGAAAACTTCCGGTGAGATATTGTGTATGCCCGCAAATGCATACTTATGACAGGCCGAGGCATCCAGGCCGGGATAAGGTGAACGGACTTCGCCGGTAGAGGTGTCCGTCCAGCCCACAAGTCTCATCTCACCGTCGAAAAGCAGGTATCGCCTTGTCTCCCTTTCACTCACGAGCAGTGTTGCAAGAGCCCCTTTACACGCCCGCAATGACGGGATATCCACGTTGGAGACAATATCCACATTGTGCACCAGAAAAGGCTCAGGTGAATCTTCCAGGAGCGGCCTGGCGTGCTTAATTCCCCCACCGGTTTCAAGAAGGCATTCAGTCTCGTCGGAGATGCTTATCTTAACCCCAAAATCATTGGAGGAGAGATACTCACGGATTATATCGGCAAAATGATGCACATTTACCACAATGTCATCATAGCCGGCATCCTTGAGCCGCATTATCGCATGATACAGAAGCGGCCGGCCACATACAGGGACCAGCGCCTTGGGCATAGTGTCAGTAATAGGTTTAAGCCGCGTTCCAAGCCCGGCAGCGAAAATCATCGCTTTCATAGCACTCTTTCGATGTTGAGTTCGCGGTGGGTAAGGATTATCTTCACGTTGTACTTGTTCGCAAGATGGCTTGCAAGATGCTCTGCGCCGTATACGGAACGGTGCTGTCCGCCGGTGCAGCCGAAACTAACCTGAAGATGCGTGAATTTACGCTCCAGGAAGCGCTCTACATGGGCATCGACCAGTTTGTATACACTCTCAAGGAAAGTTGTGATCTCGCCGTCATCCTCGAGGAACTTTATCACCTCCGGATCCCGTCCGTTGAACTGGCGGTAATAGTCATATTTGCCGGGGTTGTTCACACTTCGGCAGTCAAAGACATAACCGCCGCCGTTGCCGGTATTGTCGGCAGGGATGCCCTTCTTGTATGCAAAACTGTAGATATGAACCTCCAGGGTCTTGTTCTCCGGGATATCATTGAACTGTGGCATCCTGGTGAGCTGCAGCAGAATTTCATTAAGATGAGGATAATCCTCGAAAGGAGTCTGCAGCAGCGTCCTCAGGTTACTCAGTGCATAAGGAACGCTGGCGATGAAATGCGGCTTCTTCTCGAAATAGCCGCGGAAACCATATGCTCCCAGAACCTGAAGGGTCCTGAAAAGCACAAACAGCCTGAGCCTGCTGCGGAAATGCGCCTCATCGACATCGGCAAATTCCTTAAGCGCCTCAAGATATGTGCCGATAAGCTCCTGCCTTAGGGCCTCGGGAAACCGTGAACGCGCCTGCCAAACGAAGGATGCCACGTCGTAATAAATGGGCCCGCGGCGGCCGCCCTGGAAATCGATAATCCAGGGCCTGCCGTCACTGACCATAATGTTCCTGGCCTGAAAGTCGCGGTGGAGAAATGTGTCGGAATCCTCTTCCAGAAGGTCCTCCCTAAGCTTGTCGAAGTCATCCTGAAGAAGGGCCTCGTTGAACTCCAGCCCGGTTGCCTTGAGGAAACAGTACTTGAAATAGTTAAGGTCGAAATCTATCAGCCTCGCATTGAAGGCTCCCTGGGTCTTTGACCAGTCCATTCCCTCGGCGCCAAGGTACTGAAGGCGAGGAAGCTGGGCTATTGCATTCTTGAGCAAATCGACCTCCCCGGGGCTGTAGACGCCATTTTCCCTTCCTGCCGACACCAGGTCGAAGAGTATGCCGTCTCCAAGGTCTTCCTGCAGGTAGGACAGCCTGTCCTCGCTGACCAGAAGCACCTTCGGAACGTTCAGTCCCTTGCTCCTGAAATGATCTGAAAGGTAAACGAACGTATTGTTTTCCTCTGCCGACGTGCCCTTTACAGCCATATAGCTGCCGGCACTTCCGGTGAGACGGAAATAACGCCGATGACTGCCGGAACCCGGGAGTTCGGCTGCGGAATCCGGCATTACGCCGGTAAAGGACTGATACAGCTTTTCAAGTAATTCTTCCATTCTATGGTAATTCTGTGCGAATTTACTGATTCTGCCTCAAACAAGCAATAGCGGCGCAGTATCCTGTACTCCAGGCGGCCTGCAGGTTAAAACCTCCTGTAACCGCGTCTATGTCAAGCACTTCTCCTGCGAAATAAAGGCCCGGATACTTGCGGCTTTCCATCGTGGAGGGATTGATTTCCCTGAGCGACACTCCCCCGCAAGTTACGAACTCTTCCTTGAAGTGGACACGGCCGGTGATAGGGTAAGTATCGGCACGGAGAACTTCGGCGAGGCGGGAGATGCCCTTGGAGCCGGTTTCGGCGCAGCGGATGCCTGGACGGAGGCCGGCCCTTGAAAGAAGGTGTTCCCAAAGGCGGGCGGAGATACCGTCCGGATGGATGGAGGAAAGCTGTTTCTGCGGGCTCGACGCCAGAAGGCCGGAAAGCAAGGATAGAATGTCCTCGCATGAAGGCAGCCAGTTCACAAGGAGGATGCCGCGATAATCGGCATCGGCAAGGTGTCTTGCTGCATAGGAAGATAGCTTGAGGGCGGCAGGACCGCTGATTCCCCAGTCCGTGAGAAGCAAAGTCCCGGAGGCCCTGAAAGGAGTCCCCGCAATGCCGATTACAACCTCTGCAAGCGTTCCGGTAAGTGAATTCAGGCCGATGTCCCCAACCTTCATAGTGAAGAGCGACGGCACCGGCGAAACTATTTCAAGTCCAAGTCCTTCAAGGAATGACAGCCCTGAAAGCCTGGGACTGCCGCCGGTAGTGACTATGACCTTGTCGGAATCAATGGAACTTCCGTCCCTGAGCCGGCACAGGAATCCGGGTTCAACTGAGACCACGGCCGATTCCGTATGCACCTCTACGCCAAGACGGGACATCAGGTTCTGAAGGGTGCGTACAATCTGCATAGCATCCTGCGAAGCCGGGAAGACGCAGTCATCAGCCTGCGTGACAAGGCGGACGCCCTCCCTTTCAAACCAGCGCACCGTATCCTCGTTACTGAAGGTCTGAAGAGCCCTTCTCATGAGCCTGAAGCCCCTGGGATAGACTTTTTCGAGAGACTCAACATGGGCGAAGCTGTTGGTAAGATTGCAGCGTCCTCCCCCTGTAACGGCCACCTTCGCAAGCGTACGCGGGCCAGCCTCCAGAAGGATTACATCGGCCGATGGTTCCCTCCTTTTCAGCTCTATTGCCGCAAAACACCCGGCAGCGCCTCCTCCTATGACTGTAACCCTCATATTTTGAAAAGCATTCCGCCGATATTGTCCTGAGAGGCCCCGGTGACCGATTTCAGGCAGGACGGCCGGTCAAACATATAAAGCGCTCCAAGAAATGCGAAGATGAGCGCTTCCTTGAATTCCACTATTTCAGGCTGCGGGATGATGAGCCGGCAGCCGGACAGTTCGGTCATCCTCGAAATAAGGAACTTGTTCCAGGCCCCGCCTCCCGTGACGAGTATGCTCGAGCCAGGCTTCACAACGCGCGAAAGCTGATATGCACAGTGCTCGTAATATGTACGGAGAATATCTTCCAAAGGCAGCCCGGATGCATCCAGAACGGGGAAAACGTTCTTTTCCACCCACTCCCTCCCAAGTGACTTTGGATATGGCCTGGAATAATAATCCAATGCATCAAGGGCGTCAAGAAGAGCCTGGGACATGGTTCCGCGTGCTGCAATCTCACCATCCCTGTCCATTTCCAGGCCGATAGTCCTGCAGTACCTGTTAATCACATAATTAACTGGACTGATATCGAAGGCTATCCGCCTGTCCCCTTCCCTCCATGAGATGTTGGAGAAACCGCCGATATTGAAGCAGTAATCGTATTCCCCGAAAAGGAGGTTGTCCCCTACCGGAACCAGCGGAGCACCCTGGCCGCCAAGCATTATGTCAAGGCGGCGGAAGTCTGAAACCACGGGAATATGCGTTTCTGCCGCTATTGCCGCACCGTCTCCAATCTGGAACATGACCCTGCGCCCGGGCTCATGGAAAACAGTGCTGCCATGAGAGGCGATGATGTCCGGACGTACTCCGAATTCAGCCATGAAATCGTTGACACGCTGTCCGAGATATCGGCCATATTCACTGTGGAAACCCACGAACTCAAGCGCGCTCATGTCCTGGACTTCAAATGCCAGCCTGTGCCTGAGCTCATCAGGATAAGGATATCCCCTTGCGCAATCAATATGGAAGGACCATTTCCCGTCATTTAGCGAGAATGTTGCGCAGCAAACATCCAGACCGTCCACCGAAGTGCCGGACATGAGTCCAATACATTGAATAGTTTTTTCCATACCTTTACAAAAATACGAATTTTTTGCCTACCTTCGTGAGAAAAGTATCATCGGCATGAAAAAACATTTTTTGGCGGCAATTATCCTCATTCTGGCCATTGTTTCCTGCAAAGGCCCGGAACAGAAATATACCGACTGGCTCTACAAATACATGCCCCTCCCGGACAGGATGCACTACGGCCGGAGCTACTGGGAAGAAAACGTCAGGAAAACCCTCGAGACAAGGGAAAAGATGGCCTGGGACATCCCCGAAAGGGAGTTCCGCCATTTCGTCCTTCCCCTTCGCGTGAACAACGAAACCCTGGATGACTTCCGCACCGTATATGCCGACACTCTTTGCGCCCGCGTGAAAGGCATGTCCATTGCCGATGCTGCCCTCGAAATAAACCACTGGTGCCACGAACAGGCGACATATGCCCCATCCGATGCCCGTACAAGCGCTCCTGAAGCCACAGTCCTCAGAGGTCTGGGCCGATGCGGCGAAGAGTCCGTCCTCACGGTTGCCGCCCTCCGTGCCGCCGGAATCCCTGCAAGACAGGTTTATACACCACGCTGGGCCCACACGGACGACAACCACGCCTGGGTGGAGGTTTTCACCGGGGACGGATGGCATTTCATGGGAGCCTGCGAGCCTGAACCCGCACTTGACATGGGCTGGTTCAACGGAGCCGTTTCCAGGGCCATGATACTCCACACAAAAGTATATGGAGATTACAATGGGCCTGAGGACGTCATCCAAAGGACTCCATGCTACACTGAAATCAATGTAATACGCGGTTACGTTCCCGCAAGAAGGACAAACGTCACAGTGACTGTGGACGGAAAACCGGCTGAGGGCGCAAAAGTGAGTTTCCGCATCTACAATTATGCCGAATTCTACAGCGTAGTTACTTACGAGACCGATTCCCGCGGTCATGCTGCCCTTGACACCGGCCTTGGAGACATGCTTGTATTCGCATGGAAGGACGGCCGCTTCGGCTTTGCGGTGGCCGGTTCGGAAAACACTTCCGTCGAGCTGTCCCACCACTTTGGTGAAGAGTTTTCCGAAGAGCTCGACATCGTCCCCCCGCCTGAAAACCCTCTCAGGACCGGTGCCACCCCGGAGATGATTGCCGCCAATGCCACAAGGCTCGCCCTTGAAGACGGAATCCGCCTCTCCCACAACCACGATAATCCTGCCGTGGCCGCGTTCAGGGCCAATTATCCCTCCAGGGCCGATGAGATTATCGGCAGCCTGTCTGCAAAAGACTATACAGATGTCTCCTACGAGGTGCTGGAGGATGCACTCCTTGGAACCGGAAGTGAAAGAATTGAAATAGAGCATCTCCGTCCTTACAGGAAAGCCATCCTCGAGTCCGGAGAAGTCATGGACCTCCAGGACAGAAATGCCGTGATGCAGTGGTGCAGGGACAACATCCTGATAGACAATGCGCACAATCCGCAGAATCTGAGGACCTCGCCCGAGGCCGTCTGGCGTGAACGCAAGGCCGATTCCCTCGCTTTCAAGATCTTCTACGTCGCCCTTTGCAGAACCCTCGGGATAGATGCCTCTTATGACCTTGTGACGGGAACCGTAGAGAGCAAGGCGCCCAAAGGCCTTCTCCGGCCCGCATCAGACAAATACTTCCGCGACTGGACCCTCACCCGCGTGGGTGAAAGCGGAACATCCCTTCTGGACTATGAAGAAACAGGACTTCCTGAGGTTCTTGAGGTAGAAGAAGGGTATTATCTCCTCACCACCGGACGCCGCATGGCAGACGGCAGCGTACTTGCCCGCCTTGAGTTTTTCAACGTCAAAGGCGGAGAAGACAAGATCCTGAACCCCGTAGTAAGGATTTCTTCAGACAGGCCCTCTGTCATCGGCAGCATGGATGCAGAAGCGCTCTTCCTGAAAGACGGAGCCGCGGCACCTCAGTCACTCCTCTCCGCAACCGGAAGAGGCTATTTCCTGGTTGCCGTAATGGGGCACAGAGATGAGCCCACAAGCCATGCCAGGACAGAACTTGAAGCAGCTGCTCCCCTTCTGAACTCCTGGGGAAGGCCCGTGGTCATACTGGGCAAAACCAGGCCGGCCGGGCTTCAAAATGCCGTTTATGGAACCGATGTTGCCGTGATGGAAAGCCTTGGCAAGGAGAAACTTCCGGTTGTCGCCTTATGTGACAGCTTCGGACGCATCGTATATATCACCGAAGGCTACAACACTTCCCTCGCCTCAGACCTCGAAAGCATAATTCCATAACTATGATAAGGGAAACCTGCTGTCCTTCCCTTGGCAGCGTCAAGGCTGCCGTATCAAGGGGAACATCACGCATAGAGCTTTGCGAGAAGCTGGAGATTGGCGGAGTAACTCCGTCAAGGGATATGATTGAATCGGCCATCGAAATCGCCGGAAAAACGCCTGTAAACGTCCTCATCCGCCCAAGAGGAGGTGATTTCGTGTATTCCGAGGCCGAGGCAGCCCAAATGCTTGAATCCATATCCCTGTGCAAGGAAATCGGAGTCAATGGTGTAGTAATAGGTGCACTGCTGCCGGACGGAAATGTCGACAAAGAGCTCACGTTGCGCCTTGCAGACGCGGCAAGACCGCTTCATGTAACCTTCCACAGAGCGATAGATGAAAGTAAAAACTACATGCAGGCCATCCAGGATGTAATTTCCATCGGCATTGAGAGAATCCTCACATCAGGCCACTCCGGGAATGCATACGAGGGACGTTTCATGCTCCGGGAGGCTGTTGAACTCGCTGCCGGTAGGACAGTGATAATGCCAGGCTGCGGCATCACCGATGATAACCTGGAAGAAATCGCCAGGGTTACAGGGGCTTCCGAATTTCACGGTTCAAGAATATAAAAAAATGGCTCCGGAGAGACTCCGGGGCCATTTTAATATATAAGCTTGCAAGACTAGCTGAGGTCTGCACGGGCCATTGCATCCTTGTAGTACTTCTGATCCACGAAGACATCTTCCTTGTAAGGATTGATGTGACGCTTCTTGGAAACGGCGATGATGTAGCAGATAGCGATGAGGTTGGTCACGAGGGCCAGTGCACTGATGACAATCATCATTGTAGGATTTGCAGGAACGATGGAAGGATCTACGGTTGTACCGACAACTGCAGCTTCGCCGCCTGCGACCTCGTAGAGCTTGCTGATGGTGTCAACACCTTCGGGATAGAGCACGGGAAGGGTTGCCCATGAATACCACTGCTGACCATTCTTGAAGGTCTCCTGGAACAGAGGGAATACCTGTGCGAACATGCACCAGATTGCGAGGGTGTTTGCACGGTTCTGGATCCAGCCGCCGCGGTTCCAAAGGAGAGCAGCCACGGTAGGAGCAAGGAGAAGGGCGATACCGCAGTACCAGCTGTGTGTAGGCAGGCAGTTGTAGGTATAAGCGAAGTTCCAAATGTCGTAGATGAGGATGTAGACCCAGGTCATGTCGGCCCAGATCATGTCCTTCTTGTCCTTGGAAGGATATACGTTCCACCAGGCGGTCATACACATGATGTTGATGAGACCGGCGACGCCGTTCATCACATTGTGCCAGCCACCATACTGCCATACACCTTCAGAGGTGAGCCACCACTTGTTCCAGCCCATGACGGCGGATTCAAAGTCGGAGACGCATGCGATGAGGATGTTGATGCCAACGATGATGAAGGGGAAAGGCTTGAACCAGTGCTTTGCACCGATGCCCCATTTGTACTTGATCATCATGAAGCCGATGCAGCCTGCAGTTGCAGCGTACAGCTTTGCATAGTGGAACCAGCCCTGCATGTAAATGTGTGTCTGATTCTCAAGTGCCCACTGTGCTCCGTTCCTTACACCGATCCAGATGGAAAGGAAGTATACGGTAAGTGCAAGAGGGATTGCAAGGAAAGTGATGATACCGCCAAGTTTGGTGCGGCGGGCGAACTCATTGAAGAGGATGAGGCCCAGAAGGACCACGATCATCATTCCCCACTGGGAAAGGGCGTGTGCCCCATAAACCTGGAAAAACAATCCAGAAGCTAATGGTAACATAAAAGAAATAAGGTTTAGTTATAGTTGGTTAATACAAATGTATTCACTGTAATTAACATACAAATTTACAAACTTCTATAATAATAAACAATTTAATGTCGCACGATTTTTGTAACTTTGCTTTCCTTATGAGACGAAACATTCTTGCCGCTCTGCTGCTGTGCATCTACATATCTTCATCTGCCCAAGAACATACAACAGACTCGACCGATGTCTTCTGGAAGCATCTGGAACTTGGAGAAGTCGTGGTTACAGGCCTTGTGGGAGACACCAGGGTCAAGGAAATGGCTACCCCCATTTCAGTCATTCCCGCCACTGAGCTTCGCTCAAGGGCTTCGTCTAATATCATCGGCACCATTGCAAGGGAACCCGGAATTTCCGAAATCACAACCAGCGGCGGCATTTCCAAGCCGGTAATCCGCGGTCTCAGCTACAACAGGGTTGTCGTGGTCAATGACGGAATTCGCCAGGAAGGGCAGCAGTGGGGCGACGAGCACGGAATCGAGATAGACGGAGCATCCGTCCACAGCGTGGAAATCCTTAAAGGGCCAGCCTCTCTGATGTATGGTTCCGATGCCCTTGCCGGCGTGATTATATTCCGCCCGGAGCCGGTTGCAATGCCCGGGACTGTGAGCGGCGATGTTTCTGCCGAATATCAGAGCAATAACGGCCTTGCCGCATATTCTGTGCATGCTTCCGGAAACAGCAGCGGATGGATCTGGGATGCGCGTTTTTCTGACAAGAACGCTCACGCATACAGTAACAGGTACGACGGAGCCGTCCCCAATTCCGGCTTTGCCGAAATGGCCGCCTCAGCCATGTTCGGAAGAAATGCAAAATGGGGATACAGCCGTCTGCGTGCCAGTTATTATCACCTTACTCCCGGCATAATAGAGGGAGAAAGGGACCCACTCACAGGTGAACTCGAAGGCGGCGGAATCGGTTATGTCCCAGGACTTCCCTTCCAGCAGGTGCGCCATTTCAAGGTTGTATCCGACAACACTGTCCATATCGGCACTGGAGACTTGAAGGCGATTGTAGGCTGGCAGCAGAACCGCCGCCAGGAATTTGAGGTATCTGCCGATGAATGCGGCCTCGATTTCAGGCTGAATACCCTGAATTACGATTTCCGGTATCAGGCAAACATTGCCGGGGACTGGAAATTTGCAGCCGGCATCGGAGGCATGCTCCAGGAATCTGAAAACCTCGGCGACGAATACCTCATTCCGGCATATCGGCTTCTTGACGCCGGGCTGTTCTCCACCGCTTCAAAGACCCTTGGTCAGTGGACTGTCTCCGGAGGTCTCAGGGCCGATGTCAGGCTTCTCAGAAGCGAAGCCCTTGAAGGACGGTTCAATCCATTTGAAAGGACCTTTGACGGCATCACGGGAAGCGTGGGAGCCGTACGTCCCATAGGCAGGCATTTCACTCTTCGCATCAATGCCGCACGTGGATTCCGGGCTCCGAACCTGTCTGAACTGGGGTCCAACGGCGAACACGAGGGCACCCTCCGACATGAAATCGGCAATACCGACCTTAAACCCGAATACAGCCTTCAGGCCGATCTGGGCCTTGACTTCACGTCAAAGTATGTATCGGTCCAGTCGGCACTGTTCGTGAGCCGGATAGACAATTACATATTTGCTGCGAGAAACGGCGCCGTGTCGGATGAAGGCCTCCCGGTATATGCCTTCATGAGCGGAACGGCGCATCTGAAGGGTGCCGAGATTTCGCTCGACATACACCCGGTACACAGTCTCCATATCGGCAGTGCGTTTTCATGTGTATATGCAAAGGAAGCCGGAGGCGATGATCTTCCCCTTATCCCTGCGCCCCGTCTGTTCTCTGAAATAAAGTACGAGTTCTCGCACGGCGGATGCACGCTGTCGAACTCTTTCCTTGCCCTTAACCTGGACTGGAACTTCGCCCAAAAACATTTTTACGCAAAAGACGACACAGAGACCGCGACCCCTGCCTATGCGCTTCTGGGCCTGTCGGCAGGTGCCGACATCATGTACAGGAGGCATAAGCTGGCGTCAGTCTACCTGATTGGCTCCAACCTTACCGACGAAGCCTATCAGCCTCACTTGAGCCGGCTCAAATACGCAGAAGAAAACCCCGTAACGGGACGTCGCGGGGTCTTCAGCATGGGTAGGAATATTACTGTCAAACTGGTTGTGCCTATCGGCCGGCAGTAGAAGTACGCTTCTCCTTGATAAGTACGTAGACAGCCCACACAATGGTGATGACAAGGGCCATAGGCACGCCCACGAGGAGGATTTCACGGAGCATGATGCTCCAGCCTCCAGTTTCGCCGAGTGCGGTGAAGAACGGGAAACGCCATGTGAGCTCTCCGTTGATTATATGGTCTACGATGAGCATGACTGAGCCGCCCCAGAGCATCTTTTCGAGGTCTGTGACATGGCGCAGCAGCGGGGATGCATCGGGAGATGCAATCCTCTTTTCATTTGCCTTACGATAGGCGCTGGTTGCAATAGCCTGAACCAGAGGTACTACGAAACAAGACATATCTTAAACTATTATTTCTTTTATTTCAACTTCGTTTCCGCGGAGAAGGTAGGTTCTGTCGCTGCCGCAGTGAGGGCATTTTTTGCCATGCTGGGCGGTGGAATACTCATTTCCGCAGTCTTCACAGTAAGTCATTGCCGGAGTGGTATTGATCTTCAGTTCGCAGCCGCGAAGGAGATCTTCCTTGTCGGCCGCCCACCTCCAGCAGTCAGTGAGGTAATCCGGAATTATCGTAGACACTTCGCCGATGTCCATGACAACGGTCTTGACCTTGTCTACATTATTCTCCCGGGCTACCTCCTTGACATCCCGGATTATGTAAAAGACAATACCAAGCTCGTGCATTACTCGCCTTTGTGGAAGAGGATTTTACCTGTTCTCTTTATCATATAAGGCAGTATGCCGCCGAATTTGTCTTCGGAAGTGCGCATGACGCTTGCCTCAGGGTGCACGCGGTGCAGGTGGATAGCGTCAAAACCGCACTTGGTGGTACATACACCGCAGCCGATGCACTTGTTTTCATCAACCACGGAAGCGCCGCATCCAAGGCAGCGTGCTGTTTCCTTGCGAACCTGCTCTTCCGTAAGGGTTCCCTGATACTCCTTGAACTTGTTGTCTACGGGAAGCACTCCGGGATCCTGACGGGAGGAATTGTCATAGCTTTCCACCACGATATCCTGCTTGTTCAGTTCGATGAAATCCCTGCGGTTGCGGCCGATGGTCATATGGCCGTGCTGGACAAAGCGGTGAAGTGATTCTGCCGCTTCCTTGCCGGCTGCAATGGCGTCGATTGCAAACTTGGGACCGGTGAAGACATCTCCTCCGACGAAGATGTCCGGTTCTGCTGTCTGGTATGTAAGCTTGTCGGCAACAGGGTAAACTCCGCGGAAGAATTCAACCTTGGTGTCCTTGAGGAGGTCCTTGAGGACAACGGTCTGGCCGATTGCAAAGATGACCATATCGGCATCGAGGGTGATGAGTTCGTTCTCATCATAGGTGGGTGCGAACTTGTGCTCTGCATTGAATACCGAGGTGCACTTCTTGAATACGATACCGCTCACCTTGCCTTCTCCGAGCACTTCCTTGGGGCCCCAGCCGGGGTTGATGACGACGCCGTCTTCGCGGGCCTCATGGCGTTCCTCGAGGGATGCAGGCATGATGTCCTCCGTTTCGAGAGAGAGCATTGTGACTTCGGAGGCGCCGCTTCGCTTGGCCACCCTGGCAGCGTCGATTGCGACGTTTCCGCCGCCGACCACTACCACCTTGCCTTCGACCTTGACTTTGCCGCAGTTGGCCTCCCTGAGGAAGTCGATGGCGGTTGTCGTACCGGTGAATGTCTCTCCGGGAATTCCGGGAAGGCGTCCGCCCTGGCAGCCGATAGCCACGTAGAAGCCCTTGTAGCCCTGCTCGCGAAGCTGGGCGATGGTGATGTCCTTTCCGACCTCTACGCCAGTCTTTATATCGACGCCGATCTCACGCATGATGTCAATTTCGGCCTTGATAACGTCCTTGTCAAGCTTATATGAAGGGATGCCGTAACGGAGCATACCGCCCGGTTCTGCATTCCTCTCGAATACTGTGGGCTTGTAGCCCATGGTTGCCAGATAGTATGCACAGCTGAGGCCGGCAGGGCCGCCGCCGATGATGGCAATCTTCTCTTCCCATGCGTCCTGGACATTGGAGCAGATGTTAACCTCCGGAACAAAGCGGGTTTCTGCATTGAGGTCCTGCTGGGCGATAAACTTCTTGACTGCATCGATGGCGATGGGCTGGTCGATGGTACCGCGGGTACAGGCATCCTCGCAGCGGCGGTTGCACACGCGGCCGCAAACGGCAGGGAAAGGATTCTCCCTCTTGATGAGTTCGAGAGCCTCTGTGTACTTGCCCTCTGCAGCCTTTTTCAGATAACCCTGAACGGCGATATGTGCAGGGCATGCGGTCTTACAGGGAGAAGTACCTGTCTCGTAGCAGTTGATGCGGTTCTTGTCCCTGTAATCTTCCGTCCATTTATGCTCACCCCATGACTTTGCATCCGGAAGCTCATGCTTGGGATACTTGACGGGACCGCTGTGCGTGCAGAGTTTCTGACCCAGTTTGACGGCACCGGCGGGGCAGTATTCAACGCAGCGTCCGCAGGCGACGCAGTTCTTGGGGTCTACCTCTGCAACATAGGCGCTGCGGCTCATGTTGGGGGTATTGAACAGCTGGGATGTACGGAGGGCGTTGCAGATCTTGACGTTGCAGTTGCAGATTGCGAATATCTTCCCTTCACCGTCGATGTTTGTAACCTGATGCACGAAACCGTGGTCTTCAGCCTTCTTGAGAATGGCCATAGCCTCATTGTAGGTAATGTCATGGCCGCGGCCGGTTTCGCGGAGGTAGTCTGCCATGTCACCGACGCCGATGCACCAGTCGCGGTAATCGTCGGCACAGCCTTCTTCCAGTTTCTTGCGGCCGTAACGGCAGCTGCAGATGCCTACTCCAAGATGGCCTTCATACTTTTTGAGCCAGTAGGAGATATGCTCGATGT
The DNA here is from genome assembly GCA_017458265.1 of Bacteroidales bacterium. Taxonomy (GTDB): domain Bacteria; phylum Bacteroidota; class Bacteroidia; order Bacteroidales; family UBA932; genus Cryptobacteroides. The sequence goes on along the minus strand of JAFTFV010000050.1, from coordinate 4,456 downwards.
CGATGGACTGATTCTCCATGGAAATGGCCTTTTCTACCGGAATGACATGCATGCCGATACCTGAGCCGCCCATGGGGACCATCGGAGTGATCTTCTCCAGAGGGAGGAAGGTCATGCGCTCGAAGAACATGGCAAGCTCAGGATGCCTGTCCATGAGTTCCACGTTCATGTTTGTATATTCTGCGCTGCCGGGAACGAACATCGGCACCCAGTAAATTCTGTCTTTCCTTTCAAAGGAAGTTCCCTCGTCAGGGCCCTGACCGTTGGTGTAGTGGTCACCATAGTCATATTCCAGCATACCCAGATATGCCAGCTTGTCAAGAAGGGCGTCGAACTCCTCTTCTGACGAAGCGTAATGCTTCTTGCGGTTCATTTCGTGAAGCTGGTCACGGGTCCAGTGTTTGCGCACCTTGAAAGGACTGCCGGGAAGCATGTCAAGGAGAAGGTCCAGGGAGGCTTCCCTTGTGATTGCATCCATCTCGTCTTCAAAGATGCACGCAAGGCCCCAGTATTCGGGGGCTTCGGTAGTCATCTTTATCTTTCCGGGAATACGGTCCGTGACGTGACGGACGAACTTGATCAGCTTGGGGTTTGGATTCTTGTCACCAAAATGCTTGGGGACAAAGAGTTTTGACATTTCAGGCATATTGTTGTTGTATGTGATTATTTCCAGTTTTCAATTTCGTCAAGCAGCCACTGAGCGAACTTGTCCACGCCCTCTCCCGTCTTTGCGCAGATGGGGATTACCTTAGCCTTGGGGTTGCGCATGTGCACGTATTCAGTGCATTTTTCAAGATTGAAATCGAAGTACGGCATAACATCCATCTTGTTGATGAGAACAACGTCGCAGATGGAGAACATGAGGGGATATTTAAGAGGCTTGTCCTCCCCTTCCGGGACAGACAGGATCATTGCATTCTTGGAGTTGCCGGTGTCGAATTCTGCCGGGCATATAAGATTGCCGACGTTTTCCAGAATGGCAAGGTCTACACCTTCCAGTTCAAGGGCGTCAAGGCCCTGGCGGGTCATTTCAGCATCGAGGTGACACATGCCGCCCGTATGCAGCTGGATTGACTGGATTCCGGTTGCGTCCTTGATCTTGATTGCGTCAACGTCGGAGTCGATGTCGGCCTCCATGACGGCAATGCGGAGCTTATCCTTGAGAAGATTTATGGTCCGGATGAGTGTGGTGGTTTTGCCGCTGCCCGGAGAAGACATCAGGTTAAGAAGGAATATTCCCTTATCTTTCAGTTCTTTACGGAGATTGTCTGCGTCTTTTTCGTTACTTTCAAAGACACTTTTCTTTATCTCGATGACTTTTACCTCGTCCATTGGTTATTGGTTTAAACTTTCAAATATAGCAAAATAACCCGGACCGTGCAACAGTTATCTAAGAATAAGCTTTTTAAGCTGCCCGTTTTTCCAGTAAATGTCGGCTGTCTTTCCGCTTCTTGTCCTAAGGCCCTTGACGTAGCCGTCTTTCCATTCTTCGGGAAGGGCGGGAAGTGCTTCCACGGTACCGTCCTCGAACGAATGGATGAGCATCTCTGCAATACCGGCTGTTCCGCCGAAATTTCCGTCAATCTGGAAAGGTGAATGGGCGTCAAGAAGATTGGGATAGGTACCTCCTCCGCGGGCCGCATCATCTCCCTTGTATCCGTCAGGACTAACGTATCTGAGGAGCCTTCTCAGCATCCTGTAAGCCTTCTCTCCGTCGCCCAGGCGGGCATAAAGGTTTATGCGCCATCCGCAGCTCCATCCGGTTGTCTCGAATCCTTTGATTTCAAGGGATTTCAGAGCGGCCTCCGCAAGTTTTCCTTCAGTTATCTGATGACCGGGATAAACGCCAAAAAGATGGCTTTGATGGCGGTGCCAGGGCTCGAGGTCACGCCAGTCGTAATACCATTCCTGAAGGTGTCCGTCGGCACTGACATGGTATGGCCTCAGACGCGACAGCGCATCTTCTGCGCGGGCGGCGAATTCACTGTCAACGCCAAGTTCCCTGGAGGCTGATACAGCATCGGCAAGACACTCCCTTATCATGGAAATGTCGGCAGTTCCGCCGTAGAGGGTGGCCCCTGCAAAGCCCGAGTCCGTAAGGTAGAGATTCTCCGGCGAAGTGGACGGCGATGTTATAAGTTCACCGTCCTTGTCCACGAGCACTGAGAGGGCGAACTCAGCCGCACCTTTCAGAACCGGATAATCCATCTTCAGGCGCTCCCTGTCACGGCTGAAAAGCCAGTGCTCCCAGATATGGGTTGAGAGCCATACTCCTCCCATTCCCCAGTTTGCCCAGGAGGGGCTTCCTTGTCCCAGTCCCACCGGACTTGTCATTGCCCAGATGTCAGTATTGTGCCCGAGTGCCCATCCGGTGCCGTCGAAATAACGCCCGGCCGTGAGCCTGCCGCCCTTTTCGAGATTATGTTCAAAATCCAGAAGGACCTCGTGAAGGTCTCCGAGTGCTGTCACCTCCGCTGGCCAATAATTCTCTTCCAGATTGATATTTACGGTATAGTTGCAACTCCACGGGGGATCCATGCTCTCATTCCAGAGTCCCTGGAGATTTGCAGGGACGCCCGGAGTGCGGGAACTGGAAATGAGAAGATATCTCCCGTACTGGAAATACAGCGCCTCGAGTTCCGGATTTGAAGTGCCTTTGGCAGAATACATTTTCAACTGTACATCTGTGGGAAGGGACTTCAGCTCCGGATCTGTTTTCCCGAGGGAAATCTGTACCCTGTCAAAGTAGGAGCGGTAGTCGGCCCGGTGGCGTTTTCTGAGCGAAGATACGCTCTTTGCCTTTGTGCGCGCGGCATTCGCATCGGCAAGGGCGGCATAATCCTTTCCTTCCTTTACCGGATCCTTGTCGAAGCCGTTGAACGATGTGGCATTGACGATGAGGATGGTGGCCTCCGAACAGCCCTCAAGATGCAGGGTCTCCCCTTCCGCCAGCACTTTGCCGCCCTTGTTCTTGACGCTTATGACCGTGCGGAAATGAATTCCCCTGGACGGGTCATAGCGGAACTGCTCCCCCTTGAATGAATAATAACCGGGATATGAATGCCATGCCGCATAGCCGTCGCTGATGATTTTCCCGTCCGCTGCCGTGACGCCGTGCGGAAGGACGCAGTCGTATCGGAGCCTGGCGTCTATTTCGCCTTTCAGGTCAATGACGATGACTGAATCCGGGGCCGATGCGAAATAGCTCGCCTCGAAAGCCTTCCCGTTCCTTTTATATGATACAACCGCCTCTGCCGATGAAATATCAAGCTTGCGGCTATAGTCCGTAATATCGCCTTCCGGATAATCAATATAAAGGGTGCCGAGAGGCTGGTATGCCTCGCTGAAATGCCCCTGAAGCCTTCGCTGGAGATCTTCGGCAAGGGGATAATTCTCATCGGCAAGAGCCTTTCTTACTAGGGCTACGTTCTCCCTGGGGTTTTCCCGGCCGGCAAGGTCCGGATGCTCCGTGCCCCTGTCAGGCTCTCCCGTCCAGAGGGTTATGTCATTGAGGGAAATCCTGTCAGTGGACGTTCCGCCATACACAAGGGCGCCAAGCCTTCCGTTGCCGATGGGAAAAGACTCTTCCATGAACTGCGCCGGCCTGTCATAATGCAGCGACAGGTTACCTCCTGTACAGGAGCACAGGAGAAACAATATCGGCAGACACTTCAGTTTCATTGCTTTGGCATGACTACACGCCTTACGTTGCAGCCAACGTAATTGCCCAGGACGATGAGAGGATAGTACCAGAGAATGGCAGTATCCCACTTGAATGCAGCCACAAGGTAGACAACGTCGGCAATGGAGTGATAGAACCCGCAGACAATGAACAGGGGCACGCCGAAGATGACCGGTGCAAGATTCTTCGTGCTGCGGTAGAGCCAGCAGGCAATGTCAATGATGAGACCGCAGCCGACTGCCCTCAGGAAACTCCTCCAGGGGCCCTGAGCCAACCTTCCTGCAACCACCGTCTGCGCCCTTTCGTACGGTTCTCCTCCAAGGGAATAGACCATGAGGCCGATGAGCACGCATGCCAGGATATTGAACAGCCATATCTTTGCAAGCGCCGGAATATCAGTCATCACACCTGCCCTGCCCGTATAAAGCGGCGTACCCGAAAGCACTACCCCGATGAGGCCGAAAGCAAAAATCACAGCGCCGGGAATACCGCCGAGCGCAAGGAAACCGAAGGCCCCAAGGCCGATGAGGATACCTGCAAAGAATGACTCTCTGGACATAAGCGTTTTTTTTGTTTGTAAAGATAGGCATTCCCTCCGGATTTTTCAAAACAGTTTATTAACTTTGCCATGTTTAGTAATTGTTAAAAAATAACCTGCTTCATTTTGGAGGTTCACTTATGCGGCCATTTGCGACCAAGACATACTGCTGAGAACGGTTGAAAAACCGCCTCTTTCGGAGCCTCCGAGAAAGCGATAAAAATTTGATTTAATTT